>CAWEZA010000129.1:0-26948 GCA_963813125.1 uncultured delta proteobacterium | reverse complement strand
TTTGCTCCTTCAATAAGTATAAAAATAATAATCGCAACGTAAACGTCACATATTTGGCGCAAACTTGTCGGTGATTGGGCGGTATTAGCTCTCAGCGCGCAAAATACGGCTCCTGATGAAATGAAGGTCTTGGTAAGGCGTCCCTCGGATTGTGTACGTTGCCCCGAAGGGGATACTTTGCCGATCGGAATGTCGTTGGGCGACGTCATCGTGCTGTCGCTTCGTGAGTGAAAAGAGGGGCTCCGGTGAAGTGAGGCGAGTTGGTTCGTATCCGTGTGTACGGGGTCCAGCCTTACATCGTCTTTTCCCCGAGTGGTTTATCGAAACCCGGCAAGCGGACAGCCCAACGAATATTCAGGCAGTTGTTAATGAGTAGTTTTACAGAAAATATCGCACTGCTGGTCAAAGCGGTACGTCACAGAGGGGAAGCGGCCTGTGTCGAGAAAAAGCATGCCGTGCCGGCAAAGCGTGTCACCCTCACAGCGGTTTTACTATCAATTGCAGCCCTGATTTCGGGTTGCGCTGCTGGGCCGGATTTCCATCGGCCGGCGGCGCCGGCTGTCAGCGGCTATACACGGAAGCCTTTAAAAGTGACCGGCTCGTCGCCCGCTGTGCCGGGCGGCGAGGGACGGCGCTTCGTCAAAGGTATGGATATCCCGGCGCAGTGGTGGAAACTCTTCAGGTCGCAGCACCTGAACAAACTCATCGAAAGGGCGCTTGCAGCCAATCCCACGGTCGCATCGGCGCAGGCCGCATTGCACCAGGCCCGTGAGAACGTAAAAGCCCAGCAGGCCCAATACTTCCCGTCGGTCCAGGTCGGTGGTACGGCCAACCGCATAAAGGAAGCCACGGGGACCATTTCGCCAACGCTTAACTCTGGCACTCCAATATATAATCTCTATACCGGTCAGGTCGCAGTGAGCTTCACGCCGGACGTGTTTGGCGCCAACCGGCGGCAGGTGGAATCTCTGGCGGCCCAGGCCGATTACCAGCGCTTCCAGTTGGAAGCGACTTATCTCACCCTGGCCTCGAACGTTGTGGCTGCGGCCATACAGGAGGCCTCGCTGCGCGCGCAGATAGCCTCGACGCGAAGCATCATAGACATAGAGACCAGGATGCTCGATATCACGCGCAACCGGCTGGCGCTTGGCTATGTGTGCGGGCTCGACGTGGCCGCGCAGGAATCCGCGCTGGCCCAGGCGCGGCGGCGCTTCCGCCGCTCCAATGCAACTGGCTGCGCGACCAATTGAAGGCGCTGACCGGCCGTTTCCCGAGCGAACACATGGCGGAAAGATTCGATCTCGATACGCTGCATCTGCCTGCGGAACTGCCGGTCTCTTTGCCCTCCAGGCTGGTGGAGCAGCGACCGGACGTACGCGCTGCCGAAGAACAACTGCATTTCGCCTGCGCCCAGGTCGGCGTTGCAGTCGCCAACATGCTGCCTCAAATCCTCCTCAGCGGCAATTTAGGCACCACGGCTACGCAAATGACCGACCTTTTCATTCCCGGAAACGGCTTCTGGAATATAGGGTCAGGCCTGACACAGACGATTTTCGACGCGGGCGCCTTGCTGCACAGAAAACGCGCTGCCGAAGCCGGCCTCGAACAAACGAAGGCCCAGTATCGCGACACGGTCCTGACCGCCTTCCGGGACGTGGCGGACACGCTCCACGCCATCGAGTCCGATGCCAACGCCCTGTTGGTGGCATTGGTCGCCGAACGTGCCGCCAGGAAAACCCTTGACATTACGCGGCGGCAGTATGCCCTCGGTTACACGGATTACGTGGCGCTCCTTTCCGCCGATCAGGCCTATCGCCAGGCGCTGATCAGCCTCGTACAGGCTCGGGCCGCCCGCTTTGCGGACACCGCGGCGCTATTCCAGGCGCTGGGCGGCGGCTGGTGGAACCGCTCCGGCGGCGCTTCGGCGCGCATTACGTCATCACGGTAAAACAGGGCGCTAAGGAGAAGGAGGTTAAACCATGCGGCTCGATAAAAGAATTATCCTGCTGGCGGCTGTGGCAACTGCTGCGCTGGTCATCTCGACCGGCATATATTTTGCCCGCTCCGCCAATCAGTCAGGGCCCTCGGCCGGCCCGGGGCTCGCAGCTGCCCTCACGCGACAGGACGAGGCGGATCAATCGCCTGGCCGGACCACAGGCGGCCTCCCTTCCTTCGGGACGATAACACTGGACAAAGCACAACTCAAGCTGGTCAGGGTGCAACCGGCTGGAGAGCATCTCTTCCAGATGCAGCGGGAGGCGGTGGGCAGCATCGACTTCAACGAAGACAGAACGGTCCAGGTCTTTTCGCCCTTCCAGGGAAGAACAATACAAACATTTGCAAAGCTCGGAGATAATGTAGTCAAAGGCAGGAGGCTTTTTACGGTTGACAGTCCCGATCTTGCACAGGCCGAATCGGCCTTGATCGCCGCGGCAGCGACCCGCGACCTCACAACCCTCGTACTGGCTCGCGCCAGGCGGCTCTACGCGACCCAGGGCATCGCCCTGAAGGACCTTCAACAGGCGATTTCCGACCAGCAAACCGCGGAGGGCGCGTTCGAGGCGGCGCGCAACGCCCTGCGCGTCTTCGGAAAGACCGAAACCGAAATGAATCGCATCGTGGCCCTGCGCCGGATCGACCCGGCAATGGTTGTGCCAAGTCCGATATCAGGTAAAATCGTTGCCCGAAACGCACAGCCCGGGCTCTTCGTGCAGCCCGGCGCGACGCCTGCCCCCTATACAGTCGCCGACATCTCGACCATGTGGATGCTCGCCTACGTCACTGAGAGCGACAGCCCTCTTTTCCACGTTGGGCAGGAGGTTAAGGTGAAAGTAATGGCCTATCCGGGGCGGGTGTTCAAAGGAAAGCTTTCCACCATGGGGGAATCTGTCGATCCGAACTCCCATCGGCTCCTGGTGCGCTCCGAGGTCCGCGATCCGAAGCATGAATTCAAGCCCGGAATGCTCGCTGCCTTTGTGATCCGAACCGGTAGCCCGGTCCGCGCCGTAGCCGTCCCGTATGACGGCGTGGTCCGGGAAGGTGACGGTACGATGACGGTTTGGGTCACCACCGACGGACATACTTTCGCCAGGCGCGAGGTCAAGATAGGCCTGAGGCAGAAGGGGTACGATCAGATCGTGGCCGGCCTGCGAGCCGGAGAGATGGTCGCCTCGGAAGGGGCGCTGTTCCTCAGCAACGCGCTTGCGAATGCGTCACCCTGAAGAGCATTCACCCAGGGAAAAAGCTGCCTGATTGCGAGTTATAAAACAGATCGAGACCACCCATGTTAAAGTCACTTCTTCGAGTTCGTCCTGATCCGGCGCCCGCTGATACTGCTGATTCTGCCGGTTTTCCTTGCGGCGGGATTTGCCGCATACTCGAAACTGGACATCGAGGCCTACCCGAATCCGGCGCCCGTGATTCTCGAAATCAGCGCACAGGCCGCCGGCCAGTCTGCCGAAGAGATGGAGCGCTACTACACGATTCCAATAGAAGTAGGCATTGCCGCTACGCCGGGAGTCGAGGCCATTCGCTCGACGTCGTACTACGGTCTTTCTTTCGTCCGGGTCACCTTCAAAGACAACGTTGGCCTTTCCTTCGCCCTCACCCAAACAGCCCTCAAGCTCCAGCAGAATGTAAGTCTTCCCAACGGCGTGACACCGGATATCGAAGAATCGAGCCTGAGCAATGAGATCTATCGCTACCAGTTGGTCGGTCCCCCGAACTTGGGTCTGACCAATCTGCGAACAGTCCAGGACTGGATCATCCAGCGCCGCCTGCTCATGGTCCCGGGCGTGATTGAAGTGAACGCCTGGGGCGGCACAACCAAGGAATTCGAAGTCGAGGCCGACCTCCACAAGCTCGAAGCCTGCAACGTGACGATACCCCAATTGATCGCGGCCATCGGGAACTCCAATATCAACGTGGGCGGCCGCACCATCAACATCGGCCAGCAGTCCGTGAATATCCGGGGTATCGGCCTGATAGACGACGGAGGCGCCGCGGATCTTACCAGGGGGTGGAAAGTCGACGATATCAAAAACATCGTCCTCACCCAGTCTAACGGTATTCCGGTCCAGGTGAAAGACGTCGCTAAAGTCTATGTCGGCTATGTCCCGAGGCTCGGCAGGGCAGGCCGAGATAGGGAGAAAGACATAGTGGAAGGCATCGTGGTCATGAGCCGGGTGCAGCAGACCAAAGACGTCCTGGCCCGCGTGAAGGAGGAGGTCAAAAAGATCAACAGCGACGGCGCGCTGCCTCCGGGAGTAAGGATAGTCCCATTCTACGACCGTTCCTGGCTCATCTCGGTCACCACGCATACGGTCCTGCACAACGTCATCCTGGGATTTCTGCTGGTCTTCCTGATCCAGTGGATTTTCCTGGGCGATCTGCGCAGCGCCGTAATCGTCGGCATAAACATTCCCTTTGCGATCTTCTTCAGCGTGGTCGTTATGGTGCTTCGGGGCGAAAACGCCAACCTTCTGTCCATGGGGGCCATTGACTTCGGCATCATCGTCGATTCGGCCGTTATATTGGTCGAGAACATATTTCGAAACCTCCAGGCAAGTGAAAAAGAGAAAAAGCTTCTCCTCGAAGATCTCGCTGAAGAGCGGTTCGGAACCGATCCGGCCCGCCGTGAGGCACCGGCGGGCAAGGTCTGGACGGACCGGATGCGAATGATCTACATAAGCGTTCTTCAAGTGGATAAAGCGATATATTTCTCCACCATGATCATTGTGGCTGCCTTCATTCCCCTCTTCGCCATGCGAGGTGTGGAAGGTCGGATTTTCTATCCCATGGCCGAAACCTACGCCTATGCCTTGGTCGGGGCGTTGATAGCGGCCTTCACCGTGACGCCGGTGCTCGCTTCGCTGCTGCTCCCCGAGCGGGTCAAAGAGGTGGAAACAGTTGTAGTGCGCGCGCTTCGTGCGGTCTATACCCCGGTCCTGCGTTGGTCCATCGGAAACGTCAAAACCATCGCCGCTCTCAGTCTCTTGTTCCTGGCCGTGGCCGGATTTCTCGTCCCAAGGCTTGGCGCCGAATTCCTGCCGACCCTTGAAGAGGACAATATCGATATCCACGTAAAGATGCCCCCCACGATATCGCTGGAAGCATCGGAGCCGACGGTGGGCAGGATGCGGAAAATGATCCTGAGCCATCCCGAAGTTTCCACGGTAGTCTCCGAACATGGCAGACCGGACAACGGCAGTGACACCGGCGGGTTCGGCGAGGCCGAACTGTTCGTCTACCTCAAGCCCTTCAACCAATGGCCTCGTGGCATGACCAAGGCAAGACTGGTCGAGGAATTACAGGATGAGTTTTCCAGGAAGTTTGTCGGGATCGTTTTCGACTTCTCACAGTACATACAGTCCGCCGTTGAAGAGTGCATGTCGGGAGTGGCGGGCGAGAACTCGATCAAGGTCATCGGTCCCGACCTGGCGACATTGGAGCGGATCGCGGTCCAGGTCAGGGATGCGATCCAGCATGTCAAGGGAATCGAGGACCTCGGGATCTTTCTGGTCCTCGGACAGCCTAATTTGGACATCAGGGTGGATCGTCCTGAAGCTGCCCGCTACGGCCTCAATGCCGGAGATATAACCTCGGTGATACAGGCGGCTTTGGGCGGCACGGTGGCGACAACGGTCCTGGAAGGCGACCGCCAGTTCAACCTGACCGTTCGCCTGGCGCCGAAGTATCGAAACAGCATTGAAGCGATACGAAACATCAAGGTCGGCTGTCAAACGCCCGGAGGAGGAAATGCCTACATTCCCCTGAGCGAGGTTGCCGATATATCTCTGGATACAGGTGCCTCCTATATCTATCGGGAAGGTGGCGAGCGATATGTCCCGGTCAAGTTCAGCGTGCGGGGCCGCGATCTTGCGGGCGCCGTCGCCCGGGCCCGGCGCCTCATCGCTCGTAACGTGAAACTGCCCGACGGATACCGGCTCGTTTGGAGCGGGGAATTCGGAGAACTGCAGGCCGCCCGAAAACGCCTCGAGGTCATCGTGCCGGTCAGCCTCATGTTGATTCTCATAATGCTCTGCGGTTTATTCAATTCGTTTCGCGACAGCTTGCTGGCGTTGGCGGGCATACCCTTTGCCGCTGCCGGTGGCGTATTGTCGCTCTATGTGACCGGCGTTTACTTCAGCATCTCGGCCGCGATCGGTTTCATCTCGCTCTTCGGGATCTCGGTCATGGACGGCATCCTGATAATCACCTATTACAACCAGCTCAGATTGGACCGCCCTGGTATGAACAGCAGCGAAGCCCTGTTCCATGCGGCTGAACAACGCATGCGACCGATGCTCATGACCGCGCTCTCCGCCTGCATAGGCCTCTTTCCCGCCGCGATTTCGACCGGGATAGGAAGCCAGGTTCAACGCCCCCTGGCAACCGTTGTGGTAGGCGGCATGCTTATCGGCCCCATCATGCTGCTTGTGGTCGTCCCGTCGGTCCGGGCGCTTTTCCTGGAAAAGGAGACCAAAAGGGGCGCGTGAAAGAATGAAGATAAGCGGTGGTCCATATCCATGAGGCATCGGGAGGGCTGGCTGTTTTGGAAAGTAGCCGGTTGCCCGCGGCCCGCCCTCCGCTTAGTCCACCCTGCGGCGCCAGTCGCTGTTAATTGCCCCTCTACCGCGCGACCGGGCCTCGATCACCTGCCGCTACTGGAGAAACGGGCCAAGCGGCAAGCCTCCGTTTGCCTGGTTCGCATTCAATCCGCGGTCCAATTTGAGAGGCGACTCCTTGCCCAGATTGCGGGAAAATATGTCCCCGTAATTTCCGACCTCCTTTAGAACCCTGTCCTGCCATCCCTTCCCCAGTCCGAGTCCGGGCGCAACTACCGGCATCGCGGCCGCTCCGGTGTTGCTCCATGCGGTTTGAGGCCTCTCGGCGCTTATGAGCATGTCCACGGTCCAGGCCACTACAGCCGACCATTCCGTATCCGATACGCCTGTTGCCGCCATTACGGGATAGACGGCAAGGGATTCGGGAAGAATGCGGCTCGATAGGTGATTGATTCCCGGGTCGAGACGCGTTAGGGCAAGATAGGTGATTTCCCCCGCGAGAGCGTGGCAGTTTTGCACCTGGTAGGTATCGACCATCTCCCCGTACTCGGAGAAGGCCCGGTGGAAAAAGTTCTTGTGAAGCCCGCCAAAATAAGCGTTAAGGCTCTGCTCGACCGGATTGCCGATCATAAAGCAGATGCTGTCCCCGGCCAACCCCTCCACATGGTGGACGGGCGATTTGGTGGACACCATCACATTCTGCGACTCCACAAACACCGTCGGATAAAATCTTGTGGCGAAGTAGTTAAAAAAAACCGGGGCGCCCTGAACAGCGCGCCCCATTACATTATCAGGTTTCTATCGGTTCGCTAGTACTCTCTTACATCCGGGTAAGAGCCTATCGGACAGGTGCTTGGCAAAGGATTGAATCCAGTCGGAATATTGTTCACGATCCCCAACCGCTCGTCTTCGGGGACAATCCCGACTGCTTCAACACCAACCGTTCCCGCTGGATATACCACCTGACGCTCGGCTGGCTCTATCCTTGTGGGACATCAACGGACAGCATCCGGTTTTATGACTCGGCAAGGCATTGTTGCGCCCGAAGATGCATACGTGATCGCAGTCAATGAATTCACTTCAATCCATATTTTTTCAGTTTATATCGGAGCATTCTCTCGTTCAATCCCAGCAGTTTGGCAGCCTGACTCTGGTTAAAAGAGGCCTTTTCCATCGCTTCCTCTATCATCTGGAGTTCCATCGATTCGAGAGTGTGCTGAAGAGTTCCTTCCGGAGCCCCGGCGTCATTGGAACAGGTGGCGTTTGAACTCAAGGCCTCCTGAAACGGCAAATCTTCGACGGACAAGACAGCACCGCGAGCGATCACTATGGCCCTCTCGATGATATTTTCCAATTCTCTCACATTTCCCGGATAATGGTACTTGATTAGCAGGTCACGCGCTTCCCTGCTCACTCCTTTGATTTCCTTGCGGTTTTCTCGGGCGAAATGTTTCACGAAATGATCGATCAGAACAGGGATGTCTTCACGGCGTTCCCTGAGCGGCGGGATTTTCATGGTAACGACGTTTACTCGGTAGAAAAGATCCTCGCGAAACGTGCCCTCCTTCACCTTGGATTCAAGGTCCTGGTGGGTGGCGCTGATGATCCGCACATCGGCTTTGATGGTCCTCTCCCCGCCGATCCTTTGAAACTCCCGCTCCTGCACGAAGCGCAGCAGCTTCACCTGAACGGGCAGGGTGAGTTCGCCTATCTCATCGAGGAAGAGCGTACCTCCGGCGGCCTGTTCGAATCGACCGATTCGTCGCTGTGTGGCGCCCGTGAAGGCCCCTTTTTCGTGCCCGAACAGTTCGCTTTCAAGCAGTGTTTCGGGGATGGCTGCACAGTTGACCGTAATCAGCGGCCGCTCGGCCCGGGGGCTTAAATGATGGATCAGTCTGGCGAAAAGTTCCTTGCCGGCGCCGGTCTCCCCCTGGATCAAAACCGTCGCCTGGCTTGGCGCTATCCTTCCGGCAAGGTTTATCAGTTCGGCCATCTTGGGGCTCTCGTGGTGGATGGTCGCCGAGGACACGCCTTTTCCCATAAGCTCTTGTTTGAGGATTTCGTTTTCTCGAATCAGCGTTCGGTGTTGCGCAATACGGTTGATCAGGATCAAGAGTCGATTTAAATCTATGGGTTTTGCGATATAATCGCTTGCTCCCGCCTTCATGGCTTCGACGGCGGTTTCAATGGTGCCGAAAGCCGTTACGATTACGGCATCGATTGAGGGATTGAGTTGTTTGGCTTGTTTCAGTAATTCGAGGCCGGTAAGCCCCGGCATCTTGAAATCAAGCAGCAAGAGGTCAAAATAGCTGCCTTCGAGAAGCCTCAGCGCATCTTCGCCATTCCCGGCTTCCGCCACCCGGTGCCCCTCCTCGATGAGGAAATCGCAAAGCATTTCCCTCTGAAACGGTTCATCTTCGGCGATCAGAATATCGAGCTCTTGCATGACTCTGCGCTTTTCCTGTTCTCAAAACGGGCCGTTAATCCGCCTCACAGCTGAAGAGGAAGCAGGACCTCGAAGGTCGATCCCTTCCCGACTTCACTTTCCACAAGGATTTCTCCACCATGGGCCAAAACAATTTCATGGGCGATGGCAAGACCCAGACCAACGCCATTTTCCTTGCTCGTATGGAACGGGTCGAAAATCCGTTTCTCTTCCCCTGCGGCAATCCCCTTGCCGGTATCTTCGATCTTGATGCTGACCCGGTTCTTTCCTTGAGTCTCGCACGATATAGTGATGCAACCCTCACCGGAAATGGATTCCATGGCGTTGCGGATAATATTGAGAAGGGCCTGCTCCATTTTTCCCGTATCCATGCGGACCCGAACCGGTCTGTTCGTCCACTGCTTGGCGACCTTGATGTTTTTTGGCCCGGCTTCTTCACTTAGAAGAAAAAAAATCCTGTCAAGCAGGCCAGTGATGGGTTTTGTCCGGAACTCGAAGCGGTTGGTTCTCGAAAGGCTCAGGAAATCCTCTACGATCTTGTTGAGTCGCTTTATCTCGTCTTGAATGATATGGGAGATTCGCTCCAACTTCTCCTTTGTGCCGCCGGCCTGAAGCCTCTGGGCAGCCATGCTGATGGCGTTCAGAGGGTTGCGGATCTCGTGGGCCACTCCCGCCCCGAGTTGCCCGAGGGAGGAGAGCCGCTCGGCCTGGTGTAATCGCTCCTGCATTGCCTGGATTTTGGCGATATGCAGGTTTTGTGTCCGGTAGAGCGCCCCCATTGCGCAAAGGCCGATGAGCACCATCAGGCCCGTCCAAAGAAAGATACGCTTTCGATTCTCTAGCAGAAGATGGTTTGTTTGGTCGGTTTTCAGCCCGACATGGACAGTCCCTATGGGCTCTTGATCCCACCGTAAGAGAAAGAAAAGTTCCAGGGACTTCGGCTTTTCACTCTTTGCAAACCGCCTGTGGCGGTTTCCCGGTTCCCCGGTTACGGATGCCTTACGCTGATAATCTTCGATTTTCTCGCTCGGGCTATTTCCGAACCTGGCGATGACCTTGCCTGTTGTATCCTTCACGGATATGTATGCGACCCCCGTGCCCCATTGCATCTCTTCCATGACAGCCTGCGTCGCAACCCTGCGTCCCCAGTATTTCATATCCTGCCGGTCGAGGACCAGGACGACGGCGCCCTTCCCACTCTGTCCTCGAACCGAGATAAAGCTCGGCAAGCCCTGCGTCTTTGCTTTGCGAAATACGTGGACCTCCATTTCCTCCTTGCTCTTCATCATGACTTTCATTTGCTTCAGTATGGAAGGCGGGAACGGAGCACTCCGGAATGCCGGCCCGCCTTGCTCGTCGAAAAAACCGATGGCATGGAGGTGCTCTGATGAGGCAAGTTCCTGAGCTTTACTCTCGGAAAAACCCCCAAGTTTCTTATCCAGAGCGATACGACGGGCAACTTCGATCAATTCCTTGACCTGGGATTGCTGGAGATAAAAGGATTGATCGTCGATAGCCGTGGTCGCCGACAGCTCCCCGTATTTCCTTGTGTCCCGTATAAGCCGGCTGTATTTGACCTGGGAAGCTTTCTCGATGACTTCTGCGATATAGAGGGCCTTATCTCTCAGGGCGTTCTCGAGCAGATCTTCGATCCTCCCGAGGTCGATCATGGCCATACCAAAAAAAAGCAGTGCAAAAAGCAAAAAGACCAGCGCGACCGCCAAAGGTTGTATAAAGTGGTGGCGGCTGCCTCTTTTGAAGTTTTGCAGAAAACGGTCGATTGTACTCGTCATGGCTTCCCACTCCACCTCGAACTTTTTTAAACGGCCATTCCAGCAGCAATGTTCATACCAGATCGATTATATCGGCATCAGTAGCTGCATCCGGTTAATTCGGGAGCATCACTCGTACAAACTCAACTCACTCTAACATCATTTCGACAGAAATGTCGAGGTTGTCGGGGGGGGGCTGGAAAATCTGTCGAGTTAGTATTATGCCGTAATGACAAGGAAACATTAAAAATCTGTGTGTGACCCGTTCGACATTTATTGTCGCTGCCAGCCAGTCTAAAATTCATTCCGGGGGACGGATTGAAGGCCCGGGACGCCCGAAGTGATTCCATTCGCGCATGGTACGACACTTGCTTATGGGCAAGCCCAAGGACGGGGTCTGGTTCCCCCGAAGCGTGACAAAAGGGGAGAGTGAACTTTTGGCAGGCTGCACCGCACTGATTAAGGCATCGGAGAGATTATTCCATGAAAAAGATGTTTGTCCTCAAAAATAAAATTGACCATCTGTACATGTGGATTCTACTGGTCGACCTGGTGATCGCGGCTACGCTGCTTTGTTCGAGGTTGTCGGGCAAAGTCCGCTTTCTTGAAGTGCTAAGGAACCCGCATCCCCTCCTGTTTGGCTTCAGGCCTGGTTCTGCGCTGGCTCTTTTCGCCATGGGCGTACTCGTTTGGAGAATCTGGATGGCAAGCCGTTATAAGGCCTGCGCTCCGGTGGCCGAAAACGAGCTTCCCACGGTAACGATCGTGATTCCGGCCTATAACGAAGGCCGGCAGATTCTGCCCACGGTGCGCTCGGTCATGAACAGCAATTATCCCGCCGAGAAGATGCAGGTTATCTCCGTAGACGACGGCTCGACCGATGACACCTGGCAGTGGATGCTCAAGGCCCGGCAGGAGTATCCTGAACGGCTCAAACTGGTCCGCCAGCCTAAAAACTCCGGCAAACGTGAAGCCCTCATGGCAGGTTTTCACCACGCCCGGGGCGAAGTGTGGGTGACCATCGACTCGGATTCAGAGGTGTTGCCCGACACCCTGCTTCACCTCGTCAGCCCGTTTGCCGTAAATCCCAAAGTGGGGGCCGTGGCTGGAAACGTACGCGTGTTAAACCGCGAAGAGGGGCTCATTCCCAAAATGATGGAAGTGTACTTTACGGCCGGCTTCGATTTCATCCGGGCGGGCCAGTCCGTATACGGCGGTGTATTCTGCACCCCCGGCGCGCTGTCCGCCTACAGGGCATCGATAATAAGGGAGCAGTTAACGGGCTGGGTAAAACAGGCCTTCCTTGGATCGCTTGCAACAATAGGGGAAGACCGGGCCTTGACCAATCTTGTGCTCAAAGCCGGCTACCGGGTCGTCTACCAGAGGGAATCGGTTGTGCTTACCAAGGTTCCCGTTGCTTTTCAGGGGTTGCGGAAAATGATGCTGCGCTGGGCCAGGAGCAATGTCCGTGAAAGTCTGGTCATGTCATGCTTCGTGTTCAAACGTTTCAGGCAGGGAGACAGCGGGGGTGGGTGGGTTCGATTTATAAGTGGAATGCAACTGTTCCAGTTAACTCTGGGTGAGGCTCTCAAAGTGGGCCTGGTGGCTCAACTGATTATGAGGCCGTTTTCCACCCTCACGGCTATGGCGGTAGGTTGCCTGATCGGCTCGATTGTACCGGGAGTCGTCTATCATGTCCGCTACCGCTCCTGGTTTGGCTGGTGCTGGGCCGTTCCATACTCGTTCTTTTCGGTTTTCGCCTTGTCATGGATTTCTTTCTGGGGTTTGATCAGCGCCTCACGTTCAGGCTGGTTGACCCGCAACTTGCCTTCTACGACTGCACCCTTGGCAGAATATGAAAGAGGAAGTAAACGAGGCAAATCAACTTGGAGGAAAAAGGACTTCGCCTGCGCCAAGTAATGTGGCAGGGAAGAAAACGGGACGACGTCTTGCCGGCGATGGGCATGATTCTGCGTGTGCCCACCCTGCACCGGGTGCGGCATGGTGGGCAAAAGCGCAAGCGTTGCCCACCATGAAGTTTCCGGATGGAAATTGACTCGCAACATAAACAAACCCGCAACATCTTCAGGCTTCTGGACTATTCCGGTGTTTGAGAGCATACGAACGTCACTGTGAACCGCTTTCACGTCAAGCCCCAACCGTCCCATGGTCATGTTGGACATCTCCATTCGAATTTTCTAAATGGCCCATCCAAACTGTAAGTAATCGCCGATTGACTTCAATCGTTCCGCGAACGCCTTATGTACTCATCAATATGCGAGTATATTTAACGGGAACGAGCCATTATCCTTGCGAATGAAGTTCTGTGGCGCGCCAATATAATGTAGAATACACGGCGGCGGTCGGTCTTTTCACGTCGTGGAAGGAACCGGCACCGCCTGGACAACCAGACGGGGAGGTTAAAGGTGGTCGGTTTTCTTGTGGCTGTTGTCGTTATTGCGGTGCTGGCCGGGCTTTACGTCAAGTCCCTTTACAACGGCCTTGTCCAGGGCCGCAACGAGGCAAAAAACGCCTACAGCGGCATAGACGTCCAGTTGAAACGCCGCCACGATCTCATTCCCAACCTGATTGAAACGGTCAAAGGATACGCGGCCCATGAAAAGGGGACTCTCGATGCAGTGGTGAAGGCGCGCCGGCAGGCGGTTTCCTTTTCCGGGAACATCGAGGATCGCGCCAAGGTGGAAAACGCCCTCTCCCAGACCCTGCGCTCACTTTTCGCCGTTGCCGAGGCCTACCCGGATCTCAAGGCCAATCAAAACTTCATGTCCCTCCAGGAAGAGCTTGCCGGCACGGAGAACAAGATCGGTTTTTCGCGCCAGTACTATAACGATGCGGTCATGCGCTACAAAAACAAGGTGGAAATGTTTCCCGGAAACCTGGTGGCAGGCAAGTTCGGCTTCGTGCCGGAACCTTTCTTCGAATTGGAGGAAGCGGCCGACCGCGCCGTTCCCCAGGTAAATTTCTCGTAGCAAAAAGGTCAATCCACTGGCCTGACCATTTTTGTGAAATTGCAGGTCTCGCATAGGGGGGAGCGAAGTGCGATTGGCAAAGTGCATTCTTGCCGTTTTGCTCGTTGCGGTCTTTTCCGGACACGCATGGGCGAGGGGGGGAGGCGGGTGCCTGCGCGAGGGCACCGCTGTTTTGACCCCTTCCGGAAAAGTATCGATCGAGAATCTGCGGCAGGGCAATGAGGTCCTGGGATTGAGCGGCGGACACCTCAGGCCGGTGCGGGTCGAAAGCGTCATCCGGCTCGAAGTGAAGCAATATCTCGAAATCACCGCGGGCGGCCGTTCCTTTAGGGTGACTCCCGAGCACCCCATAATGACAGGGCCGGGGGAGTTCACCCTGGCTTCCAGGCTAAAACCCGGTGATCTCCTTTACATCGACCGGGACTCCAAATTGAAAACCTCGAGGATATCCTCCATTCGCCCGTTCAAGGCCGACAGACCGGCATACAACCTTCTGGTCCGTCCCGGAGGCGTATATTTCCCGGAAGGCATCGCCGTTCACAACAAGGGTTGCTTCCTGCCCGACAGCCCGATCCTTAAAGCCAATGGCGAGCAAATACCCATCAGCGCCGTGAAACCGGGCGATGAGGTCATGGCGTTTACCAATGACGGAAAACTCGTTCGCGCAAAAGTGCGCGAGCTTCTCCGCGCCCGGGCCGATAGTTACAGGGTGGTCACCACCGCGCTCGGGGTCCTGAGGGTTACCGGCGAGCATCCGTTCTACGTCGGCGAGGGTAAGTTCAAAACGCTCGATTCGCTCAAAGCGGGCGACACTATCTTTGCCTGCGATGGCAAGAGCCTTTCCCCGCAGCGTATCATCTCCATTAAAAAAATTCCGGGCCGCGTCCAGGTCTACAATCTCCAGACGGAAACTCCGCACACGTTTTTTGCGGGCCATATTGCGGTACACAACAAGGGCGGCGGCGGATGCTTTCCAGCCGGCACCCTCATACGCACACCCTCGGGGGAAACCCCCATCGAGCGCTTGTCGCCGGGTGAGGCGGTTACGGGAATCGACGCCGAGGGAAAAGAAGTCACCGTCAGGGTCGAGGCGCTCCATACCGCCCGGTCCGGGCTGATCGAAATCAGGGCCGGCAAACGGACCCTGTTCACCACCGTCGATCATCCGCTGAAACTGAGCGGTGGAGACTTCCATGAGGCGGGCGACCTGGTGCGCGGATCGTATGTGGACGTTCTAGATGGCGGGAAGATCGTGCCCCTGATGATCGATTCCGTTACGGGACCTTCCGCCGAGCGTACGGTCTATAACCTGACCGTATCCGGCCCGCACGTATTCGTGGCCTCAGGCTTCGTCGTCCACAACAAGGGAGGCGGTGGGTTCCACTCCAGTTCGAGTTCAGGCTACAGGTCCGGTTCCAGTTCGGGTTCCAGCGGCTGGGGTACCCTGTTTTTCTTCGGCCCGTTCATTGCCTTCATCATTTTTGCCATCCTCAGAGCGCGGAAGAAGAGCAAAAACGAGGAACTCGACTTTGTATATGGAAAGTCGGAAATTGCCGCAAAGGCGGGCAAGACTGAAAAGCTGCTGAAATTCCTTGCCGGCCAGGACCCCTCGGTTGCGTCCGAAAACCTCCGAAACATTGCCGATTCCACCTTCCGAAAGCTCCAGGAATGCTGGCAAAGCGCAGACTACAGCCCCATGGCGCCTCTCATGATGACCGCACTCTATGAGCAGCACCTCGCGCAGTTGCAGGGGATGAAGAATAATAACGAAATTAACCGCATCGAAAATCTCAAGGTCGAAAATGTCGATCTCGTAAACGTGCGCTACACCGAAAAACCCAACCAGTGCGAATTTACCGCGCTAATCAGCGCCTCGGCGCGCGATTACTATACAGACTCGCGGGACGACCATTTTCTGCGCGGCGACTCAAAGCCGGCCAGGTTCCAGGAATTCTGGACCTTTCACTGGATGGACGGCAGGTGGCTGCTGCGAGACATCGAGCAATCCGGTGAATCCTACTATCTGAAGGAGGAAAACTTCGCCGGGATGCTGACCGACCAGACCATTGCCTCCATCTGCGGGCAACAGGCGCAAAAGAAAGGACAACCGGGTCCGTGGATGGAAAAGGATGCCGAGGAAAAGGCCGTAAAAATCGAGCGTCTGCTCAATTTCCTCGTGCAGACCGACAAGATCTGGGACCGTCAGTCGATGCTCGACCGGGCGCGCGAGGTCTTTATGGCGGTTTTTCTGGCACGGGAGAACGGCGATCCCGACAAGGTGCCCGCGGCAGATCTCACAGCGCAGGTGGCCGAAAGCCTCAGAACTCAGCTAAAGCAGTGGCAGGCCGGGGACTGGAAGGTTGAGTATCGTAACCTGTGTGTCCGCAAAGTCGAACTTATTCTGGTGCGGAACTACCAGGAACGCGACAAGGATGAATTCACCGTGAGGATCAGCGCCCACGCGCAAAAGATTCTGAGCAGGGGCGGACAAGTGGTGAACCGGGATCGTTACGTGACGCCTTTTGAGGATTTCTGGAGCTTCGGGCGCTCGGAGACCCTCTGGAAGCTAAAGGAAGTGCTGCCGGCAGCCCAAGGCCGGAAGCTCATGACCATGGAAAATGTGGACGAAGACAGCAGTCCGGCCCAGCTCGACTGGTACTACAAGCAACCGCGGGCGCGGTAACGGAATAACTCGGATTTCCGCGGAGAAGTTCCCCCCTGGCTGAACAAAATAATCCGGCCACAAGCTTGCATTCCCCTGCCATATCAAGATCGTCACGCACTTGTAACCGGGCAGGCATAATCATTCCAGGCGATGCGCCCGATATACATGCTGCCGGGCGAGGCTGATAGTCCCGGCCTCTTTTGGTGATCCATTGTTGAGTCGAAGAGTCTGGGGGAGTTACAGGGGACAGGTCATGATGAAGGCGAACGGTGCCCGCGATGATGGCCCGTACGGTTCTGACAACCTCCATCGTAAATTTTGGCTAACCGGGGAAGGAGTTCATTAATGTTCAGTCAATTTTTCGGCAATTACCTCCTGCAGCGAAAGCTCATCACGGCCAATCAGTTGCGAGACGTGTTGGCGTTGCAGGACTCGGTCAAAGTAAAAATCGGCATCATGGCCATAGATGCGGGGTATATGAACGCCCGGCAGGTCGAACAGGTACATAGGCTTCAAGCCTCTGTTGACAAGCGCTTCGGGGAGATTGCCATCGGTGAAGGATATCTGGATGAAGATCACCTCTCCGATCTGCTTGCCCGACAGAATGCAAGACACCTTCTAATTAGCCAGGCATTAATCGATAAAGAAATCATGACTTTTGAGCAGGTTGAACGGACACTGGCGGATTTTCGTAACGACTCCGGCCTGTCTGATGCTGAATTAGAAGCCCTCAGAAAAAATGATGTGGAAACAATAACGGCGACTTTTGTCAGAATGCCCGATCTTGGCAGCCCGGACGTTTATTCAGGATACTTTTCGCTTTTTGTTCGGAACCTGGTGCGTTTCATCGACGGCGGCATCGTACTGAATCGCGCCGAACGCATCAAAGAGGAATCTTTCGATTGTTTGATCCATCAGGAAATGGATGGGCGATTTAAGGTATTCACCGGACTGGCGGGTCCCGAGGCGGCCATGGCGAGCTTTGCGGGCCGTTTCGCAAAGTCCTCCATGACCTGCATGGACGATGAGGCCTGCGATTCCCTCAAAGAGTTCATGAATGTCCAAAACGGCCTCTTTCTATCAAAGCTTTCAAACGATTGGGTTGAACTCGAACTCGCCCCATCCGAAGTCCGCAGGGCGAGCAAGATCAAGTCGGTCGGCGTAGCCTACAAAGTCCCCTTCTCACTTTCTTTTGGGGAGTTCGATTTCTTTATCGGGCTGGGGTCACCGACCTTCGAAGCGAAATAAAATAAACTGGAGTGAAAATCATGGCTCGCATTTTGATAGTGGACGATTCGCTTTTGGCTAGAAACAGCTTGAAGACTATCCTGAAAAGCGGCAATCACGAGGTTGTGGGGGAAGCAACCGATGGTGAACAGGCGATTTCTCAATATTACAAACTTAAGCCGGATATCGTGACTATGGACATCACAATGCCGAACATAAACGGTATCGAGAGCCTCAAAAGGATCGTGGCCGACGATCCCCGGGCCCGCGTCATAATGATCAGTGCTCTCGGGCAGGGGGGGAAGATCCTCGAAGCTCTCAACAATGGGGCTCGGCATTATATAACCAAACCCTTTGAGCCGGAGAAAGTGCTGGAGGCAGTTAACGACGTCTTGGCCGCATAATGTGAGTCAAGGGAGGACATCGAATGGAGTCACGGTCCCTGGCCATCGAAAGCTTTGATGAGATAACGGCCGAAGACGACACGGTAAGGAAACTGGTCGACCAGACCGGAACTTTCGGTCCGTCGGATTTTGGCGCGTTGGTTTTGCAGTTTTTCAAGGAGCACTACGGCGCCGAAGGGGTCGTCGTGGTGGAAGCCGACAAGCCGGTCGGCATCATCATGCGAAACGATTTTTTCCAGAAGCTTGGCTCATTGTTTGGTCGCGCTTTGTTCATGCGGCGTCCCGTCAGACTCCTCATGAATGCCGATCCTCTCATAGTCGATGTTTCCGTAAATATCTCCTCGATCAGCACCATAGCGATGAATCGTGACCATCAGCAACTCTATGATCTGGTAGTGATTACCGAAAACGAGAGCTATACGGGAGTTGTGAGCATCAAACGATTTATGATGGAATTGTTGAGTCAGAGGGGCAGGGAAATAGAGCTTTTGAAGAGGCAAAAGGAGATCCTGAACAGAGCCAACGAGGACGAGATCAGGTATAGCAAGCAGATCGAGACCGCCAATAACGCGTTGCGGGAGAAAAACGATGCCATCAAAAACCTTTTCGATAATGCCGGCCAGGGATTTCTCTCCTTCGGAGACGATTTGATTATTTCCGAAGAATACAGTCTGGAGTGCGTGGAGATATTCCGGGGGCCGATTGGCGGGAAGAGCTTCATCGAGCTTATGGAAAAGCATGTGCCGGACGAAACGGCACAAACAATCTCCTCGGTAATGAAGGGCCTGTTCTCTTCTTTAAAAGCACTTCAGCAAAAAGTGTATCTCTCCCTCATGCCCGATGAGATAACGATATATAAAAAGGCGATAAGGTTTGAATGTAAGTTGATTCAGCACCTCGGCAAAAAGAGATTGATGCTGGTCCTGACAGACATCACCGAAAAAAGGAATCTCGAACTGAAGATGGAAGAAGAGAAATTGAATCTGAAGATGGTGGTCAAGGCCATCTCCAGGCAGTCCGATGTGATTGCCGCGATCGATGAGTTCAGGGCGTTCGCAAATGAGGACGCCCGGGCCATCATCCAAAGGTCGGAGAACTTTTCCGTGGCGCATGCCGAACTATTCCGGAGTATTCATACCTTCAAGGGTGATTTCGCGCAGTTGGGTCTCCATAATACATCCGCCGGGTTGCATGAAATGGAGGATGAACTCGCGGCTTTGACTTACATAAAAAATCCCCCACCCGATGAGTTGCTCTCTGTTGTGAATAAATGGGACACCAAGGCGGTTTTGCGCACCGACCTTTCCGTCATTTCGCAAACTCTCGGAAGATCCTTTTTCGACGGCGAGGAAACCTTCCGCATAGGCAAAGACAAGCTTATCGAAATTGAATACAGGGTGGCACAAGCCGTCAGCGGTGAGGAACAAAATGAGCTGATCGATCTGATCCGGTCCCTCAGGCTGCAAAATCTCAAAGATCTTCTGAGATCTTATAATGACTATCTGCTCCCGTTGGCCGAGCGCCTGGGAAAATCCGTCAGACCTTTGCAGATAAGCGGCGATGACATACTCATCGATAAAGAAGCGTATGTCGGATTCATTAAAATCCTCTCTCATATATTCAGGAACATGATCGATCACGGCATCGAAAATGTCGAGGAAAGGATTGAGGCGCAAAAGCGGGAATCGGGCAGTATAGAATGCCGGCTCAGCCGGCAGGGCGATAGCGATCTGCGCCTGTCCATATCCGATGACGGGCGGGGAATCGACATCGAGAAGGTACGTGGAATGGCATTGCAAAAGGGGATACTCGGGGCCGAAACGGCATCTGCCATGCCCCCCGGGGAAATTTATGACCTTCTTTTCCTTGATTCATTTTCGACGAAGGAAAACGTCACGGCGCTGTCGGGAAGAGGAGTCGGTCTGGCTGCGGTTAAAGCCGAAACCGAAAAGCTAAATGGAAGGATCTTTGTGGATTCCGAACCAGGTCATGGCTCCAGGTTCACTTTTATCCTGCCCATAATTGCCGGCTCGATCCCGGCACGCAAGCAAGCGACCCTCTGAGTGTCCGCAACGATTGACCACGCATCTCGATATTCCCCCTGTTTTCACGGGGACGGACCCTATGGGCGGCCTACTTCTTTTTCATGAGGGCGCTTCTAATAGTTTTGGTGACGTCTCGCATCGAACTCCCGCATCCGAAACATAGACCGACGCATTGAATGCAGCTCTTGGGTTTTATCTTCAGGGTATATGTGTGTAAGGTGCGGTTGGGGTTGCCTTTGTATGGTTCGAATATACCTGAGCCAATGTTTACATCGAGATCATTTCCACAAGGCCGCCCATTGGAGTCTTTACAGCCCGAGTCCGATGCCGGGTTGCGCACCAGCGTCCAGAAGGACCGGTACACATGGCTTTCGGAATTTGCCAGATTTACCACCCGGATGAGATAACCGCTTTGGAATCCCAGGACGCAGACCCTGGTCCAGAAATCAAGGGCTTTGGCGCCTCCATACTCCCCTTCGAGCCTGAATCTGCGGACTACTCTGCTCTCGGCGGTGTACGGCATTCTGCTGGTATAATGGTCATAATCGCCCGTGATCCGTATGCACTCCTCGGGTGTTGCCTCTATAACCCCCATGCTCTGCGCAACGATCGTTCCATCGTCGAGTTTCTTCATCTCAAAGAGGATTTTCCCCTTCGCAAGCTCCGCGTCATCAGGGGAAACGATTATCCTGGAGTAGGCCTGCTTCCATGAAATGGGCATTACGTTGGTCGCGGGGTCGGCCTGCGGACCGACCGCTGCACGCGCGGACACGGCGATAACCAACAAGGCCGGTATGATCCAGATTCCCTTGGGTAAGCCTGAATAATTCATCAACTTCTCCGTTCGGTATCCTGTGTTGTGATCGGGTTTTTGCCCGAAAAACCTCCGCTGCGTTCCTGCCCCTCCAAACCATATAATTTCCCGATAGAATACACAATTGAAACGATAAAGAGTTCCGGAATCCATCTTGTCGTGTGCCGGCCCGGTTGAAAATCGCTCTTAACCAGAGCCGCACGACGATGCGCAAGGTCGTCCATGATCCCGGAGTTTTCGAATTTAAATGAATTTGTCACCTGAATGTAAAACTGTGTACTCAATATTCTGCCATATTGTCAAAAAAGACCTGTTTGACGGGTTGTAGTCATTGGTAGAACTCAGACAGCTGCAGGCCTGTCGGGATGATCATGGAAAAGTCGTGATTGGCCGTGTCGAGGATGGTGGACTAAATGAGAATTGCTATTCCCACGGATGCGTGGCATCCCCAGGTAAGCGGCGTGGTGACCAAGTTCGAGCGAGTAACGAGGGAGTTGGAGCAGATGGGGCACCAGGTGTGCCTGATCATACCGGATATGTTCAGGACGGTTCCTTGTCCCACCTACCCGCAGATAAGGCTTGCGCTCAATCCCTACAGGAAAATAGCCCGGATTCTGGATTCTTTCGAACCCGATTTCATTCACCTTGCCACTGAAGGTCCTATCGGGCTTGCCGCCCGCTCGTATTGTGTGAGGGCTGGCTACCCGTTTACCACCTCTTATACGACCAGGTTCCCCGAATACATCAGGCTGAGGTACCCTGTCCCGCTGAGCTTGAGCTATTCGGTGCTGAGATGGTTTCACAGCGCCTCTTCGGCAGTGATGGTGACAACGCCCCCCATGATGGAAGAGCTTCGCACATGGGGATTTAAAAACCTTGTTCAGTGGGAATTGGGAGTTGACACCACGCTCTATTCGCCTGACAAAAAAGGCCTTTTGACAGACAAAAGACCCATTCTCATGTACGTGGGAAGAGTGGCGGCGGAGAAAAGCATCGACGAATTCCTGGACCTGGGTATCGAGGGCTCCAAGTATGTGGTCGGCGACGGGCCGGGTCTTGCCAAACTGAAAGCCAGGTACCCCGGCGCGAGATTTGTGGGTTTCAAAAGCGGCGAGGAACTGGCTGCCCATTACGCGTCCGCCGACGTGTTCGTCTTCCCGAGCAGGACGGACACCTTTGGCCTGGTGATGCTTGAGGCCATGGCCAGCGGAATTCCCGTTGCCGCTTATCCTGTGCGAGGTCCGCTGGACATAATAAGGCAGGGCGAAACGGGGGTTATGGACGAAGACCTCGGCAAGGCCGTTACTCAAGCCATGGGAATCGATCGCCGCATGTGCAGGGAATTTGCGCTCTCCCGCACTTGGGGGGAGAGTCTAAGGCAGTTTATGGGAAACCTTGTCCCTATCCGACGTAAATCAGGGTCGGGGACTTTGTCGCCGCCCAATTCGAGAAATTGGCTGGAGAGGGAAGCCGGATGAGAATAGCCGCAGTCGTAAACCCGTTTGCGGGAAACCGGAAGGCCGTAAAGCTGTGGCCGGCTCTCCTGCGGGAGGTCGGAAAGGAAGCGGAGAGTGTCGACACGTTTTGGAGTGAATATCCGGGACACTCCGAAACCATTGCCGCCTCGGTCCGGCGATCCGGATATGACAGGGTGATTGCGGTGGGTGGTGACGGCACCCTTTTTGAGGTCTTAAACGGTCTTTGGTGGGAAGAGCGGGGTGCTATGCCGTCAGTGGGGATGATACCTTCGGGTACTGCCTGCGACTACATCCGCAACTTTGAAACCGGGACGGGGATGGCGGCCGGATTGAAGACGGCCTTAGGTGAATCGACCGTAAAAGTTAGTCTTGGAAGGTGTACCTGGCAGGTCCTGGACGGTATCAGGCGGCGGGTCTTCGCAATGGTCCTGGGGCTTGGGTTCGACGCGGAGGTGCTGTACCGCTATAACGAGTTGAGGTTTTCGCGATCCTGCTGGTTGTCTTACGCCCTGAGCGCTCTTGTCGCGATGAAAGAACTTCCGGCTTTCACCTTGGACGGCGTTGTCGAAGACGCCCCTTTCCGGGCTGATACTGTCTTTTTCGGGGCGATCCTTGGGAACACCATCGCGGAAGGAATGAGGATCGCGCCCCATGCATCCCCGTCGAATAAACTCTTTGAATTTGTCCACGCCTCCCCCGTATCGCCGGTCGGCTTACTCATTCCGATCCTGCGTGCCTACCTGCGGCTGAACGGGGACTCACCCGTACTCGCCCGGTTGCGTGGCGGCGGGGCAAAGATCTGCGCCTCGACACCCGTAAGGTTCGAAGCCGACGGCGAACTGCTGGGTAAAACCGACGCGATCGATATCGAATTGATACCCGAAGCCTTTTGTTTTGCAGCCAAAAAGATAAAAAACATTTCTTAAAGACGCGGACTTTCCCTTAAATATAAAATAGTGCGGCTGCTCTCCCAGGGTGGCAAAGAAGGCGAATCCTTTCCTTGTCTTCCAATCCTATTGAATCAGTAGACATTATGATTGACTCCGGATTCGGCCAATGATTAAGATGCGGCTACCCGTCATTTAAATTATCTGCTTCAACCCTTATCCTTCCCCAAGGAGTATTTATGAGAAAAATTGTCATTCTGGGCTCCGGGGCGGGTGGCACAATGGTTGCCGCCTCATTGCGGAAAGAACTGGCCGAGGACGAATGGGCTATCACGGTAATCGATAAAGACGAACAGCACCACTTTCAGTCGGGGTATCTTTTCATCCCCTTTGGGCTCTACTCGAGGGAAGACGTCCTTAAGCCCAAGCGGGACTTCATTGCCAAGGGTGTTGAATTTGTGGTCGACAAAGTGGTCAAAATCGACACGGATCAACGCAGGGTTGAAACTCAGAAAGGAGACAAGTACGGCTACGACTGGCTGGTGATTGCAACCGGCTGCCGGATAGTTCCCGAGGAGGTTGAAGGCATGATGGACGGCTGGCGCAAGGACATCTTCGATTTCTACACGCTCGAAGGGGCCTTGGCTCTGCGCAAAAAGCTCAAATACTTTAGTTCCGGCAAGATCGTACTCAATATCGCCGAGTTCCCCTCAAGATGTCCTATCGCTCCCATAGAATTTGTCTTCATGGCCGATTGGTTTTTTCATGTCAATGGCGTCCGGGACAAGGTCGAAATCGAATTCGTAACGCCGATCGACAATCTTTTTACCAAACCGGTGGCAGCCAAGGCCTTGGGCTATTTTGCGGAAAAGAAAAATATCAAGGTGACCCCCTATTTCGATCTCGCCAAGGTGAATGCCGCTGAAAAGACAATCGAATCCACAAGGGGCAAAAGGTAGGCTATGACCTGCTGGTGTCCATACCTCCCAATTTTGGCGACAGCGCCATTATGGACTCCGGTCTCGGCGACCCGATGGGGTACATGCAGGTGGACAAACATACGCTGAAAGCCCAGAACGTTGACCGGGTCTATGTCTTGGGGGATGCCTCAAACGCTCCCGCCTCCAAGGCCGGGTCGGTGGCCCATTATATGACCTACACCGTTGTGGAAAATCTGACCCGCGAGATAGACGGCATTGCCCCGGTACCGACCTTTGACGGTCATGCCACCTGCTTTCTGGCCTCAGGTTTTGAGAAGGCGATATTGCTCGATTTCAACTACACCGTCGAGCCGCTGCCGGGCAAGTTCCCATTCCCTGGATGGGACCGTTTAGCCTGCTCGATGAGACCTTCGGCAACCATTGTGGAAAGATGCTCTTCAAATGGGTCTACTGGAACCTCATGATGAAGGGGCTCGAGGACTTTTGAGGCGCAGTTCAATATTGCGGGTAAGATCAGAAAGACAGCCGCATAGCCCTGGAGGGACCGGTTATGAATGACGAAAGTTTGATTCCTCAACAACTCGATTGCCTGGGTAGGGAAATATCTAAATTAACCCATTCCGCCAGATCGCTGCAGGAGCTAAGAGAAGATATCGCCAAGGCTAAACGAAGCGGTCCGGATTTTGATTGAGAAACTGGCAGAAGTGGAAGGGGATTGCACGCTTGAAGACCTCGAACACCTTCTTAAGAATGCCATGAGGAGTGTTCGAACATATACTCGTTACTTGACCAGCTCAAAAGCCTCATCGATTTTCTGCGGACCGTCGAACCCCTGCTAAAATCCAGTGTGCCTCAAGCCATTCATAACCTCGATCAGTTGGAGCAACAGGGGGTCTTTAGAATTATTTCCGTTATGTTCTCTTGCATGCAAAAAATTGCTCAGACCTACACGCCTGAGGACTTTGAGCAAATAGGTGAAGGCCTTGTGCACCTGGTGGGTGTGGGTAAAATGTTTTTTGCCCAAGGCCTTGAAACTTTTGGATAGGGCCGCCGAAATCCCTGCCGGTTTGGATTTCTCCCGGGCGAAGCCGGTAGGGATTTTCGGAGCCACGCTAGCTTTGTTCGACCCTGAGGCTCAAGCAGGGATGGGCGTTCTGCTCGAATTGACAAAAGGGCTCGCTCTGCTTAAAAACGGTGCTCAGGTTGAGGAAAAAGCAGCAAACGAGCAACAAAACACGTGAAGCTGCGACTGATGGAGGATGAAAAATGAGTGATCCGGGGTTCGTATGTGCTGCCTGCGGCATGGATTATGAGGGGGATACCGCCAACGTGATGACGGAATGTAAGGTCTGTGGACGATTGCATTGTGCCGGGTGCGTCGACCAATTCGGTCGATGCGTTGAGTGCGCTAAAACCGAATCGGACAAAGATTGAAGCGTGAGGCAAGAAACAGCCGGGGCGGATATCCGCTTTCAGGCGCCGCCGCCACGTCCTGGGACGCGGTTTGGACGAAGATGAAACTGGAGTTCGCCACCCCGGCAAGTTTCTATTGTTGCGTCTCTTAAGTTGGAAGGTATTCCGAGAAGCCAAAAACGCAGGTGGGCAACGCTATGTTTTTGCCCACCCTTCTACAGATTCCGCACCCGGTGTGGGGCGGTGGACATAACAGTTGTGTCCTGACCATTCGGCTTCGAGGATCAGTCCGTCTGGAACCCGACGGTGTAGCTGAAATCCTTGGGCGAAAAATAATCGAGGTCTTTTCCGTCCACCTGTGCGAAAGGATACATGAAATATCCAAGGGGTTGGCCTTTCTGAGGCGGGTCGAAGACCACGCGGCGCGCGTCCTTTTCCAGTGCCACCCGGAAACAGTCTCGTCTCCGCCCCAGAAGAATTTTTCCCACTTCCCGGCGTCCTTAAGCACTATGTTGTGTTCGAGCATCATTTTCCGCACGTCGGCGGGATCGGCCGTGACCCAGCCCGTCCCCGGCAGATAAAACTGGGTCCAGCAATGAAACGCGGTGCTGATGTCCCCGTTTTTGGGGTCTGCAAGCCGCAGGCCGAAAACATCCCGCGCCGGGATGCCGGCCGCGCGCGCCATGGTCACGAACACCGAGCTGATGTCCGCGCACTTTCCGCCGCCCTTTTAGTTCCGTAAGAGGTCCGGGTAGTAAGGCCCAGTCCGCACCCCTTTACGCCCTGATCCCTGAACGTGTGTCCTATCACCCAGTCGTGTGCGGCATGCACTTAGGCAAGATAGGGGACGATGCCATAAGAAAGCCAATAATAATTTAGAGGCTTATAAAGATTTTCTTAATCGATATGGTTTAGGAAGTGTGTATGGATTTATTGATCGTATTTATCTAAATGACAGAACCGTAAGTTGAATGTATCTTCAATAAGATAGAAGGAGAAACAGAGGTGCCGAGCCGTGGCTGTTTTGCGGCGTGTCCGTCATTGGAACGTATCACCAGCGAGAAAGGATGACTGGCTAAACTGGACATGTTGTAAAGTGTCTCGTTATCGACGTGGTTATCCTCTTACACTACAACACAAGGAACCTTCTGATGTCTCGTCGAATCGCCTTCGTGTGCGTGGCTTTCCTGCTGGCCGCGCATCTTGCATGCGCACAATCGTCATTTCAACAGCTCGCCGGAGAGATCCTCGCCAACAGGAACTTCAATATCGTTCTTGCAAAAGCCAAGGCGCTCCTAAA
>CAWEZA010000128.1:0-33825 GCA_963813125.1 uncultured delta proteobacterium | reverse complement strand
ATGTATTGCTAACCTGACTGTTTGCACCCAGCTAAATTTCGAATTCCACAGTGCAATTATCAAGGCGAGCGCAAACACGGTCTTAAGAAAGAGCATATCGAGCATCATGAAATCCCCGGGATGGTTTTGGCTAACCAGGGCGTTCTACAACGACCCTTCCCTGGTGCGCTGTTCGATAGCCGACCACACGGAAGTCTTGAAGGCCATCATCGCCCATGATCCGGAGAAAGCCGAACGGGCCATGCGGTCACATTTTTCAAACATCCGCTCCAGCTGGAAAGACCAGATGTGACCATTGAGTTGCCGATGGAGACAAAAAAAGCAAGAAAGTGAAGGTGCAAAGGTCCGTTCGTTGAAGGAGAAAAGATGCAAATAGAGAAGGTGTTTATTGTCGGAAGCGGACTTATGGGAGGCGGAATCGCCCAGGTTTGCGCACAGAGCGGCCTCGACGTCACCCTTTGCGACCTGCGGGAAGACGCGGTCGAAAAGGCGCTAAAGACCATTTCCTGGTCGGTTGGAAAGCTTGTCGAAAAAGGGTTGGTGACCGGTTCCGCCGAAGAGATCATGTCGCGCATCCATAAGGCGCCGGGCCTCGACGCGGTCAAAATCGAAGCCGATTTGGTCATCGAGGCGGTATTTGAAAACCTCGAGCTAAAGCGTGAGGTGTTCCGGAAAATCGATCGGGCAGCGGCCCCTGACACGATTCTTTCGAGCAACACCAGCGCGATTTCCATATCCAGCCTGGCGGCGGAGACACAGAGGCCGGACAAGGTCGTCGGCATCCACTTTTTCTCGCCCGTTCCGATGATGGGTGCCGCCGAAGTGATCCGGGCAATGTGTACCGGCGAGGAGACCTTTGCGCTTGCGGCCGATTTTGTCAGAAGACTCGGCAAGGAACCCATCATGGTCCAGCGAGACATTCCAGCCTTCGTGATAAACCGCATAAACTACCGCGCCAATGTCGAGGCAATGAAGTTGGTCCAGGACGGGATCGCAACGGCAAAAGACATCGACAAGGGGCTAAGGCTGGCTTCGGGAAGGAAAATGGGACCGTTCGAGATCGGCGACATGGTGGGGCTCGATGTCACTCACGGCGCCCTTATGTCAATCTATGAGGAAACCAAAGACCCCTCCTTTTATCCTCCGGCCATTTTGCGGCTAAAGGTCAAAATGGGACATCTCGGCCGCAAGACCGGCAAGGGATGGTACGAATACAATCCAGACGGAAGCATGAAAGAATAGAAGATTATTGTGAATCGGCCGATGAGCGGGCCGCTATGCGGTAACTCGGACAATATAAGGAGTGAAGGGGCTTTAATGGAAAAAGCGGTCATTATCTCAGGGGTTCGAACGCCTATTGGCGCTTTCGGCGGCAGCATGAAATCCGTTCCGGTCTACCAACTGGGGGCGCTGGTTTTCAATGAAGCGATTAAAAGGGCGGGCATAGACCCCGCGGAGGTCGATGAAGTCATAGTCGGCCAGTCGTACCAGAACGGGGAATGCGCAAATGCGGGACGCTTCGCTGTGCTGGCCGCCGGCTGGCCCGAGTCGATACCCGCAATAACCCTTGATCGGCGCTGCTGTTCGGGCGTGGACAGCGTGCTGTTTGCGGCCATGAAGATTCAAACCGGAAACGCCGAGGTGGTGGTGGCGGGCGGGATGGATTCGATGAGCCAGGCCGAGCTCTACCTGCCGGGAGACATCCGTTGGGGCCTTGGGGGTCGAAACGATGCGAAATGGGGATTTATGCCGCGTGGACACGGGGCGCTTCCGATGTGGGGGATTCCCTTTTTCGACCGAATCCAGCGCGCAAGGGTCATGTCTCAGCCAGTCGAGCGCTACGGGGAGCTAAATTCGATGATGTCCTGGGCCGAAGCCGCAGCCAGAGCCGAATCGATAACCAGGGAAGCCGCGGACGCCTGGGCATTGAGGAGCCATAAGCGAGCCTGCGCGGCGATGAGGGAAGGCAAGTTCGCCGGTGAAATCGTACCGGTCCCCGTTTCGCAGTCCAAAGGGCAAACGTCTATTTTCAGCGAGGACGAAACACCTCGCGCCGATACGAGTCTAGAGAAGCTCGCCAGACTAAAACCCGTCTATCCGGACGGCATCTGCACGGCCGGCAACTCCTCTTCGGAAAACGACGGCGCGGCGGTACTGGTGCTTGCATCCGAGACCTATGCGCGGGATCATGGTTTAAAACCCCTGGCGAGGCTTCTATCCGGGGCAAACGCGGCCTGCGACCCGACTCTAACCTACCCGGCGGTAGGCACCGCCGTTGAAAAGGCGCTTAAGAGGGCAAACCTTTCGATAAATGACCTGGGGCTTATCGAAATCCAGGAAGCCTTCGCCGCCCAGGTATTGGCGGACGCCAAGATCATGGGGCTAACGGAGAGCGAGTGCGAACTCAAGGTCAACGTCAACGGCTCGGGCATATCTCTCGGGCACCCCATCGGAGCGACCGGAACGATGCGGCTGGTCACACTCATAAATGAGATGCGGCGCCGGTCCACTACTTTTGGCCTCGAGACCATCTGCGGAGGCGGCGGGCAGGGTGTCGCCGTCATCCTCGAAGGGGTCGGCTGATTGGTTGCACTTGCGGCGGGAGTTATCTTTTAACCATTTACCGGACAATAGAAGCATTTACGGGACAATTATTGCGAATCGAGTACTTTGGAGGAGTTAAGTGGATTTTCTTCTTACCGAAGAACAAAGGATAGTACAGGACCAGGCGCGACGTTTTGCCGAAACGGAAATCAGGCCGCTCATGGAAGACGATGAGAAACATCACCGGTTCCGCCTGGAAATCGTGAAGAAGATGGGAGAACTCGGCTTTTTTGGCTGCTGTCTTCCTGAAGAATATGGCGGCAACGGTATGGGTTATATGGAATCGGTCCTGATTACCGAACAGCTTGCCAGGGTTTCCCCATCATGGAGGCTTCCGCCCAATCTTCAGAATATCGGACCCGCGATTACCGTCAATAAATTCGGGACCGCCGAACAAAGGGAAAAATATATCCCCGGGTGGGTCAGCGGCGAAAACATCGGTTTTTTTGCCATCACAGAACCCAACACCGGCTCCGATGTGGCAAGCATTTCGGTTACGGCCCGGGATGCGGGCGACCACTGGGTCCTAAACGGCCAGAAGATGTGGATCAGCAATGCTCCCGTAGGCGATTGCGGGCTCGTCTACGCCTGCACCGACAAAGGGAAAAAACACAAAGGGATCAGCTGCTTTATCGTTGACCTCAAAAACACCGAAGGCGTCACCACCCGGGCCATAGAAACCAAGCTGGGGCTACACTCCTCGCCGACCGGTGAAGTAATTTTCGAAAATGCCAAAGTGGACGCGCGGTGCATCCTCGGAAGTCCCGGCGACGGGTTCTCCATCTGCATGTGGATGCTCGGAAACACCCGGATCAGCTGTGCGGCCGGGGCTTTGGGCGTAGGCGGAGCATGCCTGGAACTGGCCATCAAGTACGCCGGCGAGAGGACCCAGTTCGGGCAGCCGGTTTCGGAATTCCAACTGGTCAAGGCCCAGATAGCGGAAATGGTTGCCGAACACCAGGCGGCGCAGCTCCTGGTCTACAACGCCGCTTTCCTTAAAGACAAGGGGTTGCCCAGGCCGGCTCCAGACCTCGGTAGCCAAATACTTTGCGTCCGAGGCGGCAGTAAAGGCCGCCAACGAATCGATGAAGATCTTCAGCTCGTACGGCTTTTCGACCGAATACCCCATCGAGCGCTTCTACAGGGATGTAAAATCGTTCCAGATGGTGGAAGGCACAACCAATATCCAGAAATTAATCATAGGCTCAATAGCCTCGGGCAGACACCGAACAGGTAATCGCCCGAAAGGGACCGGGGGCGTGAGGTTTTTTGCCCCCGGCCGCCTCCTCAAGACCCGCCGATTAATTTCAAAAGAGAGCCAAAATGGCTATTATTGCCCATCCCCCGAAATTGTAAAATCAGACCATGGAGTAAACCATGTAAACTTCGTACTACTCGCAATCAAGCAGCCGTCAGCTGGAAGTCGATCATTCAGCTACTATAACGCGCTTCCGATTTTCGGCTGTTTGGACGTGAGCCTTCGCTGATAATGTTTCCCGAAAAAATTTCCTTGACGTGTATTTGAATACAATGTATCGTTTCGATAGTTGTCAAAGTGTTGGGGCGATAATGGAAATTAAACAAGCAGCAAAGATTCTCAAAGCGCTTTCTCACCCTAACCGGCTTGAAATCTATCTCAGTATCGTTAAGGGTGAGAAAAATGGATTTACAGAGTGTGAATGCAGCGTTGCTGCGCTGATTTCCACACTGAAAATCGGTGCTCCAACTGTTTCCCATCACCTGAAGGAGCTTGCCAACGCCGGCTTGATAACAACAGAGCGCCACGGGAAGTTTCTTCTCGCAAAGCCAATATTGGAGACATGGGACGAAGTGAAGAAATTGTTGCAAGGATAATTCGGTTTCTCATTTCGGTTACTCATTTCTGAAGCCGCACGGCGTGCAAAAGAGGTAAATAGCCTGATCGCAGGCTTTTTATTTTGCGATACAGTTCGACAGATATCACATTTCACAACTATCAAAAGATTGAGACGCAATGATTGGCCGGTCAACCTGCTTCGCGGGCCGTGCCTTGTGGGATGAATCGGAACGGCTGATAGACGTTAGACACCAGTCCTGATTACTTCTATTTTTGAGAGGCACACGACATAGCGAAGCTATGTCGGCAAGCTTGAAGTCTAACGCTGGACAGCAGTGAAACCCAAGGCTGATTCAGCCAAAACAAAGCACAACAGGAGGATACATCATGATCAACGCCAAAGCCTACTCCGCTGCAAGTGAGACATCGCCGCTCGTCTCCACCACGATCCATCGACGCGAAACTACTGAGCGCGATGTGCAGATCGAAATCCTTTTCTGCGGCATCTGTCACTCCGACCTTCATACGGTCCGCAACGAGTTTAGCACCATCATGCCCACCGTATATCCCTGCGTTCCGGGGCACGAGATTGTCGGCCGGGTCACCAAGGTCGGTTCCGCAGTCACGAAATTCAAGCCAGGCGACTTTGCAGGCGTCGGCTGCCTGGTCGATTCAGACCACACCTGCCCCAATTGCCGGGATGACCTGGAACAACTCTGCCCAAACCAGACTCTTACCTTCAACTCCCCGGACAAACACCTGGGGGGCGTTACCTACGGCGGCTACTCCGAAAGCATCGTGGTCGATGAACACTTTGTTCTTCACATCCCAGGCAACCTGGACCTCGCCGGGGTTGCACCGCTGCTGTGCGCCGGGATCACGACCTACTCGCCCATCCGCCGCTGGGGCGACCTTAAGGGTAAGAAGGTAGGCGTGGTCGGCCTCGGCGGGCTAGGTCACATGGGGGTCAAGTTCGCACGGGCCTTCGGTGCCCACGTCGTGGTATTCACCACCTCGCCCGGCAAGAAAGAGGATGCACTCCGTTTGGGCGCTAATGAGGTCATCATTTCCAGCAAGGCTGAAGAGGTGCGGCAGCATGCAGGTACCTTTGACTTCATCCTCGACACCGTCGCCGCAGATCACGATATCAACGTCTACATCAACATGCTCCGCCGCGACGGCAACATCACCCTGGTTGGGGCACCTCAGAAGCCGCTTTCCGTTTCCGCCTTTGCCTTGCTCTTAGGGCGCCGCAGCCTCTCCGGATCCATAATCGGCGGTATCGCCGAAACCCAGGAGATGCTCAACTTCTGCGGCCGGCACAACATTACCGCCGATGTGGAAGTCATTCCTATCCAGAAGGTCAACGAAGCATACGAGAGACTGGTCAAGTCCGATGTGAAATACCGCTTCTCAATCGACATGGCGTCTCTTAAAGCCGAATAAAGGTCAGCATGAGGTCGGTCGCCGGGCATGCAGGGCGCAACCGGCCTCAACTGCAATCAAAAAAATCGACATTGATGCTTTGGTCGCCCGATATGCCGATCCGGAGTACTGGAGTAAGTTCCTAAAGGAGAGGCAAGAATCACAAGTGAGCTGATTTTACAATTTCGGGGGAAGGGCAATAATAGCCAAAATCACGACAAATCGTAATTAGTGCAATTTTTCATAATTAGACCAAATGGCTTCATTTTGCACATGCCAGGACCTGGAGGCATACGGCAACCCAAGGCAGGCAAGTCATCCAGCCCCCTCCCCGCCTTTCCGGTCAACACGGAAAATCAAGCATGGCACTTCCTTTGCATTAAAAAACGCAACGCTTTGCCGCATGATTGAATTTCAAAGCATTGCCCGACCCGGGAAAGGGCCGGAGCATGTAAAGGAGATTAACCATGTTGTCATTGGTCGTACCATGTTCCGGGCGGCCGGCAACACCAGCCACAGGAGCCTTGCCCAATGAAGCGATTCAAAAGGCTGGCCCTTGCCGTCTGCGTGCTATCAGTCGCGCTACCCGTTCATGCTTATGGGTTCCAGGTAAGAGTCAGCGCCTACGCTGCCGATCCTCGCTGCACCAAGAGGGTTCACCCTCATGTTACAGCCTCGGCTCACCGGATAACCAAAGGTGATTGTTATCAAATGGTCGCACTGTCACCCGATCTTGCGCGGCGCTTCAGATTCGGGGACTGCTTCCGCTTGCAGATCAACCATAAGGTCTACAATGTAAGGTACCAGGACAAAATGCCGAAAAGCAGGTGCAGAAGAGTTGATTTCCTTTTACCCTCGGTTAGAAGCTGCAGAAGATTTGGTATCAGGAAAGCGACTCTCACCCCAGTCAAGATGAGCGGGAGCTAGCTCTGATACCAAGTTGCGTTCAAACCGCGTCCGAGGACGTGGCGGCTGGGCTTGAACGCAACTTGGTATCAGAGCGCTCCGCGGGGGAAGCCGCGCACCTCTCGCAAGCGAGCGGGGCGCGCGGCAATTTCTGCAGGCCTTTCAGGTTAAACCGGCAAAGCCAATATCTTGACACAGCTTTTGTGGATTTCCACGCCGGCCAGGGGGAAGATGGGGCCGCACAATCAAACCTGGTGAAATTCGGCGAAACAATACCCGGCCAATATCTCTTTCCCGCACCGGTAGCATCGCACGGGACGGAATTGCGAGATGGAGACAAAGTCAGGGTCCTCCTTGAGATCGCTTTCCGTGCGGAACCTGAACTCAAAGGGGTTATCCCAGTCCTCGGGAAAGTCCTCCCCGGTTATGCAGTCCCGGCAGATGTAGATCACCTCGCCCTCGTTGACCGGGTCCAGGTCCCACATTGCTTCAATCCCATTTTCATCCAAAAAAAGCTCCCAATCAGCCTTCATCGGCTCAATTCCTTCAGCGGTTGCTCACCATGAACTTATGCGATCGAGTGTCGAAAAGACATTCTACCGCAACTCATTACCAGGAGAAAGACAACATCGACCGGCGTTTTGGCGCTTAATGGCATAAATCATGCTTTTTTTGGAAGGCAGCAGGAAGCAACGAGGAACTTTCGGAGGACAGACGTGTCACTATCAACAGGCTTTGGACCTGATCAGCCGGGTGAGATGGGCGATCGCATCGAGGACGCGGGCAGGATTTGCCATTCGATTTTGGCCGAAAACCCTGACGACGTCGGTTGCCTACAATTAATGGGTGTCATCGAGTGCAAGCAGAAGCGTTTTGCGGAATCGGAAATCTGGTTTCGGAAGGCTTTGGCTCTAAATCCGGATTCGGCCGAAATATTATGCAACTATGCCATGGCTCTCATAATGCGAAAAAACCTCACCGGGGCGATTCCTCTTTTGGAACGGGCGATCGAAATCAAGGCCGATTTTACGCTTGCACTGCATCACCTCGGAAATAGTTACAAAGAAATCGGCAATGGCGCCGAGGCGGTTCACACATACGAAAGGCTCCTCGCTTTAAAGCCAGATGATGTGGAAGTCATGTACAATCTAGTCATTTTAGCCAAAGATAGCGGCGATCTTCCGTCGGCCAGGGCCTTTTGTGAGCGAACCGTCGGCCGGGAACCGCTCAATCCTTTCTGCGTCAATAATCTTGGCATTATCTGTTACATGATGGGCGATTATCGCAGGGCTGCCGCCTGCTATCGGAAGGCCCTGGAATTAAAGCCGGATTATCCCGAAGCGCTAAACAATCTCAGCATACTGATGCACGAGACGGGCGATTTCAACCGGGCTTTTGCGCTTAGCAGCCGGGCCCTGGCCTTGCGGCCCAATTATCCGGAAGCACTGAACAACCTCGGCATTTCTCTGATGGATACCGGCAGGCTGGATGAAGCCATCGAGGCATTGAGGCACGCCGTTTGCCTAAACGAAACCGACCCTGAAACACAATACAATTTGTCGATAGCGCTTCTTGCGGCCGGGGAGTTCGAGGAAGGCTGGCGCCGCCATGAAGCGCGCTGGCAGACCAGGCACCTGAAGGATGGGTACAGAAAATACACTCAGCCCGTCTGGCACGGCGAGACGGGGGAAGGTCGCGTCCTTTTCATTCACCACGAGCAGGGAATGGGGGATACGCTCCAGTTCTGCCGCTATGGACCAATGGCGGCTGAACTGGGATTGCGCGTCGTAATGGAGGTACAAAAACCTCTCGTTAGACTGATAAAATCCATCGACGGTATCGAAGAGGTCATGGCCAGTGGTGAAGAGCCCGCGGCTTTCGATTTCCATTGCCCGATGATGAGCCTGCCGCTGGCTCTTAGGACATGGATTGAAACCAACCCGGGCGGCGCGCCATACCTGAGACCGGACGAAAAAGATGTTTTGGAGTGGCACAAAAGATTGGTTCCGATCGCGTCCGACAAGGTTCGGGTCGGGCTGGTCTGGGCTGGAAGCGCACGCCTTCACTCGCCTTCTTTGGCCATGACGGACCGGCGCCGGTCGATCTCGCCGGAGATGCTGGCGCCTGTCGTTAAAAACGGAAACATCCAGTTTTTCAGCCTGCAGAAAGAGGGGCCAAAAGCGCCGGAGTCCGTGGGGCTGATCGACCTTATGGACGAATGCAAGGATTTCGCGGACACGGCGGCGCTAATTGCAAACCTCGATCTCGTCATAACCGTCGATACGGCGGTCGCCCACCTCGCAGGTGCTCTGGGCAAGCCCGTATGGGTTATGAACCGTTTCGACAGCTGCTGGCGCTGGCAACGCCAACGCGAGGCTACGGACTGGTATCCAACCATGCGCCTTTTCAACCAGCCCAAAGCCGGGGACTGGGCAAGCGTCATAGCCCGCATAGCAGCAGAGCTGGCCGGCGTGGAGGCAAACCCGGTGTTCGGAGACGGTTCTTTTTCGGAAACGGTTCCAGGGCTGGAAACGTGAGTGGGATGTGCTCTGGCAAAGGGTGAGATTCCTGTTAAATGGGAGCGCCATTAAAACCCCCCCTGCCCCCCCTTTAAAAAAGGGGGGAACTTAAATCCACCTCGCCCGGAAATTAAAGTGGGGGCACTGCCGGAATGACGGGAGGGAGGCGGCCCGGAATGGACGGGCCGCCTTTGAATGCGCAGGCATTGATTTTGTTATTGTGACGTGAGATTGAGTATCTCGTGCTCCAGCCTGCTCTTTTCCTGATTCAAGCCTGCAAGCTGCTGCTGAAGCTGGTCTTCGCTCAATCCGGTCTGGTGCTCCCGCACCCTTATCTGTACTCGCAAATCATTTAGGTTCTTTTCCAATTTGACCTTCCGGACTTGCCCGGATTGGGTTTTAACCTTTGCTTTACGCAATCGCGCCTGCATTCTTTTCAAGTCATAATTCATGTGCGAGAGTTTGCGGCGGTAGGATTTTTCTTGAGAAGCGAGAGCGGCAGACTGCTGAGACAGGTTCTCCTGCTGCGCCCGCAATTGACTTCCGTTTTCCTGCAGCTGTTCAAGGTTGCCCTGCTTCTGGTCGACCCTGTTCTGGTACTCACCGGAGGTCAATCCATGCACGCCGGAAAAAAATCCACCCTCGGCCGGATTGGAGCTTGTAGCACAGCCGCAAAGCAAAAACATGGCAAATAACAATCCGGAGATATGGAAAACAACTCTTTTCATTCGAGGTTTCCTTCCCATGGGGCTAAAGAGTGAGATCCTTGGTCTTCGCCATGACGGATACAAGCTGGTCTCTTTGCCTTTTGAACTGTGCAATCGACGCCTGGGTGCTCGTCACTTCCTTCTGGAGGGCCGCAACCCGATCCGGGTCCTTGGTAGTGGAGGCAATGGCTTTCTGCTGGGCGCCGGCTTCACCTTCAAGAGAGGTTATAACCTTGTCCATCGACTCTTTTTTCGCGGTCATGCTCTGGAGTTCGGCCCTGGCAAGCCCTTTTTTCGATTGACTCCTTGCAATTTGCCTCTTAGAGCTTCGAGATGCGAACTCGCTCCCGGGCGATATAACCTTGCATATACTCGACATCTTTCCTGGCTTCCTCGTTGTATTGGCGCGCTTCAGCTATGCACGCATCCAGGTACTGCTCTTCGGTGGCGTATTTTGCTTTCTGGTTTGCGACGTAAACTCCGGCGGCCACCCCAAGCGGAGCGCCAATTGCCGCGCCAATTGCCGCACCCTTGGCCGGATTAAAACCGACCATGGCCGCCACAAGAGCGCCGGCGGCAGCCCCCACGGCCGCGCCCGTCAACCCACCCTCAACAGTGGTGCGCGCCTTCATGCCGCTCAGGTCCTGGTTGTTTTGCGCAGTGCCCTTATCGACGTAGCTGGTCGGGACCCAGCCGGTAATTGTCTGCCCACTGCCGTTGTCGAAGCTCACCTGGCACCAGCCATCCGAATCCTGCTCGATCGCCACGGTATCCCCGGGATTCAAAACGCCGACCCGTTTGCCGGTAAACGCCTTTCCGGAATAGACCGTTACGGTTTCGGAACCGGCGACGTGGCCGGTCGGCCTATCCTTGTGCATACCCGCAAGACTCAACCCCCCCTGGCCGGCCAGCATGGCAGGAGCGGCACATGATGTCAGAAAAGCCAGCATCATTACGATCGCAATGCTACCCTTAAATACTCCGCAGGCCCTCATCATCAGATCCTCCCTTCCTTTTTTTCCCAATCCATATCGTGCCACAAACCGGCCAGACCGGGCTGGGATAAATCCCTCCCCTACGCGGGTCATCTTTGGATGTCCGTTTTAAGCCGGCCGCGAAAACAACTATTGATCGCCTTGCGTTACGATCTCGCTTTTCCAGGAGTCCTTATCCATCTGGTCGTATCTCTGGAGATGAAGCCACATCAGCTTCGTCATGGCGACCTTCTCCTGATCATCGCCTTCAGCCTTGATCACACTCTCAAAGGCGGCTTTGACGTTTTCCGGGGTTATGCGGAGTGCCTTGTGAAGATTATCCAACTGACCGGCGTAGACGTCCATGTTGTGATTTATGGCCTGCTGCAACTCGGGAATTTTTTTCTCCATTTGCGCACGAACCGGGGGGTCGACGCCGGGGACAATTACGAACTCCTCGGCGGTATGCAGCGTAGCCGTCTGTTTTCTAACCAGAAAGGCGCTCGTCGTACCCATTCGAAAACAGTATTCCATGTCGGTCAGCTCGGTTTGAGCGTTCTTTTTGATCAGGTACTGGTTTAGCTGCGTCGAGTTATCCAAGTTCACGCTAGCCAACTTCCCCTTCCCCTTCACCTGATCCCGCCCCTTCCCGGACACTCCCTTGAAATGGTTATAAACAGAGGGGCCAAAGAAAACGAGTGCAGCAACGATAACCACGGCAGCAGAAAAAAACGCCACGAATTTCGTATTTGAAAGAAGGGAGAGCAAATTGCTTTTAGGCTTGTTCGTGGAGCCCAAGCCCTGCGAAGTCCCGCCTTCGGTGCTCGTCCCGTAATTGGAAGGCGAGACGAAAACGGTTCCGGGGACTCCGGGCTGGTGTTCGGAAGTGGGGGCATAAAGGGGGTCGACTACAAGCCGGGTTTCAGGACTTGTCCGCAGAGTGCGTGTTGGAGCTGCCGCAGCGCCGGCGGCGGTCATTGCCTCTTCGAGGCTCGAAAGAAAAGCGGCCGCGCTCTGGTGGCGATTTTCAGCGCTTTTTTCCAGTGCCTTCGATATGGATTTTTCGATTGCTTCCGGGATATCGGCACGGAGCAGGTGGATCTCGGTAGGCTGCTCCTCTATCTGTGCCCTTATGATTTCATAGTCGGTGCTCTTCTGGAAAGGAGTGCGTCCTGTGAGCGCTTCGTACCCAACGACGCCAAGCGAATAGATATCGGCCCTGGCGTCGGTTTCAAGCCCCTGTATGTGCTCGGGGGACATGTATTCGAGGGTCCCGACCATGTGGCCGGTACGTGTCAGGTGCGCACGCTGCAGGATGCGGGCGATCCCGAAGTCCATCAGCTTTACCGACCCGGCGGGTGTAATCATGAGGTTCGAGGGCTTTATGTCCCTATGGACAACGCCGAGCCTGTGGGCATGCTCGAGCCCTTCGAGGGCCTGGCACAGGATTGGAACGCATTCCTGCCACGGCAGATGGCCTTTGCGGGATATCATCTTGTCAAGCGTTTCGCCTCGAACGAACTCGAGGACCATGTAATACTGGTCGCCTTGAAGAAGGAAGTTGTACACCATTGCGATGTTCGGATGATTCAGCCTGCCCTGGGCTACGGCCTCAGAGCGAAAGCGCGCGACGATGTCCTCACGTTTGCTGAGTTCGGGGCGCAGCGACTTTATGGCCACCTCCCGCTCGAGCATGGTGTCGAGGCCTCTAAAGACCTCACCCATTCCGCCTTCGCCAATCTTTTCGATTATCTTGTAATTGCCGATCACCTGGTCAAGCATTGACACAAACCTCGTCAGTCCTGGTGACAGGCGCGGGCCTGTCCTGTCTGCCCGACTCGCAGACCCGAACGATGATAAGGGAGATGTTGTCATGACCCCCGCGAGTTTTGGCCAACTCGACCAGAAACTCACAGGCCTCCTGGGGCGATCTTCCAGAGATGGCTATCCGGATATCCTCGCTGCTCACAAGATCGTGGAGCCCGTCCGAGCAAAGGATGAAACGATCGTCGATCTCGAGTTCGAAGCCATTGTCCGAGATCATGACCTCCACATCGGGGTGGGAACCCAGAGCACGCGTTATGACATGGCGGTCCGGAAAGTTTTGCGCCTGCTCCTCGGTGAGAGAACCACTTTTCAGAAGAGCCATCAGCAGCGTGTGGTCCTCGGTCAACTGCTCGATGATGCCGTCTCGCAACCGGTACATGCGGGAGTCCCCCACATGGGCAAAATATGCCTTGCCCTGCCGCAGAGCCAAAGCGGTCGCAGTGGTGCCCATTCCTTGAAGGCTCGCATCGGTCGAGGCTTCGCTATATATTCTGTTGTTGGCCTCCTTGAGAGAATGCAGGAGATCTTCCGGAGGCTTTCTGCTCGCGTCCGCATAGTAGAATTGAGTTATTGCGTCTACGGCAAGTCGGCTCGCGTACTCACCCGCCTGGTGGCCCCCCATGCCGTCGGCAACGACGGCGAGCATCCCCTTTTCCGAGGTATAATTTCCGCCGGGCCGCACGACGGTGATGCTGTCCTCGTTATGGTCACGAACGCAGCCCGGGTCGGTTATCATTCCCACCTCGACATCCAGCCCGAGTCCGTCACCAGTTGTCTTGAGGGCAGAATTCGCCACGCTTGCAGAGCGTGAAAGTAAAGACTTCATCTTTTTGAACATTAAAGGAACCCTTTTTGTCCAGGTATCCGGGAAGCTTCAAAAGATAATGGACGCTGCTTCCGAGAGGCGCGGAAAACGAATATGGAACCTCAAAAGGCCCCTTGCGTTCACCATCGGGGCCAAGATAGAGTTCAGCGGGCCCGCTGTTGAAAACGTTTATGCTGATGTTGCAATAGGATAGCGCCTGCGACTCCTCCCTGTGTTCCGGGGACACGACAGGCGGGACCGAATGAGTTGTCTCAACCGTCGTTGTAGTAGTAACAGTTACAGGACCTGAGTTCATCCAGGCAATAAACCCGGCCCCGGCCGCCAGGAACAGGAAGAGCGGCACAATGACCCAATATTTCTTGAGAAGTTGAAAGAGTGCGCCAAAACCGCTAAAAATCGAAGGCTCATCGCTAAATTCATCGCTCGACCCGGCCAGGTCTTCCACATCTTCGAGCAGGGCCTTTGCAGAAGGATAACGGCCGACCGGATTTTTTTTCATGCAGCGGGCAATGATGGCTTCCAGCCGCTCGGGAATCGAGGGGACTAAAACGGAGGGCGGTTCATAGGACACTTCGATTATCTTTTTGTACAACCCGCCCCACGAGGTCGCCTCGAAGGCGGCCCTGCCCGTAGCCATCTCGTATAGCAGGGCGCCAAGCGCCCAAATGTCCGACTGGACCGACGCGGGCTTTCCCTGCAGTTGTTCGGGGGAAAGATACTGTTCGGTGCCGATGAAAGTCCCCTGCCGGGTAAGGTTCTCACTAAAGGACGCCTTGGAGATCCCGAAATCGAGGAGCTTCACTTCCCCTGCCGAGTCCACCTTGACGTTATTGGGCTTTATGTCGCGGTGGATGATGCCCCGTTCGTGGATGTAGCCGACGGCATTTACAATCCTGCCGAAAATACGGAGCGTTTCGGAGGTCGTAAATCTCCCCCTGGTTTGAATCAGCTCGCTTAGGGTTTTACCATCGACAAACTCCATGATGATACATGGACATCCGCCCGTTTCGCACAACTCATACAGAACGGCTATATTGGGGTGACTGAGTGCTGCCTGGATGCGCGCCTCATTCATGAACCTTTCCAGACCCGCACGGTCAGAATCCATGTGTTTGAGGACCTTGAGCGCAACCGTTCGGCCCAGCCGGGCGTGGACGGCACGGTAGACATCCCCCATGCCGCCCTCCCCAAGATGATCGACCACCCTGTATTCGTTGATGGAACGTCCTACAAGTGTCTCCATCAGTTCACCTTCGGCCTATTGAATGGCCGGCTGGATATGCAACAGTTCCTTTCCGTACTTGATCGGCAGTGCGGCGGTAACCCTGGTTCCGGCATAGTCGGACCAGGTGGCGTCGAAAATCCCCACAACCTGCCCCTTGGAATTAAAGACAGGGCCGCCGCTGTTCCCCGGACCGGTAGTGTTGATGCCGAGTTCGAGGTAGTCGCCTTCCATGCTGAAGTAGGTCATCAGGGACGAATCGGAGACCTTCGCGCTGGAGTTGAGCAACCTCTGGACGGTGCCGGTAGAGGCAGTAGGCTCGGGGACCTCGCTTACCGAGGACTGTGGATGAAAGATATCCGTGGACTTACTGGACACGTATTGAGTTTTCGAAACGGCCGGGTAGCCCAGAACGGTTACCTGGTCACCCTGACTTACGGGATCGTCGCCCAGCTTGACCGGTGCGAGGGCGCTCGGAACGTCTATTTTTATCAAGGCCACGTCGGCTTCCTGGGAGAAACTGACCAGCTTGGCCCGAATGGGCTGCGAGGTGTCAGGAAACTTCACGTCCAGGATTTCGTTTACGCCGTCCAGGGAATGCGTAACGCCGACATACTCTCCGCCAAGATAGGAGGTGTTTCCCGGGACCCATTGCGCGACCTCCTGCGCGAAGGCCTTATTGTCAGAGCCGATTAACATCTCTTTCCTGTTATCGGGTCCACACGCCTGGTCCGAGCAAAACACGAACCACCCGGGCAGGGTGAGGTCGCTCCCCTCATACCGGGTCTGCCACGCGGCAGCGACGTGCCGGTTGGTAAGAATAAACCCGTCGCCAGTTACAACAAAACCCGTAGCCTCTCCGGCCCCTCCGACGGCCTGATAGGCATGCCCGTCGATCGGATCCCTGTCCTGCGTGTTGAGGTAGGGCTCGATATGCTTTCCAAAGGATATGTACATTGGCAGATACGCGGCGGGCTTGCAGTTCATACCCGAGAGCCTGCGCACAAGAATTTCCTGGACACTGATCTTGCCAGTGTTTTTGTCCTTTACCCGGACACCTTCTTTGCAGATGGCGGCCTCCTGGTGGAAAAGCACTTTGCCCGTCTCGGTCTGCATGAGCTTCCAATTGAGGTCTATATGCACCGTTGCGCGATCGTATTTCCTGGCGATCTCGGCAGGAGTCATGCCGATCTTGCCGGCCAGTTCCTTTTGCTTCTGCTCAAGTTCCTTTTTGGCCGCTTCGATCTCGGCGTTCTTCTTATCCAACTGGGCTTGCAAATTGGATTGATCCAGCTGATGCTGCTGTTGCTGCTTGATCATATCCTGATGGCGCTGGTAGATCAGGAAGCCTGCCCCAACGAGGACGAGGACGACCACCAATATTGCGACATTGGCGAAGACCTTGCGGTCCTTGCCTTTGCTCGTCGAGATCATCCTTTCCACAGTGGCCTTGCCTACGCCCGTCTTGCCCGGCTCGGTCCCGGAGCCCGTGTCCGCCGACTGGCCCCCCATTCCCATTGGCTGGCCCGACATGGCGGTTGGAGGCGAAACGCGGCTTTCCCGGGTGGCAGCGGGTACCACGTTGCTCACCAGGCGCGTGGCCGGGGCAAGATTTGCAGGGGGCGGGTCGATGTCGAATTGAACCTCGGGCCCGTTGGTTCCAAACTGGATGCTATCCCCGGAATCGATTCGGACGCTTCCCGCAATACGCTTTCCGTTGACGTAGGTCCCATTCCGGCTGCCGAGGTCGGTGAGAGTGAATTGAGAAGGGTTGGCGGGGTCCTGAGAAAGGCGTGCGTGAGACCGGCTCACCACATCTTCTTTCAACGCGTCAAAAGCAACCTGAGAGGACGGGTCCCTGCCGAAGGAGACATCGGTTGTCAGCGGCAACGGGAAGATTTCGACCTGGTTCGCTTTTGACCCTTTCAAATGTTTGATCAAGATACGTTCCATCAGCAATCGCTCCTTGGAAAAAGGGTTGGATATCTGTCAGGCTCCGCCGCGCCGGCGCCAGTCATACGGCAGTCCGCGCCGGATTAAGCTAAACGAAAGGCATGGTTATAATCCCCGAAAGAAGTGCAAACGAATGCGCTAGAGATAGCAGCTGATTCGCCTCTTCCTATCTGTCAGCCTTATTTCCAACCACATTCGACAAGAAAACACACAGTGAGGCGAGTTTATCACATGTTAATTTCAATGGCAATCCCCGCAGATCCCAGCGGATTCTCTAAAAATGGACATAACAATAGGCTTGTTGATTACCAGCATGATTGGAACAGAAATAGTTCCCGGTGGATGGAGTTTTAAGACTTGGAGTGGAATTTCTCAATCACTTGTAAGCTGTGTACATGTATAAAGGAACGGTTTCGTGTCGAAAAAAAAGAACCGGGGCGAGAAAAAAGGCTGAACCCCAAGTGACCCTTTCAGCTGCCCGGCTTCTCCGCTTTGGTTCATCCCGGTCAATTCCCTCAACTTCCCCGAAGAAAGTGTTGCGCTTTCTTCTTTCCGCTGAGCATTTCACCCGGGCCTTTTTATCGGGCCTCTTACTCGAACCTCTTGGGGTTCAGTTCAACTATAACCATTTTGCCGCAACTGTCAAGAAAAAAATCTTTTCGACTCAATTTATCTGTCACCAAGGCCGGCTACCGGCGAAATATCCGCATCAGTATCGAGATCAGCAGGCTAACAAGGATCATTGTGGTTATCGGAATATAGATCTTGAAGCCTGGCCGGTTGATCACGATGTCTCCGGGGAGCCGGCCCAAATGCGATTTCATCAGCCAGGGCCAGAGAAGACCGGCGACAAGGATGAGGGCCCCGGTAAATATAAGGATATTGCGCATGAAAACCGGCCCTCCTTCCCGGGTTAATACCCGGTGCTTTCGATCATCCCCCGATAGATTCGAGATAGGCGGAAAGCGATTCGAAATTGCGACCCGGAGCGAGTTCGTCTCCGGATTTCAAATCATAGACCACTACGCTGACCGGGTCTTCGGGCGAAGTGGGGAAACCATCTCCATCAGCATTTGTAACGCTCACATAAGCCTGTTTGCCCTCGAACTCGATAAACCTGGTGTAAGACCCTTCGCCCGAGCAGCCGGCGGAGAGCCTGAAACCGTGAGCCGACATTGTATCATCCAGGTTCATTTCATTTTCCTCTCAACGTAATTAGCGGCACTGCCATTGCGGGTTTTTTTTCTCCAGAAACGCCTTCACCCCTGCCTGGGCATCTTCGGTGGAACAAAGAGAGGCAAACAGGGCGCTCAGCATATCGAGTGCCTTTTCATACGGCATGTCTTCCATTCCGTAGATTCCCTTTTTACCGGCCTGGAGGGCGAGCGGGCTTTTGGCGGCAAGCTTTCCCGCCAGCTCCATTGTGACTTCGTCCAACTTTTCCTTTGGCACCACCTTGTTCACCAGGCCCAGCGCCATGGCTTCCCGCGCGGAGATCATATCTCCGGTAAGCACCATCTCCAGGGTCTTCTTGCGCCCCACGATGCGGGCCAGGGGGGCGGCCGGCCCAAGACAAATGAGGCCTACGTTTATGGCGGTAGTCCCGAATTTTGTATCCTCGGCAGCCACTGTGAGATCGCAGGCAAACGACAGGCCCGCCCCATTTGCCAGGCAATAACCCTTGACCGAGGCAATGACCGGTTTTTTCATGTTGGCGATGGTGTGATTGTGTTCATCCATCTTCCGGATAAACTCCCCGTAATCTTTGGGGGTTTTGTCCTTGAACTCCGAAAGGGAAATGCCCGTTGAAAAATGCTTCCCGTTGGCCCGAATGACTATCACCCTGACCTCCGGGTCGTTATCCAGATCGACCAGCGCGTCATTTAGTTCCCGGGCAAACGGGACGTTGAACGTATTGGCGTCCTGGGGACGATTTAGAGTAATCAAGCCGATGTGGCCTTCCCTTTCCACAATCACATTAGGTTCGGACATAATTTTCATGCTCCTGGTAAAGGGTGTATCGAGGTCCTTATAATACCTGTTTCTATAGCACGAGCGCATCGCTTTGGCAAAGGGTCTCGGCCTTGACCCTCCGCTCTGCGCCTCCGCGTGTCCCCCCTTGTCTTTAAAAGCTTTTTTCTCACGCAGAGGCGCAGAGAGGAAGAGAGGTAGACACAAAATAGCCATCGAACCTGGATTAACGACCGAGGAGTTTCAGAAAGCGGTTTCTGAATTCGATGCAAAGGGACTCGGAAACGGAGTGGCGGAAAAGGCGCCCATCGGGGTACACGCCATGGATGACCGCGCTGCGAAGAAAAATCCCAAGGAGCTCTTTGCCTATGGCCCGCCTTTGGGCAGGCAGGGGGGCGTCCGAGAGGTCCAATTTTACAGGCACAGGTCGAGCCAAACCCAGGACCTCCTGTCTTTCGGCCCGATCAAGCGATTTAAAGAAGTTGAGGATCCTTGCGAGCCTTAGCAGAGTGAGAGAGTCCAGGCGGCCGGCGGCGATCGGAAGTGCGGTCGAGCGCAATTGGGACAGGGTATCCGGAAGAAGGCCCAGAGCTTCGCATTTTTCAAAATCGAGGGACCCTGGAGACGGATAGAATACGGAGAGGCCCACGATAGCGTCTTTATCAGCCAGATAGATCAGGTCGGCGACCGATTCCATGGGATCCTGGCCAGGCGCCCCGACGATAATGTAGGCAACCACGTCAAGGCCGAATTTTTCCGCGTAAAGAAGAGCCTTCTCAAACGGTTCGCGCACGTCCGGCCTCTTAAATTTTTTCAGCTGCCCGCGAGCGGTCGTGCAAAGCGAAAGATTCAAGGCCGTAAAACCCGCCCTTTTCATGGCGAGGGTCACTTCCTCATCGAGGCTTGGGGGAAACAGGCCGTTCATGGCCCTCAGTTCCAGCCCCAGGCCGCGAAACTCCGTTTCGATGTTATGGAGTAAAGTGAGGAACCAATCTTTTCTAAAAGAAATATTTTCATCTTCGAAATCTATGAAACGCGCGCCCGCGCCAAAAACCGCACGGTTCAATTCTTCCATGAGCCTTGGCACGCTCTTCAGGCGGAAACCGCACCAGGACGAACAGCCTATCGAGCAGTAGCTGCAGCCGACGGGGCAGCCCCTGCCCGCGGTGACGACGGCGGCGGGTTTTTTGGAGCGATGGTAGAAGTTTTGGTCTATTAGCTCTATTGCGGGAAGGGGGACTTTGTCGAGATCGGCCACGGCGGCGGGTGGGTTAAGGAAAAGTCTGCCGGCTCCGGTTTTAAACCCTATTCCGGGGACCGATTCAATACTTCCCTTTCCCCGGATCGCATCGGCCAGCAGGAGCATGGCTTCCTCCCCTTCGCCCCTTATAATGAAATCCACACAGTCGTGGCGCAAGACCTCTTCGGGCATCCCGGTCGGGTGATGTCCGCCAAAAACGATGTGTGCCTCCGGGCACCGGTCCCTTATGATTTTTGCGGTTTCCATGGCCTCGGCGCAGTAAGCGGTAAATAGAGACGATACCCCCACCAGGAATGGGCGCAGGGCCCCTGCCCTCTCGCCCGCACTCTCGGGGCTTAGCCCAAACCGCCTGAAATCGTGAAAAAGACAAAAGGGCGAAATATCGGGCCCGGCGTATAACTCCCGAAGGTAGGACATTTCCGGCGGAAGCTCGGCCTTTTTGGATTTTTTCGATGCGAGCGCGTCCACTATCTCGACGGCATAGCCTGCCCGCAGGAGCGGCGAGGCAATACAGGCAAGCCCGTAGGGGACGGTTCTTTTCGCCGTCAGGTAAAAGTCGCGGATCGGGGGCTGTACGAGAACAATACCCGGGGTCATGATTCGGTCGATGGATCGCGGTCCACGGTAATCTGGACGGCGCGAAAAGAGGGATCGGTTTTCACGGAATCGAGCACTGCCTGAACGAAATCCTGCATATCCGGGCTCGTCCAGGTCTTGATGAAAAGTTGCCACCTGAACCTGTTTTTCAGCTTCACAAACGCCGCCGGCGAAGGGCCAAGAACGGCAACGCTGCCGCCGGCTTTTCTAAAGTCCTCGGCCTTCTCGCGGCACATAGCGGTCAGCAGCCGCGCCCCGGCGACCGCGGCCCCCTCATCGGCCGAAGTCACGAGGAGCTTTAGAAGCCGGCTAAACGGCGGATACTGAAGGGTTTCCCTCGACTTTAGCTCCTCGCGGCAAAACCCGTCGTAGTCGTACCTCATCGCGGAATCTATCGTAAAATGATCCGGGTTGTATGTCTGAACGATGACCCTGCCCGGCTCCTCCCCGCGCCCGGCTCGCCCGGCAACCTGTATGAGAAGCTGGACCAGGGTTTCCCCGGCCCGAAAGTCGGGCGCCTGGAGGCCCGCGTCCGCGTTTATGACGCCAACGAGCGTCATATTGGGAAAATCGTGGCCTTTGGACACCATCTGAGTGCCCAGCAGAATATCGGCTTTACCGGACCGCACCTCACTGAGGGCGCTTACGAGCCTGCGGGGGGTGTTCATCGTGTCCCGATCTACTCTTACCACGGATGCTTCCGGAAAAAGCTTCTTTAACTCCTTTTCGACTTTTTCGGTCCCGAAGCCCCGGGGGAAAAGCGCCGCGTGACCGCAAACCGGGCACCTCTCGGGCAATTGCGCTTCCCACCCGCAGTAGTGACAGCGGAGGCGGTCGGCCTCCTTGTGGTAGGTAAGAGTGACGCTGCAAGACTCGCATTGGAGGGCGTGGCCGCAGGTGTTGCAAAGGTAATATTTCGAATAGCCTCTTCTGTTGAGGAACAAAAGCGCCTGATGCCCGCTGCGCACGGTCTCGGCAATCGCCTCGCGGAGCCTATACGAAAAGATTCCCTTCCTTCCGCCTTCCCGCCTCATATCGACGACTTCCAGTTCAGGCAAGGGCCTGTTCAGGATGCGCGAAGGAAGCAAGATCGAGCGGTACCTGTTTTCGGAGCACCTGTGGATCGTTTGAATCGACGGGGTGGCAGAGCCCATTATCACCGGCCCCCCGACGATTTTTCCCCTCACGAGGGCCACATCCCTGGCATTGTATCGCAGATGGTCCTCCTGCTTGTAGGCGGTGTCGTGCTCCTCGTCCACTATTATCAGCCCGAGATCCTGGATGGGAGTGAGAACGGCGGATCTGGCCCCCAGCACTATTTTCCTTGCTCCCGACCGAATCTCGGCCCATGAGCGTTTGCGCTCCCCGGGGGACAGGGCGCTGTGCCACACGCCCAGGAGGTTTCCAAACCGCTCGCGGAAGATCGATTCCATCTGGGCGCTTATTCCGATTTCGGGAACCAGCAGGATGGAGCCCTTTCCCAACTGCGCCGCCCTTTCCATCAAACGCATGTAGACTTCGGTCTTGCCGCTCCCGGTAACGCCATACAACACGAAGGGCTGGAAAGAGGGGGTTTCGGTGAAAGGGAGGGTTTTTTCGAGCGCGGCCGCCTGGTCCGCGGTCAATTCAAAGACCCCGGATTTTACGTTTTCACTCTCACCCGGACTTTTGCTCTCACCATCGGCCGCCCGCTTTTTCCTTGCGCGTTTGGGCTTACCGGCAAAGGGCTCCGAGACGCCAAACGGAATGACCAGATCGAACACCTCGCCAAGCGGATAAAAGTAGTAGCTCGAAAGCCAGAGGCACAACTCGAACAAGTCGGGCGGAATGGCCGGCAGTTCGTCGATCGAATCCAGAATCGGCCGGATGCCGACCGTATCGGGCAGGTCGGGAATAGAGGCCCCGATAGATATTACAATCCCGCCGGCCTTTCTTCTGCCGAGTTCGACCAGGACCCTGCTCCCGGGCAAAAGATTTGCGGCAAACCGGTCCGGGACCGAGTAATGAAGGGTCTTGTTCAGGGCCGTCCCCATTATGGCGACTTCGGCAAACAGTTCTTCGCTCATCACTTTTTGCCGGAGGCTGTATCATGGTGCAGGGCCGCAACGCAAACGGCAACCGTTGTCGCAAATTCCTCCCGCATTGTCTCCGGTACGGAATTTCTGGGGGCAAACTGCTCGGCTTCGAAATTCACCGGCCTGCCGTTTTTGTAGAATTGAAAGTCGAAATAGGCCTTTGCGCTTTTATTCGACCCGGCCGAGCCGATCACCATGGACCTTCGCGCAGAGGCGCCACGCCTGAGGCCCGGGCTTAAGGCGGAGAGGTTGCCATACCAGCTCGAATATCCCCCGGCATGGTGGATTTCAACAGAAAACCCGCCCCCCGAGAGCCTGCGTACGGAGGAAACCAGCCCGTCAGAAACCGCGCACACCTGGACGCCCGGCGGAACAATGTACATCGTTTCAAAGCGGGGACGAAAAATCTTTAATACGGCCCCGCCGCCGCCGTTTAGCAAAGCTCTGAAATTGAAGGGGACCATCGAGAATGGACGCTCGACAGAGGCGCCTTTTTCGTCGAAATACCCCCACGACCCGTCGGCATCAAATCCGAAGGCCTGGTAGACTTTCCCCGACACGTTCATTTCGGCGCCAAGGACAAGGAATTGCTCCCCCCGGCTCGACGCGACCGGATACTGCTGGTAGAAAACCGAAAAAGAATCGCCGGACTTCAAATCGGAGGTGACGTCGACCTCGGAGGAAAAGATTTGCGCGACTCTCGAAATAAGCGGTGCAGGAAGGCCGGAGGCCACACAGGACTGATAAAAACTCTTCGACCACACGCCGTGCGCGCTCACACCGTCGGCGTTCTCATCATTTGACCCGCACTGCCAGCCGGATGGTTTTTTGTCAAGAGTGTACGAGCCCCCGCCCGGGCGAAGATAGACAAGGTTTGACGGCTGCCCGTCAGCCCGGTTCAAAACCAGGAGGATTTCATCATTTTCCATTATGCCGCCAAGAGGCGAAAAGATGCATGGTTTGCGCAGGTCGGATAGACTTAAGCCGGAAATGTTCAACCGCTTGACAACGCTTTCCGGAGTATCGCCGCGATGGAGAGGGACCTGGCGGATTTCAAAAGGATCGACGGCAGCCAGGCCGCAAACCGGCGCATGGTCCTGAGTGCGGCTCTCGACATGCTTAAAGACAAAGCTTGTCAGATACGTTTTCCACCAGGCAGGGCACGACTTTGGCCGTCGAAGCTCCCGGTAAATCCCGAAAGCGACTACGGCGACAAGTAAACCAATCAACAGGTGCCGCCCCCGAAACCGCCTCCTTCGAGGCGGCGCGTGAAGCGGACCCGTAGCCATGCTTTCCAGTTTAAGGTTATTCATCCGGTCCGACGGCATCCAAGACACTCCGGCAATGGCAATTAGGGAAAAGTAACGGAGATACTATTATCAGTTGCCAACTATTTCAATTTGTTTCGACAAGTCGGGATGAGGACGAGACAAACCCCAAAGTCGATCGGGCTGGAAATCGGCCGGAAACAGAAGTATTATGGGCAAAGGGACAGAAGCGCGGGGCAGGACAGACAGGGCAAAGGACAGAAGCGCGGGGAGCCGTGCCCAATGCTGTTGCTTTAAGAAAAATCACTCAGGATCGGGGAACCCGTTCCCCATACTTTTACTCTTCCTTCGTGCTCTTCGTGCACTTCGTGGTTGGCTACCGACCCGCAGCCCTGAACGGACCGCAGGATTAAGATTCAACCACGAAGTGCACGAAGAGCACGAAGGAAAAAATGGGACTACGTGGTGAACGCTTCCCCACGGGTCCGGATCGCTGGACTGCGCCGCAAGCGACGCAGCCCAGCGATCCGGGTCGCGCCAAAATCTGTGCGGCTTAGCTTGGAAACCGAACGCAACTACAAGATCCACACCTGGTGCTTCATCCACTCCGGAGGGATTTTCATGGTAAATAACGGACTCACGTATGACTTCTGAAGATAATTCATGTGTTATAGAACCCAAAAAGGGCAGGCGTGAAGAAAGCCTTCCCCGCGACGCCGTCCTGGTTTTCAGTCCCGAGGACCTCGCCTCGTTTTCGGCCGGTCTTGCCGGGCCTCCCGTGCGGGCTCACAAGCTCTATTTGACCGACGTATATACGGGGAGGTTCGATTCCACATCCATCGCCCTTGCCGGGCCGATGCTCGGGGCGCCTCAGACCATCCTGGTACTCGAGAGGATGATAGCTCTTGGCGCAAAGAGATTTATCGCCGTCGGCTGGTGCGGGTCTTTGAACCCCGAAGTGAGAATCGGCGATATAGTTCTGCCTTCAGGGGCCGTGTCGGAGGAGGGCACTTCCAGCCACTATCCCGGCGCAGAGTGTTCCCCTTCAGAAGAACTGCTCGTTTCTCTCAGAGCGGCTCTCGAGCCGAAAGGGAAGACCGTCCACGAGGGTCTTATCTGGACGACGGACGCCCCTTTCCGGGAGACCTGCGCGAAAGTGAAATCGTTCCAGGCCCAGGGAGTTTTGTCGGTAGACATGGAGACCTCGGCTCTATTTTCCGTTTCGCGTTTCCGGGGCGTGGAGCTTGCCGTGGTTCTCGTGGTCTCCGACGATCTTTCAGGGCTCAAATGGGTGCATGGATTTAGAGACGCCGGATTCAAGGAATCCCGTAAAATTGTCATAGAAGCCGTGTTGAGCTCGATATGCGGGCAATGACCCAAAACGACACAATGGACAGCCCCATGACCGATCAAGAAGACGTTTCCTCTAAGATTTCCGAACTCAGGCGACTGATCGACTATCACAATTACCGCTACCATGCGCTGGATCTGCCGGAAATCAGCGACGCAGACTACGACAGGCTCTTCCGCGAACTGGTCGATCTCGAAAAAGAACACCCCGAACTCATGACGGTGGATTCGCCCACGCAGCGCGTAGGATTTTCGCCGATCGAAAAGTTTGTCCCCTTTCACCACGAGATGCCTCTTCTAAGCCTCGAAAACGCTATGAACATCGAAGAGGCTCTGGACTTCGACCGCAGGGTGCGAAAGCTCCTGGCAACGGATGCGGACATCGAATACGTCGCCGAACTCAAAATGGACGGACTCGCCGTGGAACTCGTCTACGAAAATGGGGTATTCATCGGCGCGGGAACCCGTGGGGACGGCTTTACCGGCGAAGATGTCTCACTTAACGTGAGGACTATCCGTTCGGTGCCGTTCAGGCTTTTCTCAAACACCGAAAAAGGCCCTCCGCCCGCAAAGCTTGCGGTTCGCGGCGAGGTTTTCATGGACAAGGCCAATTTCGAAAAGCTGAATAAAGAAAGGACCTCGCGCGGGGAGCCTCCTTTTGCCAACCCGCGAAACAGCGCCGCAGGGTCCTTGCGGCAGCTCGACCCGTCGATCACCGCCAGCCGGCCGCTTCGGACCTTTTTTTACGGGATAGGCGCTTTTACGGCGCAAGAAGAGTTTACGACACACTGGGACATACTAAACGGCCTCAAGAGATGGGGCCTGCCGGTAAACCCCGACTCACGGGTGTGCCGCGGCATAGGGATGGCCGTAAGCTACTTCGAGGAACTGGTGGAAAAACGCGAATACCTTCCCTATGAAATCGACGGTGTGGTGATAAAGGTAAACGACCTGGCCAGTCAAAAGCAACTCGGCGAAAAATCACGCAGCCCGCGCTGGGCGGTCGCGCTAAAATTCAGCCCGAACCAGGCACAGACGCACGTGCTGGAAATCCGCACAAACGTCGGCAGAACGGGAATAATTACCCCGGTGGCGATCCTGAACCCGGTCCTTGTCGGAGGTGTGACCGTCAAACGCGCCACCCTTCACAACATAGACGAAATCGAAAGAAAGGACGTCCGGGTGGGTGATGCGGTGCTCGTTCACCGAGCGGGCGACGTAATCCCGGAGGTTGCCGAAGTTATCAAATCCAGGCGAACCGGTGAAGAAGAGCTCTTCCGGATGCCGGAGCAGTGCCCGGCCTGCGGGGCGGGAGTCGTACGTCTTCCCGACGAGGCGTTCCACAGGTGCATCAACCGCAACTGCCCGGCCCAGATCAAGGGGTCGATCGTTCATTTCGCAAGCCGCGACGCCATGGATATAAACGGCCTCGGCGACCGCATAGTATCGCGCTTTATAGACGAAAAGATCATCCGAACCGTTTCGGACCTCTTTAGACTCCGCCTGGAAAATCTGGAGCATTTAAGCGGCTTTGGCAGAAAATCGGCACACAATTTGCTGGAATCTATCGAGTCCGGAAAACAGGTCGCGCTTTCGAGGTTTTTGTACGCACTGGGCATAAGTCATGTGGGGACCTTCGTAGCAGACCTTCTCGCCGAAAGCTTCGGCTCGCTGGCAAGGGTCCGGTCGGCCGGGAGCGAAGAACTCCAGAAGACCCGGGGAATAGGGGAAAAAGTGGCGACAGCAATAGAGACCTATTTTTCAACCCCCGAGAACAGAGCGCTCATAGACGAACTGATCGACCTTGGTATTGAAATCGAGAACCCCAAACCCGCCGAACCCGTCCAGCCTGGATTCTGGTCGGGAAAGACGGTCGTTTTCACCGGCGCCCTATCCTCCATGAGCCGCCAGGAGGCGGGCCGGGAAGTTTCAGCAAGGGGCGCCAAGGTCACGGAAAGCGTCAGTGGAAAAACCGATGTCGTCGTTGCGGGCGCCAACCCCGGCTCTAAAGTGGACAAAGCCGGGAAGCTGGGGGTAAAGACAATCGATGAAGACGAGTTCATGGGATTATTAAATTAAGATGGAAAAACGACGAGTGCATGTGTGGATCAGTGGAAGGGTCCAGGGAGTTTACTTCCGGGCCTATGCCCGCGACGCGGGCCGCTCGATAGGGGTCGCCGGCTGGGTTCGAAATCTGCATGACGGCAGGGTCGAAGCCGTTTTCGAAGGAGATGAGGACAAGCTGAAAAAAATGATCGAGTGGTGCCACGGCGGAAGCCCGCTCAGCCGCGTGAAAGCAGTCGATATCCTCGATGAACCCTATACCGGCGAATTTGACACTTTCGCAATAGCACACTGAGAGGAGCAGGTCCGGTGAAAGAAGTTTGGACTCACATCCACAATTTTTTGGTGACGCAAAGCATACCGACCATCCTCCGGGAAATCCAAAACGGCGGGCTGATGGTCTTGGCGAAAAGCGTCTACGCTTGGCTGGTTGCCGGATCTATTGTCATTTACCTGCTCTGGACAAGAAAATTCAAAGCAATCATCGCCCTGGCGTCGCTGGTTCTCTTCGTCCTGCTTATCCAAAAAACGCTTGCGCAACCGGGCAACCAGTTGGATTTAACCAATGTGCTGCTTTTCATCGGGGGGACTACCGCCCTTATCGGATTTAACCTCTACCTGCTTTTTGTCAGGGATTGACCACGGTATTTACTTCGCCGTCATCCTGACATCGGCCTCCTCCGCGTCGTTGACCCTTTCCTTCAGCTCCTTGCCGACTTTGAAGAAGGGCAATTTCTTGGACGACACTTCGATCAACGCACCCGTTTTGGGGTTTCTGCCCTTGTAGCCGTCATAGTCTTTCACCTTGAAACTGCCAAACCCGCGGATCTCCAGGCGATCCGAGCGGACAAGCGCCTGCTCCATGCTCTGAAACGTCACATTGACGGCGATTTCAGCAGCTTTAAGGGTGATGCCTTCTGCCTTGGCCAAGGCTTCAATCAGTTCACTTTTGGTCATGACATTACTCCTCGTTGGATCACCTTCGTGTTTCCCATGTATGGACGCAAAACTTCCGGGACGACCACGGTCCCGTCTTTCTGCTGAAAATTTTCCAGAATCGCCACCAAAGTTCGCCCCACCGCAAGCCCGGAGCCATTTATCGTGTGGACCAGCCGGGTTTTGCTGCGCCCCTTTTGACGAAAACGGATATTCGCGCGCCTGGCCTGAAAATCTTCAAAGTTGCTGCATGAGGATATTTCCCTGTATGTATTCTGGCCGGGAAGCCAAACTTCGATATCGTAAGTCTTCGCGGATGAAAATCCCATGTCCCCGGTGCACAGTAAAATAACCCGGTAGTGAATTCCCAGTTCCCGAAGGATAGTCTCGGCGTTGCCGAGCAGGTTTTCCAGTTCGTCGTATGAATCCTCGGGCCTAGTAAACTTCACCAGTTCGACCTTGTTGAACTGGTGCTGGCGGATCAGTCCGCGAGTGTCCTTGCCGTGAGAACCCGCTTCCGAGCGAAAGCATGGAGTGAATGCCGTATAGTTTAGCGGCAGCACGGATTCATCGAGTATCTCGCCGCTATGGATATTGGTGACCGGCACTTCGGCCGTAGGGATGAGCCAATAATCCCACCCGTCAATCTTGAAGAGGTCGTCCTTGAATTTTGGAAGTTGGCCGGTACCTCTCATTGCCGCACTGTTCACCATGAAAGGCGGCAGTACTTCCGTGTAGCCGTGGAGTCTCGTGTGAGTGTCGAGCATGAAGCAAAGCAACGCACGCTCGAGGGCCGCGGCGGCGCCCCAATAAAGAGTGAACCTGGCCCCGGCGAGTTTTGCCCCCCTCTCGAAATCGAGAATTCCGAGGTTCTCGCCAATTTCCCAGTGAGGCCTGGGTTCGAAATCCAAAACCGGTTTTTCCCCCCAGGTCCGGATTTCCATATTGTCCTTTTCATCCCTGCCGACAGGCACAGAACAGTCGGGCACATTGGGGATGTTCAGGAGAAACTCCGTGAATTCAAGCTCCACCTCGTTTAACCGCTGATCGACCGCCTTGATCTCCTGGCCTAAATCCTTCATTTCCTCAACCAGGCCCGAGGCGTCCTTTTTCTCCCTTTTAAGCCGGGAAATCTCTTCGGAGGCGACGTTTCGCCGGTGCTTTTTTTCTTCCACATCGCCCAAAAGACTTCGCCGTGTTTCATCGAGTCTCATGAGAGGTTCAATGTCGAGACCAGATTGGCGGTTTTCCAGCATCCGGCGCACCAGATCCATATTGTCACGAACGAATTTCAAATCCAGCATGCTTTGCGCCTCACGGTGATGATTTGCCTATTTTTTCGGCAGCTTGAACACGCGCCTTTTTATCTTTAAAAAGGGTATTTGTCAATTCTTTTCGTTACTTCAATAAGTTGGCTCAAATACAACAGAGGCGCCCAAGACCTCTCCAACTAGTTCAATTGAGAACTGACAACGTTTACACTGTAGTTGCTGAGGGTGCTTATCTCCGGAAGATCATGGAAGACCAGAAGGAAAGGCACCTCGCCGGCCGGAGGAATCCGAACGTCTTTTAGGCTTTGGCCTTCCCGGTTCAACATCTTCTCCTGTATCTCCGAGAGCTTGAGATGGGTGATTTCCCTGCGGGTAAGCGGATTGCCGGCATAACAGCGTTGAGTCAGCGAGGCGATGTCCTTTCTGTTGAACAATTTTCCCTCTACCATTACGAAGCTGACCGGCTTGGCGGATTTATTGATCACTTCCCCCTCGATCACGAGCACCTCACCGATGTGCGTGTTTTCGAGGTAATAGGCCTTGAGGCTGTCGGAGATCATCACGACCGGTTTATCGGCTCCCACGGGAGGCTGTTTGGCTTTAAATAAAGAAAAACGGCTGCCAAAAACAACAATCAGTCCAATAATCACAATCAGCGGGACGGCAACGATTCCGGCAAGCAGGAACTTTCTGCCGGAAGACCGTTTTTCCGCACTCTTCCTCTCCGGCGCCTGAAACTCAACCTTGTGATCCTCCTCCTCGGAATCGGCCCCGGCGAAGAGGGAGTCTTCCTCCAAGGCGTTTTCTTCTTCGGAGATTTCAATATGGATCAATTCGTCATCTTCGGGCTGCTCGACGAAGAAAACGGACTCGCATTTCGAACACCTCACCCTGTTTCTGGGCTTATTGAGCCTGTCCGAATCCAATCGAAATTTTGCTCCGCAGGACTCGCACGTAATAACTATTGTCGCCATTTGTCATCCTTGGGCAGACGGGTATTGACCGGACGCGACGAGGGGCTCGTTGAACAACACTTCGTAAATCCCCGGCAGGTTTCTGTGGTTTTCTGAAAAATCAAGCCCGTAGCCGACCAAAAAACCGCTTTCAACCGTTAGCCCCACGTAATCGGGGACAATTTCCACCTCGCGGCGCTCACGTTTGTCGACAAGCGCGCACACTTTCACCGATTCGGGACCAAGGTTGGAGATGTGCTCCAACAGCCACTTTAGAGTAACCCCGGAATCGACAATGTCTTCGACGATCAACACGTGGCTTCCCTGCAAGGCAAGCTCGACGTCTTTGGTAATCGTGATCTTTCCACTGGTCTGCGTCTTGTCCCCGTAGCTGGAAAGCCTTACGAAATCCAACTTGACCGGGATGTCGATACGCCTGGCCAGATCGGCCATAAAAATGAACGCGCCGTTCAAAACCCCGACCAAAACGAGAGCTTTACCGTGATAATCATGGTTGATCCGCTCCGCCAACTCGTCGATACACCTGCTTAGCCGCTCGGGTGAAACACGCTCTAAAAGCCGATAGTCAGTCATAACTGATGCGCTCCTCGATCAGCAGGGTAAGTGAGTTACCTATTGACCGTGCATTCTACTGAAAACAATACCAAATTTCAATTCCAATCCGCGGCGGCTGCGCCGCGGCGAGTGTGCCACGCTCACCCACAGGGCAAAGAGTGTTACCTATGTCCTCGGACACCTGATAGCGGGTAGCCCGGATACTTGCTATCCGGGCGCGAAGCGCAAGAGGCTTGGCCAGGCCGAAACAGAGAAGACAAACCTCGTATATTCCGGACCCACGGGGGATGGGCGTGGCACACCCGCCGCGGCGCAGCCGCCCGCTATGATTTTGTTTTTTGTTGTTCTCTTTTATGTTATTTTGCGTAACCGTTCAGGGCCACTGCACACAAGGTTAGACGAGGGTCGGATGTGGAGAGCCCGCGAAGGCGGCCGTCATGACCTGAGCAAGGAAATGAAAAGGGTTTCGATTCTGGAGCCTGCAAGTCCTGGTGACGGTAAGGGAGCGTTCCGTGAACCGTTCCCCAGATGGCGATTGGCTGCCGAAACAGATTTTTCGCCACTGCACGGCAAAGCGCAATGCGCGCTCCGCAGCGTTGTTGGTAGGCTCAACGCCTTCATGGAAGATGAAGGTAAAGAGGTGATTCCAGTTCTTGAGCGTCCGGCAGGCGCGGGTGGCGACAGCAGTGTCGCTGCTGGATTGATAGTGTCGGCATAATCGCTTCATGCGGCCTCGGATAAGGGCGCTACTCTGCCTGAGTTCTTCACGGGTAAGGGCTTCGTCGAGGAAGGCATACCAACAGGTGAAGAGCTTTTCTATTTCGTTTAGCATGCATGTGGCGAACCGGCGGGCGTCGGGGCTGCCGCGGACTTCCTCCAGGGCTTTGAACTTCCTGATGAGGTGCGCCCAGCAAAGTTGTCTGAGGCCGTTCCTATGGTAGGAACTGTAAGCGGAATGGTCGTCGCTCGTTATGATTCCAGCGAAGGCTTCTCCCAGTACAGAGGAGAGAACGCATGAGCCACGGCTTGCGGCGACGCAAAAATAGACCGCAACGGATGAGAGAAAGACCCATAGGGTTCGGCGCTCTCCCTTTGATTTCCAGCCCGTTTCGTCGATATTGAGGTTTTGTGCGTTGGGCAATGTTTGCCGGATTTCATCCACTACGGGCTCAAGCTCACCGGTGACTCGAGCCAGAATATTACAGACCGAGCCCAAAGAGATATCGATACCAAACAAAGTGCTCATGATCTCGCAAACACCTCGCCGAGTGCCGAGATGGGATGAAACCAGATAGGCGATGATGGCGTGGACTCCGGGACCAAAGCTGCCTTGGGCTGCTTGCGCGGGCATTGAGGCACGGGTCCTGTGACCACAGGCGCACTCAGTTTCGTGACAGCGATATTCGGTTTTGATAGGTTTAAGCTCCGGGACTTCAAAGACTTGGTGTCGAAGTGGCGGGGAGGTTTCCTTGGCTCCGTCAGTTTCCAAGGGTAGGCAACATTTCTCGCATCTGGTAGCCCAGAGATCATGGACGTGATCCATCTCCTCGACAGGCAAAAGTTCCCGGCACTTCCCCGTATGACCGGTTTGACCGCCGTGTTTTTTCCCTTTAAGCGCGGCTTTTTTCCTGACGACTTCGGGACCGTCGGAAGATGGCGGCTTCGAGGAATTTGTCGAGTTTTGTTGCTGGGAGCCGAGTCCGTTCTTGAATGTCCTGTTTTCGAGATCAAGTTCCAGAAGCCTTTTAACGGTGGGCTCCTTTCCGGAATCGTAGAGGGCTTCGGCTTCGCGCTTATCCACCGCACAACCTCTGTTTGAAGTCGCAGCGGAGGGGATAGCCCCAAACGGCTTTGAGGGACCGGTTGGGCTGATGAGTGAGGTCGTCTTTACCGCGACCCGTGGTTTTGCCCATGTATATCCAGTTTGCGGCCCGATAGCAGGTCCCCTTGAAGCGCGCAGTATCGACAAAGGTTTCAAGGAAATAGAGAGGATGCCCATAGATTTGCTCCCAATCTCGGGAGATCCTTCCGGCCATCCTTGCCAGCAGATGGGAGGCAAGATTTTGGACGCGGACCCAGGGTGGCAAGAGAAATCGCGTGTTGTAGGCCAGCAGATGGAGATTATTGCGCCGCATTTGGCCATCCCATCCAATGAAGCGGTCCCGGCAGCCGATGTGCCGCGGGGCGGAGGACCACGCAAAACAGGCGATGGGGCGTTCCTGTGAAAAGGCTATGTATTTGAGGTGAGACCCAACGGGCTGGGCGTAGCCCAGGTAATGGAATTGGGCGATGAGGCCGTTATAGAGTTGTTCAAATTGAGTACGCCTTACCTGGCGGACTACGATGGGGTGGAGTTCTTTGAGGTTCGTTTCGATAGGAGTTTGGTCAACTTCAACCAATTGGGGAGCGTTGCGGGCGATGTGCCAGCCTCCCGTGCGCCGTCGTTTTGGAGGCAGCTCTATGAGGCCATGCCGCTCAAGATCTAAAAGAAGTCCCCTGCAAACCATGTCCTTGGGTTGGCCGTTGGGTTGTACCCAATTCCATGCCCGGCAGATCTTTCGGGAAAGAGAGGTCCTATGTTCATCGGGGTATCTCTCGATCAGCTCCCGGATGAATGCGATATCCCCCGCGCCAACGGCACGGCCTCTGTGAACAAGGATCGTTTCCATGTGTCCACAGATACCTGATTTGGCGAATGAACGCACGCAAAAAAATCATGACCGT
>CAWEZA010000127.1:0-14653 GCA_963813125.1 uncultured delta proteobacterium | reverse complement strand
CGAAGTCCACTGCAAGACCGAAAAGGACATACCCGTTGGTCCGAGCCTTTGCAAAATCGTCGGTGTCGGGCCCAGAGCGCGGGACGGCGGCGTCCCGAGGATCAATTTCGTATTCATGCCCTGCTTCCATTGTGAAGTGCCGTGGTGCGTTTCCGCCTGCCCCACGGGGGCGATGCGTAAACGGCCAAAAGACGGCATCGTCTACGTCGAAGCACACGAGTGCATCGGCTGCAAGGCCTGCGTCACGGCCTGTCCCTGGGGTGCTCCCCAGTGGGATGCGGATGCCGGGCGGGTAATAAAGTGCGACCTCTGCAAGGACAGGCTGGACGTTGGCCTCGAGCCCGCCTGCGTTACCGGTTGCACGACCTCGGCGCTAAAACTGGTATCGCCCGGCGAAGCGACCGGTTTGAAGCGGGCAATATCCGCAAAGGCGATAGTCGAAGAACGGTTCGGGCTTTAGACTCGAACGTGTTTTCCTGATATTTATCTCGATGTCGGCGACGGCGACGGTTGCCGGCGCGTTTGGAGGTGACCATGACCGGCAGGCCTCTTTTTTCTCCCGGGCCGGGTGCGGACAAGAGTCGGAAAGTATACGGCGCGGACGGCATGAAAAGAGAATCATCGGCGCCATGCCAGCTGCACTGTCCCGCCGGAATCGATATTCCTTCGTACGTCGCCCTGATAGGCCTGGGGCGATACGATGAGGCGATAGAAGTCATAAGGCGGGATAACCCGTTCCCCTGGGTCTGCGGCTTGATCTGCCCCAACCCGTGCGAATCCTGGTGTCAGCGGCGCCACCTGGATAAACCGCTTGCGATAAAAGACTTGAAGGGGCTTGCCGCGCGGATGGCGTTCGAGAAGCGGGGCGGCTACGCCCCACCCCAGCCCCTCAATAAATATGACGAGAAAGTCGCCGTGGTGGGCTCCGGCCCCGGAGGTCTTGCCGCCGCCTATTTTCTGGCCCGTGAAGGCTACCGCGTGACTGTTTTCGAGGCCATGCAGGAGCCGGGAGGACTTCTGGTGACGGGCATTCCCGAGTATCGCCTGCCCCGGGACATCGTGCGCCAGGAGATAGATGCAATCAGGGAGATGGGCGTTGAAATCGTCGTAAACACTCCGGTGGGGACCGACATCACGCTCGACCAGCTGAGAAAAGAGGGCTACAAGGCTTTTTTCCTCGGCATGGGGGCCTGGGACAGCATACGGCTTCATATCGAAGGCGAGGAAGATTTTCCGCAAGTCATCAGCGTGCTCGATTTTTTAAAAGACGTCTCCTTCGGCTTAAAAATCAAGCCGGCCAACAGGGTGGCGGTCATTGGCGGCGGCAACGCGGCTATAGACGCCGCGAGAACCCTCGTGCGCCTTGGGGCCGAGTCCGTCAGCATAGTGTATCGCAGGACCCGCTCCGAGATGCCGGCACATTTCGAGGAAGTCATTCAGGCGGCCGAAGAAGGAATCCACGTCCACCAGCTTACCATCCCCCTCGGCATAGGCGGCGCCTACGGCAAGGTGGACTACCTCGAATGCGCCATGGCTTCTTTGGGGGAGCCTGACGAATCCGGGCGGCGAAGACCCGTCCCGATTCCCAACTCGCAATACCGAATGCCGGTTGGCGCGGTCATAGAAGCAATCGGGCAAAGAACGGCCGTCTCCAAATATCCGGGTCTGGGGGACATGGAACTCACCAAATGGGGCAATATCCGGGTCCGTCCCTTCAGCCAGCAGACGACAGCGCAGGACGTCTTTGCCGGGGGGGACGCGGTGACGGGGCCCGCGACCGTAATCGAGGCAATTGCCTCCGGCAAGAGGGGCGCGGCGGGAATCCACGCCTTTTTGAGGGGCATGCTGAAGGACCTGCCCGCCCCGCGCGAGACAACCCCCAAGCCGCGCCGCATGATCGAGCCGATTCGAATGGACTACCAGGCCAAGGCTTTTATCCAGCGCCAGGAAATCCCGCTGATCGATCTCGACCGCAGGATGCATACCTTTGACCGGGTAGAGTTGGGCCTGGACGAAACAGCGGCCAGGCAGGAAGCCAAAAGGTGCATGCGCTGCGACATCTGCGAGCGTTGCGGAAAATGTGAAGAGGTCTGCAGTGAAAGGCTTGGGGCCTCCGCCATCTCATTTTACCATTCCGGTGAGAGCTCTCTCATTCTGAAAGACTATGCCCACGGCCTGCCTCACTGCATAGGATGCGGGGCCTGTGTCAACATCTGCCCGACCGGGGCACTCCAGATGGAGGAGGAAGGCAACGTGCGGTTCCTTCTCATGTGCGGCACCGTAATAAACAAGGTCAAAATGGAGCAGTGCGAAAGGTGCGGCGAACTTCATACGACCACGATGATGGTCCGCCACCTGGAAAACCTGCTGCAGGTTCCGGGGGATGTTTTCGAACAGAAGCTTTGCGCCGACTGCAGGCGGATCGTCCGGGCATCGAAGATCGGCGGGGAAATCGGGGAGGAAGGCTCTGCTGTTTACCGGTAATATCTCTCATTGCGAATCGTAGGGGCGGGGTTTATCCCCGCCCGCGCTATCTTCTTTTGGAAAAAGTACCGCTCTATATCCGGCGGCATCCCGTGCGTTCGGGGCTTGTCTCTCGGCCTCCGGCGTACCGGTGGAATGGTTCTCTCGGGCGGGGATAAACCCCGCCCCTACGGCCGAAAAGATCAGTTTGCCTGCAGAAAGGTAGCTAGACTCGCGTCGTCTTCGACGCTCAGGACCTTCGCGTTTCGATCGATCCTTCTCATGAGCCCGCGCAGAACTTTTTTGGGGCCCACTTCGACAAAATTGGAAAATCCCGCTCCGATCATCCGCTCCATGCTTTGCCGCCACAGAACCGAAGCGCAGATCTGGCGGCTTAGCTTGCCGGGTATCTCGGAACCGCTTCCCGGGATTTGAGCGTCCACATTGTTTACGACAGGGATTAGCGGGTCTTTGAATACGCATTCCCCAAGAACCGGCTCGAATTTTTTGCGGGCATGATCCATACACCGGCTGTGCCAGGGGCCGCTCACGTTAAGTTTGACGCATTTTTTGGCTCCCGCCTCTTCGCACATCGACGCCGCGCTGTTTACCTCGACTTCGGGGCCCGTGATTATGATCTGCTCGACGCAGTTGATATTGGCAATCTCGGCCCCGGACAGAGTGCAAATCTCGCGTATCTTTTCCTCTTCCAAATCCATTATGGCCGCCATGCCGCCAGGTTCGACAATGGCCGCCTCCTGCATGAATTTGCCACGGTACCTTACGAGCTTGAGGGTGTCCTCGAGGCTCAGCACTCCCGCCGCGTAAAGAGCGCTGTACTCTCCCAGACTGTGTCCGGCAGCGGCCGCCGGGTAGATCTCGTGTATCCGCAATACCGTCAGGCACGCCAGGTTTACCACGGTCATCGCCGGCTGGACGTTTTCGGTCAAAACGAGCACGTTTTCCGGGCCTTCGAAGCAGAGCTTCGTAACGTCCATCTTCAGTATTTCGTTGGCATTTTGGAACAGCTCCCGCACTTCGCTGTAGTTGTCGTGGAACTCGCGCCCCATCCCTACGTATTGGGAGCCCTGGCCGGGAAAAAGGAACACCCAGTTTTTCATTCCAAGTCCTTTCAGTAAATGGGATCGCGCAAGCAGGAACCGGGATGGAGAAGATCTTCACTTCCCTCTCTTTTTCCGCTTGCGACGTTTTCAGCTTCTATTAATCTTGAGGGTGGAAGTCAAGAGCGGACAAACTTCACCACGAGAATTTGTTTCGTCTCGGAATCGACCTTCACCCTGTCGTCCATTCTCATCCCGACAACCCAGCAAATCTTTTCGGTGTCGCAAAGAAGCGGGATTGCCTGACGCTCCCGCCTCGGGACCAATGAGTCGGTGAAAAAATCCTGGAGCTTTTTGGCGCCTTTCATGCCAAGGGGTCGAAATCTGTCTCCTGGTCTTCTAAACCGTAATTGAAGGGGCCACCTGAGCTTGCGGCTGTCCATGCAAATGCGCTCACCATCCGAGTCCGGCCGTATCAGGGCCTCAGGCCCAACCAGCCGAAGCTCGAAGCTAAACGAGCCGAAAGAATAGCTGCCGGGAGCGTCCAGAGTGAGCGCATCAACTTGGGGGTCTTGAGGACCGGGGCAACGCTTCGTGATAAAAAGCTTTCCTCTCCGGACTTCCGCCTCGATCCCCCCAGGGATTTCGACCGTCTTCCCCACTTTTCCCGATGAAATGAGCTCGATCAAGGGTTCGAGGTGCACGAACCCCACGCCCGAAAGATTGCCTTTGACCTCGCTTATTCCATGCCGCAGGATTCGGCGCGCAAGGGCCGGGTGAAGCCCCCGGAGACGGTCCAAATCGAGCGCGCACCACCCCGGGGCCCTATCGAGGCAGATATCCTCCCAAAGGGCCTGGATTTGCGGCCTCAGCCAGGACTCTTCCTCCCGGGCGAGATCCGCGCAGCGCGTTATGGTCCGGACGATTTGCGGGTTGAAGGCCTCTTTTAAAAGCGGGAAAACCTTGAGGCGCAGAAAGTTTCTCTGGCACGAAGGGTCAAAATTGGTCGAATCGTTTCTAAACTCCGTGCCGCCCTCCCCCAGGTATTCCAGGATGGCCGTACGGGTGGCGAAAAGCAGCGGTCGGATTATCCCCTGAGCGGTAGACGGAGCCATCGCCTGGATGCCTGCCGGCCCGGTACCCCGAAGAACCCTCAGGAGCACTTCCTCCGCCTGGTCGTCTGCTGTGTGCCCGAGGGCAACTTTATTTGCATTCAGTTCGTTCGCGGTTTTGGCAAAAAAGGAGTGCCTGCACTCCCTGGCCGCCATTTCGACCGAGATCTTCAGCCTTTTGGCAAAACCGCCGACATCGGCCCGGCCGCAGAAAAAATCGAGCCCGGCCGAATGCGCCAGGGCGCGCACAAATTCACTGTCCTCGTCGGATTCTTTGCCTCGAAGCCGGTGGTCGAAGTGGACAACGGTGATGCGCCTTAAATCAAGGGCGTCTTTGAGAACGGTGAGTATGGACAGCAGAGCTACCGAATCCGGACCACCGGAAACCGCGGCCAGGACATGGTCCCCTTCAGCCATAAGGCCATGCCTGCTTATGTACCCTGACGCCAGTTCCGGGAGGGACTTACCGGCGGGGTTCATTTCTCCGACGGCGCGGCTGCCGAATCGACACAAAAGCCGTCGTCAGCCCTGGCTTCGATCGCCTTGATTTCACCCGTTGGCTCAGGCAAAAACCGGGCAGCCTTCTTGAACTTGGCTCCATTTACCAGGAGTTTGCCCGAACTGTTCATGACCGTGTTGTCTTCCAGGATCACGAGCCCGAACTTCTCGGCGACCTGTGACTTGTACTCGTATTCCATCGCCGTTTTGCGCAGCCTGTAGTTTAAAATGATCAGGATCAGCCCGAAAATCGCCCCCAGAAACAAAACGACGCCAAGCGCAATCAAAAGTATCTCTACGGATTTTCCGCCTATTCCGCCCACCAGCGCAATAATGGCCTCCAGCTTGTAGAAAAACGCCACCCCTGCGCCAAGCAGCAGCAAAAGCGCAAGGAAGGGAAGTTTTTGCACAAGGGCGACCATCCTGCCCAACCGCTCGATTCTGCCGGCTTCGGATGGCTCCACGGGATCGCGTCTAAATTCTTCGGCCTCACTATCGGTTTCCGCAAAATACTTATTGAAACCAACAACTATTGTCCCCGCCAGAAAAGTAATGGCGATGGGGGCAAGGAAGGCGATCAGAAAATAGAGTCGCCACGGGAAAGTGGATTGGACGCCGCTCCCGCTGTCGCCTATCTGGTAGAGCCAGCAGGTAATGAGGATACCCAGTTCGATCCATGCAGATAAAATAGAGATATTTCCGGAAAAGGTCCTTACGTTCCACTTCGCTGTAAAGGGCGCCTATTCCACGGAGTTCCTTCGTTTTTTGCTTTGAAACGTCCATTGTGTTCCCGGTTTCGTATTGAAGTAGCTATCAGTTTTACGCACCGAAAACGATAACAAATGACCGCGCCATGGTCAACCGATTACCATTGCGGATCACGGTAAATTGGTTCTGCCGGGGGAATTCGCGGCTGGAAGCCTGCACCTCAACCCTACACCGAGCGGTTCGTCAGTTGCTCGATCAGTTTCTGACAGTCCTCGGCAACCCAGTCGGCCCCCGCGGCCTCCAGAGCACTCCGTGAGCCGCTGCCGCTGCAAACGCCCGCCGTAAGTATCCCCGCCGCCTTGCCTGTTTGAATATCCAGGGGATGGTCGCCTATCATGATCGCCGTTTGGGGTCTTGCGCCGACGAATTCGAGCGCGCGGGCCACATGGTCGGGATCGGGCTTGGGGGAGGGCACGTGATCGCGGGAAAAAAAGGCGGGGCAAACCTCGGACACGTCGGGAAAGACGACACGGACCGCCGCATCGCAGTTTCGGGTTATTATGGCCGTCTTTTTGCCCTGTGCTTTGAGCATCTTCAAAATCGGTCGGGTAAACGGGAAGAGCGCTCCCCTCCTTGCTCCTTCCATCTCCATTTCGCAGATCATGGCCATGGCCTCGGAGCGGAAAGACTCGGAAGCCCCCCCGGATTCACGGATTTTTCCCTCCAGCCATGCAAGCCATTCGAGAGCGGGAAGAAAAGGCTGCGGGGGCGGGAGCGCCAGAAACCTCTCGGCCAGAGAATTAAGCAGCTGTTTCATCGCCGCAAAATCCAGCCGGAACTCGGCCAGGGTGCCGTCAAAGTCGAAAATGAAGCATTCTATTTTCAATTCGAACCCGATCCGCTTGTGTTTTGCCCCACTTGGAACTCGACACATCATAGCACGAGTTCAGGTCCAAGAAAATGTGAACTCCATCACCACCTCTTGGCGCTCCCACCGGGATTTCCGCTTCTTTTCACAGCGGCGCAATTACCTGCGTCCGCCGCCATGACCTCCTCCGCCAAAATGGCCGCCGCCGCCTCCAAAGTGAGCTCCACCGCCTCCAAAGTGAAATCCGCCACCTCCGAAATGAGCGCCTCCTCCGCCGAAGTGGGCTGCTCCTCCTTCAAAGTGCGGTGCTCCGCCGACCGGGCCGCGGAATCCCCCGGCGCTACCGTGTCCGGCAAAGCCTGGAGCAACACGGCCGGTGTGGGAGCCGGTAAAACCATGACCGCGGAAGGTTCCCGCGCCGTGGGCAAAACCGTGGGCTGCTCCGGCCCGCGTACCCGAGATGCCCCTTCTGACAGAAGCCGCGGACGGTCTATGGAAGGCGCCGGCGTGTGCGCCGGACACTCTACCCAGGCCCGCCGCCTGATGGGCCGCGAATGTATGGAAATTGGCGGTCCTCATGGTACTTCGGTTGATTCCCGCATGGGGGTCGTTGATGTTCAAGTGTCGATTGGCATTAACATAGAGGTTCCCGTGGCCCCAACCCCAATGTCCCCAACCCCAATTCCAGCAACTAGCAACGAAAATGCCCACGCCAAACCCGAACGGGCCGAAGGCGAGATAGGGCCCGTAATAAGGAAAGAAAGCGAAAGGCGGATACCCCGGCCACCACCAGTCCCCAAAAACCAGCAACGGATCGTAATACGGGACATAGACGAGCTCGGGGTTAACGGGCTCGATCTCGATATCCTGGCTTTGGACAACCACTTCCTGCTGCGAAGTCGTCCTGAGGTTTCCTTTGGCGTAAGCCTTGTGCCGCAATTCCTGCACGGAGGCCATTACCGCCTGCTGCTGGCCAAGGAAAGCCTCGCCCAGATTCGTCGTCCAATCCAGGTGCTTATCCATCATGCCGAGCACCTTGGGAAACGGGACCAGCGCTTTAACGCTAAGATCCCAGTCCATCTTATTCAAAGCGGAGTTGATCCGCGCCTTGCTCCAGCCCCTGTGAGCCTTGACCCACCTGTCGGCTTCCACCACCTGGGAAGGATATGTCGACGCCAGCAGGACTTGAGCGAGAAGCGAATCGGGATACAACGCGATAGGGGCGAGCATCTGGTCAAGCTGCGGCTCGCTGAAGTTCTGTGGAGGAGGGGCGGCGCCCTGGTTGGCAGCAGGCTGCGCGAACGCTCCGACCGGGAACGCCAGCACTGCCGAGACAATTCCTATCAATACACGAGTCCAGATATTTTTTAGAGCCATCGGTTCTTCTCCCCATAGCCAATATAATTAATATCTTAAAATAAGATAAAAGTTCCCGGGGGAAAATAAAGGCCCTGTCAAACTAATAGCCGGCGAGCCTCATTTATTTGGGTTCAAAAAATCGGCACCTAGAAATTCAGGGTTGGGATAAGTGTAGAATCCTTTCCCGGTCTTAACTCCCAGTTCACCTCTTTTTATCTTCTCCAGGAGTTTTTCGGGCGGCTTGTCCCCGGGGTCTTTCGACTCATTGTAGTAGACCATCTCGATGTTTGCTACCGTATCCAGGCCAACGGTATCCATCAGTCCGAAGGGGCCCCACTGGGTGCCCGTAAAGACGCGCCACGCGCGGTCTATGTCCCGGAAATCCACGAAGTCGTTTGCCCACATGTGCAGAGTTTGTTTTTTTACGGCCCGCCAGACGCAGTTGAAACAAAACCCCAGCAGCTCCTTATTTACTCTAAGTGGAAGGATGCCCATCGATCTGAGCCATTGATCGCATTTTTCCATTACTTCAGGCAGGGTTTTCGTTCCTCCCATGAGGTCGGCCATCAACATTCCCTGGAGCGGAGTGTAGAAGTGAGTGTTGATGCATCGCTCAGGCCCGGGGCTGCAGTCTTCCATTCTCGATACGGGAATGGAGGAACTGTTGGTCGCAAAGATTGTTTTGGCCGGGGCGATCCCACCCATCTTTTTAAAAAGCTCCCGCTTGACGCCCAGGTCCTCGGTAACCGCCTCCACAACAAGATCGACATCGCTTAAGGCATCCCCGAGGTTTGTGGTAAACCGGATGGACTCTTTGCACCCCTGCCACCTGTCCCAGGCAATGACCGGATCGATTTGCCTCTCCTTGAGATCCGCATGGAGTTTGGCGTATGTTTCATCGAAGGCCCCCGGCCTGGTATCGTATACACTGACGGCGTAGCCGGAGTGTGCGGCAATCATGGCTATCTGTGTTCCCAGAATACCTGTACCGACAATAGCAACACGTTCGAACGGCTTATTCATAAGAGTTCCTTTCCAATGCGGCTTTAAAGCAAGAGAAGGGGGGATCGGCCCCTGGTCAGATCTCTAACCACTCTTCGCGCACGGCTTTACTTGCGCGCAGCTCATCCGGGGTTCCCTCGAAGACGATCCTCCCATGTCCCATTACCATGAGACGGTGGGACACCCGCATTATGATGTCGAGCTTCTGTTCCACCAGCAGGATCGCGATGCCCAGAGACGAGAACCGCTCGAGAAGATCGCCGACCTGGCGGACCATCTGCGGCGCAAGCCCTTCGGTCGGCTCATCGATCATTATCAATGATGGGTCGCCCATCAGTGTGCGGCAGATGGAAAGCATCTGCTGCTCGCCCCCGGACAGAAAACCCGCCTTGGTCCTGAGGCGCAGGCGCAGGTTCGGGAAAAAGTCCAGCACATCGTCGATAGACCATCGGCCGGGCTTTCGCGTGCTCTTGATGCCGATCCGCAGGTTCTCGTGGACGGTGAGCGTGGGGAAAACGTCGCGGTTTTCCGGGACGATTCCGATCCCTCGGCGGGCGATGACGTAAGGGGGCAGGCCGATCATCTCTTCGCCCCGGAAGCGAACCGAGCCGCGCGCGGCCACCGCGCCCATGACAGCCTTGAGGGTGGTGGATTTTCCCACCCCGTTGCGGCCGAGCAGGCCACAGATCTCATTTTCACCAACCTTGAGGTCGACACCCTGCAGGACGTGGCTCTTGCCATAGTAGGCATGCAGATCTTTCACCTCGAGCATGCTGCCCTCATTTTTCATCAGGTTTTTCTCCCAGGTAGGCCTCCTGCACAGCCGCGTTATTGCGTATGGACTGCGGCGTACCGGTTGCGATCAGTTCCCCGTAGACCAGTACGGAGACGCGGTCGGCCAGGTTGAACACGACCTTCATGTCGTGCTCGACCATAAGCAGGGTTTTTCCCTCCGTCACTTGCCGTATCAGTTCGACGGCCCGGTCGGTCTCCTCTGCGCTCATTCCGGCGGTGGGTTCGTCAAGAAGGATCACGTCGGCGCCCCCGGCGATGGTGATGCCGAGCTCGAGGGCCCGCTGGTCGGCGTAGGGGAGCGCACCCGCCAGGGCGTTGCTCCGCGACTCGAGGCCGATTAGCTCGAGAATCGCCCGGGCTTTTTCCTGGACATCCCTGAGGCGGCCGATTGCGCGCCAGAAGTTGTAGCGGTGACCAAGCGACCAGAGGACCGCGCAGCGCAGGTTCTCATAGACCGTAAGGTGCTGGAAGATGTTGCTCACCTGGAAGCTGCGGCTCAAGCCCTTGCGCGAGATCCGGTAGGGCGCCCTGTTGGTTATGTCCTCACCCTTTAGGCGAATGCGGCCACCGCTTGGCGGGAAACGGCCGCTTATGAGGTTAAAAAGCGTTGACTTGCCCGCCCCGTTGGGGCCGATGATTGCGTGGCGCTCGCCGCTTCCCACAGCCAGGCTGACGCCACGAATGACCTCGACCGGCCCGAAATGGAGCCTGACGTTTTCGAGTTCCAGCGCCGACCCGCTCATCGCAACTCCTCCTTCGCCTGTGCGGGTCCCGAATCGGCTGTAATCTCGTCCCATGCGAGGGAGACCCGCCGGCCGACGAGCCTGCACGCCCAAAGGGCGGCCGCCGTAATTACCAGGGCCCCGGCCCACGTCCAGGGGCTGTGCGCGTGGAACCGCACCCCGAAAAACTCGAAGGGCTGGTCCAGGAGGATCATCACTCCGTTCACGTGGTAGGCCATCTGCACCATGAACACCAGCCCCAGCGCGAAGACCGCGCCGGGCGGCGCCATCAGGGCGTAGGGCGCGAGCAGCCGCTTTAACTTTCCGCGCCTCAGGACCGGCAGGTGCATCTGGATAAGGCTCGCCACACCTCCCGGCACATACATGACGATCAGCACGAAGAACAGCCCGATGTAGAGCTGCCAGGCCTTCGTATAGTTGCTCAGCAGGACCTCCATGAATGTGAGGATGATCGCGCCGGCAACCGGGCCGAAGAAAATCCCCGCACCTCCGATGTAGACCATCATCAGCACCTCGCCCGAGTTGGTCAGCCCCAGCATGTCGGGAGTAACGATACCGCTTACGATTGCCGCCAGGCCTCCGGCCACCCCGGCGAACATGGACGCCAGCGCGTGGACGCGGAAGCGGACCTGGTGGGTATTGTAGCCGATGAACTGAGCGCGCTCCGGGTTGTCCCGCACGGCGTTGGCGATGCGGCCAAGGGGCGTGGTGGTGAAAAAGTACATGGCGAGGATGCAGATCATGCACCACACCGCGACGAAGTAGTAGAGCTGGATCGGGCTCACAAACGTCACGCCAAACCAGTGGGCCCCCAGGGTGGGGTCTCCGGAGAGGCCTCCGTCGCCGCCGAAAAATCGGCGCAGGATGACCGCCAAAGACGCCATCAGAACGCCTATGCCTAGAGAAATCATCGCGAATGTGATGCCCGCGCGGCGCGTGGAAATGTAGCCGAGCACCAGGCCGAAGACCAGGCCTGCTCCGCCGCCCACCAGGGGCAACAGCTCTACCGGGAAGGGGATGGCCGCCGCATGGAAGGAGTTTAGGGCGTGCATCGTGGCGTAAGCGCCCAGGCCGTAGTAGACGGCGTGACCAAAAGATAGCAGCCCCGTTTCGCCAAAGAGCATGTTGTAGGAGAGCGCGAACACGATGGCTATCCCCGTGAGGCTCAACACCGAAATCGCGGAGTTGCTGCTGAAGACCCGCGGCGCCGCAACAAAGGCGGCGCCCATAAGGAGCCAGGTCAAGGACCCTGCAAACAAACGCGGCTTTGCGCGCCGCAATGCGAGCGACCCGTTGCTCATAGTTCAGCCACCCCCATCAAGCCCTTGGGCCGCACGATCAGCATGATGACCATGAGGAAGTAGGGCATGATTGGCGCCAGTTGTGAAAACGGCATGCCAAGGAGCTCGCCAAGGGGCCAGTGCGGCCCGATGTGCAAGCCCAGCAGGCCGGCCATCGACGAGTTGAGCGTGGTCATGAAGTTTTCGAGCAGGCTGATCAGCAAAGAGGCGATCAAGGCTCCGCCAAGCGAGCCGATCCCGCCGATCACCACCACGACGAAGATGATCGGGCCGATCGAAAGGGCCATGCCCGGCTCGGTCACCAGGATGTTACCCCCTATCACGCCCGCCAGGCCGGCCAGCGCGCAGCCGATGGCGAAAACGATCATGAAAATCCGCGGAATGTTGTGCCCGAGCATGGCGACCGTTTCGCGGTGAGTGAGGGCCGCCTGGATGATGATGCCTATGCGGGTCTTTTTGAGGAGCAGGTAGAGAAATCCGAAGACGAGCACCGACAGTCCCATCATGAACACGCGGTAGGCCGAGTAGGACAGCCCGCCGACTGTAAACAGGGGAAAGTCGAGAGCCCGCGGCATTGTGTAGTCGACGGCAATCTGCCCCCAACCAAGCTTTACCGCCTCGAGGATCAGGTAGCTCAGGCCGAAGGTGAACAGCAGCTCGGCAACATGCCCGCCGCTGTGGGCCCTGCTCAGCCCATAGCGTTCAACGAGAGCGCCGAAGCATCCCACCACGACGGGCGCAAGCACCAGGGCCACCCAGTAGTTGGTCCACCCCGTGATCAGGAAGGCAAAGTAGGCCCCGAGCATGTAGAAGCTCGCCTGGGCGAAGTTGAGAACGCCCATGATGCTGAAGATCAGCGTGAGGCCGCTGCTGATCAGGAAAAGCAGCAGGCCGTACATGACCCCGTTGAAAAGAACGAAAAGAAGGTTTCCCACTTCGTTAGCACCTCGCGTCCAAACCTGCATTGAGGGTTAGATGCTGAAGCGGGGCCGCCCGCAAAGGCGCGCCCCCGCCGAGCGCTACTTGCCGGTGATATTGTAGAACGCGTTGGGCGACATGAGACCTGCCGGCCGGTCATCCATCTTGCATGAGCTGGGCAGGAACATATCGATCGCCGGGATGCGGTCGTTGACCTTGAAGTTCATGCTGGTACCCACCATATAAGGTTTGACTCCCGTCTCCATGGTCGAGATGACCATCGGCAGAACTATCGCGTGATTGTCGGCGCGCATGTACACCTCACCCAGGAGGCTTGGGTAGTGCATACCTTCAAGCGCCAGGCCAACCTTGGTCACATCGTCTCCGCCGGCCATCTTGATGGCGCGGGCCAGCATCTGGGGCAGGTATAACTGGCTGCCATAGTAGAAGTCGCTGTGGTACTTCTGCTTGAATTCGGCGGCGAGCTTGTCGATGGCCGGGCTTGCGAAGCCGCCGGCGGCCCAGGGCGTGATCTGCACAAGCCGGCCGGCGCCCAGGGCGCCGATAGCCTGGGGCGTTCCGGGAAGACCTCCGTAGAACGTGAAGAACTCGACGCCCTGGAGGTTCGACTGACCGGCGGCCTTGACCAGAAGCGTCATGTCGGCGCCCCAGTTTCCGGTGATCACCGCCTGGGCCCCTGACTTGCGAATCTTATCGATGTACGGGGTGAAGTCCTTGGTCTGTCCGATGGGCGTGAAGTCATCACCCACGATCTCTACATCGGGGCGTTCCCGCTGGAGCATCACCATGGCGGCCTGGGAGACCGAATGGCCGAAGGAGTAGTCCATGTTTATCAGGTAGACCTTGTGGATGTTTTTCATGTTCTTGAGGTAGGCGACAAGGCCTGCGATTTTCATGTTCACGTTGGCGTCGAAGTTGAAATGATAGAAGCCGCAGTCGGCATTGCTCAGGCCCGGGTCGATCGCCGCGTAGTTCAGGTAGAGGACCTTGTCGTTGGGGTTATCCCGGTTGTGCTTGTTGACCCAGTTGACCAGGGCGAAGGCCACGTTTGAGCCGTTGCCCTGCACCAGGTAGTGGATCCCCTGGTCTACGGCCTTCTGCGTGTCCACCTCCGAGGTCTTCGGGTCGACCTTGTTGTCAAAAAGCACGAGTTCGAACCGGTCACCATCGGGCAGGACCCCGGATTTATTGATTTGGTCGAACATGAACTGGAACTGCTGGGCGAACTGAATGCCCACCGGTCCAAACGGGCCCGAGAGCGGATCTATGAACGCCACCTTGATCGTTTTAGCGGCAACCGGTGCGCTGCCAAACGATGAGAGCAGCAGACAACATGCGAGGGCGACCAATAGGGTGTGACGGTTTATACGCATTTGCGCCTCCTACTTAGGTGAGGTGATATGACAGGAAACTATTCTTTGTACACCTGAGGAATACGCTTTGGTGGGGTCAAGCAAGTTTTTTGCGTTAAAGCTCACCTGCCCGGCCGGAGAATGGATGCAGCCCTGATCTTGATCGAATTCGCAGCGAAGAGGTCGGCCTCACCAAGGCCATTACAAACCACAACGGCATCACTTCTTCACCATAGGGCCACTCCTTTTCTTCCGATCCGGTTAAAGAAGGCTCGCGAAACGATCAGGCAACTCTTAGAGCGAACCCGTTACGGCACAGTACAAAAGTCCCGCAACCTGGTTGATCTCCTCGAGCATGTCCGTTTCCGCTCGCGGCTTGAGAATCAGCCAGCGAAGAGCCATGTGGCTGAAAGCCCCAAGAAACATGTTTCGAAATACCCGGGGGTTTACCT
>CAWEZA010000126.1:0-6231 GCA_963813125.1 uncultured delta proteobacterium | reverse complement strand
GGGCGCCCCGGCCCATTGGAGGCAGATGTCCCAAAAGGGAAGCTGCCGCACGCTCTCGACGGGCGCGCGACGGATGATGACCGATGAGGTCTCCAGGTGGATCCGCTGATGTTCTATTCCCATCATTATCGCCCAGAAAGGATTGCGCCAGTCGATGGGAAGAGTGAGGGGCAGGGTGGTTATGAGCTTGTCCACCCTCTCGCGCACCGTGTCGCGATAAGCCTTTACTTCGGCCACCGCCGGCCAGTCGTAGTGGGCGTCATTCAAATCGTCCCAGGACATTTCATCCACGCCCACGGCAAACATGGATTCAAACCCGGGATTGATCCTGGTGTCCACGATCTTTGCAATGATCAACTTATTTATATAAAAGGCGGCCGTGTGGCCCAGGTAGAATATCAGCGGGTGCCTGAGGGGTTCCGGGCGAGCGTAAAAAGCGGCATCGTCAGCAAGGGTGTCGTAGAGCTTTTCATCTATGGTGAAGGTTTTATGAAAATAATTTCGGATTTCCCGACGCTTTTCCTCTGCGGACCCTTCATTCAAAATAATGGTCCTGGTATGACGCAATTCCATCAGAAGTCTCCCTCCTCCATGGTCGAAACAATCGCCGCCCGGCGACCTACCCGCCTATTCGTTTTGCAAGATCGACTATCTCATCTGCCCCGGATAACCCCTCGATAAAACGGACGGGAATACCCGAGAGCCCCACCTGTGCCCCGACCAATGCACCGGTCAGCATGGCCCTGGACATATTCTGCCCCCCACCGTTTATGGCGTGCAGGACGGCCTGCTCGAAATTGTCGTCAAATCTGGCAGCCAGGTAATAGGCGGCCGGCAGCACGCAAACGATCGAACAGGGCAGGCCGTATACCAGCGACACCTTCCAGGCCGGATCGATGACCACCCCCGGGTCTTTGGCGGCCCGCCAGATGTGGGAAGGAAACAAAAGCCCGTCCGGATAGGGGAGTGACTCAGAAGCTGGTGCGGGTTCATGGTCATAAGCTCCCTTGTTCTCGGCGAGCACGGCATGGGTAAAAGGCAGTTCTCCATTTTCCACCATGCGGTAGAGTTTACCCGCAAGCTTGTCGTCGAACGGCTCGCCACGGATCAGAGCGCTTACGATCACGCAATAGGCCGCGCCAAGGGCTGCAACATAGGGATCGATCTGTGTCAGCCGGATGTTTCGTGCGATCATCCGCGCCCCCTCAGTTGGCGACCGGGCATATTTTGCCGCTATCACTACCGCCCGTTCCGCCCCTTCCGTGGTATCGGCGTAATCTCCCGTATCCGCCCAGGGCTTTTTCTCTTTAACCCTGGCCCGGTAAAGTTCCCTGATCGACTGGTTCGTATATCCCCCCGGCCCGGTGTCCGCGGTGCCATCCATCCTATTCAGGAACTGTTCGTCCAACCGCCGGGTGAAGTCTTCTTCATCGTAGCCGCCCTTTTTCACAACCGAGCGCAAAAGCTCCAGGGTGATCAGACCGGTCTGGGAAAGATCCCCGCCTTGAGTCCCGAGTGATAGCGGCCCGGCTTGGGTTCGGTATACCCATTAATCCACGGTCCGTAATCGGCCCGCATCCGGTCCAGATCATAATACCAATGAGGGCCCAATCCGAGGCCGTCCCCGATAAGAGCCCCCACAACCGCCCCCGCCGCACGGTCTGCAGTTTTGTCCATATTCTGTCGCATCCTTTTTGGATTATCGGATCTGTCCCCGCACCAGTTGAGCCTGTGTAAACAGTATACTGATAGTTTTTATTAACCATATGAAATGGATGCCGTCAAGGATGTGCGGAGGATCGAGACCCCAATGGAGCCACCGGGAGCGATTTGAATTCCCGTCCGGGATGGTGGAGCAAAAATATGGAGACCGGGTTCCGGATTATGACGCTTTACGCGGCAAGCCTCCGACGTGCGACCTCATCGTACTCAATTTTTACGTCGTTGGGTGCCGGCTGCCCTTTACCTTTTTCCAATAAATCCTTGAGGCTCAACATGAAAACCGCCCATTTTGTTGAGCAGTGAGAGAAACCTCCCCTATCGCTTCGCCAGCCTGTATGACTGAAGTGGACATGACACTGCGCTTCGTCGGCGCTTAAGGAAAAGGCTACCTCAGTTCCAGCCCATTCCTCGTCTTTTCCATCATATTTCCACCGAACGAGTTTGCCCGGCTGAAGATCTGCGACTTCGAATTTGAGACAAAAATCTCTGAACCAGAACTCCAGAACGTCTCCCACTTTTGAGCCTTTGCCACGGGTATCGGCGGTCCACCATCCAGCGAGTTTCTTTGTGTCCGTCAATGCCTGGTAGACGGTTTCCGCTGATGTTTTGATCCCGACCAGGTGACGTATGTTGTATGTTTCCATTTTATGCCTCCATGATACTTGCCACATCATTTCTGCTTTTTGAGCAGTTCCCCTTGCTAAGATTTGCGAGGGCTTCGAACGCTTTATCTTCATACTGTTAAGGTGTATATCATGTGGCCGCGCGTCAATGGCGGGTCGCGCGGCGCAAATGTTGCCCCACCATTGGCAAGAGTAAGCCCTGGTTCAACTAAATGGATATAGCTATGGAGTATGCCTATGGAGAGCCTTAATTTATCAGGCGGTATGGCGCCTATTGCCTGAAACCCCGCGGATAGGGCTGTAAAATGAAAAAGCCGGCCAAACGAGTTCTTTTGATTTCCGGAGTCGTTGGTGTCCTCCTCGCAATGGCTTTTGGCTTTTATTTGTGGAAGGCGGCGCTCGTTGTTACCGGTTTCGAAGCCAAGAACCTGTGTTCGGATGTCTTCGTATCACGGAGGACACCTGCGTCGGTGCGGAGCGAGGATCTGAAGCCGGTCGGGGCGCTCTATCCCCTTAGATTTGCAGATGCCCGGATCGACTATAGGCAACGGACAGTCACTGCCTCTATCGATGGATTGGCCGAGCGGAAGGCGATCTTCCGCCATGGGCTTGGCTGCACTTTGATGATAGGAGATATGGAGAATATCGACTTGAGCGCTGAGGGCGCTTCCGTATCTATCAGGGATACTCACGGGAGCCAAAACGGGGTGTGGCCCGATGGTGAGCTTGTCGACACGGAACACCTTCCGCACGCTCTGGACGGCGATAAACTCAAGCAGGCAGTGGACTGGGCCTTCAAGGAACCCGACCCCGATCTTCTTCGAAGAACCAGGGCGCTGGTAATCGTCTATGACGGCCGAATAGTGGCTGAACGCTATGCGCCGGGCTTTACCGCGAATACGCCGTTGCCGGGCTGGTCGATGACCAAATCGGTCTTCGCCGCATTGGCGGGTATTCTCGTGGGCGAGGAAAAGCTGTCTCTCAACTCCGACGCTCTTTTGCCCGGATGGTCTGGAAAGCAGGATCCCAGAAGGAAGATCACGCTCGATGATCTCCTACATATGAGCAGCGGCTTGGCTTTCCAGGAAAATTATTCCTCCCCTTTTTCCGATGTGACCGTAATGATGTTCGGGACCGGTGATTCGGCATCATTTGCTGCAAATAAACCCCTGCTGTTTCGCCCGGGCGTGAAGTGGCATTATTCCAGCGGCACGCCCAACATTCTATCAAAAGTGATGCGAAATACGTTCGAAAGCGAACGGGACTATCTCTTATTCCCGAGACGGGCGCTATTTCACCGCACCGGGATGAAGAGCGCGGTGGTGGAGCCGGATTCTTCCGGAACACTTGTGGGTTCTGCCTTCATGTACGCAACGGCAAGAGATTGGGCTCGGTTTGGCCTTCTTTATCTTAGAGACGGCATGTGGGGGAAAGATCGAATCCTACCTGAAGGCTGGGTCGATTATTGCACGACCCCGGCTTCCGATAAAAAGTATGGGGCGGGCTTCTGGTTGCTCATCCCACGCGAGTTCAGGAGCGGCAGGGATTCGAGTGGGCGCATTCCGCGCGGCGCCTATCACTCAATCGGATACGAAGGGCAATTCGTCTCTATTGTCCCCTCCCTGAAGCTTGTTGTGGTTCGGCTGGGCCTCACACGCACCTATGGGACGTGGGACCAGGAAGAACTGATCTGTCGGATAGCTGATGCGGTGCGTAGGCGGGATCGAGGTTACGGCAGCAATCGCCGCAGTTTTGTCCTGCTCTTCGGCTTAATCTGATAAAGGAACGCCCTTTGCCCCCTCCCGGACCGTCCTGACGCCCAATCTGATTATGCCTTTCTCACTCGCAAAAACAGGCACTGGTGAAAAAATTACAGGTTCCTTATCTTCTTATTAGCCCGGTCATTCGCAAATGGGCCCTGATTTTTCGCGAATGGTCACGGCAAACGGCGTCTGCGTTGCGAAGAGACAGCCGGACTATTGGCTGTCCTCACTTTATGGAGCGATTGCTAACATGATCCTTGGCGTTCTAAAAGAAATTCACCCCGGGGAAAATCGTGTCGTCCTCGTGCCGGAACACATCGCCAAACTGGCTCGGGCAGGGGCCGACATTTTTGTGCAATCCGGGATCGGCAGTTCGCTTGGCATATCCGACGAATCCTATGGAGAGGCCGGGGCTTCGGTGATTTTCGAACGCGGCGGACTACTGAAACGCGCCGACCTGGTGCTGAGCGTGCGCGGACCTTCCCGTGAAGAAACCCTCAGTCTGAAACACGACGCAATATGCATCAACATGATGGACCCCTTCCGGGAAAAACCGATGGTCGAACTGTTGCGCGACCGGGGGGTTTCCTCGATCAGCCTGGAAATGATCCCCCGAATCGGCCGGGCTCAGAAAATGGACGTTCTGAGTTCGCAGGCCAGCTTGGCCGGATACGTGGCCGTCGTAACGGCGGCCGGGCGGCTGAAAAAGATCTTCCCGATGATGATGACGGCGGCCGGCACGATTTCGCCTGCGCGGGTCTTCATAGTGGGAGCGGGTGTGGCGGGTCTCCAGGCCATAGCCACGGCAAAACGGATGGGGGCGCGCGTAGAAGCGTTCGACACCCGGCCGGAAGTAGAGGAGCAGGTTAAATCACTGGGTGCCCGGTTCGCAAAGATCGACCTGGGAGACGCCGGCCGTACGCATGACGGGTATGCCAGGGCGCTGAGCGAGGAACAGCTTGCGGCGCAACGGGCGGCCGTCGCCGGAATATGCGCAGCCTCGGACGTTGTGATTACTACGGCCCAGGTGTTCGGACGCAGAGCGCCGCTCATCATCACCGAAGAGATGGTCAGAGGCATGTCCAGGGGATCTGTGATCGTGGACGGGGCGGTAGAATCCGGCGGCAACGTTGCCGGTTCGCGGCCGGACGAGGAAGTGGACGTGAACGGTGTGCTCATCATCGGACTTGAGAACCTGCCGGGGCGGGTTGCCTCACATGCGAGCCAGATGTTTTCCGCGAATGTGTTCAACCTGATAACCGAATACTGGAACCCCGATGAAAGAAGGTTCCGGCTCAATTTCGATGACGAAATAATCAGGGGGTGCGTGATCACCCACAGGGGTGAAATCGTCAACGAGATTATTTCCAGGCATTATGCAGGTTAGAGATTTCGAGGCTTTCGATACTTGTACAAACTGACGAAGAAGCGCCTCGGCGCTTTTATAATATTTACCATAATATTTTAAATCGGGAGGGATTCACAATGGCGTGCGGGAATTTTCTTGTCCTCCTTTATATATTCGTTTTGGCCGTTTTCGCGGGTTACCACGTGATTTCGGGGGTGCCCCAGCTTCTTCATACCCCGCTCATGGCTTTTACCAATGCCATTTCGGGCATATCCCTCGTAGCTTCGCTGATCATTGCCGGGCAGGGTCTTAACACGGCGAGTTCGATGCTGGGGGCTGTGGCGGTGGCTGCGGCGTCCATAAATGTGGTGGGAGGCTTTCTCATTACGGACAGGATGTTGGTGATGTTCAAAAAGAAGAAAAAAGAGAGGGCCTAAGCATGAGCGACTATGGCTTGCTTGCAGGCATCGATTTGAGGCAGTCGGCTTACTTTTTCACCTTGTTAATCGCCTCGGTCCTTTTTCTTTTCGGATTGCGCGGCCTTTCGCATTCGGAGACGGCGCGCAGGGGGTTGAGCCTTGCTTCGTTCGGGATGCTGCTCGCAGTGGTGGGAACGCTCCTGAACAGAAGCATCGTGTCCTATGAATGGATCATCGGGGGACTTGTCGTGGGAACCGTGATCGGCATCCCCATGGGCCGGTGATCCCGATGACCAAGATGCCGGAACGAATCGCCCTTTCTCATTCCTTTGGAGGGCTTGCTGTAGCATTGGTCG
>CAWEZA010000125.1:0-5092 GCA_963813125.1 uncultured delta proteobacterium | reverse complement strand
AAAAAGACCAAAGCCGCCGTTGTCCAGCTGACGGCGTTCTATCGAGCTCGCGAGACTTTCGACAAGATCTTTTTCCGCGGGGGGAAAGAGGGTTTCGACGATGATATGGTAAGCATTTGGCAAGACTGTACCTTCGAGCAGGTAGCGCCAGCTTCCATCATCGGACTGTTGCGACATAATCACATGTCTTACGTCCTCTAATATCGAACGTATCGAACTTTTAAGTGAATGCATGTCATACGACCGACATAGCCCTGTTCTGAGCGACTCTTCCGCCAAAACCGGTTCCAATGGCTGTTTGAATTCTGAAAAGTTACCCTGGATGAAAAAAACCGCCAAAAAAGCAATGCCGCGCGTATCGCGCTATATGAAACGCACTTGAGAAAAGTCACCGCAGAAATCGGGATGTGGTCATCGTCCGCCGGAAAAGAGATTGTTCGGTCTGCATCCACGATCGCTGGATCGTCTGTTATGGGGTTCTGATATGACCTGAGGCGGGGACTGTCAAGGGCGGGGCGGTTGTGTTCTCCGCTTAAACGGGGGGCTGCCCCTGCAGGCTGGCGGTTGAATTTTTGATTAGCGATATTAGGTTGTTAGCATGGAAATACCTTCCAAAAATCCCCATGAAGTTTCTGAAAAAAAGGAGAACCGACATGACATTCAAAATCAAAATGAAGAAACTTTTTGCCGTGCTTTCGGCGGTCCTGCTTTTGGCCATTGTCCCGGTAACTAACGCCTACGCCCAAGCCGGAGGAGCCGGAAGAGCCGCTGGGGGTACGGGGTCGATGTCTCCAGGCGCCGGTTCACAAAACAGCATGCCCGGAGGAAACAATTTGGGCACGGGCACTCAACCCGGCAATACGCAACCGGGTACGGGCAACATGAACCAGGCGGAACCGAACGGAACCGGCAACAACCCGAATAATCCAAACGGAATGAATAATTACAACTCAGAGCCCGGGTCTTCGGGCAATACGTCTCCGGACGAATAGAACGGGCTAAATCGCGCTGACCCGGGTTGGCGTCGAAGATGACACAAGCCGCAAGAGCGGTGGTTCTGCTCTTGCGGCTTTTTGCTTCGACCCTCACGGGCGCTCGAGCGCTCAGGTTCCTGTCCTTTCCTAAAGCAAGTATTTCAAATCATGTTGCTTACGAAGGATAAGCGAATTTCGTACATTGGCCGTATTTCGCGTGGTCGGAGACCATGGAATTCGGGTCGGACCGGCGATTGCGCGTCCCCATGAAAGCGACATTGAAGCGTGTTCTCCTGAGGTTATAATCCTTGGTGCCCGGGAAGTGATCGAAGCAGCTCGAAATGGATGTTCCCGTTTTCTGGAATAAGAAGATGGTTCACGAAGATATATTCACCAACCCGTCAGATGAACTTGGCAAGCTGCGGGAGGGCCTCTTGGGGTGGTTTGGCGCCAACGGCCGAAAGCTTCCATGGCGTGTAAACCATTTTCCTTACCAGGTCTGGATCTCGGAGATCATGCTCCAGCAGACCCAGGTAAAGACGATGCTGCCTTATTATCATCGATGGCTGGCGCGCTTACCCGATACCGCATCTATTGCAAGAGCTCCCGAAGACGATGTGCTGCGGCTTTGGGAAGGGCTCGGCTACTATGCCCGCGCAAGGAATATCAGAAAAGCGGCGCGAATTATGGTGAGTGAATATGGCGGTGACGTTCCATGTGATTTTGATCTGCTGCAAAGACTTCCCGGGATCGGCCGTTATACGGCGGGGGCGATCATGAGTATCGCCTATAACGCTGATTATCCCGCCGTCGACGCAAATGCGGGGCGGATTTTCGCCCGACTTTTCGATATCGCCAACCCGTCCGGTTCGAAGGAGTTTGCCGAGACTGTCTGGCGCGCGGCCTCGGAAGTCCTGCCTCACGGGAGGTCACGGGACTTCAATCAGGCGCTGATGGATCTCGGGTCGATGGTTTGCTTTGCCAAAGAGCCCTCGTGCGTCCAATGCCCGCTATCCTGCTGTTGTGCCGCTCTTCGGAAAGGACTTACCTCCGTCCTGCCCGTGAAGGCCCGCAAGGCAAAGCCTACACAAATCGTCAGGGCGGCTGCCGTTATGGTTCTGGAGGGCAGGGTCCTCATTCGCAAGAGGCCGGAATCCGGTCTTATGCCACACCTGTGGGAGCTGCCGGGCGGTGAAGTTCCGGAAGGCGACTCACCGGAACAGACGATTCGGCGGATATGGCTCGAGGAACTTTGCATCCGGCTGGGGCCGCTGGAGAGCCTGGGCGTAATAAAGCATTCCCACACATCGTTTCGCGTGATGCTGCATGCGTTTTTGCACAACGGGTCCAGCCCTGCGGCCGGTCCGGTTGAAACCGGCCCGCAGCTCAGGTGGGTATCGATCAATGAGCTGGAAAGACTCGCCTTTCCTTCTGCCCATCGCAGGATTATCCGAGCTTTCCCGGCACGGCTCGAGGGTTCATCGTAGGCCGATTTCCCGGTACGCCCACACAGCGGAACAAAGATGAGGGAGCCCGATGTCGTCATATCCATCCGCTCCTCGAAAACGAAGATCGGGAAAGCAGTTGAGAAAAAGCATGATTATTGAGCCTTGCTGCGATTGGCTCTACACCATTTTCACCCTCCGTGATAAACGGTCACTTAAACTTCTACGGTGTGCCTGCCACCGGGTCTCGGCTCCTGCATTCAATGTAATCCGAGATCGCTTGCCTGAATCGCACCTCTACCCTGGAGGGGTCTTCTTGAAGGTAGGAAGAGAGCTTTTTCACCATTATGCGGCTGAATTGCTCGATATCTCCTCCGGCGGCGCTTATTCTGGAATAGGTATCAAAGAACGGTCCCACGCATGCGGGAAGGCCGTGTTTGCGTAATATTTCGACTATCTTTTTCTGACGCGGTTTTGGGCTGTTTTCAAAGGAGGCATTCAATTCCTCGGCTCTTTGAAATATACTGTCGAGTGACAGCTCCAAACGCTTGATCATTTCGTCTGACGTGTCCTTGTCCGTATTCATTTTTTCCATCTCCCGAAATCTTAAAGTTCTCAAACCTCCTGAAAAAGTAAGCACTTTCTCCGACGTTGAAAAACTATGCGGCGCAACGAGGAATGGCGGGCGGGAGTCGGTCAAGTACCTTTCCGCAATTGTATTGAAAGAGCTGCGTTTCTCAATGACGTTTTCATTGCGTTTATGGCCCTTTCTATTGGAGCGACCTTATTTACAGAGGACAGGGATCATTTTGAAATCATCGGAAGCAGGCTGCCTTCAGTCAGGATAGAGTTTCTGTGTCCCGGCTGATGAGCGTCCCTTAGCCCGCATTGTTCATGAGTTTTTGACATGATGCATATAAATCCCGGTATAGACGATAAGAAAAGCCGCAAGAGCGATGATTCCGCTCTTGCGGCTTTTTGCCTTTGACCCTCACGGGCGCTTGAGCGCTCAGGTTGCTGTGATGCTTTCCTGCAGCAGGTCTATCTCTTCGATTTCCTCTTCCAGGTATTCCTTCAGCTTTTCTTTTAGCCGGCTTTCGATCTGGCGCACCCGCTCACGACTTATTCCGAATTTACCGCCTATCTCCTGGAGGGTCATCGGGTCTTCCGTCAGAAGCCTCTGGTCGAATATTACTGCCTCCTTGCCCTTGAGCTGCCCCCTAAAAAGCATCAGTTTGTCATGAAGAATGGATTTGGCCTCCCGGTCCGCCAGTTGATCGTCAACGGGCGGGTCGTCTGAAGGCAGAAAAGACTTGTGAGTATCCTCGGAGTCTTCCTTGAGCGGACTGTCGAGGGAGACTTCCCAACTGTTCAGCCGCTGGTCCATTTCGGTGATCTCCCACTCCTTTACCTTGAGACGGTGGCTCAGCAGCTTGGGGGAAGCGGTGATCCCCTGGGTTTCGAGCCGTTCTTCTTCCTTGCGCAGATTGAAAAAGAGCTTCCGCTGTGCCTGGGTGGTGCCTATTTTGACCAGCTTCCAGTTGTCCATGATGAACTTGATTATGTATGCCTTGACCCAGAACGAAGCGTAGTAGGAGAATTTGTATCCCCTGTATGGGTCGAACTTTTTCATTGCCCGCATCAACCCGATGTTTCCTTCCTGTATGAGGTCCATCAGGTTTTGTATCCAGTATCGCTGGAAGTCCATGGCGATTTTGACGACCAGTCTGAGATTTGCGGTGATTATCCTGTAGGCTGAATCGATATCGCCTTTTTCGCGATAGCGGATGGCAAGCTCGGTTTCCTCTTCGCGGCTAAGGAGCGGATAGCGCTTTATCTCCTGAATGTAGAGGCGAAATGGGTCCAGAGAAACCGGTTGACGTTGTTCCTGGTGGCTTTTTGCCGCGAGCCCTTCTTCTCCTTCAAAACTGTCCGGAAATTTCATTTCATGTCTCCGAAAATTTTGAAATTTTGCAAGTGTTGGCATAATTTAGGTCTTCTCCTGTCGGTACCGTAGGGAAAGGGACCGATTATGAAATTTAGGCATTTATTTCACAGTAATCATCATCTTGCCGATGAAATAATGATGGGAGGGGCGGCTAAAAATACTCTGGCAGTGCAGTGCGGATTCAGTCGAAAACGACTTATAACTTGCGTATTGCAACCTTAAATTATACACTTTCCCGGTTGCACGCGTATCCCTGGAGTCTTTCCAGGTAAAGATCGGAAGGCTGGCACGAGGTCTAAAATTGAAGAATTCGACAGGAGTTTATCTCATCGGCGCCCTGGGATCGATCGCCACGACGGTCGCGGCCGGGGTGATCGCGCTCGGTAAGGGGCTGACCGATACAACGGGGATGATCACATCCACTTCTCTTTTTGAAGAGGTCGATCTTGCGGACACGGCCGGGCTGGTTCTGGCAGGCTGTGACATACGCAAGAAGGCGCCTTCAAGGGGCGGCCGTCCAGCGCTTGACGAGGCGTGTGGAATCAGCCCCCGGATACTGGGGGCGATCAGGCGGGAACTGGCCCGGTACCGGGCGGGCATCGAGCAGGGGTCGCCAGTAACCGCGGGGAGGCGATCGAGGCGTCGTGCGATAAGGATCGTGGCGCAAGGGCGCCCCCGAAAACGAAATCAGGGCGATCCGATACAAATCCGGAAATTCCGTCAGT
>CAWEZA010000124.1:0-4636 GCA_963813125.1 uncultured delta proteobacterium | reverse complement strand
TTAATAAAGGATATTATCTGTGATAAGGTATTTAGTATACCCTATTCCTACCACTTTCGATCACCCTTTACCTTCTATGATCCAACTCTATTTTGATGCTCAAGGCAAAACCCGTGACTCCGCCTACCCTATTGGTGACGATTGTGTAATTACTTCGCGGATGTAACCGAGTTGGCGGAGCCATGGGCAGACCTTGAAGCCAGGGAGTTACAATTATGATGTCAAAAAGCAAATCCAAGGCCTTAGTCATCTTTGTCGCAGTTTTTGTGGTCTTTTCGGCATTGCCTATGAGTTGCCCCGCATATATGGGGAGGGTAGTCAATGTCGATGGAGGGGATTTGCTTACGGTTTCGGTAAATGGTTCGGCGCGAAAGATTCGTCTCTACGGCATTGCCTGCCCTCTTTTCGGCCAGCCGTTTCACGGTAAAGCCCTGTTTATGACCAAATACCTGTCGCTTGAGAGAAACGTGGATATTACCCCTGTATTTACGGATAACTATGGCGTTGAAAACTCGCTTGTACGAGTCGAGGGAACGGGGGCATATATCAACGACAGACTTGTCGGATACGGGCTTGCCTGGGTGAAGCCATGTGACAGCAAATCCCACCTGTGCGTGGAATGGAAAAAGCTCGAGGGGTTTGCCCAGATGAATTTTGTCGGACTTTGGGCTCAACCGCCCGCGGTTGCCCCGTGGGAGTGGGTAAAGGCGCAAAGGGCGCAGATACTGGACCGCATGAAGTCGGAACAAAAGCAGAAATAGCTGGTTTTCATCCGGAAACATCATGGTGGGAAACGCTTGCGCTTTTGCCCACAAGAACCGCACCCGGTGCAGGGTGGGCACAGGCAACATCGTGCCCGCACCTCATGACAGGGATTTGCGGATGGATACCGATCGGCCATCGTGTGGCCGTCACCGCCTGATTTTCTTCATTTAAAGAGTGCGCACAGCGTAATTTATTTGCCATCTCACGGGGTCGCAGCAGTCGCCGACCCTGCATCAAGAGCACCGTCAAACTCCGGGGACCCGGTGCGACGGGGTCCCTTTCTTTCCATGCATACCCGACAGGCTCACACTTAAGAGATAAAATATGACTGAGTCCAAACATTCGGATCGAAACGCCGCTCTAAATGCGGCGGGCTCTGCCGGCCAGCAGTCCGAGCGAATGCTTATCGTACGCGAAACGTATCAGGTTAACAATCTTCGCGACTACCTGTCAATATTGTTCAAACATCAGAGGACCATAATCGCAACATTTATTGGGTTGAGCATCTTTGGCTGCGTTTTGGCGTTGGTATACAAGGACGCGATCTACGCGCCAAGGTTCGAGGCCAGCTCTTCTCTTCTGGTAAGGTTTGGCTGGGAGAATTATTCTCCCGACCCCTCGCTTGGCAAGCGCGAGGGGCCCGCGCTAAACCAGGCTGAAATGCTGGGGGCGGAAATAAGCATTCTCGAAGGCCGGAACCTTAAGGCGAAAGTAATCAGGGCCTTGACGCCCGGAGCAATTTTCCCCTGGCTTGGCGAAGAGCGTTTGACCGCTGTCGGCAGTCAGGATGAGGCTCTTTTGCTCCTTGAAAAATACATGAAAGTAAAACCGGCTAAAGGGGGCGTAATAAGGGTCACATTCGAAGGCGCCGATCCTCGAAGCGCCGCCGCCGTAGTCAATGAGCTTGTCCGCGACTACATCGACAAGCGAAGAGAGATCTACCAGGACCCTCAGTCGGCGCAGTTTCTTCAAAACAAGGTTTACTACTACCGGAAGAAGTTTTCCGAAGCGCTCAACAACATGAAGGCGTTTTCCGAGAAGACCAAAATCATCGCTTTCGATCAGCAGCGCAGCATGCTCCTCGAGCGGCGTTCCAACCTGTACGTTGCCCTAAACACTACGGCAAACGGGATAAAGGAAGTGGAGCAGACGATCGGCGAACTGGAAAAGGAATTGAAGGCTCTGCCCCGGTCGGAGCTGACCGCGGCGGCATCCGATCGGGCGGGAAACGCTCAATCCCGGTTGCTCTCCCTCAAGCTTCAGGAGCAGAGTCTAACCTCGAAGTTCAAGGGAGACAACCCGATGATTGCCGCTATTCGCGGCCAAATAGCCACTGTTGAGAATTACATCAAAAAGAACTCCGCCGAAAATCCAAATGTGGCTCCGGCAGACCCGGTATACCAGGAAATTCAAAAGCAGATCCTCGACAACAAGGCGAAGCTGAGCGCGCTCAACGTAAGGTACACCGGCACGCAGAGCCAGCTTGGCGAGATCAATAGTGAGCTTCAGTTCTTCGAGGCAAACGAGAACCAATACAGAGGGCTCGGGTCGGCCGTAGCCTCCAACAAGCGGATATGCGACGATTACCGGCAAAAACTCGAAGAGGCCAAAGTGTACAACGAACTGGGCCGCGATAAGATGACGAGTGTGAGCGTGATCGAACCGGCAGCGGTGCCGATATCGCCGGTAAACCCGCCCAAGCCTCTTGTCGTTCTGTTTGGGGCGGCCATTGTTTTCGCTTTGTTCGCAAGCCTTGGGATCGCCTACATGTTGGAGATGAACAAACAGGTGATGAGCACCGCGACGGAGTCGGAAAAAAGACTCGACCTTCCCGTATTGATCACCATACCGATCAAGGACTGATACCAAGTTGTGTTCAAGATCGGGCGGGGATAAACCCCGCCCCTGCACAGGAAAGGCCTCTAAGGCCTCGAACTGGTGAAATCTTGAACGCAACTTGGTATGAAGGGGCTGGGGATGTATCTCGACTTTTTCAAATTCAAGAAGAGTCCTTTCCACATAACTCCGGACCCGGATTTCCTCTTTCTGAGCCAGAGTCATAAGGAGGCCTCCGCTTCGATTTTCTACGGTATTGAAACCAGGAAGGGGTTCATTGCCGTTACCGGGGAGGTCGGAGTGGGGAAGACGACAATTCTAAGGTCATACCTTGAGGGGACCGATCCGGAAAAGATCAGGATCGTCTATATATTCAACGCGTCTCTTTCCTTTGAGCGGCTGCTAAAACAGATTTGCTCAGAACTTGGCATCCAGGCCCGGGGCGAAGACCCCGCGGAAATGCTCGACACCCTCTTCCACTATCTTATCGATGAATTCAAGAAGGACCACAATGTCGTACTGATAGTCGATGAAGCGCAGAACATGAAGGTCGAAACCCTCGAGCGGCTGCGGATGCTTTCGAATCTGGAAACCTCGCAGGACAAACTCATACAGATAATTCTTGTCGGTCAGCCGGAGTTCGAGGACAGGCTAAACCAGCCTGAATTGAGGCAGCTAAAACAGCGGATGGCTATCAGGTCGCGCATCGAGGCCCTTACCGCCGAAGAAAGCATGGCTTATATCCATCACCGGCTGATGAGGGCATCGTCTTTCCACAATCCGGTTTTCACTAAAAAGGCGCTAAGACTCATTATAAAAAAGGCCAACGGCACACCGCGCACGATCAACATCCTGTGCGACAACGCGCTTATCACCGCATACGGATATCGGCGCAATCCGGTGGATGAGAAGATAGTAAAAGAGGTGATAAGAGATCTTTGGGGAGGTCAACCCCGTTTGAGTTTCCGGCGCAAAGTTATCTGGCTCCCGGTTTTGGCCGGTTGCCTGGGGGCGGTTTTTCTTGCTTCGCGCAGCCTTGTGTCCCGCCGGGGAAATCATGAGCCGGCCGGGCAATCCCTCAGGGCAAAACCCATAGGGGTTCCGCCCGCCGCGGTAAATGTGAAAAGAACCAAAACCGTTCGGACCGTCGAGAATGCGGCCGTAAAAAAGATAGAGCCGGTGGTTGCCGGAGCTGATCCGGGCGAAAAGACGACTGCCAAACAAATTGCCGATAGCCCCAAGCCCCTTTCGGGGAGCGTGGTCGAAGGGACAAAGGGGGCGGCGGGCGCAGAGGTTAAACATAGGCTCACCGTGGTTTTGGCGGATAAATCCGGGCCGGCCGCACCCGGGGTACCGGCGGCGGTTGGCAGCAAGCCGGGGGGCGAAAAGACCTCAAGGATCGATCCCCCTCCCGCCAAGCCCTCCGCCAAGCCCTCCGCCAAGCCTTCAGTCAAGCCCTCAGTCAGCCCGTCGGAGCGCAAATCCGGGCTGCCCGTGGTGGTAAGGGAAGGCGACAGCGTGAGCAAGCTGTTGGTTGGCATCCATGGCAGGTCGGACCCTGAAATGCTGGAGTCTTTCAAAGAGCTTAATCCTCAGATCAAGGACGTCGACAAGCTCCTGGTCGGGGAAAAAATCCTTCTTCCGTAGCGGCAAAACCCCGTATTTCAAACAGCCGGTCCATCCTTAGACAACTGATTGCAATAATAATAAACGAACCGGACAAACGGGGGCTTTGCCTGTTGATGAAGGAGCGGGGCCAATGAGTAAAATTTACGAAGCGCTGCAAAATGTTCACCGTGAAAAGATGGGCGGAAGGCAATTCGACCGCGCCGCCACGGTTCCTTTCGCCCAGAGCGAGCCTGCGGGTTTGGGGTTCGAAGACGAGATGCTGAGCCTATATAAGGTTATCGAGACCCTTTTGCCGCATTTGGAATCCAGGATAGTTCAGTTCATCGGTGCGAAAGAGGGGGAGGGGAGCTCGACGATTTCCAGAGAATTTGCCAAGGCCGCAGCCGATCTGATCGGCCGTTCGGTG
>CAWEZA010000123.1:0-25394 GCA_963813125.1 uncultured delta proteobacterium | reverse complement strand
TCGAAAGGTGGACAATATCGTCGCTACGGCCGCCTACCGGATCGTTCAGGAAGCCCTTACCAACGTGGCCCGCCATGCCTCGGCCACCCGGGTCGACGTCACCATCAGGCGCAAAGGCACGCTTCTCATTTTGACGGTTCAAGACAACGGGGTAGGGTTTGAAGTCGGCAAAATCGACGAATCCGAAGCGTTGGGAATTGCGGGAATGCGCGAAAGGGCAAATCTGGCCGGGGGCTCCCTTGAGATTCGGTCCAGGCCCGGTAAGGGCGCAAGAATGCAGTGCAAACTGCCCGTGTAAGTAAAATGCTTACAAATGTTTTCTAAAAGGTCTTACATGAAAATCAGTAAGTCTCCAATTATAGTGTTGACGCTTATCCTCTATAGTGCCCAGACTTAATAATAACTTGGGGGTAATTCCGGGACGGCATGGCCTGCTGGGGGCCCTGGACGAGCCTGATACGGCGGGGCGCGATAGAGAATCGACAAAAGACGTGCGTCCTTCGGGCTGTTTTCCGCCATGCTAAGCCTTTACGATCATTGATGCCGGATCGACTTTTATTAAAACTCGATACTTTCAAAGGAGCGAAAAAATGTCAAAAAGTCCTGTTCGCGTTACGGTCACCGGGGCCGCGGGCCAGATAGGCTACGCCCTTTTATTCCGCATCGCCAGCGGAGAGATGCTTGGTAAGGACCAGCCGGTTATTCTGCAGATGCTCGAACTGCCGGTGGAAAAGGTCCAGCAGGCGCTCAAAGGCGTCATGATGGAACTCGATGACTGTGCGTTTCCGCTTCTTGCGGGAATGGTGGGAACGGGAGACCCGAAGGTGGCCTTCAAGGACACCGATTACGCGCTTCTTGTAGGGGCAAGGCCTCGCGGCCCCGGCATGGAAAGAAAAGACCTGCTGCTCGAAAACGCCAAGATCTTCATCGAGCAGGGTAGGGCGATGAATGAGGTCGCCTCCCGCGACATCCGGGTGCTCGTGGTCGGAAACCCCGCCAACACCAATGGCTGGATTGCCATGAAGTCGGCCCCCGATCTGCCAAAGGCCAATTTCACGTGCATGCTGCGCCTCGATTATAACCGCGCAAAGTCGATGCTCGCCAATAAAGTGGGAAAGCCTGTCGAATCGGTCGAAAAGCTCACGGTGTGGGGAAATCACTCTCCCACCATGTATCCCGACATCCGCTTTGCCACCGTTGATGGAGCGCCGGCAGCGGGCCTCGTCGACCAGGACTGGTACAGGAACGAATATATCCCGACGGTAGGAAAACGCGGTGCTGTAATCATCCAGGCCCGCGGTCTTTCTTCGGCGGCTTCCGCCGCCAACGCCGCCATTATGCACATGCATGACTGGGCGCTTGGCACAAACGGCAAATGGGTGACTATGGGCCTGCCCTCGGACGGTTCCTACGGGATTCCCGAAGAAGTCATGTACGGGGTTCCGGTGACCTGCACCCCGGGCAAGTACGAACGGGTCAAGGGACTCGAAATTGATGCTTTCTCACGCGAAAAGATGGACTTCACCCTGAAGGAACTGCTCGAAGAACAGGCCGGCGTAAAAGACATGGTCTCTCACTGACAGCTTGGAAGGACTTTTTGGTATGGCGCAGCAACAACATGGACAGCTTGTTTCCGGGGCGAGTGATGAGCCCGTTAAGGTAACCAACCCCGTCAAGGTCCAGGACTTGACCTTTCGAGACGGCCATCAGTCGCTTTTCGCAACGCGCGGGAGAACCGAAGACTTTATTCCCATCGCCGAGTTGATGGACAACGTCGGGTTTTACTCGATGGAGGTGTGGGGCGGGGCCACCTTCGACACCATGCACCGGTTCCTGGGCGAAGACCCCTGGGAGCGGATAAGAACCCTTAAGAAATATATCAAAAAGACCCCCTTCTCCATGCTGTTGAGAGGGCAAAACCTTGTAGGCTACCGCAACTACGCCGATGATCTTTGCGAAGTTTTTGTGGAAAGATCGTGCGAAAACGGTATGGACATATTTCGGGTCTTCGATGCTCTAAACGACTACCGAAACTTCGAAACCGCCGTCAAGGTGATCAAGAAGAACAAGAAGCACTTTCAGGGAACGATTTGCTATTCCCTCACCGAGTCCCGCATGGGAGGCCCGGTCTACAACCTGGAATATTACCTCAAAAAAGCCAAAGAACTGGAGAATATGGGCGCCGATACGGTCTGCGTAAAAGACATGGCCGGCCTTATCTCCCCTTACGACGCTTATCTTCTCGTAAAGTCCCTGAAAGAGACCATCAAGGTTCCCATCCATCTGCACAGCCATTTCACCTCGGGTATGGCCGACATGTCCCTGCTCAAGGCTATCGAGGCAAACGTCGACATCGTCGATACGTGCCTGTCGCCCTGGGCCTACAGGACCTCGCACCCCGCGGTGGAGCCCCTGGTCGTTACGCTGAAGGGAACGAACCGGGACACCGGGCTCGACCTCAAGCTGCTTGCCAAGTGCAGCGAGCACATGGAAGCAATATCGCCGAAGTATAAACATCTGCTCGACCAGAGAATGTCGACCATAGATATCAACGTTCTCCTGCACCAAACCCCTGGCGGCATGCTGTCCAACCTCGTAAATCAGCTGAGGGATATGGATGCCCTGGACAAGCTCGACGAAGTTTTCAAACAACTCCCCATCGTTCGGCGCGAACTTGGCCAGGTGCCCCTGGTGACGCCTACAAGCCAGATCGTGGGCATTCAGACCGTAAACAACGTGCTCTTCGATACCGATGAAGAACGCTACAAAATGTGTACCGCACAGGTCAAGGACCTCTGCTACGGGCTATATGGAAAAACCGCGATTCCTATCGATCCCATGGTGCAGAAAAAAGCCCTGAAGGACTACCCGCGCGGTGAAACCCCCATCACTTCAAGACCCGCCGACGTCCTCGAGCCCGAACTGGATAAGGCTTCAAATGAAATAGGGTCCCTCGCAAAGGATCTGGACGATACCATCACCTATGCCTTGTATCCGACAACCGGGAAACGGTTCCTGCAGTGGAAATACGGCATTGAAGAGATGCCCGGGGAAGTCAAAGCCAAAACCATCGAAGAGGTCAAGGCCGAGGACGCGCTCGTAAAGAAGGCGAAGGCAGGCCAACTCGTCGAAAAGCAAAAAAAAGAGCTGCCCGCCAAAGGTCCTGCCGCCCGGACTTTCAACGTCTTCGTCGATGGGGATTATTTCCAGGTTGACGTGGACCCGGCCGATGGGGTTTCAGTGTTGACCGGCATGGTCCCGGCCGCAGTCGCCGCACCGGTTCCCGCCGCTCCAAGGCCTGCCGCGGCACCCGTTGCGGTGCAAGCCGCCCCCGCTCCCGCTCCACAGATACCCGCGGGTGGTGGGGCCGTCCTCGCCCCCATGCCCGGGATGATCATTCGCTTCGAAGTCGAACATGGGGCAACGGTAAATAAGGGGGACGTGATCCTGGTGCTCGAAGCCATGAAGATGGAAAACTCCATCACCACCGAAATCTCGGGAGCTGTAAAAGAGATCCGGTACAAGGGCGGAGACAGTGTCCAAAAGGGAGATATCCTTGCGGTTATAGGTTAATATTCAGTCTTTGCCGCGGAAAGGAAAAAAGGAATTCACTATGGTTGAGATTCGATTTCATGGACGTGGCGGTCAGGGTGCTGTGACTTCAGCCGAACTCACCGCGCTGGCGGCCATTGAGGAAGGAAAATATGCGCAGGCGTTTCCGAGCTTCGGCCCGGAAAGGCGCGGCGCGCCGGTTATGGCCTTCGTGCGGGTAAGCGAAGTGCCGATTGTCACCAGGGAAAAGGTTTATGAACCGGACATCGTCATCGTCCTGGACCCGACGTTGTTAAAAATCGTAAATGTTGAGGCGGGCTTAAAGCCCGGCGGCATCGTTATCCTCAACACTCCCAAGAGTGCCGCTGAGGTTCGTGGCGAGACCGGAATAAAGGCAAGGCTTGCAACCGTCGACGGCACGAAGATCGCCGTGGAGACAATGCGGGTTCCAATCGCCAACACTACCATGTTGGGCGCTCTGGTTAAAGCTACCGGACTCATCAAGATGAACTGCCTGGAAGGCCCGATCAAACACCGTTTCGGGCCGATCGCCGCAAAGAACCTTAACGCGTGCTCGCGGGCCTTTGAAGAAACGCAGATGGTGGAGGTATAGCTGTGGCCAAAGAGACCGGAATCAAAAGTTGGAAAGATCTGAACCCCGGTATTGCCATCACCGACCCGGGAAACGCCGCGGAGCTCAAGACCGGCGACTGGCGTTCCATGCGTCCGGAAACGGACCGCGACAAGTGCATCAAGTGCGGGCAATGCTACATTTTTTGTCCCGACATGGTTTATTCGAAGGACGCCGAAGGCTACTACGGCCAGAACTATTACTGGTGCAAGGGGTGCTCCATCTGCGCCAGGGAATGCCCGGTTGGGGCGATAATGATGATTGAGGAGGTCGACTGATATGTCCAAAAGAATTGGTATTGAGGTCTCGCTTGCGGTCGCGGAAGCCGTGGGACTGTGCGATGTGGACGTCATTGCGGCCTACCCGATCACTCCGCAGACCCATATTGTCGAGCACCTCTCGGAGCTTGTGGCTGAGGGGCACCTTGACTCGGAGTTCATCCCGGTCGAGTCCGAGCACAGCGCGATGAGCGCCTGCGTCGGTTCTTCGGCCGCCGGGGCGCGCACCTTCACCTCGACGAGTTCCCAGGGCTATTGCCTGATGTCGGAGATATGCTTCATAGCCTCGACTCTCAGGCTTCCGATCGTCATGGCTGTTGCAAACCGGGCGATAAGCGCCCCGATCAGCATCTGGAACGACCATGCGGATCTCATGTTCGGAAGAGACTCGGGCTGGATCCAGTTGATTTCCGAAAATGGCCAGGAGGCTGTCGACCTGTCCATTATGGCCTTCAGGATCGCCGAGGACCAGAGGGTGTCTTTGCCCGTTCAGGTGAACCTCGACGGCTTCATTATGAGCCACGTGATCGAGCCGATCAACATGCCGGATGCGGGGGAAGTAAAAGAATTCCTTCCACCCTTTAAACCCTTGCTGAGTCTTGATCCGGCAAAGCCCATCACCATTGGTCCGGTGGGCATGCCCGATGTTTACACCGAAGCCCGCAAGGCGCACGATGAAGTGCTCAAGGCCTCCAAATCGGTAATCGCCGAGGTCTTCGACGAGTTTGGGAAGCTTTTCGGACGGCAGTACAAAATCATAGAGACTTACAAGATCGAGGATGCGGAAACGGTCATAGTCGCCATGGGCAGCTTAGCCCAAACCGCCTCGACCGCCATAGATGCGATGCGCGAAAAAGGCATTAAGGTGGGCATGGCGAGCATCCGGCTGTTTAGGCCTTTCCCCGCCTCGGCCCTGGTCGATGTGATCGGCAAGGCGAAAAACCTCGTCCTGCTCGACAGGGCGACGGTGTTTGCCGGCGGTGAAGTATCCGGGCCGGTGGCCCTCGAGGTTAAATCGGCCCTTTTCGACAGGGGGCTTTCCCCCAAGACCGCCAATTTCCTGGTCGGCATCGGCGGCCGTGACGTTACGGGGCAAAACTTCGAGGAAATGGTCGAAAGGGTAATCACGGCTAAAAACGGCGAGCTTCCGCCATACGAATTCATCAATGTGAGGGATTAAATGGGAACTGCAACCGAGGCCTTGAAGAATTTTAAGGGGTTCAGCCTTAAGAATATGCCCGAGGTCGAACCTCTTTCGCCCGGTCACCGTGCGTGCCAGGGGTGCGGAGAAGTGCTGGCTCTGCGGCAGGCGATGAAGGCGATCGGCACGAACGTGGTGGTGTGCAGCGCCACGGGGTGCATGGAAATTATCACTTCCCCTTATCCGCAGACCGCGTGGCGGGTGCCGTGGATTCACGTGGCGTTCGAAAACGCGTCTGCCGTTGTGAGCGGTGTCGAATCGGCCTATAAGGCCATGAACCGCAAAAAGATTATCGACCGGCCGGATGTGACCTTCCTTGCTTACGGCGGTGACGGAGCTACCGCGGACATCGGGTTGCAGTCGCTTTCCGGGGCGCTCGAGCGCGGCCACAACTTCGTCTACCTGTGCCTGGACAACGAAGCCTACATGAATACCGGCATCCAGCGCTCCTCTTCGACGCCTTTCGGCGCTTCGACCACCACCTCTCCTCCGGGCAAGAATAGCTCGGGGCAGGCGACCTGGAAGAAGAACGTGCCGGCGATCGCCGTGGCCCACGGTATCCCTTACGTGGCTACGGCCACGCCCGCCCACCCGATAGACCTTATGAACAAGGTCAAAAAGGCTTCACTCGTGCCCGGGCCCGCTTACGTCCACATCTACTCGCCCTGTCCCACCGGATGGCGGTGCGCGATCGACGATAGCCTCCAGGTGGCAAGGCTCGCTGTCGAGTCCAACGTCTTTCCCCTCTACGAGGTGATCGACGGAAAGTATTACCTGTCCCGCAAACCCTCGAAGCCCAAGACGGTTGCCGAGTATTTCAAGCCCCAGCGCCGGTTCCGCCATCTGAGAGAAGACGAGGTGGCAATGATTCAAACAATAGTGGATGACGCATTCGACGATTTACTATATCGTTGCGATAACAGTGCGGAATAAGGGGCTGAAATCATGTTTGACGACGAAAAGCTGAAAAAAATCAAGGCCGGTAAGGAAAAGTGGGAACAGGGGCCCCTGGCGAAATCTCTTTCGAAATCCCCCGAAGCCAAGCCTGTATTTACTACGATTTCGGGCGCACCCGTCGAAAGACTCTACACTCCCGCCGATGTTGAAACTGTCGACTACGACCGCGACCTTGGCTACCCGGGGTCCTTTCCCTTTACCCGCGGGGTCCAGCCCACGATGTACCGGGGCCGCTACTGGACCATGCGTCAGTACGCCGGGTTTGGAGACGCCAAAAGCACCAACGAACGCTACCGCTACCTGCTCGCTCAGGGCCAGACGGGCCTAAGCGTTGCTTTTCACCTGCCCACGCAGGCCGGCTACGACTCCGACCACCCGCTTTCCATGGGCGAGGTCGGAAAAGTCGGGGTGGCCATAGACCACATAGACGACATGCGTGTCCTTTTTGACCAGATTCCCCTGGACAAGGTCACGACCTCGATGACCATGAACGCCCCGGCGGGCGTGCTTCTCGCCATGTACCTGGCGATAGCCCGCGAGCAGGGGGTACCCTGGGAAAAAGTCGGCGGGACGGTCCAAAACGATGTTTTAAAGGAAATCATCTGCCGCGGGCAGTATATTTACCCGCCGAGGCACACGATGAGGCTTACCGTCGACCTGATCGAGTTCTGCCAGAAAAACGTTCCCAAATGGAACTCCATCAGCATAAGCGGCTATCATATCCGTGAGGCGGGCTCTACCGCCGCCCAGGAGATGGCCTTTACCATAGCCGACGGCATCGCCTATACCCAGGCGTGCATCGAGCGCGGCATGGATGTCGACAGCTTCGCCCCGCGCCTTAGCTTTTTCTTTAACGCCTTCACAAACGTTTTGGAAGAAGTCGCAAAGTTTCGCGCCGGCCGCAGGTATTGGGCCAAGGTCATGAGGGATCGGTTCAAGGCCAAAGACCCGCGCTCGATGATGCTTCGCTTTCATGTGCAGACGGGCGGGGTTACGCTTACTGCCCAGCAGCCGCTAAACAACATCGTCCGGGTCGCCCTCCAGACCTATGCCACGGCCCTTGGCGGAGCCCAGTCCCTCCATACCAACTCCTATGACGAGGCCCTGTGTCTTCCGACCCAGCAGGCGGTAACCGTGGCTCTTCGCACGCAGCAGATCGTTGCCGAGGAATCGGGCGCCACCGACTCCATCGACCCCCTGGCCGGCTCCTATTATGTCGAGAGCATGACCGACAGGATCGAAGCCGAAGTCGACGAGTACATCCAAAAAATCGACGCGATGGGCGGAACGCTTTCCGCTATCGAGCAGGGCTACATCCAGAAGGAGATACAAAACAGCGCCTACCGGTTCCAGAAGGAGCTGGAGACCAACGAAAGGGTCTACGTCGGTATAAACAAATATACCATGGAAGAGCCCCCTCCGTGCGGTCTTCTCAAGGTGGACATGTCGGTTGGCGAAAAGAAGGCCGCGGAGCTCAAAGACTACCGCGCAAAAAGGGACAACGCGAAATGGAAGGCCGCCCTCGACAAGCTGCGTGAGGTTTCCGGCACGGGTGAAAACGTGATGCCGTACGTGGTCGAGGCCGTATCGGCCAAGGCTACGGTCGGCGAAATCTGCGACGTGTGGCGCGGTATCTACGGCGAGTACCGACCTAAGGAATACGTGTAGAATAGACGAAAAGGGCAAATCCCATGGCTGGAAAAATCAAGATGATCATGGCCAAACCGGGTCTGGATGGACATGACCGCGGGGCCAAACTCCTTGCTAGAGTGTGCGCGGAAGCCGGAATGGAAGTGGTCTACACAGGCCTTCGGCAAACTCCTGAAATGATAGTGGCCGCTGCCGAACAGGAAGACGCCGACGTCGTGGGGCTTAGCAGCCTTTCGGGCGTCCACAATTACTTTTTCCCCAAGGTCGTCGAACTCATGAAGCGGAAGGGCATGGAAGACGTTTTGCTTGTGGGCGGGGGGATCATTCCCGAAGAGGACTACGACTTTTTAAAAAAATCCGGCATGAGTGCGATTTTCGGCCCGGGAACCCCGACCGCCGCAATCGTCGACTTCATCCGGGCAAACGTACGCAAGCGATAGTTTATTTTTACTTTTAAAGGCCGGTTGACAGGATGGCCCCCCCCCGGGGGGCCATCCTGTCAATCCTGTAGAACCTGTCCAGGTGTTTTTCCGCATAACAGGGACGAGGGAGAATATGGCGATCGAGATTTCCGAAAAGACAATCAAGCACGAGTTCATAGAAAAAATAAATCAATTGAGCGGACAGGACATTCGCATGTGCTTTCAATGCGGTACCTGCGGCGGCGCGTGCCCCATGTCTGAAAGCATGGAGACCCTGCCCAGGAGAATAATGCGCATGTTGCAGTTTGGGATGGCCGACCGTATCGCCGAAGTTGAAACGGGCTGGGAATGTGCCTCCTGTCACTCCTGCACGGCCAATTGCCCGAGGGGAATCGACGTTGCGAGGGTGATGGAAGCCGTTCGGCTCCTTGTCCTGCGAAAAAACATCAACAAGATAGAGCCTTCCAGTCTGCCTGAGGGCGCGGTTCGAGAGATGCCCCAGATAGCTCTGGTGAGCGGCTTCAGAAAGCTGACGAGTTGAGGGATATCATGAAAGTAAGCTATTATCCGGGATGTACCCTGAAGACAAAGGCGAAGCACCTCGAAGATTCGGCTCTGGCATCTCTTAGCGCCCTGGGAGTGGAAGTCAGTGAACTGCCAAGATGGAACTGCTGCGGTGCGGTCCATTCTCTGGCCGACGACGATCTGATACACCATGTCGCGCCCGTGCGCGATCTGGTCCGGGCAATGAACGAGGGCAGCGAGCCGTCTCGTCACCCTTTGTTCCATGTGCTACAACTCGCTCGCCAGGGCGAACCTGCTCATGCGCAACGACGAGGTCAAAAGAAAAACCATAAACGACTTCATGAACGAGGAAAACGATTACCACGGCGAAGTCGAAGTCGAGCATCTCATCACTTTCCTTCGTGATACGGTCGGTTGGGACAATTTGCGGGCAAAAATAAAAGTGCCGCTCGGCGGGATGAAAATTGCCGCTTATTATGGCTGTACCCTGGTTCGGCCAAAAGATGTCGCAATCGAGCCCCCCCACGGCAGGGTCATGAACGAATTCGTCGAAGCCCTTGGCGCCGAGGCCGTGGAGTTCTCGGCCAGCACCGTCTGCTGTGGCTCCTACCAGGTGCTGGCTCACCCCGACGAAGTCGTCGATGTGGTCGGACGAATAATCGAGAGCGCTTCCGCCGGAGGCGCCGATGCCCTCATACTCAGCTGCCCTCTTTGCGAATATAACCTTGTGAAAAAGCAGGGCGAGCTTTTGCAGCAGAAAAAAATCGCCCGTAAGCTGCCTGTTTTCTATTTTTCGCAGCTTCTCGCCATGGCGCTTGGCCTTGGCCCCGAGTCCTACCGGCCGGATATGAACGATGCCGCTTCAGTCGAGTTTTTGAGCTCGAAAAACTTTGCTGTGTCATAGGCTGCCGGCCAACCATGGAATATGTTGATCAATTCAAGTTCTGAGGAGATAAATTAAATGTCAGCACGCAAACAGGTTGCAACTGGTGACAGGGCCATACTGCCCGAAGGGGCGAAAACCATCCCTATATTTGTGATGGGCAAGCGCTATGAAGTGCCGGAAACGCTTACCATAATGAAGGCAATGGAGTATGCGGGCTTTAAGTTCCTGAGGGGCGCGGGCTGCCGGGGCGGCATCTGCGGAGCCTGCCCTACGGTCTACCGCAAGGAAGGCGACTACAAACTCTACTTCGGCCTTGCTTGCCAGACGGTTGTAGAACCCAACATGTTCCTTGCCCAGATTCCGTTTTATCCCGCAAACCGGGCTCAATACGACATCGAGACAATCGAGCCGCTGGCAGATGCTGTCCATGCCCTCTACCCGGAAATTTTCCGCTGCGTTGCCTGTAACAACTGCTCCAAGGCGTGCCCGATGAAAGTCGAAGTGCTCGACTACATTTCGGCGATAAAACAGGGCGATCTTGCCAGGGCCGCCAAGCTCTCCTTCGACTGCATCCAGTGCGGGATGTGCGCCAGCCGCTGCATGGGCGAGCTGCCCCAGTATCACATAGCCCAGCTCGTGCGCCGCCTTTACGGAAAATACATTCAGCCCGGGGCCGAGCATCTGCAAAAGCGCGTCGCGGAAATCGAGTCCGGAAAATACGATGCCATGCTCGCCGAACTTCAGAAGATGGGCCATTCCGAACTCGAAAAACTCTACAAGGAACGGGAGCGCGAACCCGATATGGTTCCGCTGGGGACATGGATGCCTAAGGACGTAAGTCACCTCTAGGCCCCGCTTGCGCCACTCTTTTCACCCATTGCGAATTAAGGAAGTTTCCAGGAGAAACCGATGAGTTATACACCTGCAAATGAAGGAACTGATAAAAAAGGTTGAAGCAACAAGGCCGGAGCGCGTGGCCAGGGCGAAACGCGGAGAGAATTTCCCCGCGTTGAGCCTCGAGGAGCGCGCGGTGGTTCTCGGAAAATTCCACCCCGACTACCAGGAAGAAGGCCGCAGACCTCTAAGGATTGGCCCGGACAAGGGGCTGGTCGTACCCGAGGAAGTAGCCAGGGTCATGGAATCCCGTTCGATGCTCCGTCCCGAAAAGGTCGATCTTTCCAACCCGGATTACGATACCGACGTCCTGATTCTCGGGGCCGGCGGCGGCGGCACCTCGGCCGCCCTGATGGCTACCGACGCGGGCCTTAAAGTCATCGTGGCAACCAAGCTCCGCCACGGGGACGCCAACACGATGATGGCCGAGGGCGGGATCCAGGCCGCCACCCAGGAGTGCGACTCCCCCTTCTATCACTACCTCGATACGATAGGCGGCGGTCACTTCACCAATCAGCCCGACCTTGTCGCCGCTCTGTCCCATGACGCCCCCATCTCCATCGCCTGGCTCGAGTCCCTTGGCATGATCTTTAACAAGCTGCCCGACGGCCGCCTCGATTCCCGCCATTTCGGGGGCTCGTGCCGCAAGCGCATGCAGTCCTCGGGAGATATGACCGGCGCTGAAATCATGCGAGTGCTAAGAGATGAGGCCAGAAACCGCAGGGACCGCATCTCCATTCTCGAATTTTGCCCCGCCGTGGAAATTATCCTCGATGAGACCGGAAAATGCGCGGGCGCCATCCTCTACAACATGGAGACCCGGGAATTTTTCATAGCTCGCGCCAAGGCGGTAATTATTGCCACGGGCGGAAACGGGCGCCTTCATATCAAAGGCTTTGCGACCACCAACCACTACGGGGCGACGATGGACGGCGTCGTAATGTCCTATCGCGCGGGAGTCGGAACCACCTGCCTTCCCTCGACGCAGTATCATCCCACCGGCGTTGCCTTCCCGGAACAAAACGTCGGGCTTCTCATCACGGAAAAAGTGCGCGGCCTTGGCGCTCATGTGCTAAACGTCGACGGCGAGCAGTTCTGCTTTCCCCTTGAGCCCCGCGATGTCGAATCCGCCGAACTCATCAAGGAAGCAATAGAAAAGAATAAGGCGGTAGTGACTCCGACAGGGCGCTACGGCCTGTGGCTCGATTCCCCGATGATCGACCTGATTCACGGCGAAGGGACTGTCAAAAAGGAATTGCCGGCAAAATTCATCCAGTTCGAACGCCACGGCATAGACATCAGTAAGCAGCCCATGCTGGTCTATCCCACCTTGCACTATCAAAACGGCGGCATAGCCATCAATGCCGATTGCGAAACGGTTGTCCCGGGGTTGTATTCCGCCGGCGAGTGCACGGGGGGATTACACGGTGAAAACCGCCTCATGGGCAACAGCCTCCAGGATGTCATCACTTTCGGCCGAAGGGCCGGGATAAGCGCCTCGAAGTATGTGAGCGGCGGCGTCGAGTTGGGTAAACTCACCCTGGAGCATGTGTCCAGGTTTGAAAAAGAACTTGTCGACGCAGGTATAACTGACTCCATTGTAGCGCCCATACTTCTACCGGATTATTCCACCGACGAAGTGAGCGCGCGGCGTCTTGTCGAAGGCAGGCAGGAAAGCGAATAAATGTTCGGTTGAACTCATCCGGGGCAAGACACGTCCCGGATGAGTTCAAAACACCCCCGTAAATGACGTCAGCTTGTCCCTCACCTTCGTCCTTTTGGCATGTCGCCCCGCAGATGTTTGATTCGGTGCCTCACCTTTGTTAAGTCCAGCGTGAGCACATTAACCTACTTGCTAAAATTAACCAATTGAGTTATTTTACCGACGTATGGAAAAGCGCACGCCTCACTGCGAGCTATCGGTCGTAAAGGCCCTGATTCAAGCCGGCAAGGTGCGAATAACCTTATCAGCCCTTGCAGGCGGGGCGGCGTTGGGGTTGGATGCGGACTCCATTGTCGGCGTGGTTATGGCGCTAACGCCCAAAGACTTTTATAAAAGCATGACGACGCATTCCGATCATCGAATCTGGCAAGACGTTTACCGACCTGCAACAGCGGCCGGCGAGGTCTATCTTAAACTGACCGTCGTCGATGAAGTGCTCGTCGTGTCTTTTAAGGAGCTATGATCATGAAATGTCCAGTTTGCGGCGGTGCCGAATTGGTGCGCGACACCCGTGACGTACCTTACACTTACAAGGGCGAATCAACGATCATTCCCTCGGTAACGGGTGATTTCTGCCCGGCGTGTGGCGAGGCTGTGTTCGAAAAGAGAGAGTCGGATCGTATTGGTTCATTGATGCTGGAGTTCAATAAACAGGTAAACGCAGCCATTGTTGATCCGGCGTTCATTGCGAGTGTGCGCAAGAAACTTGCTCTTGACCAGCGCGAAGCCGGCGAGATTTTTGGTGGTGGCGTCAATGCGTTTTCGCGCTATGAGAACGGCAAAACCAAGCCGCCACTGGCGCTGGTGAAACTGCTCAAAGTGCTTGATCGTCACCCGGACCTTCTGGCGGAAGTCAAATCGGCTTAGCATACAATGTTTCCCGTTTCGTGAGCGACTCTATGAAGCCGGCGGTCCTTGATGTCGACGGTACACTTACAGAGACCGGCGATCTGGATCCCGGCCCCGTCATCCTGGAACCCTTTCTACAACATTTAACTCATCCGGGGCGACTCGTCCCGGGCGAGTTAAAATCTCGACCATTTTTCATTACCTGCCCGAATCCTGCTCTTAGATGAATCTGTCCGAGCAGTTTTTCCTTATGCCCGACCGCAAAAAATCCGATTTTGTTTTTGATGCCAGAGGTCTTGGGAGTGGATCGCCCGGGCAATTGCCTGTGGCGCCCGGGCCTCGACTGTATAAAGATTCGGAGGTCCTGTTAGAAATGACTTTTTTTGGGGACTTGGAAGACGACAGGCAGTTTCTCTCGATGAGGGAATACGCAAGAGTGACCGGATATCTGCCGGTAAGGATTCGAGCCGTGCCTGAAGAAGAAATGCAGGGGCTCAGTTCGCGAATAGTTGTCGAATCCACCTTTGCGGAGCACCCGGAAATGCCTGAGGTCGAGGATCCGGCTCTTGCCGCCTGCCTGCGAATACTTAACTCGAAGCTCGATGCGATCATCAAAATGCTTGCCTTGGAAGCGAGCTGCAAAGAGATGGATTTGGCGAAAGTCAACATCAGCGACGGAGGGCTGAGACTTGTTTCGACCGTGAATTATTCGCGGGACGATTTAGTGGAAATACGGCTGATGCTGCCGACCGCTCCTTCGATGATATTTTACATCTACGGCAAAGTGGTCAGTTGTGATGTCGTCGGCGAATCCAGTGAACTTAGTGTTGCATTCACCGATATCGACGATGACATTCGCGAACAGATCGCAAAGTATGTTTTTCACAAGCAGCGCGAGATACTGCGAAAGAAAAGGAGCCGTAACGGCTGATGCTTGTAATCATTGGGATTGTCATAGTCATTGCCGGAGTTCTTGGCGGATATCTGAATGAGCATGGCAACATCAGCCTTCTCATTCAGCCTAATGAGTACATTATCATTTTCGGCGCCGCCCTGGGCGGCTTTGTCATCGCCTCGCCCCTTAAGGTTATAAAAGCCGTTATGGCCGGCCTTAAGCGCATGTTCAAAAGCACGGTCTACTCAAGCGACGACTACCTGGACGCCCTTGTGCTGCTAAGCGATATATTTTATAAAATCAGAAAGGAAGGGCTGGTTTCGATCGAAAGCGACCTGGACAATCCGGATAAAAGTCCGATTTTTAAAAATCACCTGAAGTTTATTAAAAATCACCATGCTCTTGCCTTTCTTACCGATACGCTGCGAACGCTTACCATAACCGATATAGAAGCCCACGAAATGGCCGATCTTCTCGACTTCGAGATCGAGGCGCATCACGAGGAAGCCCTGGTCCCGTCGAAAAGCATTGCGACCGTGGCCGACTCGCTGCCCGGGTTGGGCATCGTGGCGGCCGTTCTTGGAATCGTGCTCACCATGAAAAAAATCGACGCTCCTCCCGCCGTGCTCGGTGAAGCCATCGGGGCGGCGCTCGTTGGCACCTTTACCGGCGTGCTGATGTGCTATGGCTTTGTGGCTCCGATGGCCAAAAATCTCGAAAACATTGCTAGCGAGGACAAGGAATTTCTAACGGTCATAAAGGCGGGGCTTTTGGCGTTCATAGGTACTCCTTCACCACAGGTGGCGATCGAGTTTGCCAGAAGGGCTGTACCGGGGGAACTCAGACCCTCGTTTCTCGAACTCGAGGAAGTGGTGAAAAAGGCGAGGAAGAAATAAGATGGAAGATTCAAAAACAAAAAAAATCATCATAAAAAAAGTAAAAAAAAGTCACGGAGCCGGCGCTCACGGCGGAAGCTGGAAAGTGGCATACGCCGATTTCGTTACGGCCATGATGGCCTTCTTTCTGCTGATGTGGCTCCTTAATATGTCTTCCCAGGAAAAAAGGGCCGTCCTGGCCATGTATTTCAGGCATTTCAGCCTTTTTACCCAGGGAGGCGTGTCATTCATGCAAAAAGGGGGAGTCAGGCCGGTTGGCCAAAATGCCGGAGCACAGGAGGTCCTTGACGTTGGCGAAAATAATAACGGCATAACAAATGACGACCTGGCAAAGCGGCTTATGACCGGCGTTGCCGAGAGCGCAACCGGGGCCGTCGCGCAAAAGCAGGTCTTCATACAGGTAACGCAGGAGGGCGTCAGGATCCAGGTAGTCGACACCACGAAAAACCCCATCTTTCCGCCGGGAAGCGCCGAGATCACGGACCTTGGCAAGCATATCATCGATACCGTCGTGAGCATGCTCAAGAATTTCCCCAATAAAATTGCGGTGGAAGGGCATACGGACTCAACGTCTCCGGGTGAAGGCCAGATGTCGAACTGGGAACTCTCCGTGGCCAGGGCCCTTTCGGCCAAGCGCGAACTTGAAAAAGACGGTATCAACCCGATCAGGGTTGCCAGGGTAGTGGGTTTCGCAGACCGGGATCCGTTATTCCCCATCGATGACCCTAGAAATCGGCGAATCAGTATTCTCTTTTGCGCAGGCCAGAAACAAAAACCGCCCGAAAACCTTCAATGGCTTCTAAAGCCGGCAGGGTAGTCATCGGGGTTGGAAACCATTAGGCATTTCTCCGTCCCTGGTTCATTGCGTCATCGCATGGAAAAGGGCGGCTGCCGATACGATCCCGCGGTAAAAGTCATCGAGAAAAAACCGTTCGTTTGGGGAATGGGCGCCGTCATCGGGGCTTCCCCAGCCAAGAAGCAGGATGTTTTCCTGATCGAGGTGTTTCCTTATCTGGTTTACGACCGGAATCGAGCCGCCTTCCCTTTTGAACCGCGGCTTTTTGCCAAACCCGGTTTCTATCGCTCTTTCGGCCGCCAGCATGCTGGGGGTGTTTCTTTTGATCAGTACGGGATCGGAGTGATAGAGGCCTGAGACTTCAGCGTTTGCGCCCGCTGGACAAAGCTCGGTTACGAACCGGCTAAACAGTTGGTTGATTTTTTCAAAGGACTGGTTTGGAACCAACCGCATACTCACTTTCGCCCCTGCTCGGGCCGGGATTATCGTCTTTGCCCCTTCCCCGGAAAATCCGCCCCACACTCCGTTTATGTCCAACGTCGGCCGGGCGGTGCTGCGTTCCGTGGCCGTATATCCCCGCTCACCCGTTAGTTCCGAAACTCCCAAATAATTTTTAAGTTTATCGATATCTGGTGGGGAAGAGGCCATTTCCTCCCTCTCCCAATCCTCAAGACCCAGCACGTCATCATAAAAGCCCGGTATGGCCACGGTTCCGTCCGGGTTCTTCATTTTATGCAGGATGTCTGCCAGTACCTGGGCGGGATTGTGCACTATGCCGCCAAACGAACCCGAGTGAAGATCGAAACGCGGGCCCCTTATGTCCACCTGCAGATAGCTAAGGCCTCGAAGGCCGTAAGTTATTGCCGGGATGCCGGGTGCAAGTTGAGAGCTGTCCGAGATTGCCACGGCGTCCGCACGCAGTTCGTCGCGATGGTCGACGAGGAATCTCTCCAGGTTCGGACTGCCGATCTCCTCCTCGCCTTCGGCCAGCACGATAATGTTTATCGGGAGCTTTCCCGAGGCGCCCAGCACCGCCTCCACCGCTTTTATATACGTCAGGAACTGGCCCTTGTCATCGCTTGCTCCCCTGGCGTAAATAAAGCCCTCCCTTATGTCGGGCGAAAATGGGGGAGTCTTCCATTCATCGAGTGGGTCGACAGGCTGGACGTCATAGTGTCCGTATATGAGCAACACCGGCGCGCCGGAGACTTCGGGAGAGCGCGCCAGAACTATCGGATGGCGCTCCGTGGGGTAGATCCCCCCGCTGAACCCGCACTTTTTCAGTTGATCCAACACCCATTCGGCGCCGCTCTGAACGTCTTTGGCGTGTTCGCTTAAAGTGCTGATGCTTGGAATTGACAGAAATTGAGCCAGTTCAGCCGTGAAACGCTCGATGTTAGCGCTTATATATGAACTAATCCGTTCGGGCAGCATAAATGTTTTCCTTTCAATTGTGCGGGCCGCCTGATTAGATGCGCAGGCGCATTACCTTTAAATGTGTGATACAATGCAACGTGGTTATAAGAATAGTACAGGAGAATCGATCCCGCCAGATGGAAAACAAGGTAAAATTCTTATCGCGAATCGAGGAGGTCGCGCCGGAGCAATGGAATGCTCTGGCTGTTGATTCTGCGCCCACGCTTGAGTTCGAATACCTGCACGCCCTCGAAAAGTCAGGCTCGATCTCGGACAATAGAGGGTACAGGCCTGCCCACCTGGCGCTTTATAACGATTCGGAGCTGGTGGCCATTGGGCCCCTCTATCAGCGGGACCGCGCCTCGGTGGAATTTGGCGACGGGGGGTTGCTCGAATTCCTGTCCGAACTGACAGGGCTGCCGTTTGGTTCGGGCCTGGTGGGCAGCATTCCCTATACGCCGGTCCCCGGCTATGATTTCCTCGTTGCTTCCGGAAACGACCCCTCTCCGATTTTTGCCTCCATGCTCGAAAAAATCGATGAAATTTCGATGGAACGCGGTCTTTCCACCAGCCGCTTTTACTTCGTGGCCCCGGAGTCTCCGCTTAACCGCATCCTGGCAGAACATGGATACCTGAGGTTGAGCAGTCCTCACCTCGTGTGGTCTAACCGTGGGTACCGCGGTTTCGACGACTTTCTTCTCACTTTTAAGTCCGTCCGCAGGACCAAGATAAAACGTGAGTGGAGATCGATTCACGATTACGGCATCAAATTCTCCATGGTTGAGGGGGCCGTTGCGCCTCCATCGTTCTATCACGAACTGTTTCTGCTCTACAACCGCACGTGGACCAAACACATGGGGCCGGGAATAAAGCCTTTTCTTAACGAATACTTCTTTAGCCTGCTGGGCGATAACTTCCAGAAAAGGTGCGCCTTCTCGGTGGCGGAACTCTCGGGAAAACGCATCGCCATGGCGCTTTTCTACAACAAGGCCCAAAGACTTTACGGCAGGTACTGGGGGAGCTTCCGCGAGGTGCCCTTTCTTCACTTTGCCACCTGTTATTATTACCCCATATCCTTTGCCATAGAAAACTCCATCGGCGTGATAGACCCGGGATTTGGGGGCGAACACAAAACCCTGCGGGGCTTCGAGGGGGCTAACGCCTACCATTACCTCAAATTCTATGATGAAAACCAGCGTCGCATAGCCTATGCCGTGTTGGACCAGATGCGCAGCCGGCTGACTTCGAAGTAGTCTCCATTAACGGCAATATTGGCCCGACTTTTTCCGATAGGGAAGGTCCGGGATTTTAGCCGAAACAGAGAGGGAAATATGAAATCGGGAAAACGTATTATCGTCATCGGCGGGGTTGCCGGCGGGGCTTCGTGCGCGGCACGGGCAAGAAGGCTTTCCGAAGAGGCTGAAATCATCATTGTCGAAAAAGGCCCCTACGTTTCATTTGCCAATTGTGGTCTTCCGTATCACGTGGGCAATGTAATAAAAAGAGAAGAAGCCCTCCTTGTGGCAACTCCCGAAATGTTCAAAAAACGTTTCAATATCGACGTCCGACCCGATTGCGAGGCTGTTTGGATCGACAGGCAAAACTGCGAGGTTGAAATCGTCGAGGTCAAAACAGGCAGGAAGTATCACGAAAAATACGATGCTCTTGTCCTCTCGCCTGGCGCCTCGCCCATAGTGCCTCCGGTTCCGGGTGTGGAACTGCCCGGTATCTTCACTGTCAGAAATATTCCGGACATAAGGCAAGTCAAAGGCTGGATAAAAAAGTACGACGTCAAGCGGGCGATGGTCGTCGGCGGGGGATTTATCGGCCTCGAAATGACGGAAAACCTCGTGGGGCTCGGAATAGAAGTCAGTATTGCGGAAATGCGGCGGCAGGTCATGCCGCTCATGGACGCAGAGATGATCGGCCCGGTCCATGACGAGCTCAAGCGCCAGTCCGTTTCCCTTCGCCTTGGGGATGCGGTGTCGGGTTTTGGGCAGCTGCCCGGTGGTTCGATCTCCATACAGATGAGATCGGGGGCGACAGATAAGGCCGACCTTGTCATTCTGGCCGTTGGCGTTCGGCCCGAGACCACTCTTGCCCGAAATTCCGGGCTGGATATCGGAGAGCTTGGCGGTATAAGGGTGGACGACCGGATGATGACAAACGATCCAAAGATCTGGGCCGTGGGGGATGCGGTCGAAGTCCGGGATTTCGTCACCGGCCGGTGGGCCCTCACGCCGCTGGCAGGTCCGGCAAATCGCCAGGGACGCATTGCCGCGGACGTGATCCTTGGCAGAGACAGGACATTCAGGGGAGCACAGGGGACAGTGGTGTGCGGCGTGTTCTCCATGAGGGTCGCGTCCACCGGCCCGAGCGAAAAAACGCTCAAGAGCGCTGACCTTTGGGAAAATTGCGAGAAAGTCTACCTGCACCCATCGAACCATGCGACCTATTTCCCCGGGGCAAAGCCGATGAGTCTAAAGCTCATTTTTTCGAAAAGCGACGGCCGTGTTATCGGTGCGCAGGCCGTAGGGCAGGAGGGCGTGGAAAAAAGAATCGACGTTATATCCATGGCCATCCAGAATAAGGCTACCGTCTTCGATCTCGAGGAAGCCGAATTGAGCTACGCTCCCCAGTTCGGCTCGGCAAAGGACCCGGTAAACATGGCGGGGATGATCGCCGCCAACGTAGTCCGCGGCGACTCGCGTGTTGCCCGGTGGGAAGAACTCGAAGATTCGGATGCCTTCGTCATCGACGTCAGGGACCCTGTCGAATTTAAAAAAGGACACATCGCCAACGCCTTGAACGTGCCTTTGAACGACCTGCGCTCCAGGATAGAGGAGTTGCCCAAAGACCGCGAGATTTGGACTTACTGTCAGGTCGGGCAGAGGTCCTACTATGCCTCGCGGGTACTGTCCCAGCACGGCTTTGACACGAAGACCCTGAGCGGTGGCTACAAAACGCACCTGCTGTGGGCCGGGGCGGCTCGCAGCGAAAAAGCCAACGGCGATTAGCCTGGGGCCGGCAATTGGGAAGCAATCATTCCGGGATAATTCATCCGTGAGGAGAAGGGTTCGCTTATCATAGTGATTGTAATCGGATGGAATCTATTATTTCGCAGCCGGTGGCATATTTGTTAACTGATCTTTCTTGGTTGACAGCCCCGGGGCATGACTGTTAAATGGCCTGCATGCTCAGTTCATGTTGCCGCACCTCCTAGATCGGATCTCTTCTGACGTTTCCCGTTAGGCATTGCCGTGGTTAGTCGCAAAGACAGGAGTGCAACCGTGGTAAAATTTACTGTCGAAGTCGAAAATGAACCGCTTTTCAAGCTGTTCAAGGAGGCCTGCGCGAAACAGAGTGTGGCGATCAACGAAAAAATCATTCAATGCATGCATGAAGAGGTGCATAAGTATTTGGACGATCTTATGCACAAACCTCTAATGACGTTCGAAGTTTCCGAGCGGTTCATTAAAGGGTGAGTTCTGGGAAGAAAACTGCTCAAGTGCGCCGCGGTGAGGCAAAACCTCTCTAATGGAATGACCTCTGCCTCTCAAAACTGTGAGAAGTCCAGGTCGGGGAGCAAAGCCCGGCGCTCAATCAGATTATAGTGCAATTCGAAGCACGTCTCCAGATCATGCCGGATGTGGCCCACCCTGGCTTTTTCTATATAGTGGCTGAGATAGTCCCGGTATGCGGGGTGAGCGCGGTTATTAGTAATGGTTTTGGCGCGCTGCCGGGGGGCGGCCTGGAAAATCCATGTCTTGGCGCCATTTATTTCTCCTTTGAGCTTATTGGGGACTACTTAAGACTTTCGGCAAGCAGTTCGACAGTGTGTTTTACGCTTACCGCCGCCCCCTCCTTGTCAAACCCGCCTTTTATCTGCATGACGCAGCCAGGGCAGTCCATCGCCACCACGGATGCCCCGGTGCCCCTGATATTTTTGAGCTTGCGCTCGAGGATCGGGGAGGAGATCTCCGGCAGCTTGAGCGAGTAGGAGCCGCCCATTCCACAGCAGATGTCCGATTCGAACATCTACTCCTGTACTGGCCAACCTATTTCTTTATGCTTATGAATCTCGTTACATTGATCGCCTCATGATGGAAGATAAAAAAGCAGCCGCTTTATTCCACATGTCATTCCGATATATTGATGATACATTATCCGTCGACAATCCATTGTGGTTGGCGGCGGTATCACAATCATCGGATGAAGGTGGGATTTATCCGTCCGAGCTACAATTAAATGATACGACACCAGCTGACGGCGATGCCGTTCATTTTCTTGGTATGGATATCATTGGTGTTGGTAATCGGATCCGTACGTCGATATTCGATAAACGGAATGAATTTTCATTTCCTGTTCGTCGTTATCCTCATATGGCAAGTCTAATCCCCAGTACCATTCCATACGGTGTGTTCCTTGGTCAACTGCACCGTGGATACCGAACATGTTCGGATACGACTGATTTTCTTAACTTTGCATGCGAAGTTGGTAAGCGTTTGGTTGCTAATGGATGTCGTACGTCACGTCTATTGCAATTATTCACTTCCTTCATCAAACGCTTCGTTTCGAAATATCATAGTGTTCGAAAATCGACACTTGTTCGGTCGTTCCGATTGGGTTTCCTTGCGACATAACATATGGAGCTTGGAAATACTCTTTGGAATGGAGGTGTCAGGTCACAATCACAATCATTCGGTATTCGATTCATTTTGATACCGTTTGATTTTTGAACGCAATACAACCGATCGGAGGAGATTCATTTTGATCCTGATTGGTTTCATTCGGTTGAGATTCTTTTGATACCGTTTGAATTGGAACGCAAGACAACCAACTGGTCGGAGGAGATTCATTTTGATCCTGACTGGTTTTGAGCGCAATACGGGCATGAATAATTGGCCTCGGGCCACATGCTTTTGAACGCAATACGGGCATGGTTAAATGGCCTCGGGCCGCATGCTTTCTATCCGATTGGATTGAGTTATGATTGATTCCTCCCATTAATCACCAGGCCTCTACCGGGGTTGGTTATTAATCATGACTCGGTCCGTTGAGGGCTGGGGAACTACTCGTTAGTCCAGCTCTCTCTAAATTCTACCTCCCCCTCTGACACATATGCACATGTTGCGCACTGTACATATATCATCGGTGAGAGATCCACATCTGTAATACGATGTTGCGGGGACGGTGAGTGTTCCGGCCGGACACAAGACGTCTTTTAAACCGCACCCTGGTCACAAGCCCGGGGCCCCGTTGACATCTGTTACGATAGATGATAGGATATCACATGATGCACATCTCAATATCAACATCACAAACAGAATACACAAATTGCATTTGTGTTTTATTCATACTCTCTCTCTCTCTCTCTCTCTCTCTCTCTCTCTCTCTCTCTCTCTCCTAGCCGGTGACCATCGCGGGTAAGACGCTAGCGATGGTGTGCTTGCTGCCACGTGTGGAAGCGAAGCTGGGCAAGAAGAAGGATGAACCAGAGCTGGCCGACAACGGTGGTCGCGGTCATGGGGGAGTAGCGGTCGTCTGACGCCTGGTACACCCGGCACCCCAATTCCGGGTCAAGGTAACTTGCAGTATCAGGATGATACGATCCTCGATTTCGCTGCCGATATCAATGACCCTGATACCGCGCATCCGTTGAAGGTGTCAGCACCCCCGAGCGTCAGCAATTCACCACTCACGATTGACATTGGCGCGCACCGCCACTTCACCTTCGCCATGTCTCATCGCACTCCCCGTACGATGGCAACCGAGGGGCCGGCACTGGCGACGGCTGGAGGCGGAGGCGGAGGCTCGACCGACAGCGGCAGTGCACTACCGAGCCAAACCTCAACACCAACCCCAACTGACTCAGCTTCCGGTTCCGACCAGAGCACTCACCACCAACTAATCCTGACTCAGTCCTCATCGCCACCTGGCCCTCCACCACGTCCTCTTCCTCTTCATCCTCCTCGTCGCAAGTCGAGTGTGAATGCGAATGAGGGCGAGGACATCGCCGGGATCACGTTCAAGGTCGACGATCTCGATGATGAGCATCATGATATAACCTTCCACTAATCCTGTCGCAGAGAATCTTCCTTCCAGCCCGATCCTCCTCCTCCTCCCCTCCCCCCACCTTTTCTGTATTTCCTCTTCTTTCTCACCAATCCCCAGTATGTGTTGATTATCATCCAGCGAACTTCCGTTCCCATTGATCAAGAGTACATGTACCCTGTGATTTTGTTTGCGCCCCTTGTTAAACTTTGATGATCTGCGTTGCAATTGATGTTTACACTAGCAGCCAACTCTCACGTTTTTAGTGGACCACCGCCTAAATCGAGTTTTTTGGTTCCAATTTGGATTTTTTCCCTCCTGAGTCCTCGGTTTTTCACCCAAAACGTGCCATGGACCTTAGATTTAGATTACTAGCACGATTTAGGAGCAATTCCGGCTACTAGTGTGGGGTCATTCCGAGTTTCCACCACATCGTCTTGAAGTTCGGAGAACGCGTGCCTTCAAGCTGGGGTCCCAAACCGACCGATTGCTAGCTGCTAGTCGGACACTGATTCTGGCGCATCGTATTGTCAGTGACAATCACTAGCAATTCATCACCACCCACATGCGGGCCAAAAACGTCCTACCAGGCGCGATGCTCAAAGTGATTGTCACTTAGCGCTGAGTTTGGAACATACACAAGCAAGCCAGAGTGTACAAGTGCGCTTGCGCACAGCTGCTCTAACTAGATCCACTTGCGTCGAGATCGCATGTACACGAATGCAATTCTGCAGATTTGGCGTTAGCGAACGCCAAGCTGCTACACGACAGCAGGCGTCGGTCTTCCGTTGATAGTCATTGTGTAGCATCTCACACGCGCCGAGATGGTGGACCAAGACAAAATACAATAACTAACCTTGCTCCTGCGCTCATGGCTGCCAAGGCAAGCTTAAGGGAGGGGTGCCACTGCGCCAGTTCAACCGCTTACAAAGAATGCATGAACCGCTACACCGGCCCACGCATAAGGGGTCCTCGAGCGGAAAGACCGAGAAAAACATGTTTTCTGCCGAGGGTCGCCATGAGCGCAGGCGTGACTATGCCAGCCGAGAGTGGTGTTGTTTCTAGTCTGAAATGGAAATATTGTTGCACTGAGTAAGCCCATACTCTGACCTGCGCTCATGGCCAATTCTTGTGCCTATTCGAAAAGCTCTTCTTTTCCGTAGGAACGCCTATTGTGCATTGTCAGCAGCATCGATGCTCACAGGGGGGCTGTGAGGGTTGTTGGTCGACGCAGTTACTGCACCATCTCGACCCACGTCAATTTCTGTTTTTATCCGGATTTCGATTGATTGCGGTGTTCCCGCAACATATGTTCAGAGAATACTTCCAATGATGGTTCGGGGAAGTGGTTCGAGTGCGACTGATGATGGTCGTGGTCTTGCTGGGAGTGCGAGTCGAAGCGCGGGCCTGTCTGGAATCCACCGGTCATTACCTTGATCAACATTGTTTCTGGATGCCGGCTAGGTCAGAGGAAATGGTATTTCTTCTCGACCTCGATTGCTCTCATACCTTGCTCGAGCGTGTCATTGCGTAGAATGTTTCGCCAAGTCCGTTGACCAACGATACCCACATGGCGAACGAATGGCTCGCAAGTTTTCTTCTATGTGACACCCGTCCAGAGCAACGTAACATTAACTCACTCCGCCTCCGCCTCCATCTAGTTCACACGGCATTGTTTCCTGGGCAAGTAGCTGACACGACTCGTTAATCCATCTCCGACGATGCGAGTTTGATCGAATGTTGATCGTCAGTATGACGGAGTGTTCTGT
>CAWEZA010000122.1:0-13789 GCA_963813125.1 uncultured delta proteobacterium | reverse complement strand
CATTGTGACTCATTTCTCCGGATAAAGATACATATTCGATACTACATTAATTTCGGCCGAAGCGCTTCTTGCCTCCGACCATTTATCAGTGGGAAGACCAAAGCCTTGGCAATTTGTAGGTAAGCTCGATCCATACGATGTAGCGGTTAATGTTGTATGGGGAACCCCCAGTGTTGCTGTTGGTTTGCAGTTCATACGAACCCCTGAGCCTTGCGATGATATTTTCGCTTATCCTTTGCTCGATCACGGGGCCGATATAGATATAATCGATATTCAGGTTCCCCTGGGTTATCTGGTCGTCCATGTCGTAAGTGGCGCGCAAATTGACTGTCGTTAGTTCCGAAAGACGGTATGAGGCGGAAAGCCCGACGCAAGTCTTGGCGAAGCTGCGGGCGTAAGGGTCGTCGTATTGTGACCTGCCGGCCATGAGAGTGGTGGAAAATCGTTGCGACCAATCTTGTTTGAGATTGGCCGCCGCGGCCGGTCCGCTGCCCGACCCCGACCCGGGCACGGTGGCGAGCACGGGCAGGCCTGGAGGTATATACATGACCACCTGGGTGACATAGCTTGTCCACGTGTAATAATAGCCGGCGCTCAAGCCCAGGGACGTTGTCGGGGTCAGAAGCCTTTTCCAGTAAATCATTTCGGTGACGGTGTTCATCTCCGCTGAAAAAGACGGATAGTCCTGGCGGACAAAATTGCTGCTGAGCCCGATATCCATGCGCGGCGAAATGGACCAGACGGGCGTAACGGTTACCGTATAAGCGTTATAGTCGGGAAGCCCCGAAGGATGTGAAGGATACATCGTGTCGATGTAGCTGCCGGCGGCTTGAAGGTTCAAGTCGCCGGTGATGGCATATTTGACGTCCCCCCCGGCATTGTACTGGTAGCGTTCCGTCTTCTGGGTAGCGATCCCCGAAGTCTCGAGTTCGTTTTCCAGGGTATAGTCATGGATAAACCTGAAATTTGCGTCGGTTGTAAACCGGGGCGACCATAACTCGGTGAGGCTCGTGTACGTATTGGTGTTTATTGTGTCGAAACTTGGATTTTCGATATATTTTTCCCCGGTCGTGTCGGTAGCGAACAGGAACTTCGTCGTGTCGGTCTCGCCCATAATCGAGAAAACAGGTTCGAGGCAGGTTATGTAATCCCCCTTGGGAACCCCGGGGGGAAAGGTCGAACTGAAAGTAATATTGCTGTCATACTCTTCAGAGAAAGTGACCGAAGGCGTAAAAGACCAGTCCGCGGCAAAGGAGCAGGTGCGGGAGAAAATTATGCCGATAATGGCGATGATAGAGGCGGACAAGATTCGCCGGGCCGCCAGGCAAGAGCGCTCACGGGGCCGAACTGGCTTTGTAAGCATCGACCGATCTCCGCAGTGTGGAAACAAACGATTATTGAAACATCTAACACGGAAAATTCACAACAGTGCTTGAAACTTCATGAAAAATGCTGGCTAATGATCATTATAATGATGGCGCTTATTGTAAATATTTATATGCCCAATATAAATTTGCGTCAAAGGAAAAAATCTGTCCTCGCCCCACATAGGCTACATTCCTATATCTAATTGTAAATACAAGATAAAAATCCATCATTGGCTGGGTTTTTAACCTTTCCCTCCCCCCCCAAATACCCCTTGAATAAAAATTTAACGCCTGCTATTAAGCGATCATGCCAAATTCTCGCCCTCAGAAGGCAAGACCGATGATAAAACAAAGCCAAACTCAGTGTGAGATGATGACTGAAAGCCACCGATCTTGGCCTTTTATCGAATACGGCCGGGTTGCCTGAAGTTTCGGACCTTAACAATCTTTTGATAAAAGCAGAGGAGGGTCTGAATGCGAAGAGTAAGCAAAGTATGTGTGTTTCTCTTCATTGGCAGTCTGATGATGCCTGGAGTTTCGCGAGTCTGCTGTGCCGATGATGAATTCTCCGGCTATGCGTCGAGCGGAAGCGGGAAGTTCAGCGCGCAAGCAAGCGAGTCTTCCTCTTCTGCAGAGGTAATTCGCACGAATGCTGTAATCGCAGACGTTCCACCCAATTCCTGTATTACCGGCTACGATGCGGGTGGAGCAAATTACTTGTCCCTGGCCTCCACAACCGGCATCGACCTAGCCAAACTCCCCGATAAATTTACTTTGACAGGGCTTTACACATACTGCGCTCCCACGAAGCAGTGTACTCCTTTAGGAGATTCATTCGGGGACATAATGGGTACTTCATCTGGCAGCGGTCTAATCGTTGGCTTTGGGAAATATAGTTTATCCGGTTTTTATGGATCACACAGTATCGAAGCGAGCGCTTCCACTGTAAAGGGAACAACCACCGCTCCCATTTCCACCCCTGCGCTTCTGCTCGGTTTCGGCCTCCTCGGATTGATCGGTTTTGGGGTTCGCAGATGTCAGATGACATAGGGATGCCGGGTTCGGTAATATCGTAGTGGACTGGCAGTCGCTTTACGGGACCACCACCGTATCTCCGCGCTGCAGCACTATATTTTGGTCGAGGTTTTCGCCCTTCGAGATTTCCTTGTAGTTGAAGTGCAGTTTTGTAACCTTGCCGTCGAGGTTTCGAACAATCTCTATGCGCTTCTGGTCGGCAAAGGGAGTGAGTCCGCCGGCAAGCGCCAGGGCCTGGAGCACGGTTACGGGCTTTGCAACATCGAACATGCCGGGCTTGTTCACCTGTCCGACCACGTAATACTGGAGGCTTCCAAGAGTTTGCAGGCTGACATTGGCAACGGCTTCCGGAATGAACTTGTGAAGCTTGGTATCCAATTCCGCTTTTACCTCGGCAGTGGTCTTCCCGCCAACCGTGACATTGCCCACCAATGGAAAGGAGACCTTCCCGTCCGGGGGGACCACCAGCTGGGGTTGGTCCATGTCTTTTTCACCGTACACACTGATCGACAGGACATCTCCCGGCGCGATCCTGTAGGCTGTGGAGGCCTCCTGCGGCGCTGCGGACACCTGGGGCGTAACAGCGTTTTGGGGACCCGTTCCGGCGCAGCCGGCTAAAAAGCTAAACGCCATAAAAATGACAGCCAGTTTCTTCATGGATCGCTCCCTCCGTAAAAGGCCATTGTTTCTATGTCACTTGCCGCCCGGTGCCAACTAAATCACCAGCAGGTAGTCCATCGTTATCATGGGAACATTCTCCGCGGATGTTATAAGGAAAAGAAAGTAGCTCACGGCCATTAAGACAAAAAACTGCGAGCGGGAACAACTTGTCCCCATGATATAGTAGATGGCTGGAAAATATCCAGCTATCTTTGCAGTCTGCATAATAGAGGAGTTAACTGTAATCATGGCCTGTGCCGGAATAAAAATAAAAAGCCTAAAATCCAAAGGCGCCGCGGTAAGAAACAAAAACCCCTCTCAGGGATGTCTCCGTAAAAATCAAGGATTATAATCCACGTACCGGAAGAGGCAATTGCGGCGCCTCACGCAAATTTACCGGCGGATAATTGGGGGCCGGGGGTGGACGAGAGCGAGGTTTTGTATTATAGCTACCCGACCGTTAAGTTAACGTGGAACCGGTCAATTCGGACCCGGTTCATGCATGCCCTGTCTATGCTGCCGGGGGAATCGTCCGAATGGTTTAGGGAAGTTTTCACATTTTGTGGACGCCCGTGCGTCCCAGGGCGGCCTTTAGCATTTTGGGGCTTTAAAGTCTAGAGCCTGGTTTGCGGGGCGCCTCATATTTTTAGACGACGGAGAAAAAGGCTATGGCTACGCAGCTTGAATCTGCCAGAGCAGGAATAATAACCGATGAGATGAGGAAGGCGGCCCAAAACGAGCCGGTTTCCGCCGAACAGCTGCGGGAGTCGATTGCCGCGGGGTTTGCCGTTCTTCCAAAGAATGTGAACCGTTCGTTTCCAGATCCCAGGGCCGTCGGCAGGGGCCTGAAGACCAAGGTGAACGCCAACCTCGGAACCAGCGGCGAATGTTGCTCGATGGAGTCCGAAAAGGAGAAGCTCGAGGCCGCCCTGAGGGCGGGGGCCGACTCCATAATGGATCTTTCGACCGGTGGGGGGTTGCCGGCTTTTAGAGATTTTTTCCTTGCGAACTCGCCGGTAATGGTCGGGGCCGTGCCCATCTATTGGCTGGCCGCCGAAATGGTCAGCCGGCACCGTCCGCTCGATACGATGGAAGCAGACGAGCTTCTTAAAAGCGTCGAACAGCAGTGCGCTCAGGGGGTCGACTATATCACGGTGCATTGCGGGGTGACGCTCGAGTCGGTCAAAAAACTCGAAGCTTACGAGCGCATCATGCCGTGCGTTAGCCGGGGCGGCTCTATCCTTATGAACTGGATGCGCAAAAACGGCAGGCAAAACCCGCTTTTCGAGTATTACGACGATCTTCTGGACATTGCCTACAAATATGACGTAACGCTAAGCCTCGGAGACGGCTTTCGGCCGGGGGCAATAAACGATGCAACCGACGGGCCTCAACTCGAAGAGCTTATGATTCTGGGAGAGCTGGCCAAAAGGGCGCGCAAAAGAAATGTCCAGGTCATGATCGAGGGGCCGGGGCATGTGCCTCTTAACCAGATCACGGCAAATATTCTCCTCCAGAAAAGACTGTGTGACGGCGCGCCCTTCTACATCCTCGGGCCGCTTCCAACAGATATTGCCGCGGGCTACGACCATATTACCGCAGCCATCGGGGGCGCGATAGCCGGCGCCGCCGGCGCCGACTATCTCTGCTACGTGACGCCGGCCGAACACCTTGGGCTTCCCAATGCCGACGATGTTTACCAGGGTGTTATGGCCTCGCGCATAGCCGGGCACATAGCCGATATCGCAAAGGGGCTTCCGGGGGCCGCGGAGGCCGACAACCGCATGTCGATCGCCCGGCGGGACCTTGACTGGGAAGCCATGGTTCGAGAGGCCATAGATCCTGAGCTTGTGAAAAAACGGCTGCAAATTACCGAGGACCGTGAAGGCTGCTCCATGTGCGGAAAGCTCTGCGCGGTAAAGATCAGCAGGGCCGGCTGATCCAACTGGCGTGGTGCGTGCCTTTTGCCTGGCGGTTGGTACTTCGTGCTTCCCGCCGGGCGCTTCGTACCCGGCTCTTGACACTCGGCGCTTCGTGCTTTGGAAAGTTTGGTTCTTCAGGCTCATTTGTTTGCGCTATATTTTAGCGGCGATACCTTAGGCGCTGGTTTCACGTCTTTTTTTACCTCCCGCAGGCCCCCCGTAAATCCTTGACTGTCCAAGTTTTTTGCTCTGAAAAGTCGACCGCCGCGGTGGCGCTCGGGGTCTGATTTTCCGCATTTTTCATTTTTTTATTAAAGTTCTTATTTCGACGCACCGATTATGATTGTGCGAAGGCCTGACGGCCTGAATCGCGTGGCCTGCGGGAAACTTTATCTGTTTTCGGCAGAAGTTTGGAGGGTGAAGTCATGGCAATCGGAGCAATCAACGCGATCACGTATAGTTCTGTTTCGACCCAAGCCAAAGATCCGCCTTGGGGAGCCGAAGACCTGAGCAAGCTCAGGATGCTCATGGATGAGGGTTTGTCGGATGGCGAAATAGCGCGCCAACTCGGGGCAACCATTGGCGATGTCATGCAGAAGGTGGCGTCGCTTACGGCGTCGACCCCCAATACGGCCGGTGTCGGTTCAGCGTCGGGTACGGCGTCTACATCCGGAGCCGCGCCTGCATCCGCCACCGCCGCATCCGGCGCCGCTTCTTCACCAGGTACCGTGGCGGCGAACCCGCTCGTTGGAACCAATGTGGACATCACGGTGTGAGCCGCCGGGTAGCCTGGACCTGGTGGTTTGCGGCGAGGAGCCGATTTCCGCATGACCCTCGCCGGAGGATCGGCTTCTAAAAAAGTTCGACCTTTTTACCGTGATTATTTCCTGCCTTTTCGGTCGTATTTCCCCGGCCGGTAATATTTAGCCACTGCCATAGCGACGGGTTCCAATCTTTTTTGCCTTCGGTAATCGCTGTCAGGTTCCTTTTTAAATTTCAGCCGCTTTTCTGCCGCCTGAGGACGGGCTTCGGTATTTTCATGGTATATCGTGTCTCTATAGATGATGGGCCGGGAAAATTTGGCCCGAGCCCCGGGTCTCGCAAAAGACACATATGCTGTTAGTGGTGCGGGAGTACTGGCGGTGGACGAAAAAACAATCGAAGAGGTCGTGGGGTTGCTCCGCGTTTCTTCTAAAAGGCGGGGATCGTCGCCGGGGTTTATCCGGCTGGAAGATGAGACCGCTTATTGCGTGCTTACCGCTGCCGCCTGCATGGGGAGCTTTGCAAAAATGTGCGGCTCGGAGCAGCAGGGGTTTTTTTCCGGCCTTCTGGGGGAAGGTATTCGAAGCGAAAACGATCTGCGCTCGTGGCTCGGCGAGTTTTCCACGCGAGCGAGGGCAAAGCGGGGCGGCTCGATTGGCAAGTGGGTTTCAACCGGGAAGTGGGACGCGATAAGGCGAAGGGCTCAAGAATTTCTTTCCGACGGTATAGAGGTGTTCCTGCCGGTTGCTCCGTTTTCCTGTTCGGGGGAAGTCACTCCCTTGCCTCGAATTTCCTGTTTGGAGCAAGTCGGCCTCTTGCCTCGAACCGGCCGGCCGGAGTGTTCCGGGATACTTTTTGGCAAAAACTGCCTGTCCGGGCGGCCGCCTCTTCTTGCCGTATTCAATTCGCGAAAGCCAAGGCAGGTTTCCCCCGATTCGAGCTGGCTGGATGTGTTGCGCCGTTTCCTGCGATCTGTTGACCACGGGGAGATCGGCCTTGCCGGGAGCACCGGGACGCTCACCTACGATCTTGCCTCCACCCTTGCCTTGCGCCTGGGGTTTTTGCACCTCATGGTCGCCCCCTTTCCGCTCGTCACGGCGGAACGCCGGTTGTTTAAAATACTAGGAGATGCCGAAAGCACCATCCCAAGCTCCCTTCCAACTGTCTCGTGCATGCTCGACGGAGCCGCGTGCCCGGCGAAGCTGCCCATGAGGTGCCGCGACCGGCTCCTTGCCGGGCTTAGCGATTTTCATCTCGTGCTGGAAGTAAGAGCCGGCGGAAATCTTCAGGCCGTCCTCGAGAAAATCCAGTCGAAATCGCCTCGGCCCCAGTTCGTTTTAAAGCCAGAGACCCCTCGTGCTTCAAACGCTGGAAATTTCACCCTTCTTGAAAAATTTCCGGAGCATGCCGCGGGCTTTAAATCCTTAGTGCGCGGGGAGCCCTGGAATTCGGCGGCGTTTGCTAATGGAGACTCTTTGCGGCCTTCGGAAAAAACGCTCCAGGGATTTTGTCTAAAGCCTGCCGCGAACATCGCCTGGCGCGATTATCTCTTTCACTACACCCGGGCATGCAGCGGTCCATGGCCCGGGGAGACTTACCGGCAGTATCTTTTCGATCTGCTCGAATTGCAGGGTCTTCTCGGTGAACGTGCTCCTGCGGGCGGCACGGCCTTAGGTACCCTCGTTCGGATTGCCCGGGAAGGGGTGCTGCGAGCCTCCGGGCGCATGGTCCGGAGCCGGACCGCGGTTGTTTGCTGGAGCTCTCTTCCGCCACGCGAGCTGCCAAAGATCAGGAAATGGCGCCGGGCGCTTGTGCGCTGGACCGTTGAGCCATACGGGGTCGCGGTGCGAAGGGATATCCTGCGCGCGCTTGGGGCAAAGCCTGCTGTATATGGCGGCGAGCACACATATGCCCGGCTCTCCGATTCGGAGAAGTACCGCTTTCAGTTGAGCCGTTCGACCCCGACAGGTTCTTGGAGGCACGAAAGAGAATGGCGTGTCCGAGGCGACCTCGATTTGAGCACATTGAAGCCGGGCGAGGGGTTCCTATTTGTGCGGACAGAGGAAGAAAAGGCAAAAATGTGCGGCCGGCTAAATTCAGACCTCCCTATTGTGGGCCTTGACTCTGCTGGTGAATCTGTCTGGCGGAGTCCCAATCGGCCGAATTGAAAATACTCTCGGTGAGTCTCAGATAGACATGGCAGGGCTGTGGACTTTCTCGCGGGAGATGCGGAAAGCGGTTTTGGGACGACTTCGACCGTATGTTGACGAACGGTCGCTGGTATGGCATAAAAAGCCATATAGGAGGCAGAAACGCTTGTGGAAAGTGCGCAACCGGTTTTGAACTATCGGCGTGACTTGCCGAACGGCGACATTATTCAGGTGGTGGTGTGGCTCCTTCCCAGCCCGCTTCCCGGCTCGTCTCATCAGTTCAAATATCGGCTGCATTACCAGGCCGACGACGGCTCGGACGTTATCCGCTACGATAACGAAAGGGGCAAAGGAGATCACTGTCATATCGAAGGGGAAGAGGCCCCGTACCATTTTGAAACGGTAAAGAAGCTTGTGCTGGATTTCTACGAGGCCGTAAGGCGGACGCGCAAAAGTGGAGGTATACGATGAGCCGAGATTTCAAGGTGAAGATCGAAACGGAAGAGGAATTTTTCGCCGACCTGATCGCCCAGGCTGAGAAGATCGATCGAGGCGTTATCCCGGAAAAGCCGATCGAGCGGGTATCTTTCCCCGACCTGGAAACGTTTTACCGCTACTGCACCCCTAAGCGGCTTCAGCTCCTGCAGGAACTGCACAAGATAGGCTGTGTAAGCATAAGCGCCCTGGCAAGACATCTGCGCCGGCATTACAAGAATGTCTTCAGCGACCTGAAGACCCTGGAAACCGCCGGTCTGGTGGAAAAAACCGATAAGGGCCTCTACTGTGTGCCCTGGGACGAATTCACCGCTACGGTGAAGCTGGCGTCGTGACTGTCCTGCGAATTCGGGCGCAAATTTAGTTTATCCTTAAGTTGCGTTAATCCTTAATTTGTGTTCATCTTTGAATTGTGTTTATGTTGAATCGCGTTCGTGCCATGTGGATTTCGTGCTCGATCGCCCTCGTTCTCGGTCGTGTTCGTGCCGGGCCGCGTTCCCGGCTCGATGGCGGGTATCGGGGGGAATCGGTTTTTTGAGGCCGCGGCTCACGCGCCATGTGAACCATGCGGATTTTCAAATCAGGGGAAGGAAAATCAGGGGAAAGGATATGGACTTAATGGTGCAAGGCGGAATCCCAAGAGGTAAAATCGGCGTGAGGCTCCTCTACACGCTTCTTTTCGTGCTGATCCTAAGCGTAATGAATTTGGTGATCCAACTGATAGCCCTGGTGCAATACGTGATACTGCTGCTTACCAGGAGCTACAGTGAGCCTCTTCGCTCCTTTTCGAACAAGGCCGCGGTCTACGTGTACCGGCTTATAAGGTACATAACGCTAAACGACAACACCAGGCCGTTTCCTTTCATGGATTTTCCGGCCGAAATGGATAGGCCTGAAGCTTCCGCGAGGTTCGAATGAGAGGGCGGCCGCTTTTTTGAAAAAGGGCGGCCGCAAATCCCGCAATCGAACGTAAATCTGCCATGGGCCCAGCCATCGGCCGCAATCGCACGGCCGGGGCGGGGTCCAGGCACGGCCCGCAGTGCATCCTCCGGCTCCCGCCGCTCACTTGGCCCGCATTCCCCCGTGCTCTTGCCGCTCACTCGCCCGGCGCCGCCGGTTGGGCTTCGCCGCTTGCTTTTTCGCCGCCTTTTGACTGCGATTTGGAAAATTCCCGAAATAGGGCGGAATTGACCCTTTCTTTTTTGGAATCGAAGAGCCTGTTGTTGTCCTTTCGCGCCTGTTTTGCTTCAGCGGTGAAATATCGCAGTATGTGCAGGTCCTCCGCCTCAAGGCCGCCGGCTTTTCGCTTGATGTCCGTTTCGCGCAGCATGGCGAGCAACCCGAAAGCATAAAGAGAAAGGGTGGTTATGCGGCGGAAAAGAAATTCCCTGTTCGCCGTCTTGCCTTGAGCAATTTTTTTGCCGTAGACCAGCATGGTGCCAAGAAGAAGGACCCTTAAAGTTCTTGCGCATCTTTTCGCCTCGCGAAGCGCTTTTTGCATAATGGTGTTTTCATAGTAAACGGGCCACATCTCGCCTCTTACGAGGAGCTTTAGAAGCTCCGGGACAATCGACAGCAGGGACCGGCCCGATTCTTTTAGCGATTTTTGAAGCGTCCGTATGCCCCAGAGGGCGGGGTAGATCGAGTGCACCTCGGTTGTGCCTTCGAATACCGTCGTCACCCGTATGTCGCGCATGCGTTTTTCATAGGGCAGGGTTTTCAGGTAGCCGGCGCCGCCCGCTGCTCTGCAGGGCGTCATAGGCCGCGTCCCACGCGCGCGTTGTTCCGAACAGCTTGCAGTGGGAAGTCTCGATGGGGGTGTTAAGAAGCGGATGTTCCTGGAGCATCGCGGCCGCAAGGTTGTTCATGGCCGAGCTGACCGTTTCGCCGACCCGGGCTCGCACGATCTTTTCCTGGATCAGCTGAAAGTTGCTGATCGGGACCTGGAACTGGATTCTCGAAGTGGCTCTTTCGAGCATCTCCTTTGCCGAAAGGCGCATAAGGGATGCGGAGGAGGCGCCAAGACCCAGCCTGCCGTAATTGAGAACGCTCATCGCTATTTTGAAACCATCTCCCGGCGCCCCGATGAGATTTTCCTTCGGTACGCGCACGTTCCGGAACTGGATGGCGGCCGTTGAGCTGGAGGTTAAGCCCATTTTGGGCATTTCTTTTCCCACGTGCACGCCGTCCCAGCCGGTTTCGACTATAAACGCCCCGATAAACCCCGGCTCCTTCGGGTCCAGCTGGGCAAAAACGGTCATGCCGCCCGCGTAATTGGCGTTGGTGATGTAGGCCTTCCGGCCGTTTAGCACGTAATGGGTCTCCTCTTCGCTCAAAAGCGCCGTCGTTTCGATGTGCTGAGCATCGGAGCCGACGCGGGGTTCGGTAAGGGCGTAGGCGAAGATCATCTCCCCGGATGCCGCCTTTGTGAGGTAAGCGCGTTTTTGCTCCTCGCTTCCATAGAGCTGGATCGCTTTTATCCCGATGGAAAGGTGTGCGAGGAACGTGAAGGCGACCGGGACATCGAGCCTCGCGATTTCTTCGACCACTTTCAAATATTCGCACAGGGTAAGACCCATGCCCCCGTATGCGGTATCGATCGTTAAACCGAAAAAGCCGCTGTCCCCCATTTTGCGGAGGAGTTCGGCCGGCAGGGCGCCGCCGGTTTCAAGGCTTGCGGGAGGGTAATCTTTCAACAGTTCCGTGTAGCGCTCGACGATCTTGGCCACCCTGGCCAGGTCGATATTTGGAGCGCCAAGCCGGATGAGTTCGGGGTCGAACTCGCCCTTGTAAATTTTTTCCATAATCATAACGCACCCCTCTCTAGCGTCCGGGCTTTTTGTCCCGGTAAACATAATTTATCCCGTAGACATTAAACATAGGGTGTTCAGGCGGTTCATGGCCCCTTTGCAGCACCGGGGGTCTCGGGGCCGGCGAAACGGAGCTCCCCATCGGAATCGAGCACTCCGCTCACTTTGCCGTCCCGGAAAAATACGTAGTCGAAATTATAGGACCAGCGGTTCCCATGAACCGCTGTTGGAGTCCCCTGAACGGCCAGCACCTCGTCGGGCGTCGAGCCCTGCTTGAAAAAACTTGTCCCGTGGTCGGGCGGAGCGGATGGAAGAAGGCGCACTTTAAGAGTCCCGAAGTAGTTGTCGTATCCCGTGAGGAGGCCGTCTTGGAAGATAAGCTCAGCAAAGCCGTAGAACCAGTGGTTTCCTTCGATGCGCGTGGGGGTCCCCTGGACCAGCAGCACCTGCTGCCGGGTAGAACCGATTGTAATGTGATCGCTGGAACCGGCCGTCCGAGGCCCGGGTTCTATTTTTACCCGCAGCGCCCCGTCGAAATTGTTGTACCCGCAGACCGTCCCGTTTTTGAAGCTAACCGCCGAGAGGCCGTAAACCCAGGTGTCGCCCTGGATTCGAGTCGGTTTTCCCTGGATGTCGAGCACTTCGGTATAGCTCGACCCCAGGGTGAAAAAGTTCGCGGCAGACCCGGCTCCCGGCTTCGGGTGGGCAGGGTGGGAGGCGCGGCGGGAAGGAGCGCTTTTAGGCCGCACCTCTTTATTAGTCGAGGTCGTCGGCGGGTTGTGTCTCAGCCTCCTGTGTACGTGAATAGGCCGGTCGGGGGCGATGTTCGAGATGAGCACAAAAAACAGGATCAGGATAATTAGCCCGGCGGCAAGGGACAGGTTGGCGGGTCGGGTCGGCCATCCCGCGGAAAACAAACCCGCCCGAAACCGGTGCAGGGCTGAAAATAAACCGACCCGCAACCGGCGCGGGGCAGAAAATAATTCCACCCGAAATCGGTGCTGGGAGGCCGGAGCGGTCTTTGCCCCGGCGCGTCTTGCGGTGCTAAAAGCCCTTCCGGCCGGGCTTGCCGGTCTTTTAGCTTTCCCCCAGGTCCTGGCTATGCGCCGGTAGGCTTCGTCGATTTCCCGGAACTTTTTTTCGGCTGATGCCTTGGCTTCATAGTTTTCCAGGTGATGACGGTCGGGATGCCACTGCTTTACGAGCCTGCGGTAAGCCTTTCGCACCTCGGGAGCCCCGGCTCCGGGTTCAAGCCCGAGTGCTCGAAAATCGTCGTCCAATTGAACTTCGGGCGCCATGGTCAACCGGTCCCCACTCAAGCTATCCGAAAACGAGAACTTGTCCGAAACGGCGGCTCGCCCGTCCAATTCGCATGGCTCCGCCGAATTTCTGATTGAAAAACAACTATATACCATTTGATGCATACACTGTATAATCCAAATAGCTCTTTTTTACGGCGGTGAGGCTAGGAAATATTCAAGCAAACGGCCCATTCGACCGATAACATCTCAAAGGCGGAAAAATCCTATGCTCATACTGACCAGAAAAACGGGTGAGTCGATTCTGATTGGCGATGATATCGAGGTGACGATAACCGCGATCGATCAGAACAAGGTGCGGGTGGGGATCAAAAGCCCCGCGCACGTCCCTATTTACAGGGAGGAGCTATACAGGAGAATCCAGAAAGAAAACAGGACCGCTGCGCTTATCGGTAAAGAGGAATTCGAAAATCTGCTTGACTCGTATACCGGTAGCCCTCAGGGCGACTGACCGGACTGCCGGCGAGTTATTTTGTCGAGGAGTTTCCATGCTGGTTAATACCACCCGTTTTGGAACGATTGAGATAGAAGATAAAGAACTCATCACTTTTCCATGGGGTGTTCCAGGCTTCGAGAGTCTTAAAAGATTTGTCCTGCTCGAATATAAAAACGGTCCTTTCCAGTGGCTCCAGTCGGTTGAGGAGCCGGGCGTGGCTTTTGTGGTCTGCGCCCCGGATTTTCTGGGACTGGTGTACTCCGCGCCTGAGGCCAAGAAAAAGCTGATCGTTCTTGAACGGGAGCAGGACTTGGTCGTCCTGAATATCGTCTCGTTCGACCGGGAAACGCGGGCCATACATTTCCACGTGAAAAGTCCGCTCCTTTTCAACGTTGCCGCCAGGGTCGGCTATCAATGGACGATGGAAACCGATGAACTAAAAGGTCACCTGACAATGCCCCCCGGCTCCCTCCAGCAGATGGCCGAAGGGCAGGGCGTCAGGTGAGGCGCTTGCCTTAAGATTTGCTAACCGGTATAATTATTCGTTGTGCCCGGGTTTGAAATTCTCGCTGATTATCCTTTTGTCCCGTCCTGTGAGATCGAAGAGGAAAAGTCCAAATATGGCAACCCAAAACGGCGACTTTTCGGTTGCCAGCTATAATATTCACAAATCGATTGGAATCGACGGCGTATTCGACCCCGAACGCGTAGCCCGCGTAATAAAGGAGTTGAAAGCGGAGATCGTTGGTTTGCAGGAAATCGATTCCCTGTTTTTTCGAAATGAGAACTGTGCCCGTCTGCTCTCGGAAAAGGCGGGCATGGAGGTTGTTCTT
>CAWEZA010000121.1:0-7536 GCA_963813125.1 uncultured delta proteobacterium | reverse complement strand
ACCTGCCAATAATGGAGTGGCGCGAAAGGATCGTGGCCGCCGTTCAGGAACACCAGGTGCTGGTGATCATCGGCGAGACCGGTTCGGGCAAAAGCACCCAGATCCCCAAGTTCTGCATGGAGGCGGGGCGAGGCAGGTCCGGCATGATCGGGTGCACGCAACCGCGCCGCATAGCCGCGCTCACTCTCGCCGCCCGTGTGTCCGAAGAATTCGGCGCCCGGGGGCCGGCCCTGGTAGGACACAAAATCCGGTTTCAAGACCGCACCGCCCGCACGACCAGAATAAAATTCATGACTGACGGGGTCATGCTCGCCGAAGCCCAACACGATAAATATTTTCGCTCCTACGATACCATCATAGTCGACGAAGCGCACGAGCGAACCCTCAACATCGACTTTCTCCTCGGCATTATCAAACAGACGCTTCCAAGAAGGCCCGATCTCAAGGTGATCATCACCTCGGCCACCATCGACCCGCACAAATTTTCGAGCGCTTTTGGCGGGGCGCCGATAATCGAAGTGTCAGGAAGAATGTTTCCCGTCGAAGTATTGCACATGGACCCCGACCGCATCGAACCGGAGGAACCGGGAGACACAACCTACATCGACCAGGCGGTGGACGCGGCGGACCTCTTGAAATCGGGCCTGCGCGAACGGGGCGACATTCTGATATTCATGCCCACCGAAAGCGACATTTTGGAGACGGCCCAGCGAATCGAGGGGAAAGCTTACGCCAACACCGTCGTGATGCCCCTTTTCGGCAGAATGGCAGCTTCCGACCAGCAAAAGATTTTCACCCCAATCACGCAACAGAAGATCATCGTCTCCACAAATATTGCCGAGACCTCCGTCACGATTCCGGGGATAAGATACGTTATCGACACGGGGCTTGCCAGAACGGCCCAGTACAACGCTAAATCCAAGACCCGGAGCCTTCCCGTTTCGTCCATATCGAGGGCAAGCGCGGACCAGAGAAAAGGCCGGTGCGGACGCGTGGAAGCAGGCGTATGCATCCGGCTCTATTCCGAACGGGATTATCTCGACCGGCCCCTCTACACCCCGCCCGAAATCCTGCGCTCAAACCTGGCCGAGGTAATTCTTCGAATGCTCTATCTGAAGCTGGGAAAAATAGAGGACTTTCCTTTCCTGGATCCGCCGTCCTCGGCTGCGATCAAAGACGGTTTTGCCGTTTTGCGCGAACTCGGAGCGGCAGACGAACACAACAGGCTCACACAGACTGGCAGGATGATGGCCCGTCTGCCCCTGGACCCCCGCATCTCCAGGATGCTGATCGAGGCGAGAAAGGAAAATAGCCTTGCCGAACTTATGATTATCGGGGCAGCTCTCAGCATCCAGGACCCAAGAGAAAGACCGCTCGACCGCGAAGCCGAGGCGAAGCAGGCTCAAGCGATCTTTAACGATCCGCGCTCCGATTTCGTGTCCATTCTGAAAATCTGGCAGGCATGCTGGGGGGAATCCCGTGCCTGGGCTTCGCGGCAGGTTGCGAAATTTTGCCGCGTCCATTTCCTTTCCTTTAGACGTATGCGCGAATGGCGCGATATCTTCGAACAGATTCGCTCGATTTTGAGCGAGATCGGAGGCTTTGCCGAAAACACCCAGCCCGCCGGCTACGACTCCGTTCACCGGGCGATCCTCAGCGGATATCTCAGCCAGGTGGCGCTGCGCAAGGACAAAAACCTCTACACGGCCGCAAGAGGCCGCCAGGCCATGCTGTTTCCCGGATCGGCCATTTTCAACAAAGGCGCCGCCTGGATCGTTTCTTCCGAACTGGTGCAGACAACGCGGCTTTTCGCGCGCACAGCGGCAAATATCGACCCGGAATGGATCGAAATGGTCGGACGCCACGTGTTCAAATACAGTTGGTCTGAGCCGCACTGGGAGAAAAACCGCGGGCAGGTCGTCGCCTTCGAAAAGGCCACCGTCTACGGCCTAACGGTAGTGGAACGCCGCAAGGTAAACTTCGAGCGCATAAACATGTCCGAGGCGCGCGAAATTTTCATACGCTCAGCCCTGGCCGAAGGGGACCTCCCCGCAAGATACGGCTTTCTTGCTCACAACACTGACCTTCTCTCCGAGATCGAACAACTGGAAAACAAGACGCGCCGAAGAGGTCTTATGGCCGATGAGCAGGCCCTCTATGAATTCTATGACGCGCGCATTCCGCAACTCTCCGATATCCGATCATTTGACAAATTTATAAAGGATATGGGGGGAGATGAATTTTTGAAGATGAAAAGGGAAGACCTCATGCGAAACGAGCCCGACCGGGACGCCGCTGAACAATTTCCCGACACTCTCAGCGCGACCGGCGCGGAGCTTCCTCTCCGATACCAGTTCAGCCCGGGGGAACAAGAGGACGGAATAACCCTCACCGTGCCCGTTCACACTCTTCCATCAATTCGCGCCGAATCATTTGAATGGCTCGTGCCCGGCATGGTCCAGGAAAAAGTCACGATCCTGCTAAAAAATCTCCCCAAGGGGATACGCAAGCGCCTCGCGCCTATCGGCGAGACGGCCAAACGCATTTTGCCGGAACTCGCGTTCGGAAAAGGGGACTTTTACAGCCGGCTGGGCGAGGCGGTTTTCAACCTCGCCGGAATCCGGATCGACCCTGAACAGTGGGACGCAGCGCAACTGCCCGAGCATCTCAGGATGCGTTTTGAAGTGGTGGGTCCATCGGGAAACGTTTTGGCCTCCGGGCGCAATATAGAAGATCTGAGGTCCTCGGCGGTGGAAAAACACGAGGACCAATTGTGGCGCAAGGCCCGGAAGGCGCTGGAGCGCGATGAGGTAACGGGCCTTGATTTTGGGGACCTGCCCGAGCGAATCGAAATCGGAACGGACTCCATGGGTTTTGAGAGATTCGCCTGGCCGGGTCTATCCGACGAGGACGGCAAGGTGGCGGTTCGTCTGTTCACAGAACCCGCCAGCGCGGCGAAATCGTCTCAGGCGGGTCTTATGCGCCTCTACAGACTCGCATTTGCAGCCGAGCTGAAAAATTTGGCCAAGACATGGGCTTTCCCGGACGCTTTCGCCTCGCGTGTTTTCTTCATGGGGGGAATAAAAAATGCCTCTTCGGCACTCTATGATTATATTCTGCGGATGCTTTTCCGGTTGGACCAGGAACAGCGCCCGGACCGAAGAATTTTTAACGAAAATATCCAAAGGCTCAAAGGCCGGCTGGGGGTCTTGGGCAATGAGGTCCGAGAATCGGTTTTTGCCGCCGTCGAGCAAAGGCATGACACAACCGGGATTATTGATAGGTTCAAACGCATGGCGGGGGCGAACCGGGCCGTTACGGACAGGCTGGCGGCGGTCGGAAAAGAGGTTGAAACCATTATTGCGCCGGATTTTTTGTCTGTTTTCACCGAACAGCGCGTGAGGCTTCTGCCCCGCCATCTGAGGGGGCTCTCGATCCGGGCGCAGAGGGCCTACGTCTATCCTGAAAAGGACCTTGCGAAAGAGGCACAATTACTGGTCTATGTGAACCAACTGGAAGAGGTGAGGAAACGCATTTCTTCCAGGCCCACGCAGGAAGGCCTGATTTTTGTGGAAGAGGCCGCTCAAATGATCGAGGAGTTCAAAATCAGCCTGTTTGCCCCTGAAATCAAAACACTGTTTCCGGTTTCAGCCAAACGCATAGAAACAAAGCTACGCGGATTTGCGGCATGAACGGCGCCCTGGCTGACATTGATATGGTTTTCGACGCCGCGGCACTAAGCAGGCGCGTGCGCGAGGTTCTCTCAAAAGAGTATGGCCGAGACTTTCTATCGCCAAACGGTGACTGCTCCGACGGCGACCGCACATCGAGCGTTCTGCTGCTGCTGGGAGAGCTTTTACCGGAGGACGGTTCCACTCCGGAGGCGGGCATCATACTAAACAAGCGCTCCAAAAGTGTCAGGCAGCCCGGGGACCTGTGCTGCCCGGGCGGCGGGATTGAAAAATGCGATTATTTTCTTGCCCGTCTTCTGGCCCTTCGGGGATCGACTCTTTCCAAATGGCCGCGATGGGACCGGTTGAAGTCCGCATACCCGCAAGATGCCGCGTTTCTTTCGCTGCTTTATGCCGCCGGGCTTCGGGAGGGCTTCGAAGAGATGGGCATCAACCCTTTCGGACTGACTTTCCTGGGACCGCTTCCCACGCACTGCCTGGTCATGTACAAGCGCTCCATCCACCCGATGGTCGCCTGGATGTCACGCCAGAGACGATTTCGCCTCAACCGCGAGGTCGAAAGGATCGTCCGGTTCCCCCTTCGCGCCCTTCTGGACCCGCGCAACTACGCCTGTTACAGGATAAATGTCCCTCCCCACCTCGAGTGGAAGTTCCATGGCGAAAGCGCGGACTTTCCCGCCTTTGTCTACACGGTTGATGGACGGGCCGAACTTTTATGGGGAGCGACCTTCAGGATCGTCACCCAGTTTTTGGAGATGATTTTCGGGTTCAATGTGCCGGATACGGGGAAGTTGCCCTTGATCCCCGGCAGACTGGACGAAAACTACGTAAACGGGGGCGAGCAAGACACCATCTGCGGGAACGGCCGCAGGGTTGCCGGACCAGACCCTTGAAATTTCGAAAGAATGAGCGCCGGTATATATTCGTTTCCTGATAAGGTGTATACTGTCTGCGATTTGTTGCAGCCGGGAAGCCTTTAGTTTACCGGACCGAGGGCGGCTAATAATCTTTCAACGCAACTTGGCATAAAATCTCGGGCAGGCGCCAATGACCACAGTTGGGGACGTAGTTCTCGTTTATATGGACAACAATCCGGCCTTTTTCGCAAAGGTTGATGATATTTCGGCCGACGTCAAACCGGGTTGGTTTCAGGTGAAATTACTCGTTCTCCAGGTCCCGCTGCTCGTTGTGACCTGGATTTTGCGCGAAGCCTACTTCAACGGCGAGGAATTCACGATGGGCGGCCGGCCGATGCGAATCGAAAAGGTGACGGCCCCAGTCGAAAAACCTGACGAAACCGAGTCTGAAGAGGCAGGTAAGACCTCAGCCAGACCCGAGTTGGTCGTGCCAAAGAAGAAGGCGGAAGGAAAAACCGGCAAACAAGGCAAAGTCATATCGATTTCGGACCGACGCAAAAAAGAGCCGGAGTGATCCGGGATTATTTTCCGTGGTTCCTTCCCCACCACTCGTCGTGCCCATTGAACCACCAATCCGTTGAATCAGTGGTCAGGATCTGTTCGGCGATCTCTTTTGCCGTCGAAGTGAGAAGGCGCTGCCTGGCGAAATATATCCACTTCGAGGCGTAGGAATTTCCAAGATCGCTTTGTTCCTTGAGCTCGAGTATCAGGTCAAGCTGATCGGCGTCGTGGACCAACCTGGCCTCGTCGGTTTGCGAGTCCCTGTATTCTTTTAGCAGTGACTTAAGTTCGCCCCCAAAAGGAAGCGAGTCGGCAAGATCGGCCATGGCACCGCTTTCGTCCACTGTGACGTATCTTTTGTTCACATAGTTTTGATCCCCGATTCGCGCCTCCGGCAGGTCGTGGACAAGGCACATGCAAATCACCTTGAAGGGATCGACGTTTGAATCCAGCCGGGCGAGGGCAAAGCCGATCATTGCCATCCGGAACGAATGGTCGGCGACCGATTCGCCCCCGGACCCCAGAAACTGAAACCCGGAGCGCGGTGTTTTCTTGAGCATTCCGAGTTCGAAAAAAAATTCGATTATTTTGCGATATTCCAATCAAGTCTCCCAAGTTAAGAAAATCTTCCATGAGCAGTTAAGAACTTTTGAGTTTATTGCGCTTCAAAAGGGAGGTCAATATTGATATATTCGATTCTTCGACACGCTTTCAAAATTCAGTCGGAGGTTTGATTAGATGGATAAACACACCCTGTCGGTTCTGGTTGAAAATTCTCCGGGCGTTCTAACGCGAGTCGCCGGCCTGTTCGCACGCCGGGGTTTCAATATCGACAGCCTTGCGGTGGGCCGTACGGATAGAGACGACGTCTCCCGCATGACCATCGTAGTGGAAGGCGACAAACCCCTGATCGAGCAGGTCACAAAACAACTCCACAAACTCATAGACGTTATCAAAATCAGCAACATAACGGAAGACGAATATGTGGACCGGGAGCTCGTGATGATCAAAGTCACCGCCGATCCCAGCCAGCGAGTCGAAATCATGCACATCGCAGGAATATTTCGCGCCCGTGTCGTTGACCTGGGTAGCAAGACGATGACTTTCGAATGTACGGGAAACGAAGGCAAAATCAACGCGTTTGAAGAGTCCCTGCGTCCGTACGGAATCAAGGAACTCGTTCGCACGGGAAAAATAGCGATGCTGCGCGGAAGCAAGTTTGTAGCCTTGAGCCCCGCACAGGCGCGTGAAGTGGAAAGCGCCTGAAGAGTTTTTCCGGAGGTGTTTTAGTGGAAATGACGGTTGCCGAGGCCCTGATCGAGTGCCTCGAAAGAGAAAATGTGGAAATCGTTTTCGGGTATCCGGGAGGGGCTGTCCTTCCGCTCTACGATGCCCTGTATCACTCCACCAGGATCAGACATGTGCTCGTGCGCCACGAACAGGGGGCCGTTCACGCGGCCGACGGATTCGCCAGGGTTACGGGCAAAGTCGGCGTATGCATAGCGACTTCGGGCCCCGGGGCCACCAACCTGGTAACGGGCATCGCCAACGCCTACATGGATTCGGTGCCCCTCGTGGTGTTCACCGGACAGGTTCCCACCATCCAGATCGGGACCGACGCCTTCCAGGAGGTGGATATCACCGGGATTACGATGCCCATCACCAAGCACAACTACCTTTTGAAAGACCCGAGCAAGCTGCCCGCCGTAGTAAAACACGCTTTCCACATCGCCTCGACGGGCCGTCCCGGACCGGTTCTAATAGACATTCCAAAGGATGTGGCCCAGAGCAGGATCTCGTTCAAATATCCTTCGTCAGTGAAGCTCAGAGGCTACAAACCAACGTATAAAGGGCATCCAACCAAGATAGCCGAAATAGCCAAGCTAATAGCGAAAGCAAATAGGCCGGTCATCTACGCCGGCGGGGGCGTTCTGGCATCGAATGGGTCCGATGAACTGCTGAAGCTCGCCGAGGCGATTTCAGCGCCGGTGACCAATACCTTCATGGGCCTTGCGGGCTTTCCCGGAGACCACCCGCTCTTTCTTGGAATGCTTGGCCTGCACGGCACCCGTTACGCAAACCTGGCGATTACCGAATGCGACCTGTTGATCGGAATCGGCGCGAGGTTCGACGACCGGGTCGTCATGAACATCAACAGTTTCGCCCCGCACGCCACAGTCATTCACATCGACATCGATCCGGCTGAAATAGGCAAGGTTATCACCACGAAGGTCCCGCTTGTCGGCGACGTAAAACTCATTTTGAAGGAACTCCTTCCTCTTCTCGAAAAAGTCGACCGTTCGCAATGGCTGGAGCGGATCAAGTGTCTCAAAGAGCAATATCCACTGAGCTACGATCGCGCTTGCGGCCTGAAGCCCCAGTTCATTATCGAGCAACTCTGGAACCACACGAAAGGGGACGCCGTC
>CAWEZA010000120.1:0-19596 GCA_963813125.1 uncultured delta proteobacterium | reverse complement strand
TATTTGCCTAACAGTATAATTTGTACAGGACAAAGCACACCATGAGTGTGGGGTGAGGACAAGTATCCATGCGGTCAGCAGCTGATTATGTTTTTTGTTTCATCACCCCGGATTTTAGACGCGGAGATACAAAAACTGTAGCGATAGTCGGCTCACTTTATGCTTTTGGGGTATGTGTCCAGGGTTATCGTGACCTCTTGGGAGATGGATCTTTTCCAGTTCGGCTGAAAGCTCCGGGTTCACTCCGGTGTTGGTGACAACCTCTTCATGGCTTCGAGATACTTGACGGCGGTCCATCGCACGGGGTAGCACACGGTCACAAGGCCCGCTGAAGAAATCTTTGCCTTCATCTCCTGGAGCACTGGGTCCATTTCGCCCCGTAGGGGATTTGCGGGGGCATCATCGAACTCCTACCCTCCTGGGTGAGTTCAGCAGTTTCTGTTCCCCTGCCGGTCCTTGCAACCGTCGGGGCACGTACCGCGCATTTAGCTTTCGTGAAAGCTGCCCTGTATTCGATCTCGATCCCTCTTCCCTCGGCCACATCCATCATGTCTTTGAGTGCTATCACCATGGCCAGCCCCAGCTCGAAGAGCTGGAGCGTCAGCAGAGGTTTCGGTTGAGGTTTGAGGCGTCGACAAACGTTGATGACTACCCGCGGACTTCTGTTGGTGAGTACTGGCGCGCCACCCAGCCTTCCGGGGAATAGGCGGTCAAAGAATAGGCCCCGGGCAGGTCCACTAGCTCCGAGTTTCCTCCTCCCAGCTGAATAGAGCCCTCTTTTCTTTCAACGGTACTCCTAGGGTAGTCGGCCATGTGCTGCCCCTGGTTATGGTGTTCGGCAACAAGCACAAGTTTTCCCGAATTGGGGTTTCCGGCCAGTGCTGACCATGTCATCGCTCACGATTTAATCTCCTTAGGCAGCTAGGTAGCACTAACATCTTTTAGAGTCAATAACGATCTGCCGCTACTTTTCCTGTCAATGCGAAAGCACCGAGCGCACAGCGACCAGGCAATGCCTTACTGTCGCCACCTCGAGCTCACCCTGATGACCTTGTGATAGAAATTTTCAGCCGTTCTTTCCTGCAGTTTTAGAACAATAGCCTGCCAAACCCCCTCAAAAGCCCTCCGCCCATGTGCTGAGTTGTTTATTCCCGACACGCAGGAACCAGAAGAACCAAAATCGCTATTACCTAGCCCATATTCCGGTGGTAGACCATTTGCCGTATTCTAGCTCTTCGGCTTTTGCCGAAGAGAGCGTTGCGCCTATCAGGTGAAATCGCCGCCGAAGCGCCGATGGTAAAGGTACTCCGGCAAAGCAGGCACACTCAGACAGTTTCTCCCCCCACCGCTAAACTGATAGATTGAAAACATCCTGTAGGCCCCGAATTCCTGGACCACCAGCGGCCTGGTCGCCACAGGGCCACTACGTCGAAAGCCATGTGCATGATGCTCCCGTGAAGATAGTTGGCGCTAAGAAGAGACCACCACATATGGTAATTGGCTATGGGAATCGGTTCCGTAGCCCCGAGGAGCACCAGGCTCTTGTGCTTGGAGACACTCGCGGGTTTGCCGAAAAACCCAAGAGCCCCGGCTGGATTAAAAGTGAGGCACAAAAAAACATGGCCGATGTTAAAGTGGGGAGGATGTTTGTCACAATCCGGTCGGAAGTAAACAACCCTGGGAGATATTTTTCCAGCGTGACCCCGCATGCCCCAGGACTGTATACGGGCAACGCTGTTCATCGGTGCTGACCAGTCGGCCGCAGTTGGGGCAAAGAATCGAATTCCTGTTGTGCGCGTCCATAGTTGTCTGCATTTTTTATAAATTTGGCAAGAGCCGTTCTTATTATCACATTTAAACAATCCAACAACCCGCCGGTCTCAGCGAGCAAAAGTCCGCCTCTTGCCGGGGAGAACGTGGAAAAACCGCTCCCTAGCGCCAGGCCCTCTTTACCGCCTCCTTCCGCGAATCGATACCCTTCGCCTCACCGGACGGGCGAGCGCGGCACGGTTGCCTTCTGTGTGCTCCACAGCGGCCCGCGGCTGTCCAAATCCCCCTATAGGGCTCATTTCAGTTCCCGTTTCGCCCGCCCTCGCAGGTGTATCTCACAGTCTTTCCCTCTATCTCCCCTCCCGCCCCCGTAGTCGCATGCAGGTCGTCCCATCCTCCAGTTCGATAGAGGGAGCGTGGCTCGTCGAACTGGAGGATGGGACGACCTGCATGCCGATTACGGGGGCGGGAGGGGAGATAGAGGGAAAGACTGTGAGATACACCTGCGAGGGCGGGCAAAAGGGAACTGAAATCGACCTGCTGGGGGATTTGGACACCAGCGGGCCGCTGTGGACCGCGCAGAAGGCAACCGTTGCCTATACCCCGTCCGGTGAGGCGAAGGTTATCAATTCGCGGAAGGAGGCGGTAAAGAGGGCCTGGCGCTAGGAGCGGTTTTTCCACGTTCTCCCCGGCAAGAGGCGGACTTTTGCTCGCTGGGCCCGGCGGGTTGTTGGATTGTTTAAATGTGATAATAAGAACGGCTCTTGCCAAATTTATCGAATACAGGACAACTATGGACGCGCACAACAGGAATTCGATTCTTTGCCCCAACTGCGGCCGACTGGTCAGCACCGATGAACAGCGTTGCCCGTACTGCGGCCTGGGGCATCCAGGGTCACGCTGGAAAAATATCTCCCTTGGCCGGGGGCTGTTTACTTCCGACCGGATTGTGACAAACATCCTCGCTTTTAACATCGGCATGTTTTTTCTGTCGCTTTTAATCCAGCCGGGGTCTTTGGGTTTTTCGGCAAACCCGCTGCATTTTTTGTCTCCAAGCACAAAGAGCCTGGTGCTCCTCGGGGCTACGGGAACCATTCCCATAGCCAATTACCATATGTGGTGGTCTCTTCTTAGCGCCAACTATCTTCACGGGAGCATCATGCACATCGCTTTCAACATGATGGCCCTGTGGCAGATAGGGCCGCTGGTGGTCCAGGAATTCGGGGCCTACAGGATGTTTTCGATCTATACGCTTAGCGGGGTCGGAGGCTACCTGGTGTCCTACTTTGCCGGAGTGCCCCTTACCATCGGCGCTTCGGCGGCGATTTGCGGCCTGATAGGCGCAACGCTCTACTTCGGCAAAAGCCGAGGGGGCCAATACGGGCAAATGGTCTACCACCAGATAATCGGCTGGGTGATCGCGATTTTCGTCTTCGGTTTCCTGGTGTCGGGAATAAACAACTGGGCGCATGGCGGAGGGCTTTTGTCGGGGGTTTTGGCGGGCTATCTTCTGGGCTACCAGGAAAGAACGGCTGAAAATTTCTATCACAAGGTCATCGGGGTGAGCTGCGGGGTGGCGACAGTAGGGGCGTTGGCCTGGTCGCTGTGCTGGTCGTTTCTGGTGCTTTCGCATTGACGGGGAATGTGTGGCGGGCAGATAGTTATTGACTCTAAAAGATGTTAGTGCTACCTAACTGCCCTAAGGAGATTAAATCGTGAGCGATGACATGATAGCACTGGCCGGAAACCCCAATTCGGGAAAGACTTCTCTATTCAACGCCATAACCGGGGCGCACCAGCACGTGGCCAACTACCCCGGGATTACCGTTGAAAGAAAAGAGGGCTACTGTTCGCACAAAGGCAGCGAACTCCACATAGTGGACCTGCCCGGGACCTATTCTTTGACCGCCTATTCCCCGGAAGAGCTGGTGGCGCGCCAGGTCCTCACCGCGGAAAGTCCGCGGGTAGTCATAAACATTGTCGACGCCTCAAACCTCGACCGAAACCTCTACCTGACGCTCCAGCTCTTCGAGCTGGGACTGCCCATGGTGATAGCACTCAACATGATGGATGTGGCCGAGGGAAGAGGGATCGAGATCGATGCCGGGCAGCTGTCGCGAAAGCTAAATGTGCCGGTGGTCCCGACGGTTGCAAGGACCGGCAGGGGAACAGAAGAACTGCTGGATGTCGCCTCCCGGATTGCCAGGGAGGGGGCGGGTTCGATGATGCCCCCGCAAATCCCCTACGGGCCGGATATAGACCCGGTGCTCCAGGAGATGGAGGCAAAGATTTCTTCAGCGGGCCTTCTGACCGGTGTCTACCCCGTGCGATGGACCGCCATCAAGTATCTCGAAGCCGATGAAGAGGTTGTCGCCAAAGGCCGGGAGGTGAACCCGGAGCTTTCAGCCGAACTGGAAAAGATGGTCTCCCGGGTCGCCGAGCATCTTCGGATAACCCTGGACACATACCCGGAGGGCATAATAGCCGACTATCGCTACGGTTTTATCTCCGCGGTGCTAAAATCCGGGGTGATGAAACAAAAACATGATGCCGACCGGCTCTACCTCTCAGACCGCATAGATCTTGTCCTCACCCACCGCCTTGCCGGCCCCCTCATCATGTGCCTTGTCCTGTACGGACTCTACTATTTTGCGTTTGCCGGCAGCGAGGCCCCGGTGAGATGGCTCCAGGAAGGTTTTGCGGCCCTGGCGGGACTGATCCGGTCAACTCTTGGGCCCGGTCTTCTGTGCTCGCTCCTGGTCAAGGGGGTCATAAACGGGGTTGGCGGGATCCTGGGGTTCGTGCCAATAGTGGTTTTCATCTTTTTGGGGATAGCGTTTCTCGAAGACTCGGGCTATCTCGCGCGGGCCGCTTTTATGCTCGACCGGGTCTTTCGCACCTTCGGACTCCATGGGAACTCTTTCATGGCCTACATCGTGGGAGGCGGGATAGCGGGAGGCTGCGGGGTGCCCGGGGTTATGGCCACGCGAACGCTTCGCAGCTCAAACGAGCGGCTGGCGACGATGCTGACCATAGGATTTATGAACTGCGGGGCGAAGCTCCCCGTATACGCCCTTCTGATAGGCGCCTTTTTTGCCAGGAGCAAGGCGCAGATGATGATGCTCCTGACACTCATATCCTGGTCGATGGCGTTTCTCGTGGCAAGGCTTCTGCGCTCTACGATTCTCAGGGGCCCGAACACACCGTTTCTCCTGGAGCTTCCCCCCTACCGGATGCCCACCGCGCTGGGGCTCGCCATCCACACGTGGGAAAGGGCATGGCTCTACGTGAGAAAGGCCGGCACGGTTCTGCTCGCCGTTTCGGTCCTGTTCTGGGCGCTCATGAATTTTCCGGGGCTGCCGGAATCGAAAAAAGCGGCCTTCGATGCACAGAGGCGCGCCCTTGCCGCCGGGATTTCATCCCCGGTAAAAAGTGTGCCGGTAAAGCTCGCGGGAAAGCCCGAGGGTGCGCGCGCGGCCGCCCTTGCCGCAATAGACGGGGCCCAGGCACGGGAGGCTCTCAGATACTCGTTTGCCGGCCGGATGGGAATCGGACTCGAACACATAACACGCTACTGCGGATTCGACTGGCGAACCAACGTGGCCCTCGTCGGGGGCGTTGCGGGAAAGGAAATCGTTATCTCGGTCCTTAGCACAGCCTACTCGATGGGGCAGGCCGACAACGGCAAAGAGGCCCCGCTTGGGGCGGTGCTCGCCGCTGACCCCGCATGGAACCCGCTCGTGGCCTTCACCCTGATCCTGTTTACCATGCTTTACGTGCCTTGCGTGGTAAGCGTCGTATGCCTGGCTAAAGAGGCCGGGAGCTGGAAATGGGCCTTTTTCTCAGTGGTGTTCAACACGACGGTGGCTTTCGTGGTGGCCGTCCTCGTATACCAGGGCGGGCGGCTGCTGGGACTGGGCACCTAGGAGGACCGCAATGTGGCAGACAATCGCTACGATCATTGTGCTGGTTGCGGCGGCGGTATTTATCGCGCGCCATTTTCTTAAAGTATACCGCACAGGAAACGACTCGTTATGCTCGGGATGCTCGTGCTCCGGGTCCCGCGGCACAAAGCCGGGTGCGGACGGGAGCTGTGAGGGTAAGAGCTAGGGGCAAGGGCTAAAAAAAAGCTAAGGGCAAAAGAGCGGGGGTTGGGGGGACATGTGCCCCCCGCACCCCCACGGGATTTGGCCGCACGCGCAAGCGCGTGCGGCCAAAAGCGCCTTTAACGCGACATGGTGGAGCAAAACCCGGTGTGAAAGGGGTCAGTTATAAAACGGCATATTCACGTAGCCTGCGGGATAATCGAGCGAAACGGCATGGTGCTTGCGGCAAGGAGGGGCGCGGCAAAGGAGATGCCGCTCAAGTGGGAGTTTCCAGGCGGCAAGATCGAGTCCGGGGAATCGGTTGAGGAATGCGTTAGGCGCGAGCTTTGGGAAGAGATGGGGATTCGCGTCGACATAGTGGCGCATTTACCTGCCGGCACTCATCACTACGCGGAATTTTCGGTCACCCTCCACCCAGTGGTCTGTACGATTGTCTCGGGCGAAATCGTTTTAAACGAGCACGCCGCCATAAAATGGCTCCCGCCCGGAGAGCTCCGCGGGCTCGACTGGGCCGAGGCCGATTTCCCGATCATCGATTGCTACCTGGGGGGCGGGGGGAACACCGGCTAACAGCCGATCAAAAACCTCTGTTGCTCGAAATCACCCCGCGAACCGCAACTGGTTCACGAACTGCTGGAGGAAATGCGCTCCTCCGACGGGGTGGACATACTCGTATCATTTATAAAGTGGTCGGGGCTGCGGCTTTTATGAACGGGCCCGGGGAGATCGCCCTCACCAGGCGGGTATTGAGGAAAACAGCCGAGAGCGCGATAGCCGGCGCTATTTCGATTGCGGGTGACGAGGCGATGCCCGTATATTACCGGATGTGGGGCGACAAGGGGAGCAACCTCAATATTTCCTCGATGGAAGATTCTTTCGTAAGACTCTCCCGTAACCCCTCCATCCTGAGCGACCTCGATGAAATACTGGCGTGGGCGGAAGACGAATCGGCAATAAGGGGTTTGGCGCCGCAACTGCCATTCGCGTGTTCTTTGGAACTGCACGCGCACTATACCACCACGGATATTAACGCCAGGCTGGGACAAGCAGATCTTAGAACCGTCGGTCAACGGGGGGTAGGGGTCATTCATGTTGCGGCGCTCAAGGCGTATGTCCTGCTGGTGACTTTTCAAAAAACCGAGCGGGAGTTTTCCCCAAGCACCATGTATGCGGACTACCCGGTGAGCCGCAATCTCCTGCATTGGGAATCCCAGTCGAACACCACGCAGGAATCGGCCACTGGCCAGAACCTGATTCGCCACAAAGAGCTTGGCTACACGATATTGTTTTTTGCAAGGTCCGAGAAAAAAAGAAACGAATGCGCCCTGCCCTTCTCATACCTGGGTCCCGCGGAACTAGTGAGCCACCACAGTGAAAAGCCGATCGAAATGGTATGGAGACTCAGGCACGAAATGGAAGTGGAAATGTTCGAGGAGAATAGGAGAGGCGGGTAGGGCAAGCGTTGAGCTCAAGGTCGCGTGATAACGGAGGTGAGGCAGATGATCGAGATATCGGAATTCGAACAGGTTACCCAGATACGGATGAGCAGGGAGCTTGACGGCCAACCCGTATACTGGGTGGCAGGCTATCTTGTTGACGGCCTTCTGATCGATACGGGCTGCAACCACACTTCAAAGGAACTCACCGCATTCCTCGAGGGCAGGGAACTCAGGACGGTCGTAAACACCCACTACCACGAAGACCACGTGGGCGGGAACAACGATATCATGAATGCTTATCATCCCGACATTTATGCCCATCCCGATTCCATGCCTCTGATAGCGCAACAACGCAAGCTCCATCCCTATCAGGAGATCGCCTGGGGGTATCCTGTCCCAACCAGGGTAAACCCTATACCCGCTGAACTGAAGACGGATAATTTTACCTTTCGGAACATCGATACGCCGGGACACTGCGCCGGGCACATCTGTCCAATGGAGTTTTCGAAAGGGTGGTGCTTTACGGGAGATCTGTTCGCCCGCAAGAACCCCAAGTTCATAAGGACGGAGGAAAACATCGGTGAGATCATCCGGTCCATGCGGAAGGTCATCGAGACGGGCGGCAGGCGCCTCGTGCTGTTCACAGCCATAGGCAAGATAGTGGAGGATGGGAAGAAGGCCCTGGCCGATTGCATCGACTACCTTACCGGCCTGGCGAAACGGGCTCACGAAATGAAACGTTCGGGGCTGACCCTGGAAGATATCGTTAAGGGCCTGTTCGGTGGTGAGCACCCATTTAGAGAGCTTACGAGCGGGCAGTTTTCTTCACGCAAGCTCGTCAAGTCACTCCTGGAGACCGTTTAGCAAGGGCGCCGGTGTGCGCTCCGGATCGCGGGGCTGCCCCGCGATCCGGAACCTGTGGGGGTGCAGCCGCCCCGCGCTTTTCGTCTTTTGCCGTTACGCCTGGCCTACGAGGCTCACTTCCTGCTTGATTGTCTGAATGAGGCCGTTTCCTTCCCCGCAGAGAAAACTCGCATAGGACATGTCGAGGCCCAGGGCTTTTGCCAAGTCGCGGGCATCGTTTGACATCTTCGGCTGCGTGATTAAAACGACCAGGTCGAACTCTTTTGTCTGTCCTTCGCCGAAGACCACTTTTACCGGCGAGCCGCCGTCGGGCGTAACGGATTTAACCGGGGCGCAGGTGAGCTCGGCACCTGACGAAGCCAGTGCGTTTTTGCCCTCAGGGAAATCTTCGAGAGCGGCAAAGACGGAAATTTCGGCCTTCGGAAGTTTTTGCCTGAGAAGACAGACCTCGTTGGCGGCCAGGGTCATGGCCGCCCTGTTCATGGCGGACTCCGCGCTTTCGTATGCCTGGACAAAAGCGACGCTCGAAGGGATTTGGCCGTCAAACGGGCGGATCACCAGTCCGGCGCTCGGACCCGATTCGCTCAGCATGCGCTCGAACTGAAGGTCGGTTATGACGTTCACGTCCTTGGCCAGGCCGAAGCGGCGGTCCATACGGTCGAGCGCGCGTTCGACCCCCGGCGAGATTATGACCGAACCGGCTTCGAGTTCGATCAATTCGTCCTGCAAATCGAACTGAATGGCTTCGGGCTTGCACTCGGCCCAACACAGGGCGCACCCCAGGCAGCGGCGGCAGCTAAGGCACCTTTTGGCTTCCCTTGCCGCCCGTTCCTGGTCGAACCCCAGTTCCACCTCGCTGTAGTTGTTCCTGCGCTCATCCACTTCGATTTCAAAATGGTGCTGGCGCGGGGATGGAATATCGGTAAACTTTACTATGAATCGGCCCTTGTTTTCGTATTGCATCTGCATTCCCCGTAATTCGTTTTAGCCCTTCGCGCGTTTGGCCACGATGTGGCGCACGATGCCTTCGGCGGCTTTGCGGCCGCCCGCGCAGGCCCGAATGGCGATGTCCGGCCCGGTTTCGACGTCACCTGCCGAGAATATGCCTTCGACATTGGTCATGTAATTACTCTTATCGACAGCAAACGTGTTCCACCTGGTAATATTGAGACTGCTGCCATCGGGGACAAACCCGAGGTCCGGCGTCTGACCGATCGCGGGGATGAGGGTCTCGGCCTCCACGATGAATTCGGACCCCTCGACAGGCACGGGCCTTCGCCTTCCGCTCGCATCCGGCTCGCCAAGCTCCATCCTGAGACACTTCAAGCCGCTCATTTTGCCGTCTTTTCCGACGACCTCGAGAGGTGCAACCAGGTATTGGAACTTGACACCTTCGTCCTCGGCCGCATCGATTTCCCAGGGACTTGCGGGCATCTCCTTTTTTGTCCTGCGGTAGAGGACATAGACTTCCTCGAAGCCTTCCCGCCAGCTTACCCGGGCGGCGTCCATGGCGACGTTTCCACCGCCAACGACTATGACCTTGCCCTTGGCAGGCCATTTTTTGCCGCCGTTAACCTCGCGCAGAAAATCAACCCCGTCGACAACGCCTTCCATGTCCTCGCCCTGGATCTTGAGCTTCATACCCTTGTGGGCGCCAACACCGATAAAAACGGCGTCAAACTGGTCGACAATCTCCTGGAAGGTGATGTCTTTTCCGATCCTCGTGTTGCAGCGAAGCTCCGAGCCGTGGGACACAATCCAGTTTATCTCGTGCATGAGCGTTGGTGTCGGGAGCCTGTATTCGGGGATACCGTACCGGAACATTCCGCCCGGTTCGGCCAGGGCCTCGAAGACAACGGAGTGGTAGCCGGCCTTGCCCAGATAATAGGCGCAGGAAAGACCGGCGGGCCCCGCGCCGATGATTGCGACCTTTTCCGGGTGGAACTCATCGGGGATTTCGACCGGGGCCGTTATCCCGTTTTTCATCTCGTAATCCGCGACATAACGCTTCAGAGTACAGATGGAAATCGGCTCATCCATGTACCCCCGGTTGCAGGCGGTTTCACAGGGATGCGGGCAGACGCGGCCTATCGCAAGCGGAAAAGGCAGGCTTTCCCTTATTATGGCGAGGGATTTGGCGTAGTCGCCGTCGGCGATCTGCCCCACGTAGGAGCGGATATCGAGATTGGCAGGGCAGGTCGCCTGGCAAACCGGCATATCCTCCCTGAAAATGTTGAAATCGCCCGTCCCGGGGTTGAAAAAATCTATCGCCGTTCGGTAGCCGACGCCCTCGTTAAAGTCATCGTACATGTTGATCGGACATACGCGAATACACTCGCGGCAGCCGTCGCACTTTTCGGGGTCCACACGCGACGTTTTTTTCCGGATGCGGAAGGTGTACGACCCGTCTTTGGCCGAAGCCTTTTCCACGACAGCGTTGGTGATTATGCGAATGTTGGGATGTTTTTTGGCCGCCTCATAGTTGGGGTCGGCCCATGTCGAGTTCCCGTTTAGAAGATGGGTCTGGGGGATGCGCCCCGGGCCAAGCGCCGGTGAAGTTTCGATCAGCACCACGCGCCGGCCGGCCTCCGCCTGTTCGATGGCCGCCGCGACCCCTGCCGGGTCGCCTCCGAAGATGATTACCTGTTTATCTGACACGTGAGTCCAGCTCCTCGCTCGTTACGAAAAGTTGGCGGTGGGACCGCCAGCCGAGATTGCCATGCCCAACTGTTAAGAAACGCTTCCAAAATCCCTCAGACCGCTTTCCAGGAGCTTGTAGCTCGGGGTCGCGCCTTCGACGCCTGCCAACCCCACCATGCCACGCCTCTGCAGGGCAAGGACATACTTGAGGGCGGCGGGCGGGGCGATCTCCAGCCTTTCGGCAAGCCCCACGACCGAAGCGGCGCCTTTTCGCATTTCCTTAATGAGCCCATGGGTCGCGATCTCATCGATTACGAGCGTGTCGAGGGTCCGCCACATTTCGTGCTCGGTGAATTTTTCCCCGTACTTGTTGCCGATGGATTCGAATTCGGTGAATTTGCCCAGCACCCAGCGCAGCTTTTCGCCGGCAAGGGCCGTGCGGGCCGTATCGACCCTGTCTTTGAGCTTCGAGAGCGGAAGGTTCTCCGCCAAACCAAGGGGGCCGAGTTCACAGATGTTGTCATGGAAGGTGGAAACCAGGCTTACAAACCTGTCCCCCTCCGCCGACGAACACTGGTTGAAGGCGACACGCGCGGGGTTTAAGCCGGCATAGGCAAGAGCCCTCGACGCAAGCCCTATCTTTACTTTGGCCTGGTAATTGCCGGAAATGTAATGACAGTCGCCGTAATGGCACCCCACCGCCATGATGCCGTCCGCCCCCTCGATGAAAGCGTCAGCCACCATGGTCGGGTCTACCCTGCCCGTACACATGAGACGGATGATCCGCACATCCGTCGTATATTGCATCCTGGAAACTCCAGCGAAGTCAGCCGCGGCGTAGCCTCACCAGGTGCAGCACATCACCAGAATTTTGGGGGTAAAATCAGCCATTCGTTGTCTCCTAGGTAAAGTTCCCGGTGGGCTGCGCTGCGCTTAGCCCACCCTACAGTGCCTACCCTACGGTCTACCCTATGCCGATTCTTCCAGATAAGCCTTAATCTGTTCGCCTATTTGAGCATCCGAGTAGGAATTTACGCTCAAGGCGTGATGATAGCAGGTCGCGGCGCAGACCCCGCAGCCCTTGCACGCAACGGGGATGACGCTCACTTTTCTCCCCTTTTCGCCCCGCACTATCTCGAGGGCCCCGTAGGGGCAAAGAGCCACGCACAACCCGCAGCCCCGGCACGCATCGATGTCCACGAGCGTCGAGACTATCGGCTCGACAGACATCACGCCCTTGGAGAGCGGTATGGAGGCTCGCGAGGCAGCGCCCAACGCCTGCGACACCGCTTCACGCGCGCTCGCCGGATAGTGGGCGTTTCCGCACAGGTAGATGCCGTCGGTTGCAAAGTCCAGAGGCTTGAGCTTCACGTGCCCTTCAAGGAAAAACTTGTTCGCATCGAGGGACACCCGCAAAAGCTTGGATATGGCTTCATTGTCCTCGCCGGCGACAAGAGGCGTGGAAAGCACCACCAGGTCCTGGGGCAGCTCTATTTCGCGCCCTAGAAGCTCGTGGTAGACGATCACGGTCTTGTCTTCGACTCTTGGCGGGCGGACCGGGTCGTATTTTATGAAGACCACGCCCAGCTCCCTTGCGCGCTGGAAAAGGGCTTCGTTCTCGGTCCCGTAAGCCTGGATGTCGCGGTAGAGGACCCGCACGCCCGTCTCGGGACTCTTTTCCTTTATTTCAATCGCGTTCTTTATGGCGACCATGCAGCATATGCGCGAGCAGTACTTGCGCTCGTCGTTTCGGGCGCCAACGCATTGAATCATGACGACGTTTTTCGCGGCAAAAGCCCCGGCCTTAAACACCCCATCGAGTTCGAGCTGGGTGATCACCTTTTTGCCGTCATAGCCGTACAACCCCGCGGGTCTAAGGACACGCGCCCCGGTGGCCACAATGATCACGCCCGTCCCGAACTCGGTTTTCGAGCCGTTTGTCGACGCAAAGACCTGAAAATGGCCGATGTACCCGTCCACCTGGTCTATGTGAGTGGACATCAGCAATCGGATGTTGGGGTGTCTTTGGACAATGTCGGCCTGCTTTCGCACGACTTCCGCGGCATCCGCCCCGGAGGGGGCGAGCTTGTCGAGTTCGAGCAGAAGGCCGCCCAACCGGTCCGTTTTTTCGATCAGGGTGACTTCATAGCCCCGGTTTCCAAGAGTCAGGGCGGCGGTCATACCGGCGATCCCCCCGCCTATCACCAGGGCCCTCGGGTCCATTTCCGACTGGATGGGCTCCTGGGGCTGAAGGAGAGCGGCCTTGGCAACGCCCATCCGGATGAGGTCTTTGGCCTTCGCGGTGCCCTTGTCCTTTTCCAGCATGTGGACCCACGAACACTGGTCGCGGATGTTGACCATCTCGAACAGGTAGGGGTTCAAGCCCCCTTCGGCGCAGGTCCCCCGGAACAGGGGTTCATGGGTGCGGGGCGTACAGGACGCCACGACCACGCGGTTTAAGCCCTCGTCCTTGATCGCGGCCTTGATCTCGTTTATGCCGCTCTCGGAGCAGGTGTAGAGATTTTCCCTGACATAAACGACGTTCGGCAGGGTCTTAGCGTACTCCGCCAGCGTCTTCACATCCAGGTAGCCGGCGATGTTGCTGCCGCAGTTGCAAACAAAAACTCCTATTCGGATTTGTTCTGCCAATTGAGCACCTCTTGCACTCTTAAGATTCCCCTTGGAAGTGGAACGCCCCAGTTCAGTGTCCCAGCTTGGTATCAAGCAGTAGCCTTAAGCGTTATATTCACGCCGATGACGGCCTCCGCGGCGCAGGCCGCGGCACTGCTGGCCTGGGCAACCGATTCCGGGATGTCCATCGGCCCCTGCGCGCACCCACAGACGAAAACACCCGGCCGGGTCGTGGCAAGCGGCACGAGGGGGTCGGTTTTGACGAACCCGTTCGTGTCGAGCTCGACCCCGGCAAGACGCGCGAGTTCGGCCGTCCCGGCGCTCGGAACACAGGCCGAGGCAAGGACCACCATGTCGAAGGTCTCGCCCTTCACCTGCCGTTCGGTGGTGGATTCGAACCAGACGACCGGGTTATGGGCTTGGTCCTCGGTGATCTCGGCCACACGGCCTCTAATGTATTCGATATTGGCCTGCAGACCACCCCGCAGCTTATATTCCTCAAAGCCGCGGCCGACGGCGCGAAGGTCCATGCAGAAAACGGAGGAGTGGACTTCGCGGTCGTGCTCGTTTGCGATCATCGCCTCCTTTACCGAGTGCATGCAGCAGTAGGAGGAACAAAACCGGTTGAACCGGAAATCCCGGGAGCCCACGCACTGGATGAAGGCGAGCTTCTTTGCGGTCGTGGCCGCGGCCTTTTTCCTGTGCATGGCTTCGAGAGCCGATTCGAGCTTTGCCAGAGTTTCGGCCTGGGCGACCACTTCGGCGGAGTCTTTGCCCTGCTTTTCCTCGAGCTGCTTTACGCGCGCGGAAAGCTTTTTCACCTCTTTTGCGCTCTCCTCGATCTTATTTTCCAGGGCAAGCTCGGTGGGGCGGTCGAGGTGGCCCGCGGTAGGCCCGGAGGCGCTAAGGAGCCGCTCGAATTCGATGGCTGTAACGACGTTTTTGATCCGCCCGTAGCCGTATTCGGGAATGACCGACGGGTCGAAAACATCATAGCCGGAAGCCATCACGATGGCTCCGACTTCGATTTGGACCATCCTGTCCTTTTGCTCGAAATCGATTGCTTTCGCAAGGCAGGTCTTTGCGCACACGCCGCACTTCTTGCCCTGGCCGAGCTGGCGGCAGTTGGGCACGTCGATGGTAAATACCGACGGGATACCCTGGGCGAAATACTTGTATATGGCCTTGCGGTGACCTATGCCGGCATTGAAGACGTCCACGGCGGAAGACGGGCACTTTTCGGCGCACGATCCGCAGCCGGTGCAAAGTTCCTCGTTAACAAAGCGGGCCTTCCTTCTGACGCTTATCTTGAAATTGCCGGCCTCTCCGCCGATTTCCTCGATTTCGCTGTAAGCCAGGAGATTAATTTTGGGATGCCGACCGACATCCAGCAGCTTGGGCGAAAGAATTCAAATCGCGCAGTCGTTGGTCGGGAAAGTCTTGTCCAACTGGGCCATTTTCCCGCCGATGCTCGGGAGCCTTTCCACCATGTGCACCTGGATGCCCATCTCCGCGAGATCAAGGGCTGCCTGAATTCCGGCGATCCCTCCGCCGATGACCAGTACGTCTTTGCTCACTTTATCACCTCATGCTTTCAGAAATCAGGGTGGTAAGGTCCTTGATCTCAAGGTCCATATCTTCCATGCTGGTGAGTGCGCAACTCAAATGAATCCGGCATTTCGGACAGGCGGTGACCAGGGTTTTGGCGCCGGTCGCCTTGGCTTCCTTCAGGCGTTCGGCCTGAATTTGCTTCGAACAGCTCGAACAATTGGCCCAACCGGTCGTGCCGCAGCACACGGCATTTTCCCGGTTTCGCTCCATCTCGGTGAACTGGTCCCCGGCAAGGCTTTTAATGATCGAGCGGGGGCTGTCGTAAATCCCGGCCATGCGCCCGAGGCGGCACGGATCGTGGTAGGTATACGACTTTGCGCCGTCGGAGAGCTTTAGCGCCCCACCTTCGATCATCTTTTGGACATAGTCGTAGAAGTGGACCACTTCGAAGCCCAGTTCCCCGAAATATTGCGGGTAGTGGTGCTTGAAGGTGTAATAGCCCTCGGGGCAGCTGAAGACCACTTGCTTTGCGCCGCTTCTCCGGATGAGTTCGAGGTTTTTTTCCGCAAGCTTTTTAAACATCTCCGGGTTGCCGTTCCAGAGCATGTCGTGCCCGCAGCAGGCCTCCTCGTCGGAGACAACCGGAGTCACGCCCGAAGCGTTTAGTATCTTTATCACGCTCCTGCCGATCGTGAGGCTGTCCACGCCGATGTCCCGAAAGATCACCTCGAAGTAGGGCATGCACCCGACGAAGTAAAAGACATCCCCGGTCTCGGCAATTTTTCCCGCTTCCCTCGCCCATTCGGTCTTTTTCTGGTTCACTCCCCGGGCCTGGAATTCCATAACCGACTGGAGCATGCCGTGGTGGGTGAGAGTGGGGGCAATACCGCGTTTGGCCGCCTCCTCCCGGAGATTTCTCATGAACTCCGGGAAATTGATACCGGTCGGGCAGCGCTGGTAACACCTCCCGCACGTGAGGCAGGACCAAAGGTCTTTGTCCTTTAGCAGTTCGTCGCCAAGTTCGAGGAGAGCCTTTTCCACTATGAGGCGCGGAGAAAAACTCGGCAGCACCCTCGATACCGGGCAGCTCCCGGTGCAGACGCCGCAGTCGAGGCAGTAATAAGTCCTGTAGAGATTAACGGATTCGCCTATATTCATGCAGCCACTCCAAGAGACGATTTCCCGAGTTCCATTATCCGGTGTGTAAAAGAAGTCACTATTTCGGCAAAGCGGGCGCCTTCAGCCGAGGAGACCCATTGAAGTTCGAGCCGGCCGCGGTCGATCCCGAGAAGATCGAGAAGCTCCCAGACCATGCCGATCACTTTCGAAGCCTTTACGTTACCTTCCAGGTAACGGCAGTCCCCGATGTGTCAGCCACTGACCAGGACGCCGTCGGCCCCCTTTTGGAACGCGTTGAGGATGAAGTCGGGGGAAACGCGCCCCGAGCACATCACCCTTATGATCCGGACGTTCGAGGGGTACTGTATACGGCTTACACCGGCCAGGTCCGCGCCCGCGTATGCGCACCAGTTACAGCAAAAAGCGATTATCTTCGGATTGAAGTCAGTACTCATTTCGTCCTCGTTTGTATTTCAAAAATAACCTGGTCGGTGGGCTGCTCTTCGCTTAACCCACCCCGGCAGCCGCGACTTGTCTTGATCGCGGCTGGAAGCCGCTCCTACTAACTTAGCGCCGCGTCAACCATGGCGAGCACTTCGCGGTCATTGAAATGCCTGATGGAGGCGGCCCCGGTCGGGCAAACCACCGCGCATGCCCCGCACCCCTTGCAAAGCGCTTCCTGGATATTCGAAAACAGAATGCCCCCCTTATCCACCAAGTGCGGAGCACCGTAGGGACAGGTCTCGACGCATTTGCCGCAACCCCGGCAAAGCGACTCGTCAACGCTCGACACCACCCCTTCGACCTCGATGCTCTTGCGCGAGAGCACCGTAGCGGCTCGGGCCGCGGCGGCCTGGGCCTGGGCGATGCTCTCATCGATTGGCTTGGGGTAGTGGGCAAGCCCGCACACGTAGATGCCGTCGGTTGCGAAGTCGACGGGCCGCAGCTTCATGTGCACCTCGAGGAAGAAGTTGTCCTGGCTGAGCGGGACTTTGAAAAGCTGCCCCAATTCCTGTGCCCCCTCGGTGTTGATGGCCGTGGCCAGGGTGATGAAATCGGGTCTTATGACTATCGGGCGTTGCAGCACGTGGTCGATAACGCTCACCTCGAGCAAGCCATCCGCCGTTTGGGTGACCACGGGCTTATTTTCCAGGTCGTAGCGGATAAATATCACGCCGAGCCTTCGGGCTTCGGTGTAGAGGTCCTCGCGTTCGCCGTAGGTGCGAATGTCGCGGTAAATCACGTAGACGTTGGTGTCCGGGTTTCGGGTCTTAAGTTCCACGGCCTTTTGGACCGAGAACGTGCAGCAGAGCCTGCTGCAGTGCGGCCGGTTTTCTTCCCTCGAACCCACGCACTGGATAAAGACAGCACTCTCGGCGTTTTTGACCGTGTCGGAATCCCAGGCGTCTTCGAGTTCATGCCACCTGAAAACGCGGCTGTTTTTCCCGTAGAGGTATTCGCCGGGAACGAGCGGTTGCGCGCCGGTGGCGATGATCGTCGCGCCGTGAGCTATTTCGGACTCGGATCCATTTACGGCCACCGTAGTCTTGAAGTTGCCAAGGTAGCCGGAGGTATCCTTGATCCTGGAATTTAAGAAAACCTTGATCTTTTCGTTTTTTTCGACTTTTCCGACCAGACCTGAAACGAACTCGGGGACGTCTTCCCCTCTCCAGGTCTTTCGTAGATGCAGGGCCTGGCCGCCGAGCCGATCCGCGGCTTCGACAATGGAGGCCTCAAACCCCTGTTCGGCAAGGGTAAGGGCGCTCACCATCCCGGCGACTCCGCCGCCGACCACCAGGGCCGCCGGGGTAACCGGCACAGACGGCATTGGCAGAGGCTCGATCAGCTGAGCACGGGAGACCGCCATCCGAACGAGGTCCTTGGCCTTGGCGGTTGCCTCCGCGGGTTCGGCCGCATGCACCCAGGAGCACTGGTCGCGAATGTTGGCCTGTTCGAACAGGTATTTGTTAAGACCCGAGTTTCTGAGCGTCTCCTGAAAAAGCGGCTCGTGGGTGCGGGGCGAACAGGCCGAGACGACCACGCGGTTCAAGTTTTGTTCCTTTATGATGTGAACCAGCCTGTCCTGCGCGTCCTGAGAGCAGGAAAAGAGGTTTTCCTGGACGTACACGACATTGGGGAGGGTCTTTGCGTACTCGACAACTTCGGGGACTTTTACGACACTGCCGATGTTGATTCCGCAGTTGCAGACAAATACGCCGATCCTCAGAGGTTCGGCCGCGACATCGCGCTCCTGCGGGAAGGTCTTTTCCCGCACAAGCGTGTTTCTGGCCTCGGCGAGCTTGGTGGCCGCAGCACCCGCTGCCGCCGAAGCCTCCATGACCGAAAGAGGAATGTCCTTTGGGCCCTGCAAAACGCCGCAGACGTAGACTCCCGGGGCGGACGAGTCGACCGGGGCAAAGCTTGAGGTCTTGGCGAACCGGTATTTATTCAGATCGAAGCCGACCTTTGCGGCAATATCGGCCGCATCCGGCGAGGATTCAAGGCCAGTCGAAAGAACGACCATGTCGAATTCCTCGACCCTCATTTCCCCCGAGTCGGTCACATAGTTGATACTGAGATTATCCGAGCCGGCAATCGGGGCAACCGAGTGGACACGGGACCTTATGAACCTGACCCCGTTATTTTCCGCGCGCTTGTAATACTGCTCGAACTCTTTTCCGAAGGTGCGCATGTCCATGAAGAAGATTGCCGCATCGAGATCGCCCTTGGCGTGCTCCCTGGCGATCACGGCCTCCTTTATGGCATACATGCAGCACACGCCCGAGCAGTAGCCGTTATCGCACTGGTTGGTGTTGCGGGACCCGACGCACTGGAGCCAGGCGATCCGCCTGGGGGATTCGTGCGTTAGATTTTTGCGCATCCGGGCAATTTCTGCGTCAAGCTTTTCAATTTTTATGTCATTTTCCGCACCCGAGAGCTTCCGCAGGCTTTCAAGCTCTTTTTCAGAGGACTTGATGCGAGCCTCGCGCCGCAATTCGGAGGGTCTTACCACATGCCCCGTCGTGGGGCCGCCGGCGCTCAAAAACCGCTCAAATTCGAGGGCGGTCAACACGTTGGGGTGTTTGCCGTAGCCGTAGGTATCCAACCGGCCGGGATCGAAGGACTTGAAGCCGGAAGAGGCGATGATCGCGCCAACGTTCAACGTGAGGGTTCTTGGCTCCTGGCTGTGGTCGACAGCATTTGCGAGGCAGGCATCGACACATTGATAGCATTCGGAGCAAATGCCGCAGCTAAGGCAGCGCGCGGCTTCGATCCTCGCCTGCTCTTCGCTGAACCCCAACTGGACCTCCTCGAAATTGGAGGTGCGGCTTTCCGCGGAGAGAACGGGCATAAGCGCTCTCGGAATTCTGTCATAGCCTTCGGTCGACACTTCCTCGACCGGTTGCCACTGCCTTTCCCGCCCGGCACTCAAATCCTCTCCGCAAATGAAGCGGCCGATCGAAATCGCCGCCTGC
>CAWEZA010000119.1:0-34026 GCA_963813125.1 uncultured delta proteobacterium | reverse complement strand
TACGGTACGAAGCGATGGGCGGCGGGTCTTAAAACGTTCCTTGCGGTAGGAGAAACCTTGGCGCAGCGCTACGCGAAAGAGCGCGTCCAGAGCCTCGTGCCCGTTCAAATCGCAGCCGGGCAGGAAATCAAAATCAGCCCCTCCCGCGACCATAGCTTGCTCATTAAGGCGATAGTTGAGGAATTCGCGCCTCGCTTTGCGCCCGGTTGCGACCTGGTCTATGTGGGAGATACCGGTGAGAAATGGGATACTTTGATGAAAAACTATTGGCGAAGCTGGGCGTCAGAGCCATTTTTCACGGCAAAATGCCGGACGTGGTTCTTTTCTGCCCCGATAAAAACTGGCTTCTGCTTGTTGAGTCCGTGACCAGCCATGGTCCCGTTGATGCAAAGCGTCACGCAGAGCTTGCCGAGTTATTTGCCGGCTCAACGGCAGGACTGTATATGTTACGGCTTTCCCCTCCCGCGCGGTTACGGCGCGTTATCTTTCGGAAATAGCTTGGGAAACCGAGGTATGGGTTGCGGAGGCCGCTTCTCACCTGATTCATTTTAATGGGCCGCGTTTCTTAGGCCCTTATGAAGGGAGCACTGGATGATCAATGCAGATCGGATAAGACCGAGCAGCCGCCGTGAGCCTTCGGTCTAGTCTCTTGGAGCCTTCCAATCTCTTGTCGACACCTTTTCGAGATTGGGCATCAAAACCCAACCGAAGACTTACCACTTTTGCCGCCAAGTACCCACGCCGTATAGAAATTTGCCGCACGTCTAGAGGCGCCCTATTATTTCGCTCCACCTGTGCCCTTTTTTTCGAATAGATCTCGCACAATGCCGAAGCGAGGTTTTCATCCAGCGGGGCTTCCGTATCGATCCTTATGCGCCTCTCGGCGCTCAGTTCGTCGAGGGGCTCGAATTCTTCCAAAAGTCCGGGCAGGTGTTCCGGCCTCGCATCGGACTTGCCCTCTTTGCCTTCACGGCGGCCGAGCCTTTCGAGGAGCGTGTCCTTAGAACTTGCGCATTCGACAAACAATATGTTCGCATCGAGGTCCTCGGCCAGCCTGACGGTCTCCTCGCGCCATTTTCGCTTGGAAAAGGTCGCGTCCAAAACCGCCGAGCGCCCCTTCTTAAGCTCTACCTGGGCGGCTGAAAGGAGCCTCGCGTAGGCGCGCCTTCGTATTTCGGGCCTGTAGACCCCGGTGCCGTATGCCACCGGCCCGCTGTGGCCCCCGTACTCAGGAAGGTCCTTTCTCAGCTCGTCTGACCTCAAAAGAGAAATCTCGAATATGTCTGCGACTCTTTTTGCCCAGGTCGACTTCCCCGCCCCCGGCAGCCCGCAAAAAACATAAACCGTGGGTCTTGCGAACCTCAGCGCGTAGCCAAAGGCAAGATCGAAATACCGGGCGGCGCTTTCTTCCATTTCCCGCCTTTTCGAACTCTCGCCCGTTCCGCCCGCCGAGAGGCACGACACCTTCGTTTTAACAAGCGCCCGGTAGCATGAATAAAAATCGAGGAGCGTATACATACCGTAATCGCGGCCGGCTTCCGTGTAGCCTCTCAACATGGCCAGGCTCAAATCCGGCCTTCCGAACCGTTCGACATCCATGTGCAAAAAGGCGAGATCGACGGCGCAGTCCCCGTATCGCAACCGTTCGCTGAATTCGATGCAGTCGATTATCTGGATCCGGTCGAGGAAATAGACGTGTTCGGCCCTGAGATCTCCGTGACCGTCGCAGACCCTGCCTTCTTCGACCCTGCGCCGGAAAAGCCCGCCGCGGTCCCTCAAAAACCCTCGGTTTGCCTCCGTTATGAATTCGAAACGTTCTTTGTCCAGCACGCCCCCCACAAACGGCTCGAGCTGGCGAAAATTCTCCTCGGCATTGAATTCTATGGCCGGCTTTTCGCCGTACCGTTCGATATGCTCCCCGCGCTCGGCCGTTTGGTAAAATTCGAAAAGACGCCCGCCAAGGAGCCGCATATCGCCAACCACAGCCCTGCCCCCGGCGATCATATCGGAAAGGCAGGCCTCATCGGGAAGCTGCCGCATCCGGACAGCGTATTCGACCTCCTCGCCCCCTTCCCCCAGCCGGAACTCACCTTCCGCCGCGCGGCTCAAAGGGACCACGCCCAGGTAAACTCCCCCGGACAGCCGCTGGTTGAGCTTTACCTCGACTTCGCACATCGTTTGCCTCTTCTTTAAATCCGTGTAGTCGAGAAAACCGAAATCGACCGGTTTTTTGAGCTTGTAGACAAAATCTCCCGTAAGAAAGACCACCGATATGTGCGTCTCGCGCCTTTCAAGCCTTGAAACCGGGTGGGGATAAAACTCGGGGCGGGCCATTGCCCGGCAGATACGCTCGAATGTTTCCATCTCTCTCACAATGAAGCCCGCGCGGCTCGGTTCGTCATTCCGGCAGGCTCCAAGCCGGAATCCAACGCCGCCCCCGGCCTTCGGACAAGAGGTGCAATGCAACCCTCGGGCTCATTTGCGTCTTTCGATAAACGCATAGGCGCTGTGGTTGTGGATGGACTCGAAATTCTCGACGTCTACTAAAAACCAGCTGACATTGGGGTCGCGCTTTAGTTCGAAGGCAATGTCGCGCACCACGTCCTCGACAAATTTCGGGTTTTCGTAGGCATATTCGGTAACGTATTTTTCATCGGGCCTCTTCAGCACCGAAAACACCTCGCAGGAGGCCGATTTTTCGACCAACTCGATAAGGTCCTCGATCCATATGAAATGCTTGAATCGAACGGCCAACCGCACCATTCCCCTCTGGTTGTGGGCGCCGTGGTCGCTCACCTCCTTGGAGCACGGGCAAACGGTCGTGATCGGAACGTTCACCTCCACGACCAGGTCGTAGCCCTTCTCGCTGTCGAGGGACCCGGCGATGCGGCAACGGTATTCCATCAACCCGGGGCTTCCGGTTACGGGCGACAGTTTCCGAATGAAATAGGGGAAATTTATTTCCATGTGCGCGGACTCCGCCCGGAGGTGCTCCTGAAGCGCCTTCAGAACGGACGAGAACTCCCTTATGTCGAGATGGCCGTGAAAGTCGTTCAAAATCTCGATGAACCGGCTCATGTGAGTCCCTTTGAACTCACGCGGCACGTTCACATACATGTTGATGGAAGCCACGGTGTTTTGAACGCCGCAATTTTTGTCCATAACGGTGACCGGGTAGCGGATATCCTTCACGCCAACCTTGTCTATTCCGATATTCCTGTAGTCCGCCTGAGCCTGGACGTCTATCATGTTGCATCTCGCATGTTGGGAATTGTCGAAATAATACGCTGACTATGGGTGAGCGCGCTAGGCCGCTTCGGCCGCTTCCAACAGGTTTTTCACTATCCTCTCCAGACCTGCCCTGGTCTGGTCGCTCACGTTTTCCGCGAATTGCGAGTGCAGATCCGCCTCGATAATGTTACCGTCATAGGGGATGAACCCCAGAATCAGCTGACCGCTCAGAGCTTTTCTCAAGAAGTCCCGGTCATCTTCGCTTCGCACCTTGTTGCCCACAAGCCCGATCCTGGTTAGCCCGATGTCCTTGCCCAGTTCGCGGATGCGCGAAGCCGTCTCGATGCTTCGCCTGCCCGGCTCGACCACGGTAATCAGCCAGTCGACGGCCTTGGAAGTACCCCGGCCCAGGTGTTCGATGCCCGCCTCCATGTCCATCACCACCACTTCGTCACGCCTCAAGATAAGGTGCTGGACAAGGTTTTTGAGTAAAATCGACTCCGGGCACACACACCCCGTGCCGCCTTTTTTGATCCCGCCCATAACCATGAGCCGGATGTTTTCTCCCTGCCGGATGGCGAGTTTTTCGGGCAGGTCGTCGACTTTGGGGTTGAGTTTAAAATAACCGCCATAAGAACCCGGAACCGACTCGGTCCGCTCGGCGACCAATTCCTTCATCTGCGAAATCGGCGTAATCTCCGCACCGTCTTCAATGCCCAGAGCGTGCGCCAGGTTTGCATCCGGGTCGGCATCGATTGCCAGAACACTTTTCCCCTGCTCGGCAAACCATCTGACAAGAAACGCGCTCAACGTGGTCTTCCCCACACCGCCTTTGCCGCTCACCGCTATTTTCAAATTTGTCCCTCCAACGTCTTTAGACAGACGCCATTTTTCTTCCAAGGCCGATAAGCCTGTATACCAGGCTCCCGCTCATAACCGCAATGTCCTCGGCCGATAAGAGCCACTGGATGCTTTCATCGAAAAGAATCGAGGCTTCGGGAGCAAACTCCTCGTCCCCCGCCCACAACACCAACCGCACCCGAACGTGGGGGAACACGCAAAACTCCATACCGTAATCCCCGTTGTCCACAACCACTCCACCCATCATTTCGGCGCATTTTAAAAAAAGCGTCCCGTTATTGCCGAAAAAATTGACCAAAGGGTCTCTCGCCCGCCTCTGGAACGCATCGAAATAAAAATGGCCGTCCGGCACCTGGCGAAAAGTGATAAGATTCCCGGTCGATTTCCCCCCCGTGGCCCCCAGCAGATAATGAGCTATCAGGATCTTGTCGGGAAGGGAAACCTCTTCGTCCGAATCGACTTTTCCGATTTTTGTCTCGGGCTGGGTCTCGACCCTGTATCCGGTACCCAAAAAGTCCAAGACAAAACCCTTTTCCGGGGAAAATTCCGCCCCGGACTCGTCTGCAAGAGCGGCCAAATCGCGCTTTTCGAGTTCAAGGGCAGCCAGTCGGAATGATTCTTTGTAATCGTCTATGCGAGCCACTCTCAGGTCCTTTGGGTAAATTGCGCTTGCATCCGAAAAATATAGTGATTATCCCTTGCTTCATCTCAACGGAAATTTAGAGACTTGTTATTGTAATTTAAATGGAGTGTTCAGATCAATGGCGGAGGACAGTTTTATAATCCGGTGCGACCGGTGCGGCGCCAAAAACCGCATCCCCCGATCGAGGTCGGCGGATAAGGCTGTCTGCGGGAAATGCCGCGCGCCTCTTCATTTCACCGCGGGATATCCCAGGTATGCCATAGCCGTCGACGAAAGATCTTTTGACGGCGAAGTGATCAGGTTCCCGGGTCCAGTGCTCGTCCTCTTCTGGGCGACATGGTGCAGCCATTGCCGCGTTCTTCTTCCCCTTGTCGATGAGCTGGCCTCGGAGTACTCCGGCCGCGTGAAATTCGTTAAAGTCGACTTGGACAAAAACCAGGGGCTGGCCTCAAAATACCAGGTCCAAAGCGTTCCAACGATGATCGAGTTCAAAAACGGCAAGCTTTTTAACCGACTTCTAGGCTCCGTTCCCAAGAACCAGCTCGTCCAGCACCTGCGCTCGATGCTTTAGGTACATATACAAAGGGGATACGCTTTCTCAGGCCGGCTCGAGATCGCCGGTGGCGCTGATGAGTTAAAACCTCCCACATATTCGGCCCGCATACAAATCTTCATGAAACGGACCGGTGCGGGAGGTGATTGGGGTTAGAAAATAACCGGGACTCGCGATTCGAAAATGTTTGCGTCCCCGTTTTGCAGGAACACATTGTTGGCGACTTCGCCGTTTACGTGGGCATGGACATAGACGAAGGCGTCCGGCAGGGAGCGTTCGATAAAGTCCAACTCTACAAGCGAGAAAGGCTCCTTGAAGTGGCCCACCTCGAAATTAAGGAGAGGGATGTGAAAAACCTTACCAGGAGGGATTTTCTAAGGTTCGGCGTCGCTGCTGCGGCAGGAGTCGCCGGTGCGGTAAAGTTCCCCATGCTGGGCCGGCGATTGGCGCTCGCCTCACCCGGCTCCAATTTTTTCACCATCGCCCTCATCTCGGATACTCAAAACTATGTTGACGTGACTCACCGGCAACCGCTTAACAGGGACTTCTTTCTATCTCAGACCAAATATCTGGCCGACAATATGAAGGATTTGAACCTGGCATTCGTTACGCACGTAGGCGATGTTGTACAGCATGGAGACGGAACCAATGGAATGTCGGGTGACAGTTCATACGGCGCAGGCGCCGAGTGGGCTAATGCCAGGGCGGCGATGGACATTCTGGCTGCTACCGGGCTGCCCTTCGGCATGAGCATCGGCAATCACGACTATGATAACCACAACTACGTGTCCGGTGACCTTCCCCTGGTAAGCAATGTTTGGTGGAAAAAATATTTTGGCTCCCGCTCGACCTATTTCGCTGGCAAATCATGGTATGGAGGTGCTTCGGACAATCTTACCGTTAACCCCGGATTATCGAGCTACCAGACGTTTTCGGCCTACGGCAGGAAATTTCTGCACATCTCTCTCGAAGTTGGAACCCGGGGACAAAGCTCTCGCGTGGGCACAAAGGGTGATCGACTCTCACCCCGGCTGTCCGACCATCGTCACTACTCACTCATACCTAAGCGCTCCCCACTGGGGCGACGACAAATTGCCCTTGGCAGAACCGGCGCAACGCAATCACGCACGCTTCCTTATCAACTCTCCCGGCGGTTGGAACGATGCCACAGGCATATGGAACAAGCTTATCGCACCTAACGATCAGATTTTTCTGGTCCTCTGCGGTCATTCGTATGCTCACACGAATGCACACGGTGCTTCAAAGGGGGAGAACATCCGCATAGACAACAATAAAGACGGCCACCCCGTCTACCAGGTCCTGAGCGACTACCAGGGCAACACCTCTTTGGGGAGCGGTGGCGGCGATGGGTGGTACCGGTTTATGCAATTCGACATGGCGAAAAATATCATTCACTTCGCAACCTACAATTCTTATGTGGGAAAATATGCCGGTCAGAAAGGGACAAGCACTTTCGATCAGCCGCCCGCGTTTTCGGACTTCAGCCTGCAGATGCCGGTTCAGGTTCTCAAGGCGCCCGCGCGGGCCGACATCGCTTCTCCTCGGGTTTTGTTTTCAACGGCGTCTTCCCTCAGCGCCACACGGATCTGACTAATACCACAAACGATTTTCCCTCTGCGGCTCAAAAATCACACTTGCCGGGGAGGTGAGCCGAATAGGGTCCGGCTGGTAAACAGACTATTTCGGTGTTGTAATATTTGAAAAAACCTCTAAAATCACTTTCTTTCGATAAGGATATAAATGAGTTAACCGCCTGATACAAGGTCGCTATGGAAATCAGCATTCTGGGTTCTGCGGGTTCTGAGGCCCCAGGGCAAAATCCCCCCGCATTTCTGGTCGACGACTGCCTTTTGCTCGATGCGGGCACCGTCGGGCTTGCCCTGGACAGGATCGCCCGGTGCAGCATAACCCACGTGCTGCTTACTCACGCACATCTTGACCATTTCAAGGGCGTGCCGTTCCTTCTCGATAACCTCATCGTCATGAACCCCGCCTGCAACATCCAGATTCTAAGCGGCAAAGAGGTGATCTCGGATATCAGGAAACACATTTTCAACAACAGGATCTGGCCTGATTTTACCCGCATTCCCGACCCTAAAAACTCCATACTGAGTTACAGGATAATTTCGACCCGCACCCCGGAGATCATAGGCGACTATAAAATTTTCGCCTCCAGGGTCAACCACACTGTCCCGGCTTACGGATACCTCGTGGAACATGTTTCGGGGTCCTCTTTGCTCTATACCGGCGATACCGGCCCGACCGAAGAGATCTGGAAAAAGATGCGGGGCCACGACGTAAAAGCGCTCATCGTGGAAGTTTCATTTCCCGACGATATGATTTCCCATGCACTTACCACGGGCCATCTGTGCCCTTCGCTTCTGGAAGCGGAGCTCCACAAGATGCCGAGCATACCGGATAAAATCTATATCTCGCACCTCAAGGCGCCGTTCAGGGAAAAAATCGCGGCCGAACTGGCCCGCATCCCCAATGTGAGCCTGGAACTGCTCGAGGAGGGAAAATCCTTTAGCGTTCCCTGAGTTCCGTTAGAGTTCCATGAACTCCGTCATTCCGTCGGTCGCCTGATTCGTCATTCCGGCGATCTTTTAGCCGGAATCCACCTCCATCCGGTCGAGTATGCTAAAACGAATCTCGCCTTCAATTTTATTATTGCTGATATCCGAAGCTGTGCTGCTCCTTTTGTTCCCGGCCCAGCTCATTTTTAAATCGAGCCTGACCGCCGGCGGGGACACTCCGGTTCATTTCATGTCCGCGGTCGCAATGAGCCAAGAACTTTTCCGTTTTTTTTCGCCGGTTGCCTGGGTGAACGGGGCCTTTGGAGGCTTTCCGCTCTTTTTGAACTATTTCCCGCTTCCTTTCGCGCTGATGGCGCTGATATCCAAAGCGCTCCCCCTCCGGATTGCCTTTAAGCTCGTCACGCTGCTCGCGATTTTCCCGCTTCCTCCAGCCGTGTATCTGTGCCTTCGGCGCCTTGGCTACGGACAAAATGTCCCCGGCATCGGTGCTTTGCTCTCCTTGCTTTTTTTGTTTACGACAAAAAACTCCATGTGGGGAGCAAACATCTGCAGCACCCTGGCCGGAGAGTTCGCCTACTCCATCTCCTTCATTCTGTACGTCATCTTCACCGGGAAACTTTATGCGGATATCGAGGCGGGAAGGTCCCCTCTCACCGCTTCGATCCTCGAGGCATTGATGACCCTGTGCAGCGGGTATCCCGTGCTCCAGGCGGCGATGGGATCGTCATGGTTCATCGTGCGGGGCGGAAGGCTCAAATATCTGCTAAGGCTCCATGCCGCCGCCGCGGGACTTGCCGCCTTCTGGCTGCTCCCGCTCCTGTGGCGCCTTCCCTGGTCCACTTCCTATTCTTTTTCCTGGCACTTTAAAAGTTGGTCCGAAATCGCCCCGCCTCTCTTATTGCCCTCGATTGCCGGAACCTTTATGCTCGCCCTCTTTCCGCCTCCCGGCCGGCCCCGCTCCGGCAAGAAATTTACGCAAGTTTTCAAAGAATCGATCGGCTCCCCGGAGCTCTATCTTTTCTGGCAATTCGCCACGGCGATGCTGGGATTTAGCCTCGCGCGCTCACTTGGCCTTGTCGATGCACGCTTCCTGCCTTTTGCCCAGATAACGCTCGTGCTTCTCGGGGCAGTCGGGTGGGGCAGGCTTTTGTCGCATCTGCCAAAGCCCGGTCTCTGCCTTGCCGGGTTCTGCTCGGCCGCCGTCGTTCTTGCCCTCACGAGCGCCCCCTATCTCGACCGGTGGATCACCTGGAATTATTCGGGCATGGAATCCAAACCCCTTTGGAGTTCTTTCCGCCAGGTAAACGATTACCTCAAGGGGGATGAAAACAGCCCGAGAGTGGCGTGCGAACATAATGACATAACGAACGAAGCCGGAACGGTCAGGGCTTTTGAGCTGCTTCCCCTCTTTTCGGGAAGATCGACACTTGCGGGGCTCTATATGCAATCGGCCCTTAACGCCCCCTTCGTCTACTACCTGCGATCGGAGCTTGCCCAGACTCCGAGTTGCCCCTTCGAACAATATTATTATTCACGGCCCGACCCGGCCCGCGCCGCCAAACGGTTGCGCCTGTTTAACGTCAGCCAGGTCGTGACCGTTTCCGTGGACATGGCCGATGCTCTCGCCCTCTCCCCGGATTATGAGCTTCAAACGACTTTTCCGCCCTATGCGATTTTTCGCGTAAAGGGCTGCAATGGTTCATACGTGGAGCCGCTGAGGTTTAAACCTTTGAGGATATCCCCCAAAAACTGGAAGAAGGTCCAGTTCGACTGGCTGCGAAAGTCTTCGCTAAAAGTACCTCTGGTGGTGGCTTCGAAGAACTCGCCCGGAGATTTCTGGAAAACACTCACGCCCTATGATGGACGCGCCGGCCGCATTCCCGCCGCCCCCATTCCGGGGAGCGAAGAGATCCGGGCAAAAGCCGCCCTGGACCATGGTCGGATAACCATCGATACCTCCAAGCCCGGCTTTCCGCTCTGGATAAAGGTCTCCTACCATCCGGACTGGCGCATAACCATGGGCCGGGGGAACTCTATCCCGTATCGCCCGCCTTCATGATTCTCGTGCCGAAGACCCCCAGGGTGGTCCTGACATTCGATACCGCCGGCGGGATCTATCTTTTGGGCGGGATCGTCTTTTTTCTGACTATCCTGGTATTGGTGGTCGAAGCGCTTTTTGCCCGGATCGTGAGATTTCCCCGCCCGGCGAAAACCCCGCCCGAAACCTGCGGCGAGCGGTGCAAAACGGCGGCAAGGGGCCGTCTCCCCGGCCCAAACTTAAGGCTTATCCTATCTTTTTCGCTCATGGCAACAGTCATCGCCATTGGGGTTTTGACTAGGGATTACCGCGACCCGGTGCTCCTCTATCAGCTTGCGGTCGCCAGATTCGATAAAACCGGCGGCGATGCGCCCCGGGCCTCCAGGACGATTGCCCAATCCCCCGAAATCAGGCAACTGCTGCACCTGTTCGATACATGCATGTCCAGATTCGGCCATTCAGTGGTCTTCGACAATTGCGAGTCATATAAAGCGAGGCTTATGGGCGAGCAAGGGATGTGGGGCGAGATGCGTCCCATGCTGGAAGGCTACCTCGAAGACAACCCCGATACCCGGATGTATGCGCAGGCGCTCTTCTGGCTGGGGGAGACATCCCTCCACACGGGCAGGCGGGATGATGCCGAAAGGTTTTTCCGAAGGGCGCTTTTTACATGGCCCCCGGACGACTCGGTGAGAATGGCGGGGTTGTCGCTCGAAAAAATCGTCGGCCCGCTTCCGCTTCTAAAAACCGCCAAAGAACTCTTCGCCTCGGGCAAATATCTTGAAGCTTACAACGTTTACGCGGCGCTCTCCCTTTCACCGGATGAAAACACCCGGGGGCAAAGCATCCTTCCGCTTGCCTATTGCTCCCTGCGCCTTAACAGGCTGCGGGAAGCCTCCGATCTTTTTGTCCGGTGGCTTTCCTCCAATTTCAATGCCCCGCAATCCGCGCAGGTAAAAACGGACCTGAACCAGTGCCGGGCTGTCCTCGCATATAACGAAAAGCGGGTCAGGGACGTCCCCCCACCCCCTGGCAGTTCCGGCCTGATTGTACGTATCATCCGGTGGGCTGAACGGGCTCTTCGAGTAGAGCCGGGCTCAGCGGATTGTCAAAAAAAACTGGTACTTGGCTCCTATAGATCTTACAATTAACAGAAAATAACAAAGTTTGTCATTGTGAGAAAGGAACCGTCGATATGAACATTTCCCTCACGCCCCAGCTCGAAGAACTGGTCAACAGGAAGGTCAAAAGCGGCCTTTACGCTTCGGCAAGCGAAGTCATGCGTGAAGCCCTGCGTCTTCTCGATGAGAGGGATCGCCTTCAAGCAATGCGCATTGAAGAGTTGAGGGCGGAAATAAAAAAAGGACTGGAAAGCGGCGAGCCGACGCCATTAGATGTTAAGACCATTAAGGAGCGGGGGCGCGAGCGGCTTTCCGCACAAAAGAAGGCGTCCACCTGATGGCCCGCATCCTAAAGCGTCCACAGGCGGAAACCGACCTTGATGAAATCTGACGGTCTTTCTCCAGCCTGGATGGAATCCGACACAGATGAATCACGGGTGGCTTAGCCAAAACTGTCTCGACGCCTTGGTTCAATCGGATTTAAAAAGATTTGACTAATGCGGGCTACTCTCAGGCCAATACGCTCAAACACATATTCGCCTGCTGGCCGAAGAAAGTGAAATTCTCGAAGCTTTCCTCGTCAAGTTCGCGGCCGCTCGATTTCCTGTCCGCGTAGATGACACCCACGGCTACATCCTTGATGGACACAGGCATGACGAAATAAGGTCCCTCTCCGATCACCTCCAACAATTCCTCTGTGAGAAGAGGTTTTATCTGCGGCTCGGGTTTAGCGGTCACCCACAGGGGCTTTCTGTTTTTCAGAATGTATCCGAAAATATTTTGCTCCGGACTTGTGCTGATTTTGAAATTCTCGACCCAGCCGCCTCCTATGCACCCAAGCCCGTGCTTACCCTTCAAGGCTTTCCGGTCCGCGGTAATGAGCCCGAAAATCACCCTGTCCATGCCGACCCCCCGGTAGATGCCCTCCAAAACTATGGAAAGCACCATGTTTACCTCGGCTCCCCCGGAGGCCATAAGAGTCGAAAGATCCCGCAGGCTCCCCAGCTGGACGGACGGATCCGGCTTTTGATATTTTTCTTCCCTCGCGGCAAGGCCGTTCATTTTTGTTTCGCCGTTTTTTGACAACTCTACCGACATATCGTGTTCTGCGGCCCGGCCCGATTTCTCCGAACCAGCTTCTCCAGGGACTGGAACCAGGCGGCTGATTTTTTTCGTACCGTAGGATTCAGTTACTTCGGCTGCCTCCCTCGCCGCTGCGTGCAGCATTTCGGTCGTCTCGGTTTCCGTAATACGCAGGAAATAGGAAACCTCTTTGACTGCCCTTGCCACCTCGTGGGAACCCCACCCGTTCTCGGAGGCCCGGGCAATGGCGCAGCCCAGTTTAATGCTCCGTATCCTCGGGTCGGTATCATTTTTGTCCCGCAGGGTGCGTTCGAGAAGATTGCTCAATTTCCATTCCTGGCTGAGCCTCTCCGTCAACCGCTCGAGCTTGAATCCGAGGACCTCCAACTCCGCCCGCTCTGCGGAACCCCCTTCCAGCATCGCACTCTCGAGCCGTGTGCCCGAGTCGTCCGCAAAACACCAGAATGCTATATTGCCGATTCGTGCGAGCAAAGCGGCGATAAAAATTTCTTCGGGGTCGGGCAGCCTCATTCGAATGGCCATTTTTCGGGCCTGAACGGCCGCGTGGAAAGACCTTGCGACTTCGACGGCCACCTTTTCTTTACGAAGACCCGAAAGAACGCTCTCGATAAGTGAGATCGCAAGGCATATCTCTTTTATCGCGTTGGTCCCCAGCCTCATCACAGCCCGGCTGACGGTTGTTATCCGTTTGAAATAGGGATTGTAGTACATGCTGTTGGCTAATTTGAGCACGCGGGAGGTAAGAGCCGGGTCTTCGAGAATCGACCAGGCGAGTTCCGAAAAAGAGCTGTTGTCCCTGTTCGCCATCCCGGCGACATGCTGAACGGTGCGGCTAAAGAGCGGCATATCTTCCAGGGCAAGCCGACTTACCCAATATTCGATTCCCCGTTCAGCCATTTCGGTTGCCCCGCTTGTCTAAAAACCATTGCATAAACATCAATCGGAAAAAGACAACCATTTCTGTACATCTTTTTCTCGAACTCACAGCGGGGCTATCATCCGGCTGGCCATGCACGCTCGGCACGAACCGGAACGCATCTGCGCGGCGTCCGATAGAGAAAGCACGCCGCTGATGTGCGACGGGTCCCCGGCATATGCGAAAAGCCTTTGTACGTCCTTCAAAAACATCTGGCGGATTGCCTCGGTTAGAAGACAATTCTCATCGCAGAATGCCGCCGGCGACTTCAATATGGATTGCGCCTCCACATCGAGGCTCGCCCCGTGGCGATAAGCGAGAATAATGTCGGTTTTTGAGATTACTCCGACTGGCAAACCTTTTCCGTCCACGATCAGGACCGCGCCCAACCTGTGAGAGGTCAATTTCTCGATCACCTCGGCAAGCGAGTCTCCCTGCCCGCAGGTCATTACGGGAGTCCTCATCGCGTCCCGCACCGTCAGAAACTGCGTGCGATCCCCGGGACCGGAAGCTCCGGACCGCCCAACAGCCCCCTTGGGACATGCCCTGCAGTAGCGGTAGAGAAGAGCAACCACATCCCCGTATGACAGCGTCCCGACCACCGCGCACGGCTCGGCTCCCTGCACGAAGAGCTGGTGCACTCCGCTTTTCCGCATGAGCTCGAGAGCCGCCCCCAACTCGTCGTCAGGAAAACAGGTCACGGCGGGACCGTTCATGATGTCCATCGATCTGGTTTCCCCTGTCGGCAGGCCTGCGTAGAAAGCTCCAACGATGTCGGTCTTCGATATGACTCCAGCCGGGCACCCTGTTTCATCGGCGACCAGAAGGGCATTTGCCTTGAATTTGATCAACTGATTGACGCATCTGTCCAACGAGATATCGTGTGGCGCGCCTACCACCTGTCTGCGCATGGCTTCTTCGACAAGCAGCCCCTTCAAGATATCCCGTCGGATTACAACAGGCATGATTTCACAGAAATTTCTGGAGTAGATGATAGAAAAGGTCTGAAATATAAACGATACCCACCAGGCTGTTTCCTTCGACAACCGGTACGCGGCGGATGTGGCGCTTGATCATCAGATCCACGATAACCATGGCGTGAGTGTCCGGTTTGACTGTAATCACGCCGGTAGTCATGATGTCCGAGACTTGGACCGATTTGACTCGATCGAGAAGTTCGCCGAACAGGACATGGGCCTCGAGGTCTTCGATTTCACTCCACACGTGGATGTGTTTTGGCTGGACAAAAAGCAGGATGTCGTACATGGAGACCATCCCGACGAGCCGGTCATCTTCATCGATGACCATCAGCCCGAAGATCCTTTTCCCCTCCTCCATGCCCGCTGTATGAAACATGTTTACAGCTTCGGCGATGGTGTTTGACGGGCTGAGGGTATGAAACCGTGGGCTCATAATGTCGCGGGCATACATTGCTTCTCGGCTCCCTGTGCTGCACGATGGTAAAAGAGCATATTCAATTTGAGGTCTACAGTCAACAGCATTGCCCTGCCCCGCCTATGTTGGGGCTTCCCGGTCGAAAGTCAATCCGGGCTGCGCAGATTTTGGCGCTGCCCGAATCGCGGGCATGTCGTCTGCGGCACAGCCGCCCCGCGATTCAGTTCCCGTGGGGGTGCGGGGGGCACATGTCCCCCCAACCCCCGCGCTTTTGCCTCTGCCCCGCGCTTTTTGAGGTGGCGCTGCGGGGGCAAAAAAGTGTATTATTATCTTTCTGGAAAGAACGACAGGGGGCGGATGACTACGGACAGCCTCTTCTCAGCAGTCCTGGTCTGTAGTCGCGCGCCGCGCAGTCAAACCATTTTGTGATCCACAACAAGAAAAGGAGGATTGCCATGTCCGTTTACAAGATCGTCGAGCTTGTCGGAACCAGTCCGAATTCGTGGGAAGAAGCTGCCAAGGAGGCCGTCGAGGCCGCGACCAAAAGTCTGCGGGACCTCAGAATTGCAGAAGTGGACAAAATGGACATGCGGATCGAAGACGGGAAAGTCGTGGAGTACCGGGCGCGCGTGAAGCTCTCTTTCAAATACGAGGGCACCGATTGACCTTAGCATGACCTGAGCATGAACAGAAGGCCCCGCCAAACGCGGGGCCTTCTTACTTGATGCGCCCTCTTCGTTTCCTCTATCCCAGAAGGTCCCGCGCAATGATGAGGCGCTGGATCTCGCTTGTTCCCTCGTAAATGGTGGTTACGCGGACGTCCCGGTAGAAACGCTCGACGGGGAAATCATTGGTGTAGCCGTAGCCGCCAAGCATCTGGATCGCGTCGTAGCAGGCCTTGTTGGCCGATTCGGTGGCATACAGCTTGCCCATCGACGCCTCCCGGGAATATTTTTTCCCCTGGTCCTTGAGGTCGGCGGCGCGAAGCAGCAGAAGGCGCGCGGCCTCCAGGCGCGTGTAATTGTCGGCTATCATCCACTGGATTGCCTGCTGCGAGGCGATGGGTTTGTCGAACTGTATTCTTTCCTGCGCGTATTTCGTCGCGCAATCCATGGCGGCAAACCCGATGCCCAGCGGCCATCGACCCGATTCCGATCCTTCCTCCCGGCAAGCTCGGCGACAGCGATGCGGAACCCGTCGTTTAACCTGCCAAGCATGTTTTCCCGAGGGACTTTGCAGTTTTCAAAGATCAGCTCGTTGGTCGACGAAGCGTGCTGCCCCAGCTTGTGTTCGTCTCTTCCGACCTTGAAACCGGCAAAGTCGGGCTCGACGATGAAAGCACTGATCCCCCTGCCCTTCCTGCCTCCTTGTCGGTAACGGCCCAAACCACGAAGCAGCCCGCATACTCGGCGCTGGAAATAAAAATCTTGTTCCCGTTGAGTACCCAGTGGTCTCCTTCCAGTACGGCCGTCGTGCGCATCCCCGCCGGGTCGGACCCGGCGCTCGTCTCGGTAAGGCCAAAGCTTGCCGCGGGGTATTCCCCGCTGCATATGGGAGGAATATATTTTCTCTTTTGCTCCTCGGTCCCGACTGCCTGGATAACCTCGGCCACCATGTTGCTGACCGAGGCCGTAACGGTGGTGGATGCGCATGCGCGGCCCAGTTCGGTCATGACCAGAGAAAAGGCGATGCTCCCTGCCCCGGCCCCCCCGTACTCGGGGTCGACGTTCAACCCCATAAAACCTAGCTCTGCCAGCTTCTTGAGGTTGGCTTTGAGGATGTTGCGGTCCTTGGTCCTGTCGATTTCCGCCGCGACGGGTTCGAGTTCGCGCTTGGCAAACCTTGCGGCAGTCTCCTGAATGATTTTCTGCTCTTCGTTCAGTTCAAAATCCATTGCGGGTCCTTATCGGTATTCGTAAAATCCTCGACCGCTCTTTTTCCCCAGCCACCCTGCCTCGACGTATTTTCGCAGAAGAGGGCAGGGCCTGTACTTCGAATCGCAAAAGCCGTCGTAGAGGGTCTCCATTATCGCCAGACAAGTGTCGAGGCCTATCAGGTCGGCAAGGGCAAGCGGCCCCATCGGGTGATTCATTCCAAGCTTCATGACCGTGTCTATGTCCTCGCGCGTCCCGACTCCGTGATAGAGACAAAAGACCGCTTCATTGATCATCGGCATGAGGATCCTGTTGGCGATAAAACCCGGGTAGTCGTTTGAAAGGGCGGGGGTCTTTCCGAACTTTAGCGAAAGGTCCCAGGTCGTCCTGAAGGTCTCATCGGAGGTGGGCAGCCCGCGAATCACCTCGACAAGCTTCATGACGGGCACGGGGTTCATGAAGTGCATGCCGATCACCTTGTCGGGCCTTTTGGTCTGGGCCGCTATGCGCCCGATGGGAATCGAGGAGGTGTTGCTCGCCAAAATGACCTCGGGTCTGCAAATAGAATCCAGGTCCCGAAACAGCTGAAATTTTATCGGTTCTCTCTCTGTTGCGGCTTCCACAAGGAAATCCGACGGCCCCGAGATCCCCAAGGCCCGTGCTCGTTTTTATGCGCCCGAGCACAGCTTCCCGCTCCTCCGCGCTCATTTTCCCTTTTTCCACGTTTTTCGCGAGTATTGAGGAGATGTTTTTGAGGCCGCGTTCGACGAACTCATCCTTTATATCGTTCATGATCACCTGCAGACCGCTCATTGCCGCGACCTGGGCGATCCCGCTTCCCATCTGCCCCGCGCCTATAACTCCAAAGGTCTTTACGTCCATAGCGAATTTCCTTTCCCGCCTTCTATCTTTTGACCACCATGGCAACCGCCTCGCCGCCTCCAAGACACAGGGAAACAAGGCCCGTCTTTTTGCCCGAACGAATCATTTCATAGAGCATCGTCACCAAAAGACGGCAGCCGCTGGCCCCTATGGGATGGCCCAAAGAGACGCTGCCCCCCGTCACGTTCACTTTCGAAGCATCGAGCTTCAGTTCCTTTAGCACGCACACCGTGGAACCGCTAAAGGCTTCGTTTATCTCGAAGATGTCCACATCGTTTATGCCGATGCCTTCCTTGCCCAGGCACTTCGGGACAGCCAGGATCGGCGCCACCAGGACGTATTTCATATCGATGCCGCGGAGGCCTGCGCGCCGATCGTCCCCATGATGGAGCAACCCAGCTCCACGGCCTTTTCCCTGGACATGACGACGACCGCCGCGGCCCCGTCGCTTATCACCGAAGAATTCCCCGCAGTGGTCACGCCCCCCTCTTTAAACGCCGGCTTCATTTTTGCCAACTGCTCGTAGGAGGTCTCCCTCGGGCATTCGTCCCTCGCGAAAATAACCTTCTCGCCCCTGCGGGACGGCAACTCCACCGGTACGATCTCCTCGTCGAAGCGGCCCGAAGCAATCGAAGCCATGGACCTCCTGTAGGACTCGGCGGCGTAGCGGTCCTGGTCTTCTCTGGTAACCGAGTACCTCTCGGAGCAAAGTTCGTTTGAAATGCCCATGTGAAAATCGTTCACGATATCCCACAGACCATCGTGAAGCATGTGGTCCAACAGGACGCCGTTTCCCATGCGGTAGCCGCTTCGAGCTTTTTCCAGGTAATAGGGCGCCATGCTCATGGTTTCCATGCCGCCGGCAACGACCACATCGGCATCCCCGGTCTGAACGGCCTGCGCGGCGAGCATCACCGCCTTCAAGGCCGAACCGCAGACCTTGTTCACCGTGAAGGCCTCGACTTCCCAAGGCATGCCTGCGGCCACCGCGGCCTGCTTTGCCGGGTTTTGACCATAGCCGCAGGGCAGCACCATGCCCATAATGACCTCATTTACCAATTCCTTGCCTATTCCCGGCACGCCTTACCGCCTCCTCGATCACGATACCGCCCAGTTTGGTAGCCCCAATTGAGCTGAGCGACCCGTTAAAGCTCCCGAGCGGCGTCCTTACACCGCTGACAATAACGGCTTCTCGCATATATTTCTCCTCTCCGATTCCATTTCTCGTTGTATCTTCGCCTACGCACTCTCCGGCATCACCGGTTTTTCTCACTTTCCCGGATCGGCCCTTTTTAACTTCTCCCTTACAAACGCTATCGGCCGCGAGATGGCAAACGTCTTGTCACGCGACTGTCCGCCCCTTAGCAGCCTGATTTCCGACTTCGAAACACCCAGGACTCCCGCAAGGAATGCGATGCATTCCCGGTTGGCCTCCCCTTCGACCGGGGGTGAGCTTATGCGTATCTTTAGCCTTTGGCCGAAATGGCCCGAAAAACCGCTCCTCGCCGCCCGGGGCTGAACATGGGCCATCAGGATGGTTTCGCCGCCCTCTTTCCGACAAATAGCTTGAATCGGCTTGGTCCATTAAGGCTCCCGGCACGTTAAAGTTTTCACACGCCCCTGCTCATTGACACGCCGCTCCAAGCTGGAATATATATCCCAATTACCATTAATCGAAGAAAAAAGACGTGCACCACGAGAAATTTTGCCGGCGGTGCGTCAAAAACCATCCTGAGGGTTTCCATGGTGAAGGTCTTTACTACTTTTTTCATCGCTTTTTTCACAATCGGCCGTGATGTTCTCCACGGCCCAGGCCGAGGTCGAATTTTCGGCCCGCCTGGTCCGTGCAGCCTAAGGACTCCAAACCGGTGACGCGGCAGGATTTTTGTAAAGGGGGATAAAGTTCGGGAGGAAACCTCCGGCCCCGACCGGATTCAAATCATCATTTTCCGCCCGGACAAGAAAGTGACCTGGATGATTACCAGCGGAGGCAAAGTGTGCCTGCAGATGCCTTATCTGCCTTCCGACAATTACTTCCAGGAATGGACGGGGAAAAAATCGACCAACGCCCAATTCCTCGGCAGGAAACAGTTTGACTGCATGCCGTGCCGTAAATACCAGACCGAAGAAGACGGCCAAAAGACTATCTACTGGATTTCCGAGCAGTTTTCTTTTCCTGTCAAGGTCGACAACCAGTATGAAACTGCCGAGTGCACGAACGTCAAGCAATGTAAGCTCGACGATTCGCTTTTTGAAATTCCAGGAGTATGTGAAAAAGCGATTACCAGGATAGCGCCGCCGAAGGAGTAGAAGTGATGGTCGTCTTACCGGTTTCGGGCAAATCGCAGCCTTACAGGGTCGAACCGTCCAAAATCATCGCCCTTGGCCTCAACTACCACAGCCACATTGCCGAGAGTCATTCGGTGAAAGTGAGCGGTTTTACGGAGGAAGTCCCGCAGGAACCCATCCTTTTTCCGAAAACCCCGAACGTTCTGATAGGGCCGGGCGAACCCATAGTGATTCCCGCCTTTCTGCTCGACTACGGGTTCGAAGACCTAAGGACCGACTACGAAGCCGAGTTGGCGGTAATAATTGGGAAAAAGTGCAAAAACATAAAGGCCGAGGAGGCGTTCGACCATGTTTTCGGCTATACGTGCATAAACGATGTCAGCCAGCGAAACATCCAGTCAGGCGACCGTTCGGGGTGGTTCAGGGGGAAATCCCTGGACACCTTCGGCCCCGTCGGACCTCGGATAGTCCCGCGCGAAGAGATCGCAGACCCGCAGTCGCTTCGCATCCGCTGCCGGTTAAACGGCAAGACCGTTCAGGACGCAAGCACCGCCCAGATGATTTTTCCAATCGCTCGCCAGATAGAATTCATCTCCAGAAACTTCACCCTCATGCCGGGAGACATAATCGCGACCGGCACCCCCGGCGGCGTGGGGCGAATTCGCCATGGAGACGTGGTGGAAGTCGAGATAGAAAAAATCGGCGTCCTGAGCAATCCCGTGGTCGAAGAGTGGATGCTGTGAACGGTAATTAAGATTTTACTCATCGTTTGCGACAAGATTGACGATCCTTTGAGGAGGGAGAGCAGGCGGCCTGCCTTCTTAAGGTACAGTTATCCCCTCTTGGAGGTCTTCGATGGGCTCGCCACAGCCTTATCCCATGCGCATTCTTCTCGCCCGCGACGACGAGAGGGACCACTCGCCTGTCAACGACCTGCTTTTAGCCCCCTTTTCCTCGGCAAGCACACTCGCTTTAGTCCCGGATTACGATGAGGCCCTGGCCAGACTGCTGGCTGGAGAATTTGACGTCTGCCTGCTCGACTGCAGGCTGGGAGCCCGGAGCGGAATGGAATTCCTCGATGAAGTCGTTCAGTCGGGTTGTCCAACCCCTGTAATTTTTCTTACCGGCCCGGGAGATTGTGAGACCGGCCTTTGCGCCATAGAAAGGGGGGCGGTCGATTTCCTTGCCCGGGACCAGCTCGATACGCCTTTGCTCGAAAGATCCATGCGCTACGCGATGCGGATCGCACGCAAAAACGAAGAACTCCGCAAAGCCCGGGCAACGGCCTGGCGCCAGGAGGCCGAAGCAGCCCTGCGTGAAAGCGAGGACCGCTACAGGCTGGCAATGGAGGCTATAAATGAGGGGATTTGGGACTATCGCATAAAGACCGGTGAAGTGCGGCGCAACAAGGCTCTTTCCCTTATGCTCGGGTACCCGCCCGAAGCATTCAATGGGCCCATTGAAAAATGGCGCGAATTTGTCCATCCGGGCGATCTAGGGGCTGTGTGGGACTCTTTGCAGTCCTACCTCGAAGGGAAGACAAAAAAGTACGACCTCGAGTACCGCATGCTGCACAGGTCGGGCAAGACCGTCTGGATTCATTCGCGCGGGAAAGTCGTCGCGTTCGACGAAAACGGCCATCCATCAAGAATGATAGGCACCCATTACGATATAACCCGTCGCAAACGGACAGAGGAAATGCTGCGGCTGTCCGAGGAAAAGTTCGCCGTGGCCTTCGCCGAAAATCCCGCGGCCATCGCAATGACTCGCCTTGAAGATGGGCTTTTCTTCGATGTGAACGATACCTGGCTGGCGCTGACCGGGTACGGCCGCGACGAGATAATAGGAAACAAAGCCAGGAAGATGGGTATCTGGCCTTCGAGGGAAGCTTTTTTCCGCTTCGTCGAGGAGTTGCGTGCAAAAGGCTTCGTGCGGGGGTGGGAACAGGAGTTTTTGAAAAAATCGGGTGAGAGGTTCGTAGCACAGGTATCCGCGCAAATCCTGAGCGTCCAGGGCGAAAAAATGGTCCTGGCCACCATGGTGGACATCACGGCCGGAAGGCGTGCCGAGGAGGAACTCCAGTTTCACAGGACCATCCTCGAAGAGACCGGAAAGATCGCCAAAGTCGGGGGATGGCGCTTCGATGCGCTCACCGGCGAGGGGGTCTGGACGGGGGAGGTTGCGCGTATTCATGATCTCGATCCGGCCTTTCCTACTTCCAGGGACGTCGGTATCAAATTCTACACGGGCAAGTCTCGTGAAAAGATCGAACTCGCCGTGCGGGAGGCCGTCGAGCACGGGACGCCCTATGACCTCGAACTCCAGATCGTTAGCGCCAAAGGCCTCGCCAAGTGGGTTCGAACCATCGGCCACCCGGTGATAAAGGACGGCCGCGTAGTCGAAGTCAAAGGTTCCTTTCAGGACATAAGCGATCGCATCCAGGTGGAAACAGCCCTTCGGGAAAGCGAGGAGCGCTTCAGGTCCCTGGTGAAACTGGCGCCCGTTCCCATGGGCCTTTCAGGCATCGATGGGGTAATCAGTTTTCTTAATGATCGCTTTACCCAACTATTGGGTTATACTGTCGAGGATATCCCGACCATCGAAGAGTGGTGGAACCGAGCCTATCCCGTTTCAAACTACCGGAAGCAGGTGGCGCAAATGTGGAAAGCGTCTCTGGACCGGGCGGCGCTGGAACGAGGCTTCATCGAGCCTGCCGAATTCGATGTGATCTGCAAGGACGGAAGCGCGAAGGTGCTCGAAATCTCGGCGATTGTTGTCGGGGATTCGGTCCTGGCCTCCTTTTTCGACCTGACGGAACGTAAGCGCGCCGAAGTTGCGCTGCTCGACTCCGTAAAAGAAAAGACCGCCCTGCTAAATGAAGTCCATCACCGGGTAAAAAACAACCTTCAGATCGTTTCGAGCCTGCTCGGCCTTCAAGCCGGCCGGAGTGAAAACCCCCAGGTAGTCGATGTCCTGAAAGACACGCGCAACAGGGTAAAGGCCATGGCCCTTTTGCATGAAACCTTATATCGTTCCGGAAACCTCGCCCGAGTCAATTTTGCCACTTACGTCAAAGACTTGTGCGGACAGCTGCTGATCTCTTTCGGTCCGGTGGCCAACCGGGTCACGCTCGATTATGAGATTGCCCGTATCGGCCTTCCGCTAAAACAAGCCATACCATGCGGACTTATCGTCGGCGAGTTGGTCTCCAACGCCTTGAAGCACGGTTTCCCCGGCAACGGGTCGGGAAGGATTTTCCTGCGGCTCGATAGGATCGACCGGCGCACACTCGCACTGGGTGTGCGGGACGAAGGCGTGGGACTCTCTAAAAGTTTCGATCCCACAGGGACTTCCACGTTAGGAATACAGCTTGTTTCCAGGCTGGCCGCTCAGTTGGGGGGACAGCTGCACGTGGAGCGGCCGCCAGAAGGAGGCGCCTGCTTCCAGGTGGTTTTCCCGATGCCCAAAGACAGTACTTTGCAGGATGTATCATGAATCAGCCACGTATTCTTGTTGTTGAAGATGAAGCGATCGTCACTATGGAGATCGAGGAACGGCTTACGGCCATGGGTTACGAGGTGGCGGGAGTCGCCTCGAGCGGGGAGCAGGCGCTCTTTTTCACCCGTGAGCACCGCCCGGACCTGGTCCTTATGGACATCCGCCTCGAAGGGGATATGGACGGGATCAGCGCCGCCGAACAAATTCGCGACCGCTTCCAGGTGCCGGTCATCTTTCTTACCGCCTATTCCGAGGATTCGACCCTTGAGCGGGCCAAACGCTCGGAGCCCTACGGCTACCTGCTAAAGCCCTTTAACGACCGGGAGCTGAAGTCCACCATGGAGATCGCGCTCTACAGGCGCCGGGCTGAAGAAGAACTTCGGCGCATGAACAGGCTCTACAACCTCCTTAGCCAGGTGAACCAGGCTATCGTACGCATCGACACCAGACAGGAGTTGCTCGAAACCGTTTGCCGCCTGCTGGTCGAACGCGGGGCCGTGGACCTGGCCTGGGTCGGCTGTCTGGTTCCCGGAACATCGCGCCTTCAACCCATTGCCACTTTTGGGAGCCATGGCGAAACGGTTTTCGCCCAAAGCTCTTTTGAAGCGCAGCCCTATCCCGGCAGGGTAATCATCAAAGGCGAGTCGGAAAGTCCCGGTTTTAAGTCCTGCGCCTCCTTCCCCCTGTGGCTTCAGGCCGAGAACTTCGGCGCTTTGAACATTTGCGTTCGAAAACCGGGTTTTTTTCGCGAAAAGGAAATCCAACTCCTCGAGGAGGTGGCCGCCGACATCTCCTTTGCGCTGGACAAAATCGAGGGGGACAGAAGGCGAAAACATGCCGAGAAGTCCCTCGCCGACAGCGAGCAGCGGATGCGCCTCTTCATCGAACATGCGCCGGCATCCCTGGCTATGTTTGATCGTGAAATGCGCTACTTGAGCGTCAGCAACCGGTGGCTTGGCAACTACAATCTGGATGGGCGCGATTTGACGGGGCTCTCACACTACGAGGTCTTTCCCGATCTCCCTGAAGAGTGGAAAAAAGCGCACCGGCGGGCACTCGCGGGCGAGGTGGTGATAGCGGACGAGGACCGGTTCGAAAGGGTTGATGGTTCCGTACACTGGCTGATGTGGGAAGTGAGGCCCTGGCGCGACTCAAACGGCGACATAGGCGGGATAGTGATCTTCACCGAAAACATTACCGAACGAAAACGCAGGGAAAAGGAGCTTGAGCGGCTCTTTGAGCAAAACAAACGCATCCTCGATGCGGCGGGGGAAGGCATAGTCGGCCTGGACGGGAAAGGAAGAACCACTTTTGCCAACCGGGCGGCACTGGAGATACTCGGGTATGAGTCACACGAGCTGATAGGAGCTTCATTACATGAGCTTACCCATCATCACAGATCGGACGGGCGTCCATACCCTGAAGGAGAATGCCCGACGTATTCAACTCTAAAAGCTGGGGTTCCCGTTCGTATCCGCGACGAGATGCTTTGGAGAAAGGACGGCACAGGCTTTCCGGCCGCCTACTCGGCTACCCCGATCGTTGAAGACGGAAAAGTATCCGGAGCGGTGGTCACCTTCCGGGATATTACTTTACGCATGAAAGCTCTGGACGCGCTGCGGGAAAGTGAGGAGAAATACCGGAATATCTTCGAAAATGCCGTGGAAGGGATTTTCCAGACCACCAGTGAAGGCAGGTTTGTCAGCGTCAACCCGACGCTTGCCAACATGTGCGGCTTTAAAAGCCCGGGTGATATGGTGTCCTCCGTCGTAGATATTGCGAATCAAATCTATATCAATCCCGAAAGCCGTGCGCAATTTAAGACCATCCTTGAGACCGACGGGATCGCCAGGAATTTCGAAACGCAGATCCGTCGGACCGACGGCCGGTTGCTGTGGGTTTCCATTAACGCCAGGGCGGTCCGGGATGGACACGGGAACCTGCTCTGCTACGAGGGGACTATCGAGGACATCTCGGAGCGCAAGCGGCTCGAGGAGGAGCGGGCAATGGCCGAATCCCAGCTGCGGCAGGCCCAGAAGCTTGAAGCCCTCGGCACTCTTGCCGGAGGGGTGGCCCACGATTTCAATAACATCTTGAGCATAATCATGGGCTACGCCGAACTGTCCCGGATGGATACCGAGCCAGGGAGCGGAATCTCGCAAAACCTCCAGGAAATACTCACCGCGAGCGCCAGGGCCAGGGAATTGGTGAAGCAAATCCTCGCGTTCAGCCGCAGGTCTGAACACCAGAAGCTGTCGTTGCGACTCGATGTGATAGTAAAAGAGGCGATGAAAATACTCAGGCCCTCCCTGCCGTCGACAATCGAGATCAAAACCGAAGTGCTCGGCAAATCGACCGTGCTCGCCGATCCCACTCAAATGCATCAGGTCCTGATGAACCTTTGCACCAACGCCGCCCATTCGATGCGCGACAACGGCGGAGTGCTGGAGGTGAGGTTGCGAGATATCGTGCTCGCGGCTGAAGACATACGGCCCCTGGAAAATTTAAAGCCCGGCCGCTACATAGAACTGACAGTCAAAGATACCGGGCATGGCGTCGATCCGGGAATAATAGGTTCGATCTTCGATCCTTTTTTCACTACGAAAGAATTGGGCGAAGGAACAGGGCTCGGTCTGTCGGTAGTGCACGGAATTGTGAAAAGCTACGCCGGAGCGATCAATGTCGAGAGCACGGTTGGAAAGGGGACCGCGTTTACCGTACTCATCCCGGCTATTGAAACGGCAACCGAACGCAATGTGGAAGCAACCGCCGCCCCGCTGTCCCGCGGGCAGGAGCGGGTCCTCGTGGTAGATGACGAGCCGGCGCTTGCCGAGATGGTGCGGACGATGCTTGCAAGACTTGGGTACGAAGCGGTTTCTTGCACTAACGGGACAGAAGCGCTCAAGACCTTCAAGGAAAAATCCTTCGACCTGGTCGTAACCGACATGACCATGCCCCATCTCACGGGTGAGGACCTTGCCGGTGAGATTTACAAACTCCGGCCGGAGGTTCCGGTGATACTGATGACCGGCTTTAGCGAAAAGATCGATGCTGAGAAGGCAAAACGGTTGGGAATCAAGGGATTTCTGATGAAGCCCGTCGTGATGAACAATTTGGCCGCCCTGATAAGGCGCCTCGTGGAAAAGAAGGATTAAAGCGAGCGGCAAAGGCTACAAGCGCGGGGAGCCGTGCCCCCCGCACCCCCACGGGATCAGATGGCGGGCTTACAGCCCGCCATCTGAAGCGCTCGGCTTCGCCGATCAAATCCACATGCACTTGGGGCAAAAATCTGGGGGAGGGGCTTTGCCAATCCCCCCCTCTAAAGGGGGGCAATTTCCCCCCCTTTTCTAAAGGGGGGACAGGGGGGATTTTAAACAGAAACCTCAAACCCTTTGCCAGAGCTCTTCAACAACATGACAGAAGCCGAGCATGCTCGTTGAGCTGCTTTCTCCTCAATTTGGACCAAAGGGCGCCCACTCCGTCATTTCCGCAGGGAATCCATTATCCCGTGGGGTGGGCGTGGCACGCTCGCCCGCGGCGCAGCCGCCGTGCTTTTCGCCCTTCACCGGACACAAATGCCAACTTAATGTTTGACAAAAGCAAAGACTTCTGGAAGGCTTAAGCGGTTCAAATCTGATGCTCCCCCCCCATAAATGTATTCTCCTCAACACGGTCCTCTCATAGAGTTGTGATCGAAACGGCGCCATTTGCCTGCCTTGTTTTCGGGAGGCTTAGATGGACGGTGGAGCACAGAATGTGCGCAGGGGATTCTCCATACGTAGTTACTCCAGGGCTGGTTCATAAAATTCGAGAATTCGAAGCCCACGTCAAGGTTGCCCGAAGAGCTCCCATTTTGATCAGCGGGCCTTCAGGGGCGGGCAAGTCTCTTTTCCTGCACTTGTTCAAGGCGCTCTACCAGGCCGCAAACGAAGAGAAAAAAAGCATAGTTACGGTAAATTGTTCGCACTTCACCGGAGAGATCGCCCGTTCGGAGCTTTTCGGACACATCAAGGGGGCTTTCACCGGGGCAGTGTACGACAAGGATGGCTGGATAAGAATGGCCGACGGAGGCGTCCTCATCCTCGAGGAGGTCGGAGACCTCCCGCTCGAAACCCAGGCAAAACTGCTCACCTTCATAGAAGATGGGCTATTTCACAAGGTCGGCAGCTCGAAGATCGAAACGGCCGACGTTCAGATCGTCGCGGCTACCAACCGCGAAAAGAAACTACGGGAGGATTTTAAATACCGCTTTTTGCCGTTTGTCGTGCCCGGCCTGCATCAGAGAAGACAGGACGTGCTTTATCATCTGGCCATCAGGTTTCCGGAACTCGTATCTTCGCTGATGCCCTGGGAACTGCTCACACTGCTGGCTTACAACTGGCCAGGCAATGTGAGGGAGCTCGAAAGAGTGGGTCTTTTGCTGCAGCGCGCAAAGTTGCTGGAGGATCAAGCCGAGTTCGAACTGCTCCAGGAGGCCATCTCGCTTCTGGAAAAAGAAAAGGAGAAATCACACGCCTTCAAAAGGATCAAGTCGCTTTCTGAAAAAGGCGGTCTTGCCGATATCGCCGATCAGCCAGTCGCCCTGGGATACCAGAAGGTGTTTCAGATCCATACCGATCTTGAAAAACACGGCATCGACATACCGGTGCTGGAATCCATTCTCAACCCCTTGAACCTGAGTCTTTCAATCAATAACAGAGACAAACCTTTTGTCTCGTTAAACCCGGGTCGTTTCCATTCACACCTCAAAAGAAACGATCGACTGAAAGTGCGCTATTTCAGTGAAATACCGGCTTTCAGGGACACATATCGCGGCTTCCAAAAGTTTTGCACCCTTTTTTGGCAAAGTCACACAGCAGACAGAAACCTTCTGGATATCAACAGGGAGTTTTTCCCCGACGATTTGCTGCCTGCCTCAGGCTTCATCGAACTGAGCAAAAAGGAACTCTGCGCCACGGAGGCTCTGCATGGCTGGTTAAAGAGACATCAGTCCCCGCAGGACGGTTTTTCAACAGCCTGGTCGGGCAGCTACGGCGAACTGATCAGGCGCTATCTGAGCGAACTCATGGAAAGCAGCGGGGGCAACAAAGCTCAAGCCGCAAAGAAGGCCGGCATAAAATACACAAGTTTTATAGATAAGCTCAAAAAGCACGGTATTACATAGCTGCCTACGGCTCGCCGTATTTGCTCTAATGAATATTGCACCTGCCGTAGAAACCGGGCATTGCTCCCCATTTCGGTATATTATACCATAACGGACACTTAAGGTCAGTCGGACTATCCGCCCGCGTGTGGCATGATAGTTGCGAAAGACAATATTTAAAACGGGAAAGGTAACAAGTGGCAGTAAAGGACGTTCTCGCTTTTTTGATTTCCTTGGCTCAAGACAGGCAACTCGGCGAACGGGTCGCTTCGGCTGGGCCGCAGGAACTGATAAAAGCGGCCGCGGGGGCGGGTTTTCATTTCACGTGGGAAGAACTGGAATCGGTCGTGCGCGAGATCAAGGGGGCAGGCGAGGAAGTATCGGATGAAGTCCTGGACCTGGTCGCGGGCGGGGTCACCACAAGTGAAATTCAGGCGTGGGTGAGCGAGAGGCTGAGTAAGCTGACGGGTCTCTAGCGACATGGTTGCAAGAAAAACCTAGAGGAAAGGAAACAGAAAATGGACAAAGAGAAGTTGTCGCAGGCTTACGGAAAAATCGTGGCGAAGGCATGGTCGGATGCGGAGTTTAAAAAACGGCTCCTTTCGGATCCAAACGCGGTTCTGAAAGAATTTGGAGTAGACATCCCCGAGGGTATACAATTCATGGTCATGGAAGACACGGATAAAATGATCCATCTCTCCCTCCCTCACCCCCCGGATGAACTCGATCTCGAAGAATTGGATAAAGCCGCCGGCGGTGTCTCTGTTCTGGTGGTATCAGATCTAAAAGCACATGTTTGATAGAGCGGTATAAAGATTTATAGAAGTGATTCACAACCATTGGCAAGATTTGGTCATACAGAGATTGGAGCCGCTTGATTTTTTCCAGTCTTGACCGACTTCCTTCCTGATTCGGGCCCAATAGATGCGCGTTGCTTTCAGCTTCTGTTGGGCCCGGTGAGCGGGGTTTGTATGGAGACTGTCGTTGAAGCGCCTTTCCTGGAAACCATCGGGCTGCTGTTGACCTATCGGTGCCCGGTGGCCTGCTCTCATTGCCTGGTTGGGGCCGGCCCGCAAAGGCAAGAGGAAGTCGCTCTCGAAGACGCCCTTGACTGGGTGGCTCAGATCTCGGCCTATCGGTCCAGACACATCCGCACACTTTCCTTGACTGGTGGCGAGCCTTTTTTCTGTTTCGACAAATTGAAGAGAATTGTCGAGTTCGGTGTGGAATCGGGGATTGCGGTTACGGTTGTTACCAATGCGTACTGGGCCGGGAGCGTGGAGAAGGCGACTCCAATTCTCAAGGCATTGAAGGGTCTGAATGGCATCCGCATCAGCGTCGATGTCTATCACCAGAAAGAGATCCCTTTCGAAAGGGTTAGAAATGCGATCCTGGCTGCGCGTGATTGCGGATTGCCCTGCCGCGTCATGATGGCTGTTGAAGATGAATCATCGCCGCAACAGAGTGCTCTGCGGACTCTTTTGGATGAAGTGCTGGCTCCGGAGCATATCGAGATTGTTTCGACCATCCGCGCCGGCCGCGCGGAGGCTCAAATCGATTTCTCCCGACATGCCGTTTCCGAGGCAACCTCCCGGGATCGTTGCCCCCAGGTGGGAACACCCGCTATCCTTCCGGACGGGCAGATAGTCGCCTGTTGTGGAGCGCTCCTTGCGTTGAAAAATCACCATCCACTCGTTTTGGGCAACTTGCGGGAGGAATCCCTGGAAGATATATTGGAACGTGCGGAACGAAACCCTATCATTCATACACTGCGTCTCTGGGGTCCGAAAAAGCTGGTCTCGATGATCGAGCAGTCCGAACTGAAGTCGGAGCTTCCCAAAAACTATTTAGAGAAAACCTTCTGTGACCCCTGTTACAGGATCATGTCCAATCCCAAACTGGTCGAATGGCTTGAACAATTTGCAAAGAGACCAGGTTTCCAGCAGGCCGTTGCCCATGGTCGAGCATATCATTTCAACGAAACAGAAATGCTTCGAACCTGCTTAGGGTGGTGAACGGATATGTCTGTAGACCTGAAGAATTTTCTGAGTATAACACCGGAGATCACTGCCCGGGAACGGGCAAAGCCCGATGTGGTTATCGTGGTAGCCCCTTTTGCCAATTCGTCGAGTCCTGCCATAGGGCCAAGCCTGCTAATGGCTGGATGCCAAAAGAGGAATATCAATTGCCGCATTTTTTACGCGAACCTTATCCTGGCAGCCATACTCGGGCATGAATTATACCAAAGGGTCTCGTGGAATGGAGATTGCCTCATTGGCGACGCCATTTTTGCCCCCTACGCTTTTCCTGCCGGCAAGGATGAATTGATTCGTTTTATAAGTGATAAGGACAACTCTGCACGCATTAATCTATCGATAGAAGACTATTATAAGATCGACGAAGTGATCCCGGAGTATTTGAATTATGTTTCTCAGAGACTGATAGGGACGGGTGCACGCATAATAGGTTTCTCCTCACTCTACAATCAAAATACTTCATCGATTGCTATCGCCGGACAATTAAAGCAAGCCAATCCCGAAATAATCACCGCAATAGGGGGCAGCAGCGTGACCAATCCCATGGGGCGGGCGCTTTCGGAAATTGCTCCGATGCTGGACACCTTCTTTTCAGGTGAAGCCGATACTGAATTCCCCCGCTTCTGCGATGACATTCTTAATAATAGATTATCTTCTTCCTCCATCCCCAAAATGATCGATTGCAGCTCTGCAACCGATATGGATTCGGTGGAAATTCCCGTTTTTGAAGATTATTTTGAACAGCTTTCCGCCCTGCAGGGCAAGGACCTGTTGCCCGGGGATTGGCCGGATCGTATTCCTTTCGAGTCATCGAGAGGGTGTTGGTGGGGTCAAAAATCCACTTGCAGTTTCTGTGGTCTCAATACTATCAATATTAAATATCGCAAAAAAAACAGGACTAGAATAATAGATGAGATCGCCCATCTGCGGCGCAAACATAATGTTGATTCGTTTACAGCAGTTGATTGTGTTATGCCTGAACATTTCGAAGGAGAACTTAATGATTTAAGTGAGCTGGACGAAGGATTGTCCATTTTCTATGAGGTCAGGCCGACTGTGCAACCGCCCTTATTGGATGTTTTTGTAAAGGCGGGAATTGTTTCTCTGCAGCCGGGGATTGAGTCGCTATCTTCGAATGTGTTGAAAAGAATGCGGAAGGGTGTAACTGCGCTTCAAAACATAAAATTGCTGAGGGAAGCGAGATCCAGGCAAATTGCCCTCACGTGGAACTTGTTAGTGGGAACCCCCGGAGAAACTGAAGAAGACTACGAACAGCTGCTTGAAATCCTCCCTTCAATTGAGCATTTTCAACCTCCGCAAGGTCTTGGGCCTGTCACCATCCATCGGTACAGTCCCTATTTCAGCGATCCGTCTAAATACAATATTAGAAATGTCAGGCCAAATGCAATTTACAATCTAATTTATCCCACGCATGCGAATCTGGAAGAACTTGCATATACTTTCGAGGCCGATTGTGAATCTATCCGTACCAGCAAGTCGGATATATTTAAGCGATTAATCGCTCACTTTGGCCAATGGGCTAAATTGTGGGAAAAGTTTAAAGATCGGCCGAGGCTCTATTTCCTGGAGAAAATGAATGACGTGCGAATGATTAAAGACACCAGGCGTCTTGCAGAACAGAGATTCACCGCCTTGGATAAAGGACCGCTCGAATTGCTTTACCGTTTGTCCGAACCCGCGAGAACCGAATCTATTCCCGAACTGTTCCGGCCCCACCTGGAGGAACTGCTGAAAAGAAAATTCGTTATTCATTATGAAGAGCACTATCTTTCCCTGGTCACCGATCCCGCTATAGGAATAGGGCTGCGTAAGCGGACCTGGTCAAAAGCTTAAACGACTCCCGGTCCTGAGAAGTTTCTGGGTGCGGGCAGGCCAATTGCCAAGCTGAATCGGTAAACTGAGCCGGAGCGGAATTTTCGTTTTGCAACACTAGGCAAGACATCTTTCCGCGATAAGCCTGCCCGCCTCCCCCGAAGCCAGCTCTTCCATGTGTAAACCGGCCAGGGCCAAAAATATTTGAGTGCGTCCAAAGGCTGTCGGGCCTTTTTTCGAGCGCATTTGGGCCTCGAAGCGTTCGACATTTTCAGCAGCCTGCTTTACTATCCTTTGCAGGAGGGAAAACACCGCCGCGCTTGGTGGCGGGTCCCCCAGGTAGTTTTGCAGCCGGCCTCCCTGCCGGTAGCGCGGGTAGTCTTCCAGCCCCATGAAAAGCAGGAACCAATCGGCCCGGAAAGCTCCGGTGGCTGCGGCTATGCCGGCATAGTCGGCGATGAATTCGTCGTGGATGGCTTTATTCATCGAACCAAACAGACGCTTTGTCAGATAATGGGCGCATTCATGTTCCAGGCGGATATCTACCGAGGTCTTACGCCATAAGTCATCGGTCATGCCCGCCTTTTCTGGGGCGATACCGCTGTACCCGTCTTCGCTCAGGATGATGAGCCGGTCCTGGTAGAGTTCTTTTCTGGGAACGAGCCGGGCGAATTCCGCCTGCCATCCCCCCGCCGCCGCCTCCTCCGGGTGCTCCGCCTCCCAGAACCGTCGATAGCTCCTTATCCGGTCCCAGTTATTAATGCCCGATACCGTTAGCGCTCCCATGGAAACCGGTACCGGGGCCGGTTCGTTTCTCTCGGAGAGGGCGCGAACGAGCGCTACAAAATCGCCCCTGTCCCGGGCGATCAGCACCGGAATAGTCCCGGCGGGGGTTGGGTGCAGCAGGAGCTTCAGGTCGCCCGGATCTCTTAATTCCAGGAATGGCTGTTCGGGGCCGGGCAAAATACCTCTTCGTGTTGCGGCCCTGTAGATTTCCTCCCGGCTGATGTTCTCACGGACAGGGAAACAAAGCTGGACCAGCTTTTCACGCAGGACAGGCAAAACACCCCGCTCGGAGGCCTCCCGCGCATAACCGCGCCATGCGGCGACAAAAGACTCGTCGCCCGGGGGAAGGGGGGCGGCGTCGACGATATCGGCGAACCTGCTCGACCCGTACGAAAGCAGTTCGTCGATCTCACCTTCGCTCGCGCCCATCGAAACGAGCAACTCGCGGCGAAAGCACTCACGGGGCTCAGGTCTTTTCATTCGGATTCGGGACTCACCTTCCTGGAACGGTTAATTTCCGGTTGTCAAGCTCTTTAGCATCCAGTCGAACCTGTTCCCGGCAAAGGAGACCCCTTCTAGCACGTTGGGGTCGAGTTCGTCTTCCAGGGCATCATCGATCGTGAGGTTGGAGGAGCCGACGATGTTTCTGAATATGTCACCCGCCATGATCCTCCCGCTCTGGAGCACGACCCCGATCTGCCGGCGAAAGGCCCTGAGATCCATACCCGAAAGGTCTTGCCCGTCGTAGTAGACACCGCTCGACTCCGCGGATTCAAAGCCGAGAAGGAGTCGCAGTAAAGTTGATTTGCCTGAACCGGAGTCGCCTGCCAAGGCTATGAATTCTCCCGGTTTTGCACGAAAGGAAACGTCGTCCAGTACGAGCGGCCCATCGGAAGAGTAGCGGAAACAGACGTGGATCACCTCTGTCCTCACGCAGGGCCGGATGCGGGAGTGTAAAGTGTACTCATGGTTCCCCTCATTGATGCGAGAGGGCTGTCACGTGCAAAGCGAACTAATCCTTGAGAAGCTCTTTCACGTATGCCTTGTCTTCATCGTTCAACTGGCAATAGACATGGATGAGTCCCTCGAACAGCGCTTTCTTTTCCGTGCAATCCAGGGTGTCAGGTTGGTGCATATCCCCGGTGTGGGCCTTGTTGTCATAAAAACAGCCCCCGCCGCATAGGTAACGCGCCCAGCAGCCCCGGCATCCCTGGAGATTATCGACAGCCGCGAGGTGATAGTCGTTCAGTTTGGCCCGGCAGTCC
>CAWEZA010000118.1:0-42876 GCA_963813125.1 uncultured delta proteobacterium | reverse complement strand
CATTACGGCAGCAACCCCAGGTTCATTTGCTTTCGGCAACGATCGGAAACCCCGCCGAGCTTGCCGCGAGCCTGACCGGTGTTTCCCCGGATGAGATCGCCCCGGTGAGCGGAGACAGCGGCGCCCCCGGCGCCAAACGCCATTTCGTTTTCCTTCGCCCGACCGAGGAATCCGTCGGCCATTCGGCGGGGACCGCCGCGCGCCTCATAGTCCAGGCCGCACGGGGCGGGATTAAAAACGATTGCCTTTACCCAGTCCAGGAAATTTACCGAACTGGTTCATATGAGCGTGATCCAATCGGACCGGGGGCTTCGCAACAAGGTCAGTTCCTACAGGGCCGGTTTTTTGCCCGAGGAAAGACGCTCCATCGAGCACAAGCTTGCCGACGGGACCCTTAGCGCAGTCATTTCGACAAGCGCCCTTGAGCTTGGAATCGACATAGGCGGCCTTGACCTGTGCATCCTCGTCGGCTATCCCGGGACCGTCATGACCACCTGGCAGCGTGGGGGACGCGTCGGGAGAAGCGGTCGCGAATCGGCCATCGTGCTCATCCCCGACCAGGACGCCCTCGACCAGTACATCGTCAACCACCCTGCCCGCTTCCTTGAGAGCAGCTACGAGATCGCCGTAATAGACCCTTTAAACCCCGAAATATTGAACGCTCATCTGCCGTGTGCTGCCGCCGAGCTTCCGATATGCTCAACCGATGAGGACTTCTTTAACGACAAGGTCTCAAAAGCACGGGATAAACTCGTTTCATGCGGCAAACTCATCCAGACCCTCGAAGGAGACAGATGGCTATGCGCCGCGACAAGACCCCACCGTCTGCTCGACATCCGCTCGGTAGGCCCTTCGTATACGATCACAAAGACCGTGGAGGGCAAGACCACGGCCCTTGGGAAAAACGAAGGCGTCCGAGCGCTTAAGGAATGCCATCCGGGGGCAATCTATCTGCACCGCGGAGAGACTTACGCGATCGAATCTCTCGATCTCGAAAAGAAGGTGATACGTGCTACCCCGGCAAGCGTTCCCTATTTTACCCGCGCGGTGAGCGAGAAGGAAACGGAGATACTGGAAAGACTTTCCTCCAAGCCTGCCGGAAACTTTATCATTCGAATGGGCAGGCTTCGGGTGACCGAAAACATTACGGCTTACGAGGCAAGACGCCTTTACACCCACGAGCTCCTGTCGAAAAACCCGCTCGATTTGCCTCCGCAGACCTTTGAGACCGTGGGCTTCTGGATCGAAATCGAACCGGTTCTGGCGGATAGAATCCGCAAAGCCGGCCTCGATTTCATGGGCGGCATTCACGCAATCGAGCACGCGCTCATCAGCATGTTTCCCCTCTTTGCGGTGTGCGACAGAAATGACATAGGGGGGATCTCCATTCCGATGCACCCCCAGATCGAAAAGGGGGCCATTTTCGTCTACGACGGCTATCCCGGAGGCATAGGTCTTTCGGCGCGCGGATACGACATAATAGAGTCGCTCATAGAGAGGACCAAAGAGCTTATCGCCTCCTGCCCCTGCTCCCAGGGGTGCCCGGCGTGCATTCACTCCCCCAAGTGCGGCTCTGGAAACAAACCGCTGGACAAGGCCGCGGCCATCGAGCTTCTAAAATACCTGTCGGGGGAAAAAGGCCGGGGACGCGGCCGCCGGGTGCGAGCAGGCATCCCCGGAAGTAGTCCGCGCTACGCCCGAGCCTCAGCCCGCAAGAGATTTTCGCATAGGCTTTTTCGACCTCGAAACCCAAAGGCTCGCCTCCGAGGTCGGAGGGTGGCAAAACACCCATCTTATGCGCGTATCGGTGGCCGTTCTTCACGAGGTCCCGGAGGATAAGTGCAGGGCCTACCGCGAAAATGAAATCCAGGAACTGATCGAGCATCTGAAGGAACTCGACCTCGTTGTCGGGTTCAACATCTCGAAATTCGACTACCGGGTCCTTCGGGCCTACACGACGTTCGACCTGGACACGCTTCCAACCTTTGACATCCTCTCCGAGATTCACAAGGGGCTGGGGTTTCGCCTGAGCTTGAGCCACCTTGCGCAAGCCACTCTTGGACGGCCCAAAGGAGGCGACGGGCTCCAGGCGGTCGACTGGTTCCGTCAGGGGAACTGGGAAGAACTCATAAAGTACTGCACCGAAGATGTGGCAATTACGCGCGAGCTATTCTACCATAGCGTTCAGAACGGCTATCTGGTCTATACCGGCAAGGACGGTTCAAAACTTCGGTTTCCGACTCCATGGAAAATAGACGATCTGGTCCTGGCGGCAAATAAGGACCAGGGAAAACTCAATTCCATTCACTCGAAAGGCTCCCTATGAGCAGCGACAGCAGCGGTATCGAAACAGCGGGGGCGGAAGGGGCGCGCATCGATGTCCCGTCTGCCGAAAGCTGGTATGCACTCTACGTCCAGGTAAACCACGAAAAAGAGGTGATAAAAAGGCTCGAACAAAAGGACGTCTCCTGTTTCCTGCCGCTTATGGAAGCCTGGAGCAAGAGGCGCGACCGAAGAAAAAAAATTCAGCTCCCGATGTTTCCCGGCTACGTGTTCGTAAACGTCATCCTGGACAGCAGCGCAAACCTTACCATAGTCAAGACGCCAGGGGCGCTGAGCCTTCTGCACAACTCCGAAGGTCCCCTTTCCATCCCTTCCTATCAAATTGTAAACCTTAAGACTTTGATCGTTTCCGCCCAATCCCTCCAAATCCACAGCTATCTTAAAGAGGGCGACTGGGTGCGGGTCATGCGCGGCCCCCTGGCAGGATGTGTGGGAATTTTGAAGAGGACCGACCCCAAAAGGGGAAGGCTGGTAGTAAGCGTCGATATAATCAAACAGTCGGTGAGCGTCGAACTCGACCTCGAGGATGTAGAGCCGGTAAAGTAAGGCATAAGCAAAAGGGCGGCCCCCTGCTTTTGCCTTTATTCCTTTTTAATGCCCAGGGTTTTTATTTTCCTGTGCAGGTGGGTTCTCTCAAGACCGATCTTGCCGGCGGTAACAGATATGTTCCACCCGTTTTCTTCCAGTCTCCTCATAAGGAAATCACGCTCGAAACAGGAGCGCGCCTCCTCCAGGGTCTCGCACTGAAGCCAGGAGGCATCTCCGTTTCCCTCCCGAAGAACATCCCTGAAATCCGAAGGCAGGTCGTCTGGGCCTATCATGTTGCCCGGGGTCATGATGATGAGTCTTTCGATGAAATTTCTAAGCTCCCGAATGTTTCCCGGCCAGGGGTATGTCTGGAGTATTCGATAGATTCGCGGGTCGATCTTCTTTTTGCCGAGCGCGCTCTCGCTTGCGATCTCGGCTGCGAAATGCTCGACCAGCAACTCGATGTCCTCCATCCTCTCCCGCAAAGGCGGCACATAGATGGGAATCACGTTCAAACGGTAATAGAGGTCCTGCCGGAACCTGCCCAACTCGATCTCTTTTTGGAGGTCCTTGTTGGTTGCCGCAACGATTCGCACGTCCACCTCGATTGCGCGGGAGCCTCCAACGCGCTCGAACACCTGCTCCTGGATGATGCGCAGGATTTTCGCCTGGGTCCTGTTGCTCATGTCGCCTATTTCGTCAAGAAAAAGAGTGCCTCCGTTAGCCTGGTCGAATTTTCCCTTGCGTCTTTCGTGCGCCCCGGTAAAGGCGCCCTTCTCATGGCCGAAAAGCTCGCTTTCGATAAGTTCTTCGGGGATCGCGGCGCAGTTGACTTCTATAATCTGGCGCGTGGTGCGGCGGCTTAAAACATGGATCATCCTGGCGGCCAGTTCCTTGCCCGTACCGTTTTCCCCGGTAATCAGGACGGTGGCGTTCGTGGGGGCCGCGCGCCGGATTTGCTCCCACAAAACGCGCACGGCCGGGCTTTCGCCTATTATCGTGCGCTCGGATTTATTGCGCAGCAGCCGGTTTTCTTCTTCCAGGCGGGAAAACTCGATGGCGTTTTGGATCGAAACCAAAACACGCTCGATCGACAGCGGCTTTTCTATGAAATCGAAGGCTCCCATCCTTGTGGCCTTAACCGCTGTCTCGATGTTGCCGTGGCCGGAGATGATGATGACCGGAAGCAGCGGGTAGAGCTTCTTTACCTCGGAGAGAACGACCATCCCGTCGGTTCCAGGCATCCAAATGTCAAGCAGGACAAGGTCCGGGGGGTCCTTCCTCGCCCTTTCGAGCGCCTCTTCGCCACAGCCGGCCTGAATCACCTCGTAGCCTTCGTCTTCCAGGACCCCGCTAAGGGACTGCAGAATGCTTATCTCGTCGTCAACTATCAGTATTTTTTGCTTCATCAGATTCCTTAACCGGGCAGTTCGACCGTAAACACCGATCCGCAAGGCTCGTTTCCGCGCACCCGAATAAAACCGTTATGATCGGCAACGATGCTCGACACTATGGCAAGCCCCAGGCCTGTACCCTTGTCCTTGGTCGAATAGTAGGGCTCAAAAACCTTCGGCCTGTTTTCGGGAGAAATCCCGTGGCCGGTATCCGCGCACTCCATTATTGCGATTTTTAAGGCGGGATCGTATGAGAGCCGGATCGAAATTTGTCCCGCTTCACCGCCTATGGCTTGCACGGAGTTTTCGAGTAAATTGATGATCACCTGCCTGAATTGATCGTGGTCCAGCCGCAGATCGGGCATATTGTCATCTTTATCCAGGCTAAACTGGATGCGCCCGAAGTTATGCCGGTAGAGGCTCAACCCCTCCTCCACGATCTCATGGAGGCTGCACGGCTGAAGCCTTGCCCTGGGCAGCCGGGCAAAGCGGGAAAACTCGTTTACCAGGCTCTTCATGTGATCGACCTGCTGGATAATTGTGCGGGTGCATTCGTCGAAAACCGAACCGTCTCCACTCAACCAGTTGAGGATATTTGCGCCTGAGTCTTTGGGCGGAGAGCTGAATGGGCGTGAGCGGGTTTTTGATCTCGTGGGCGATGCGCCTTGCCACCTCGCGCCATGCCGCCATTCGCTGGGCCTTTTCCAGTTCCGTGAAATCGTCGAACACGGCGACGATCCCCATGAACCGGTCATGTTCATCGTGGAGCACCGATACCTTTATGAAAAGCGACGTCGGCGCCCCGGCAACCTTTACCAGGGCGGAGCGCTCAAGATAGGTGTGGCGGCCTTCCCCGTAGGAGGCAATAAAGGATTTGACCATCTCCATCTGGGATTGTATCGAGCAGGGCAGTATAATGCTTGCCCCTCGCCTCCTCCGCGTCGACTCCAAAAATTAGCTCGGCCGAATTATTCACCGTCGTGATAATACCTTCGGCATCGACGCTCACCACCCCCGCGGCAATATTTTTCAGCACGACCTCCATGTAAAGCCGGCGCGCTTCGAGTTCCACATTGGTGCTTTTTAACGCGTTATAGGCGCCGTCAAGTTTTTTCCGGCCCTCGCGCAGATCTTCTATCATATTGTTAAACGATGCCATAAGCATCCCGATTTCGTCCTGCCTGTCGGGGTCGAGCCGCACTTCAAGGTCGCCTTCGGCAATCCTCTGAGTTGCGGTGAGAAGCTTCTGAATGGGACCTGTAAGGTTTTTGGCAAGGTAGAAACCAAACCAAACCGCCGAGAAGATAGCAAGCATGGTAACGATGGAAAAAGTGATGAAATGACTCTTCTTTAAAGGTTTCTGAAGCATTTTGAGCTGGAGGTAGCTGTTATAGCCAAGGGTAATCGATTTGAGCCTGTGCGATAGCTCTTTTGGGAGCAACCGCAACGCTATGATAACAGAACCGTCTCCGGTCAGATATCTCAAGGGGATGAGGGCGGCTATGGCGCTTTGCCCGCCGGGCAAACTGACGATCTTAGAGGCCGTGGGGCTTTCCTTCTCAAAATTGCGCCTCAGCCAGACGGGAGCCGACCCTTTGCGCCGCATCCTGCGTGAAGCTCCACCTGAGTTCCCCCGAAGAACTGAAAAGATAGGCCGCATCGATTCTTGCGGCAAAAAGAAAACCGATGTCCTCAAAATGCGCCTTGCCTTTGCCCTGCGTTATCATCTTCGCGGCTTCCGGAACAAGGGCGCGGCATTCGGATACAAAATCGGTCCGTTCGCGCTCCACGTAATCCCTGTGCGAGCTGGACCGAATTTTTCAGCGACTCCTGGACCCTGGAGCTGAACCACTGGTCCAGGCTCGAGAAAATGAATTGGCTGGCAAACCAGAAAAGAGGAACCGCGGGAATCAGGGTGAGAACGACTGAGGCGGCTACAAGGCGCGTCTTTAGCTTCGAGCCGAGTATGTTCCTTTTTCTTTCGAAAATGAGCTTTATAAAATTGCGCAGGACCAGGTAGGCCAGCAGCAGAAGAAGCAAAACATTAAGATTTATGAAGACGACCAGAAGAATATTGCTTACCAGGGGCGCCCTCAACAGAGGTTTAAAAAACCATCCCTGCGCGAGTCCCATGGTCAGTATCAGCCCAAAGGCCGCGCAGACAACAATGCGCTCCCAGAAGCGGCGCCTGTCGGCCGGTTTTGAATTCGGGTCGCTCATGGCCCGTGTCAATAGAGAAATTCGACGGTGTACCATCCTGTTTCGAAATCCCAAAGAGAGGCCCAAAAAAGAATGTATCTGAAAACCAGGGGCAACTCCACTTTTGAAAGCTCGGCCTTCACATTCAGATAATATGCCTGGTCTTTGCCAAGCCAGCACGTCGAAATCACGGGAAGCTTGCGCACCGTGCTCATCCATTTTTTGGCCTCGGAAAAGCTCCTGGTCACGAAGAACTCTTGATGGGCCTCAGGCAAGGTTACCTGAAATTCATTGTTGAGCCGGTTGTACCTGATTGTGTGCAGAAGGGTAAGATCGGCCATTGTCGTGTTGACCACAAGGGAGGGCTTCTGAACCGAGACCAGAATCCTGAAGGTCGTGGGGACCCCGTCGAGGATCGCCTCTTCCATGTCGGAGTTGAAACAGTTAACGAGTTCAAAGCTGACCTTGAGTTCCTTGCCGCTCTTATCTAGCGCGAATGTCTGAAATCTCCGCTTTGTTCTCCGTTGCAAGGCAAACGGGAGAGCATGCGCTCAGGGCCGCCAGACAGAATATGAGCAAGGATTTCCAGTTAAGCGAAAATTTCACGGCTTTCCCAAAAATGCGCCATGCCGGGCCGGCCAATACGGCAAACGGCGGCTGAACATGAAGAGACCCAAACAGAATTTGAGGCAGGATTTTAGCGAACCGACCGTTTGAATACAAGCGAAATGACCATCCCACCGATCGCGGAGGTGTTGCATTTGGAAACACACAGGCAAAGGTCGCGCAAATTCAGGCCTTTTTCCCTATTTTCGTTTGCAAATTGACAATTCCCGACCGAATGTTTTATAAGGGTTAAATAAATGCGGGAGACATACCCTGCGGGAACGCGGGCTTGATAGCTACATTCATGAGAGGAGCAAGCTGATGGCAGGCAAAATAATCGAAGTCACAGACAGCAGTTTCGAACAAGAGGTGCTTCAGTCCGCTTTACCCGTTCTGGTCGATTTCTGGGCCCCCTGGTGCGGTCCCTGCCGCGCGATCGCTCCCGTTGTCGAGGACATCTCAAACGATTATGACAACAAGCTGAAGGTGGTCAAATGCAACGTTGACGATAACCCCAAGGTGCCCGGCAAGTATGGTATTCGTGCCATCCCCACCCTCATTATTTTCAAAGATGGAAACGTGAGCGATCAGATCACCGGCGCGGTTGCCAAGACTCAGATTGCCGCGGCTATAGACAAGGTTGTGGGTTAGAGGTTTTTCGCCATCGGTGCGGCCCGTTCCGATTCTCTCCGCATGGAGTGCAACCTCGGACCTCGAGGAAATACTACGGGGTATTTATGATTTTTGTGTGTGGTCGGTCAAAACCGCTTTTTCGTCCGCTGGCCCTCATTTTGCTCCTCGTAGCCCTTGCTGCCCAGAGCGGATGTGCGGCCATAAATCTCGAAGATATCAATTTTTCCCACATGTTTTCGAAGAAACAATCCCCTGTCGTCAACAAAACGGCCGAGCAACTCATCGACATGGGCATGGCGGATCTGAGACAGCAAAACTTCTCCGAGGCCGCGGAAGCTTTTAAAAAGCTAAAAGAAGAATACCCCTACAGCAAATACGCGACGCTTGCCAGCTTGAAGCTGGGCGACGCATACTTCGGCGAGGAAAAGTACGTTCTGTCGGCGATGAGCTACAAAGAGTTCGCCCGCCTTCATCCAAACAACGAAAATGCCCCCTACGTCCTCTACCAGGCAGCGATGAGCCATTTCCTCATGTTTACGGCCACAGACCGCGACCCTGCCGAGACCGCGGCGGCCATCAAGATTTTCCATACGGTCATCGACAACTATCAAGGGTCCGAATACGCGGCCAAGGCCCGCAAGCAGCTGCTCGAGTGTGATAAAAGGCTCGCCAGCCATCTTTTTGGCGTGGCAAGGCAATATTACGTAAGCGGGGACTACTTCGCCGCAAAGACTCGGCTCGATACGGTAAAGCAGCAATACCCAAAGCAGATAGCCGAGCTCGGGTATAGGCCCCGCCTCGATAAGATGCTCGCCAAATGCGACAGTGAAGTTGCCAAAGGGCCAAAAAGGCCTGACATCTGGACCAGATGCGGATTTTAGGGGCTCAATCGCTCAGGCTCTACCGGCTTAAGGCCGGGTAAGGTTATCCCGGGCAACCTCCCCTACTGGTGCGCGGCCGCGGGAAAACTGGAATAAATTGATTTGGCCGGGGTTGATTTTGCTGCCCCGGCGGCTAAACTTTTATATTGTCTTTTCCGGATTCCGCGTGAAACTAGTTGACAAACGGGACTTCTTTCCTGCATGTTCATTTTGGTGTAAAAAGGATAGCCAACCCGCCTTTTTAACCCCGGACTGCTCTATAGGCTAACTTTGAATATAAATAACCGTCGGCTAGGCGGCCGCGGGTTTCCAATCCCGAACCCCAGTGTCTCATGCCCTCCGGAACTGTGTAACGTCTCTTAACCAGAAAGAATAATCCTAGTCCTTAAACAATAAAAATGCCTTTTTTGGAGAACAGCCCATGCCCGACGCATCCGCAAACTCAGCCGAGACCGTTAATAACAAGGACACCAGGCGCAACGAGATGAACCTGGTCGAACTGAAAAACAAGAACATCCGCGAACTGGTATCCATCGCTAAAGCCTATAATATCGACGGCGCAAGCGCGATGCGAAAGCAGGAGTTGATTTTCGCGCTCCTTCAGGCTCAGGCTGAAATGAACGGCCTTATCTACGGGGAGGGCGTGCTGGAGATACTTCCGGATGGCTTTGGTTTTCTTAGAAGCCAGAACTACAACTACCTCCCCGGTCCGGATGATATCTACGTCTCGCCATCCCAAATCCGAAGGTTTAACCTCCGTACCGGAGACTCCATCTCAGGGCAGATCAGGCCCCCCAAGGACAACGAACGCTACTTCGCCCTCCTCAAGGTCGAAGCCGTAAACTACGAAGACCCTGAAATCGCCAGGGATAAGATCCTTTTCGATAACCTCACCCCTCTTTACCCTGATCGCAGGATCCGGCTCGAGGCCGATCCCGACAATCTGTCGACCCGGGTCATGGACCTTCTGACACCGATCGGTATGGGACAGCGCGGACTCATAGTAGCCCAGCCCAGGACCGGCAAGACCATGCTGCTCCAAAATATTGCCAACGCCACCGCGGCCAACCACAAGGACGCCTACCTGATCGTGCTGCTGATCGACGAACGCCCCGAAGAGGTAACCGACATGCAGCGAAATGTGCGGGCAGAAGTGGTAAGCTCCACTTTTGACGAACCCCCGCAACGCCATGTGCAGGTAGCCGAAATGGTGATCGAAAAAGCCAAGCGGCTCGTCGAGCATAAAAAAGACGTGGTTATTCTGCTCGACAGCATCACCAGGCTTGCCCGGGCCTACAACAGCGTTGTGCCCCCGAGCGGCAAGATTCTTTCGGGCGGTCTTGACTCCAATGCTCTCCACAGGCCCAAGAGGTTTTTCGGCGCCGCCAGAAACGTCGAACAGGGAGGCAGCCTCACGATCATCGCAACGGCGCTTATCGATACCGGAAGCCGCATGGATGAAGTCATCTTTGAAGAATTCAAGGGCACCGGCAACATGGAAATCGTACTCGACAGAAAACTCGCAGACCGGCGCATCTTCCCGGCTATCGACATAAATAAGTCGGGAACCCGCAAGGAAGAACTCCTCATTGCTCCCGAGGATCTTAACCGGATCTGGATATTGCGAAAACTTCTCTCCCCCCTTAACCCCATTGACGCCATGGAATTTTTGCTCGACAAAATGCATGGCACGAAGACCAATGCCGACTTTCTCGCTTCCATGAACAGATAAAATATTGTATGCTATGAGTTTTGGTAATTCAGACACAACTCACTTTCGCTAGGCAAGGATAAGCAATGAAGGACAACATTCACCCGCAGTACCATGAGACGGTTATAAAGTGCGCGTGCGGAAACGAAATCACCACCGGTTCCACCAAGAAGGAAATCCGTGTGGAAATATGCTCCAAGTGCCATCCGTTCTATACCGGCAAGCAAAAACTCGTCGACTCGGCCGGACGCATTGAAAGATTTCGCCGAAAGTACGAAAAGTTTCAAAAGCCGGAGGAAAAGGCCTAAGACTCCGTCGCCAGCACACGGGATGCCCTCTTTTTTCCGCCTCGATGCCGGCAGGCGGCGCGGATCAACCGGCCCCAACCCCCGGTTTTTCTCATTTCGGTTAAACGTGTTGAGTTTCCAGCTTTAAAAGACTGGTTCCGAGGCAGGCGAAAAAATGTTCGACAGGCTGGAAAGCGTAGTTGAGAAATTCAAAAAGCTCGAAGAGGATATGGGCAACCCCGGCCTGCTGTCAAATCAGAAGGAATACCAGCAGGTTGCCAGGGAGCGCGCCGAAATCGCTCCCGTTGTTGAAAGGTATACCTTCTACAGGAAGTTAAAAGAGCAGCTTCAGGAAAATCAGTCCCTGTTCGAAAACGAAGCCGACCCGGACATGCGCGAACTCATCCGGGACGAGATTTCCGACCTCAAAGCTCAGCTCGATGTGACCGAAAGCGAGCTAAAGGTCATGCTCGCCCCAAAAGACCCAAATGACGACAAAAACGTTATTCTGGAAATCCGGGCGGGCACCGGGGGCGAGGAAGCCGCTCTATTCGTTGCCGACCTCTTCCGCATGTATTCACGCTATGCTGAAATGCGAAGATGGAAAGTCGAAATCCTCGATACGAACCCGACGGGCATCGGGGGGTTCAAGGAAATAATAGCTTCGGTCAACGGCAAGGGCGCCTTTAGCAGGCTTAAATTCGAGCGCGGCGTCCACCGCGTGCAGCGAATCCCGGTTACCGAAAGCCAGGGCAGGATACACACTTCAGCGGTCACCGTGGCTGTTTTGCCCGAGGCCGAGGAGGTCGATGTCCTCATTGACCCCAACGACCTGCGCGTCGATGTATTTCGATCCTCGGCCCCGGGGGCCAGAGCGTCAATACGACAGATTCCGCGGTGCGTATCACCCACGTTCCCTCAGGCCTCGTGGTGATCTGCCAGGACGAAAAGTCCCAGCACAAAAACAAGGCCAAGGCCCTCAAAGTGCTGCGGGCACGCTTGCTTGATTCCGTGCAGCGCGAACAGGACGCAAAAATTGCCAGGGACAGGAAGAGCCAGGTGGGCACCGGAGACCGGAGCGAAAGAATCAGGACATACAATTTCCCCCAAAACCGGGTATCCGATCACCGCATAAACCTCACCATCTACAAACTCGACGTCATTTTGACCGGAACTCTCGACGAATTAATCGAACCGCTAAACACTTATTTCCAGACCGAAGCGCTCAAGGGCGACGCATAACCGGTCACTCCCCGGGTTATGCGAGTTTTTCCGTTTTTTCTCGGACTCTTTTCCCCCCCTCGGTTCCCCCGGCTTTCCCCTTTTTTTTGCCGGCGACCTCCTTGATCAGCGCCGCGATCTCCGCGCCGCTCAAAGCGTCTTTTAAAAGGAACCGGTCCGCCCCGTACTCTTGCGCAATCTTTCGGTACTCCGGATGGTCGTAGCTCGTAAATATGCTCACCACCACGTTTGGATACCTGCTTTTGATCTCGCGGGTCAGCTCGAGGCCGTTTTGGCCGGGCAACCGTATGTCCATGAAGACCATGTCCGGAAAACTTCGAGAGATGATTGCCATGGCGTCCGATCCGTCGGCTGACTCCTGGATCGCCAGTGAGGGTATGTACATCTTAAGGATTTCCTTAAAAGAATGTCTAAAAAAATCGTTATTTTCAACCACCAGTATTGACGGCATGCCCTCTCCTCTTTATTTGCCGTTAAGTCTGGACCCGGTAAGACTTTTAGTACCTACCGTAACTTTATCATATTGTCCTGGAACCGATGGGTAAATAAGGGGTTTCCTGTATTTGTCGCGATTATTACACCCTATATTCTACCCAAAATCTATCGTCCTGGCCAAAGACCTGCCCTGTGGGGGAGCGGCAGGACGGGGGAACACTCGCCTTCGGCACAGCTCCCCGCCAGGGTGTCTTTTACGCTTTTTCGCCCGCACAGACCATTAAAGCCATGCCCCCAAGGGGCATGGCCTGCTTGCTATATAAATTTCCATAAATTTCAATCAGATAAAAAATCGGCTCGCAATTGACTTTAAAATCTCATTTGCTATACTGCCTCGGATTCGATACGACAGATTCCATTGAAAAGAATTCTCGGGAAGGGATTTATCTTGCGCCAGACCAAATTTATATTCATCACGGGCGGAGTTTTGTCCTCGCTTGGCAAGGGTCTTGCCGCGGCCTCCATCGGAGCGCTGATGGAGAGCAGAGGCCTTCGCGTTTCCCTCATGAAGCTCGATCCCTACATCAATGTCGACCCCGGGACGATGAACCCTTTTCAGCACGGGGAGGTTTTCGTCACTGACGACGGGGCGGAAACCGATCTGGACCTTGGCCACTACGAGCGGTTTACTCACGCTCATCTTGGCAAGAAAAACAACCGCACTTCCGGCGGCATCTATTACTCGGTCATAATGAAAGAAAGACGCGGGGAGTATCTGGGCGGGACAGTACAGGTCATTCCGCACATAACGGACGAAATCAAGGCATGCATCCGTGGCGCCGCGGACAACGTGGACGTTTTGATCATCGAAATCGGCGGCACTGTGGGCGACATCGAGAGCCTGCCGTTTCTCGAGGCGATCCGCCAGTTTCGAACCGATGCGGGCAGGGAAAACGCCGTCTATATTCACGTGACGCTCGTTCCCTACCTTGCGACCTCGGGCGAGGTGAAAACAAAACCCACTCAGCATAGCGTAAAGGAACTGCGCAGCATCGGCATCCAACCCGACATCCTGCTTTGCAGGACCGAGCAGCAGCTTTCGCCGGAGATCAAGGGTAAAATCGCCCATTTCTGCAATGTGGACACCGACGGCGTCATAACCGCCAAGGACGTGGAATGCATCTACGAGGTGCCCCTCCAGTTCCGGCAGGAAGGGCTCGACGAAAAAATTGTCAAGCTTCTGAATATCTGGACGCGGGCCCCGCTGCTCGACGATTGGCAAAAGCTCGTCCATGCGATGAAAAATCCCCTGTACAACGCTCGAATCGCCATTGTCGGAAAGTACATCGACCTCAAGGAGTCCTACAAGAGTCTCAATGAAGCTCTTATTCACGGGGCTGCTGCCCACGGCGTGCGGCTGCAACTCGACTACGTGGATTCGGAGGACGTGGAAAAGGAAGGCGGAGAGGCGCTTATCGAGGGCGCCGACGGGATTCTTGTGCCTGGAGGCTTTGGCCAGCGCGGGATCGAGGGCAAGATCAAGGCCATTCGGTATGCCCGCGAGGCCAGGATACCCTTTTTGGGCATCTGTCTTGGCATGCAGCTTGCCACCGTCGAGTTTTCCCGAAACGTTGCCGGCCTCGAAAGCGCCCACAGCATGGAATTCGACAAAAACACCCCCCACCCTGTCATATACCTGATGCGGGAATGGTTCGATTACCAGAGCAACGCGATTATTCGACGCAGCGAGGAGTCCGAATACGGGGGCACCATGCGCCTTGGCGCCTACCCGTGTATCCTCGAGCCGGGCAGCTTCGCGGCCGCAGCCTACGAAACTGTGGAGATTTCCGAGAGGCACCGTCATCGCTACGAATTCAACAATGAATACCGAGAGGTTCTGGCCAGGCACGGGATGGTCTTCACCGGGCTCTCCCCGGACAAAAACCTCGTCGAAGTAATAGAGCTTCCGGACCACCCGTGGTTTCTCGGCTGTCAGTTCCACCCGGAATTCAAGTCGCGCCCCATGGAGCCCCATCCTCTCTTCAAGGCTTTCGCGGGAAAGGCGCTGGAGGAAGCGCGGCGAAAAGTCCCCAAATCCTTCCCCCAACAATGTTAGGTTAGAGCGGTGAGCTTTCAACTTCTGGGCCAGGATATAGGTCGGCACCGCCTGTTTTTGATAGGCGGCCCCTGCGTGATCGAAAGCGAGCAAATCGCATCGGAGGTGGCCTGCTTTTTAAAGGAGGTTTGCGCCGGCCTGCAAATCCCTTTTATCTTTAAGAGTTCCTACGACAAGGCTAACCGCACCTCGCTTGAGTCCTACCGGGGTCCGGGCATCGATAAAGGCTTGGAGGTTCTGGCCGGTATTCGCGACAGGTACGGGATACCCGTTCTTACGGATGTCCATTCGGCATTGGAGGTCGAACCGGTTTCCCGGGTGGTCGACGTCCTCCAGATACCAGCCTTTCTCGCACGGCAAACCGATATCCTGATTGCCGCGGCAAGGACGGGAAAGCCGGTAAATGTGAAAAAAGCCCAATTCCTGTCACCGCGCGACATGGCCCACGTGGTCGAAAAGATCAGGCAGACGGGTAACGAGAGGATTCTACTCACCGAACGGGGCGCCCAGTTCGGCTACAACAACCTGGTGGTGGATATGCGCTCTATCGGGATCCTGTCCGATTTTGGCTATCCGGTCGTCTTTGACGCAACTCACAGCGTTCAGCTTCCGGGCGCGATGGGCGGCTCATCCGGCGGCGAGAGGCGATTTGTCCCCGCCCTGGCCAGAGCGGCGGTTGCGGCCGGCGCCCACGGCATCTTCATCGAAACTCACCCTGACCCGGACAAGGCCCTTTGCGACGGCCCCAATTCCCTTCGACTCGAAGAAACGGCCCGGCTTCTTTCCGACCTCGTCCGCATTTTTGACATCGTGAGCAGCCCAAGTGAAGCATGAATCGAAAAATCGACTATCGATGGACGCCGCAATCGCTCTGCCCGAGGAATTGAAAGAGCGCATACTTGCCGTCCGGATGATGATCTTTGATGTCGACGGGGTACTTACCGACGGAAGAGTCATCTACATGGACGACGGCTCCGAGATAAAGGAGTTCAACGCCCAGGACGGGCACGGCATAAAGATGCTCCAGCGCGCGGGAATAGAGGTGGCACTCATTTCCGGCAGGGCCTGCAAGGCTGTCGAGCACCGCGCGCAAGGCCTCGGAATCTCCCGGCTCTACCAGGGCTTCAAGGTAAAGACCGAGCCCTACGGGCGGCTTTTGGCCGATACGGGGCTCGAGGCGGGTCAAACCGGGTTTATGGGCGACGATCTCATCGACATCCCGATTATGCGTCGAGCGGGATTTTCGGTTGCTGTCCCAAACGCAGTCGACCACATATTCCCTTACGCCCACTACATAACGAGGGCCGAGGGCGGACATGGGGCTGCAAGGGAGGTGTGCGAAATGATACTCCAGGTCCAGGGCCTGTGGGATAAATTGATCGAGAGATACTTGAGCGACCAGCCGGTTGAGTCCGCGTAAGAAGGCCGGGCAAAAGGTTCTGTATGCCCTCCGGGGGGGCGGTTGGGCTAACCCTAAAACCCCGGTTCTACAGGCAGGCATCCGCCGGCCCGATTTTTCCCGAGTTTCCAGATCCTTACTTAATAAGCCTTTACAGCCGTCACTGGTGCGTGATAGAGTACTTATCAAGTTGTAATGCTTTAATTTGATTAAAGATTTACTTGGCGCTCCACGCTCTTTGGTTGCGCGCGCCAGGGTGGAGAATCGGATTATCAAAAGGCACCGGAAAAATGTTTTGAAAGGCCGACAATGATCTCCCGGGGAAAGCTTGCGCAGGTATTCATCCTCCTGATCATCGTAGCTGTCAGCGTGATTTTGCCGCCGGCATCTGGCGAAAGAAAGCCCAGCCGGTCCGCAAGGAAGCAACGCACTCCGCTTCAGCCTCAGAGGAAATGAAGCTGAAGGATATGAAATTCACTGAAATGCAGGAGGGAAAAAGGTACTGGACGCTCCACGCCTCGGAGGCAAAGTATTTCCAGGACGAGCAGAAAACCCTCCTAAAAGACGTGCACCTGACATTCTATCTCGATAAGGCCGGCGGACAGCTCCAATTGACAAGCAATGAAGGCGTGCTGTTTGCCGGGACCAAGAACATCGAGCTCAAAGGCAATATCAAGGTGGAACTGCCCCACGATTATATTGCGACCATGCAGACGGCGAATTACATACACGGCAAAAAAATTGTAGAGTCCGGCAGCCCGGTGCATTTATCCGGTCCTGGCCTTTCTCTGGACGGTAACTCGTGGAAATACAACATCAACGACCACACCGCCGAAGTGGACGGCAAAGTCACGGCTTCACTGGTCCTGGGAGATCTCAGAGTCGGAAAAATTGGGGGGCATGATGACTAAGTTCATAACCTTGTGGCTGCTTGCAGGCCTGATTGTCGCTCTCGTTTTCTTTCCGCCGCTCCGGTGCACGGTTGCCCGTGCGGCCAAAAGCCTGCCTGTGCAAGGCCCGGTGACGGGTATCAGCCCGAAGATTGACAACAAGGCCCCCATTCACATTACCTCAGACAGGATGGAAGCCGACCAGCAGGGAAGAACCATTATTTTCGAAGGCCACGTCTATGTTCGGCAAAACGATCTTAAGATCACAGCCAAGCAGTTGACGGTTACCTTGGAGCAGGGAAATCAGAACCCGAAGCCTGCGCTCAAAAAGGTTGCCAATGGAGCTTCCGACCCGTCGCAAAGAATAGACTACATAGAATTCAAGGGAGATGTTAGAGTTACACAGCAAGATCGGGTTGCTACGGCCCAGAAGGCGATATTTTACCAGAAGGAGCAAAAAATACTCCTTGAAGGCTCCCCTGTGGTAACGAAGGGTCAGGACAAAATCCAAGGCAAGCTGATCACGATCTACCTCAAGGATAATCGCTGCGTTGTGGAAGGCGGCAGTGGTTCGCAGGTGCGCGCTGTTTTGTTTCCGGAGAAAAAGGAATGAACGCGCTTCTCGAACCTAAAAGCCTGATCGTCGAAAATCTTGTAAAAAGGTATCAGGGCAGGTGCGTTGTCAACCAGGTCAGCCTTGAATTGCAGGAGGCCCAGATTGTGGGGCTGCTCGGCCCCAACGGCGCAGGCAAATCCACCACCTTCTACTCCATGGTGGGTATCATCCGACCGGACAGCGGCGCCGTGTATTTAAACGGTGAAAACATCACCGAGCAGCCGATGTATCTCAGGGCCAGAAAGGGCGTTACGTATCTTGCCCAGGAACCATCGGTCTTCAGGAAGCTGACCGTTGAGCAGAACATAATGGCAATTCTTGAAACGCTCAAGATCGGCAGGCAGGAAAGGCAGGCTAGACTGAAAGAACTCCTTGGCGAGCTACGCATAACACATCTTGCCCGCAACAAGGCGGACAGGCTCTCAGGAGGCGAGCGCAGGCGAGTTGAGATCACCCGCGCGCTGGTCACTCAGCCCAGCTTCATTTTGCTCGACGAGCCCTTTGCCGGGATAGATCCTCTTGCGGTGATGGAAATCCAGGGGTTAATCCGGGCGCTCAAGGCGAAGGGCATAGGGGTTTTAATCTCCGATCACAACGTTCGTGAAACACTCAATGTTTGTGATTGGGCTTATATAATGCATGAAGGGCGGATCCTGGAAAAGGGCGACCCCGCAAGTATCGCTCAAAGCGAGCTTGCCAAGCGCACCTATCTCGGCGATCAGTTCAGTTTGTAGACGGATTAGTTGATGGCATTGGAATTAAAACAGCAATTAAAACTGAGCCAGCAGCTCATCATGACGCCTCAGTTGCAGCAGGCGATCAAACTGTTGCAGCTTTCCCGGCTGGAGTTGCTCGACACGATCCACCAGGAACTCGAAACGAACCCTCTGCTGGAAGAAACACAGGAGGAACTTCCCACCGAACAGGACGCAGAGCTCGAGACTCTCACCACCGAGGAAACACCGTTCCAGGAGGTGCAGCTGTCCGAAAAGATGCGCGAAGATTTCGATTGGGAAGGCTATCTGGAAGAATACAACACCAGCACCCCTGTGCTCGTGGAGACCGACCCCAACCAGGAATGGCCAAGTTTTGACTCCAGGCTTACCGAGCCGACCTCGCTAAAAGATCACCTGGAATGGCAGATCAGGCTTTCCGACTTCTCCGATGAGGAGCGGGAGATAGGCGAGTGCATAATTGGAAACCTGAACAACGACGGCTATCTGGATGCGACCATTGAAGAAGTCGCACAGTTGTCCGGAGCGCAGCCTTCCAAAGTCGAGGAAGTCCTTCGAAGGGTACAGAACTTCGATCCCGCGGGAGTCGCCGCAAGGGATTTGAGGGAGTGCCTGCTGGTGCAGGCAAAAAACCTCGAACTCCAGGACAAGCTTGTCGAACGGATCATAGAAGACTACCTGCACTACCTCGAAACGAAAAATTACGCGGCCCTTGTCCGCGCCTTAAAGCGCAGCCCCGAGGAGGTCAAGGCCGCCGTCGACATCATCATAAGACTCGATCCCAAGCCGGGAAGCGCATTCAACAAAGACTCGGTGGAGTACATCAGCCCCGACATATACGTCTTCAAAGTAGACGACGAGTGGGTGATATTGCTAAATGAAGACGGAATGCCCAAGCTAAAGGTCAGCTCCTATTACAAGGACGCCCTCGGGGAGGGCGAGGCGGTTCCCGCCGAGACCAAAGACTACATTCAGACCAAGCTTCGGGCCGCGGCGTGGCTCATAAAAAGCATCCACCAAAGACAGCGCACCCTCTATAAGGTATCGCAGAGCATCGTGAGGCTTCAGGGGGACTTTTTCGACCAGGGTGTGGCTCTTCTAAAACCCATGGTGCTGCGCGACATAGCCGAAGACGTCGGCATGCACGAATCGACCATCAGCAGGGTTACCGCCAACAAGTACATGCATACGCCGCACGGGATTTTTGAGTTGAAATATTTCTTCAACAGTTCCATAAATAGCGTCATGGGCGAGGCTGTAGCTTCGGAGAGCGTAAAAGAGCGAATCAGGCAGCTCGTTCGAGAGGAAGATTCCTCAAAACCGTACAGCGATCAGGAAATAGTGGACATACTGGAGAGGGAAAATATAAGCATAGCTCGGCGAACCGTGGCCAAATACCGTGAGATGTTGGGGATTTTGCCTTCCAACAAGAGAAAGAAGTCCTCCTGGGGCACCTGAGGACCCTTGGCCGGAGATTACGTTGGGCGGAACGCCAATTGGTGTCATGAGCTTGTCACGCGAGGACAGGAATGCAAATCAAAATATCTTTCAGACACATCGAACCTTCAGATGCATTGAAACTTTACGTTGAGGACAAGCTCTCCAGGGTTAAGAAATACCTGGAAGAACCGGTTGAAGCCCATGTCGTGCTGCGAGGCGAAAAATTCCGGCGCATTGCCGAGGTGTCCATAGACGCCTCGGGTTTCCGGCTAAACGGGACGGAAGAAACCGACGACATGTATTCGAGCATTGACCTTCTTGTCGACAATCTCGAGGCACAGGCGGCAAGGAAGGGCAAAGAAAAAATCAGCCGGCGCAGGTCGGGCGGCGGTCCAAAAGAGTCGGTTGGCATGATCGAACCTGCCGGGCATATGGAAGCAGACGAGCAGGAACCTCGAGTCATCAGGACCGAACAGGTCCACGCGAAGCCGATGCACATCGATGAGGCCGTAATGCAGCTTAACCTTATGGCCGGCGAATTCATGGTGTTCACCAACAGGGGCACCAACAGGGTCAATGTCCTCTACAAGAGGAAAGACGGCAATCTCGGCCTGATCGAGACCGTCGGATAAGAAAAGCAGGTTCGGGGCGGAGCAAAAACCAATGAAAATTCTCGACATTCTCACAGTGGATTCCATCGTTCCTGAACTGAAGGGGAGGAACAAAAAGCAGGTTTTAGAGGAATTGATCGACGCCGTGAAGCAAAACAAGCCTCACATAGACCGTGATCGGCTTATGAAAGTTCTGCTCGAAAGAGAAAGGCTTGGCAGTACGGGCATTGGGGACGGAATTGCCATTCCCCACGGAAAAATGAGCGGCATAAATGATCTCGCCCTCTCATTCGGGCGATCCACCGAAGGCATCGACTTCGAATCGATGGATGGAAAGCCTGTCCACCTCTTTTTCCTTCTCGCCGCGCCCGAGGCCTGTGCGGGGGTTCATCTCAGGGTGTTGGCCAAAATCGCTCGGCTGCTGAAGAATGGAACGGTTCGCAAACGGCTTGCAAAAGTCGAAAACCGCGAGGATATTTTTTCCATAATTCAGCAGGAAGACGAGGAATTCTAATCCCTTTACCGTTTCACACGGAAGAGCGCTCCCGCTTGCGCCTTCCCCATCTGTCCCACCCGGTTAGATGAAAATGGATGCAGCAAAACCGCATGTAGTCGTAGTCACTGGTCTCTCAGGCTCGGGCAAGAGCACGGCAATTAAAGCCTTTGAGGATATCGATTATTTTTGCATAGATAATCTGCCCGTGCCCCTGCTCGGCAATTTCCTTCAGCTCTGCGAGCTGGACATGCCCGACATGAAGCGGATAGCGCTGGGGATAGACATCAGGGAGCGCAAGTTTCTAAGGAACTACAACCAGATTTTTTCGGTTCTCGAAGATGCCGGCTACGGCTTCGAAATCATATTCCTGGAAGCCGAAAATGACATATTGCAGCGCAGATACAGCCAGACGCGAAGGGTGCACCCGGCAGCCCCTTCGGAGCGCCAACTCATCCAGGCCATCGAATTTGAACGCGAAAAGTTGGGCGCGCTCCGCAAAAGGGCGACAAGGATCATCGACACGGGGACTCTTTCGGTCCATGAACTCAAACGGTTTATCACAAGGTCCTATTCCCACCTCGATGAAAGCGAACAGATCAGCGTCCAGGTGCTTTCCTTCGGATACAAATACGGTGTCCCGCTTGAATCCGACCTCGTCATGGACGTGAGATTTCTCCCAAATCCCTACTTCATCGAAGACCTCAAGGAGCAGGACGGCAGTTCCGAGCCGGTTCGCTCATGGGTGCTTAAATGGCCTTCGGTGCAGCAGTTTCTATCGGACTACTGCGGCCTTATTCTCAAACTTTTGCCTTCCTATATCCAGGAGGGCAAGCGCTACCTCACGATAGCTTTCGGATGCACCGGGGGCAAACACCGCTCGGTTGTCATTGCCGATGGAATTGCTGACAGGTTGAAACATAATAGTTATCATGTAAAGGTATTCCACCGAGATATTCATTTGGAATGAGAGGATTTAGTTGGACCGGGAAATTAAAGGGGGGATCATTGGAATTGTTGCGGCGTCTCACTGCAGGCTGGCTGAAGAGATGATTACCGCCGCGGAGCTGATCGTGGGGCCTCTTCGCAACTGCAAAGCGGTCAGTTTCAAACCGGACAAGGGACCAGACGAACTCATCAAGCTCATGGAAGATGCGATAAAGGAAGTGGACCAGGGCAAAGGCGTCCTTGTCCTGACCGATCTGTTTGGCGGAACGCCCGCAAATATCAGCCTTTCCTTCAGGGGGCCAAAGGTGGAGATCATTTGCGGGATGAATCTTCCGATGCTGATCAAGCTCGCCGGGTGCCGGAGCGAGCACAGCCTCAACGAAACCGCTTCGATGGTAAAAGAGTACGGGCAGCGTCACATTTCCCTGGCTAGTGAAGTGCTTTCCCGCTCGGCCAAAACAGCACCTTTGTCTTAGTGGATTGGAATTGGATCTGGACATCACCGTCTGTGTGCCGGCGGAATCCGACATGGTGTCGATTCTCGAGATCGAACGCGAAAGCCAGCCGGAGCCGTGGACGCAAGGCTCGTTCATAGAGGAGATCGAACGGCGGAACCTCTTCGTCGCGCGACTGGCCGAGGATAATCCGTCGGCCTGCTTTTTTCCCGGGACGTTGCCGGATACATCTGCTTTTGGTCAGTTGAAGACGAGGTGCAGATCCTCAATATCGCCGTAAGAAAGACCCTGAGGCTAAAGGGAATAGCTCGAAAGCTCATCGAGTTCGCCATTCGAACCGGAAAGGACAGGCAGGCGAGAGTGGCCATCCTGGAGGTGCGAAAGAGCAACACGGCCGCCAGAAGCCTCTACGAGTCCCTGGGTTTTAGAATCACGGGGGAAAGACCCGGCTACTACGACACTCAAGGCGAATCCGCTATCCTTATGGAACTCGACATCCCGTAGAGGGACCCGCGAAGGGGGTGCTTACACATGCCGCTCAAACAGTTTCAATCGGAGGCTCTTACCAGGAACCTCGATCTCACAAATATCGACGTGGTGATTCCACAAACCTTCAAGACCCTCGAAGATGCGGTAAGCGGGTATGCCGGAAAGGAAAAGCAGGCTCACGAGCTTCTTCTCGAATATCATCACAAATACAGAAACTGGCATTTCGTCGTACAGGAAACACAGAGATACGCCCTCGGCAATTTGCTCCTGTACCGAAACAGCCCCCTGGCCGGAAAGGTGATATATCTGCTGTCCAATATGCTGCTCGACGCACTGACCGGCTCCGAGCAGTTTGAAATCAAAAGCCTCGCCGCCGATCACCTTCTTGCATACTGGTTGAAGCTGCTTGAGACAATGCCGGGGGAGCTTTCAAAACCTGCCCGCGGCGATATTGGCGCCCAAGCCCTGGAAAAGGTCTTCCAAACCGACACATCCTGCGATGAGTCCATCCTCAGGCACTTTTTCCGCCAAATGCTCGAACTTCCCGAAGCCCACTTCGAATTCCTCATGCGCAGCTTTTATCCTCCCAAGCGCATTGGCGCAGCCTTACTCTCCATCTGGCACAACAGCGATTCGATGGCCGAGCTGAGAGGATTTCTCGAAAGGTTCTTTAGAGACACATACCTTTTCTGGCTGCAAAGAGAGGATCCGGGCGCCTGGCTTGATCGACAGGACGAAAAATGGAGGCCGCCGGACGCCTGGCTCGAAGACTTCGCCCCACTCAGCCATGCGGTTTTACGCGAACACCTTCAATTTCTGGACACCGTGGTCACACCGGAACCCGATCACCGCAAAGCCGTCGAGTCGCTCATAGCCATGACGGACTTCCACGACCTAATTCAACTCTACCTGCATTTACCCGAAAAGATTGCCCAAAGAGCTCAATCCGGGGCACAGGCTCTTCAAATTCCCGAAGTCTCAAGGGGGGCTCCAGCCGATTCGGCGCCGACCCTCCCCTCCCCTTCCCGCGAGGAGATGGACCTCACCTCCCTTGCCGGTCATATAAGCATGCTCGTGCGGTTGAAGGTCCTTGAAATAAAAGGACTCGAGTCTATTCACGAGGAGGTGCTCCGGGAAATCAACTTCGAGATTGGCAGGTGGATAAGGCAGGAGGCCGCCGATCAACTCGAAGCGCTGCTCGAGCGAATTCTTAAGGCCATCATGGTTTCATTTCAGGACTATCCCCAGGCAGCCCTCCAGATCATCCGCACGATGGGCCTGGAGATCATAGCAACGGACAACAGGCCGATCACAGATTTTTTCCTCGCACGAATTATACGGCTGGGGTTTCAATCTCCGATGCTTGGCCGGGTGAGCAACCAATGGCAGATAACCGTTAACCCGGCCCACCTCCTGAACGTGAGGGTATGGCTCGATATTATTAAATGCAATCCTCTGCGGTCCAGGCATCTGCTTTCCGCGCTCATAGTAAACCTGTCACTGGGCGGGGTTTTTGTCCGAGACACGGATTTATTCCAAAAGGACGTCTCTCAGCTCCTGAACGCCCCCATCCGTCCCGTCTACAACCTGGTAAAGCAGCTCGCAAAACTTTTCCCCGTATATTTCAGCCAGATCGGGGCCGAAGGTCTTCTGAGGACGGTCTCCACAGACATTGACGAAATCACCGCCAGAAGCGACAAGCTGGTCCACTTCCTCAGAAAGCAAAGCCACGTAGAGAGCAATAACAGAATAGTTCCGTTTATCCAGGCGATAATCGAATTCTGGCGCACAAAGGATAAAAGAAGACTCGAGAGTCTGGTTCCGCCGGAGATCTACTCCGGGATTCCGGAAACCGGGCCCCTGATCGATGATATCCACCGGGTATTCGAAACCATTTTCAGCGAAAGGACGATCAACCACGTTCAGGACCTGCTCGATTTGAGCGAAGACCAGGCCAAAACCCTTATAGGCCAGCTTCCCGGGGTCCCCGAAAACGATCGCTTACGCGCTTTTCTCATGATTCAGTTCTATCAGCTTCTCCACGAAAAATACGCTTTGAGCTTCAAGGACATCAATGTTGTGCTCCAGCGCGCTCAAACCATAGGCCTGCCTGACCCGGGCAAACTGCTCGAAGCCCTCGACAACAGCGGCGACGATAAGTGCCGGCTCCTTGACGCCATCCTCGATTATCTGGGCGAGCTGAAGGAAGTCATTCTCACCCCGGGCGAGCTCACGACAATGGAGAACATCTACTACAAGCGCCATATAGCCGTTGACATCCCCTCCATGTACGGCTCCTACAACGAACCGCGATTCGACGCACTGGGACTGACCTTCAGGCTCGAAAACCTCGCCAACGTCATATTCGAGGAAATCATACTTTCGATAAATCTCAGTTTCATCACCAAGGCGACGTTCTATCAGATTGCCCGTTTCATTCCGCTTTTCATAAAAGCGCTCGAAATCGATGGGATCTCATCGAGCCGGCTCCAGAACCAACATGAGCTTTTCATCAAGGCCCTCGAGGTCCCGAGGTTTTCGCATTCGCAGTACATAGATATTTTCAGAGGCTTCTCCGAGACCATAAAACAGATCATTCAGACTCATTACGGTGCGGTTCATGATGAAAATCTCGACCTCATAACCAGGCAACTGGGAAGAGACAAACTGATTCAAAGGCTTCAAAGAAACGACGACAGCACCGCGGAAAGGACTCAACGGCTCTCGGAGAGTTTTCTTCGCGAACTGATCGCCAGGACTTTCGGATTGCAGTATTTCGACCATTTTATAACGAGCATCCTCACAACACTCTCCACGCAGCGCCAGGAGTTGAGCGTCACGGATCTCGACCTTCTGCTCAGCTACAATCCCGGCAGGACGGTTACCCACCTCTATTACCCGAACATGGAAACCCACGACCCCATTTACATGGGGAGCAAAGGGCATACGCTCGCCAATCTCCATACGTTGGGAATCAAGATCCCGCCGGGCTTTGTCATCACCACGGAGTATTTCCGGTGCAGGCCGGTAATAGAGTGTTCCTGCCAGCCTCGCGAGGATTTCGAAGAACGGGTAATGGAAATGGTGGCACGGATCGAGCTCGAAACGGGCCGCAAATTCGGCCATCCCGGAAACCCTCTTCTTTTCTCGGTTCGAAGCGGCTCGGCCGTTTCAATGCCCGGGATGATGAACACGTTTCTAAACGTCGGCATCAACGAGCAAATAGTCGAAGGCCTGATTTCGCAAACCGGCGAAGTGTGGTTCGCCTGGGACAATTACAGACGCTTCATTCAGTCATGGGGAATGTCTTTTGGCATTCCGCGAGACGAATTCAGCGCCGTCATGAACAGGTACAAACGCAAATATGCCAGGAGCGTCAAGCGTGAATTCTCCCCGGTCGAAATCAGGGAACTGAGCCGGGCGTACCGCGAAGTGCTGAAAGCCCATTCCACCGAATTTTACGAATATCCCCGGGATCAGCTCTTCACGGCCATACGGCTCGTTGTGGAATCGTGGGAATCCGACAAGGCCAGAACTTACAGGGAAATCATGATGCTCTCCGACAACTGGGGCACCGCGGTTTCAGTCCAGGCGATGGTATTCGGAAACCTCGACACAAATTCGGGGGCCGGCGTTTTATTCACCCACGATCCCCGCACATCGGAGGACAAGGTGGACCCGCTTGGCGACTTTACATGGGGAAACCAGGGCGAAGACGTTGTGGGGGGCCTGGTTAAAACGCTGCCCATCTCCGAGAAGCAAAGGATAAGGGAGGCCAAGGAGACGTCGCTGGAAGCCCTTTTCCCCAGAGTCTACAAAAGACTCGTGGAGATATCCAGAGAGCTTGTCTATGACAACCACTGGGCGCCCCAGGAACTCGAGTTCACATTCCAGGGGGAAAGCGAGGCGGGCGTCTACGTTCTGCAATCCCGCAACATGACTCCCCGCATAAAGCGTTCCTACCCGGTATTCACAAAGTCCGAAGACCTTAAGTCCCGCTATCTTGGAAGCGGCATAGGGGTAAGCGGAGGCGCCATCTCGGGCGTTGCGGCTTTCGATCTGGAATCGCTCGGGCGCATAAGAAAAGACCAGCCCGATAAAGCGGTCATCCTGATTCGCTCCGACACGGTCCCCGATGACATACACGAAATCTCGGTTGCCGACGGGGTCCTGACAGCCAAGGGAGGCGCCACCTCGCATGCGGCCATCGTCGCCCACCGGCTGGGCAAAACCTGCGTGGTGGGTCTTAGCCGCATGAGAGTCCGCGATTCCGAAAAAACCTGTTCCATCGACAACTTCACCATAAAGGTGGGCGATGCGATAAGCCTGGACGGCAGAAGCGGGGCCGTCTACTCGGGAACCGCGCAGATCGAACAGGTGGACCTTTCGGCTGACCAGAATTATGAGTAGGGGCGGGGTTTATCCCCGCCCGCATCGGCCCCCGGCAGCCCCGATGAGCTTGCATGCACTGCCCGAATAGCGGGCTGTAATCCCGCTATTCGGACCCCGTGGGGGTGCGGGGGGCACATGTCCCCCCAACCCCCGCGCTTTTGCCTCTGCCCCGCGGTGCCAAAACCTTTGTCCTCCACACGCATACCCCATGGATCGAAATTGACATCTTTTCGATATTAAGATTAGATTCCTGGCGCCCATGGGTGGTAGAATTAATACTTTCAGTTTTTCCCGCTTCGGGCGGCCGGCTTCCGCACTGGTATTCCAGGGGGGTAATCCGTTTTTTCTCTTTTTTCTGACGGAGGCAACAAGATGGGCGAAGAGACTGCTGTTTCACGGACACTCGGAATCAATGGCCTGGGGAGAATCGCAAAGCTTTCCATCTGGAGCCATGTGGAGGAAAAATACTTCTCGGAAATCGTGGTCAATATTGGCCGGGAAGTCGGGACAAGACTGGCCGACATAGCGCATTTCCTCGAAAGGGATTCCACCTATGGGGCTTTGCACGGCTATCTGTACGGCTCACGGGCCGGCAGGGTAATTGAAAATCTCGATGAAAAGTCGGGCAGCTTTATGGTTGACGGGGTGAAGACGACTTTTCTGCGCAGCGCGAGAAATCCGGCCGGCATAGATTGGCGAAAACACGGGGTCGAGCTTGTCGTGGACGCCACGGGCCAATTTATCGATCCCACCGTGCCCCCCGAAGACCCCAAAGGGTCTCTACGCGGCCATTTTGCCTCCGGGGCAAAAAAGGTTATCGTATCCGCCCCTTTCAAGATAAAGGACAAGGCTCGTCAGATGCCGGCCGATGCGATTACAACTGTCATGGGCATAAACGATACCGATTACGACCCCAAAAAGCACCTCGTCGTATCCAACGCGTCCTGCACGACCACCTGCCTGGCCTACCTGGTTAAACCGCTGCTTGATTATTTCGGGGCCGAACGCATCCTTTCGGCGGCCATGACCACCGTTCACGCGGCGACCAGTTCCCAATCCGTTCTCGATCATTCGCCTAAAGCCAAGGCAACAGACCTGCGAAAATCCCGTTCGATCATGAACAATATTATCCTGACCAGCACCGGGGCCGCAAAGGCGCTCGGCCTGGTAATACCCGAGATGAACGGCATCGGGTTTATAGCCGAGTCGGTGCGAGTGCCGGTTACTACAGGCTCTTTGATAATCCTGGCGGTGATGATTCAAGACAAGAGTTTGAGCACCCCGATCAACCGTGAACTGATAAACTCCGTTTACAAAAAAGCCGTTTCTCATTTCCCCGAGGGTTATCTCGTTTTCTCAGAGGAACAGAACGTATCCTCCGATATTATTGGAATCCCCAGGGCCGCCGCGGTTATCGAAAGCAACGAAAACCACACGAGAACCTCGGCTGTCCGGCTCGACCTGGATCTCATAGCAAGCGCGGTAAAGCGGTTGGAGTCCACGGGCGAAGGCGGTTCGGCTTCACTGGACCTGGGGACCATGGCTCAGGGCTGTAAAACCGAAGGACTGCGACGCCAAAAGTTTATCGAGGTCCCGGTAACTCAAGCTGTAATATACGGGTGGTACGATAATGAGCTGGGAAGCTACACAAACATGCTCCGGGACCGTACCGTCAGTATCGCCAAATTGATGGAGCGAGACGACCGCGCCCCGGTGACCGTGAGGAACTGATCGAAACAGGAGCAAAAGAACTGGTCAACTCAAAAAAGAGAACGTATAGTGTGGTTGAAACAGTGTAGTCATGCCTCCTCGCTCCTGGCAAAATGACCTTTGGAGGCGGTCCTTTTTTGTGCATGACCAGGCGTTCGCATAGCCAATCTACGCAGGTAAACCTGCAGTCTCGCCCCGGGGGGAGGCCCTTGTGATTGTACGCAACTGGATGTCGACCGACTTGGTAACCATAGGGAAAGAGGCTTCCATACAGGAAGCCCTGGCACTTATGAAACGTGAATCGATCCGGCACCTGCCGGTGGTGGATCGGCAGAAGCACCTGATCGGCTGGATTACAGACGCGGACTTAAGAGGCGTGCTTATCGCTTCGATGATCGAGGAACTGACCCTCGAAGACGTAATGATCAGGAAGCCTCTTACCGCCGACCCTCAAATGCCGCTCGAGGAGGCCGCCCGCCTTTTACTGGACAAACGCATCGGCGGCCTGCCAATAGTCGAAAGCGGTGTTGTGACCGGCATTATTACCGTCGCCGACATTCTTTCGGCCTTCATCACCTTCCTTGGGCTTTTCACCCAATCCACGAGGCTTGATATCAAGGTTTCCGGCTCCCCAAACCCGCTTCCGGAGATAACCAAAATCGCCAGGACACATGGGGCTGAAATCATCAGCCTTTGTCAACTGCCGGCCCCCGAGGAGGGAGCTGAATTTTACTATTCCCTCCGACTAAAGAAGACCGATCCAAAGCCAATGATTGCAGACCTGGAAAAACACGGCATCGAAGTGGTGTCCACCCTGGATATGTAGGCGGTTTGACCGGGTGGAAGGACAAAAAGCATTGATTTTGCCCGAAAGACGGATCGTGGCAGCCATGAGCGGCGGAGTGGATTCGAGCGTGGCGGCTGCCCTGCTTCTGGAAAAAGGCTTCCAGGTCATAGGGGTGACCCTGCAACTGCAGGCCTGTGACCAAACCGCTCCGGAGCCTTCCTGCTGCGGGGCGGATGGTGTCGCACAGGCTCGGGCCGCGGCGGCCCATCTCGGTATACCTCACCACGTGCTGGACTGCCGGGAGCTTTTCGAACGTACGGTCCTGCGGGAAAGCTGGCAGGAGTACCGGCGGGGGCGCACCCCCAACCCCTGCGTGATCTGCAACAGGGACATAAAATTCGGCGCTCTTGCCGATTACGCGAAAACCCTTGGCGCACCCCAAATAGCCACCGGCCACTATGCGCGCATCGGGACTCGAAAGGGCGGCCAGGCTTTCATCTTGCGGGGCGCCGACGTTCGAAAGGACCAGTCGTATTTTCTCTTTTCCCTTAACTCCGGCAAGCTTTCGAAGGCCTTATTCCCGCTGGGCGGCTATTTGAAGGAAACTGTCCGGACCATTGCGAGGCGTATGGGCCTGGGGAACGCGGACCGCGCGGAAAGCCAGGACGCCTGTTTTTCCACACAGGAGACTGGTTATGCGGAAACCCTGCGGCTCCAGTTCAATGAAGGAGCCATGCCGGGCCCAATTCTTGACGAAACGGGCCGCCTGCTGGGCATGCACGAGGGAATTCACCGGTTTACCATAGGTCAGAGACGCGGGCTCGGGGTGGCCCTGGGCTCCGCGGCCTGGGTGAAATCGATTGACCCTGAACGAAACGCCGTGTTTCTCACCACGAAAAAAGAAAGACTGGCGGCGTGGGGACTGATCGCAACCGGCGTCGTTTGGCAGGCTTTGTCGCCCGGATTTAAGCCGCTTCGCTGCTCGGTGCAGGTTCGCTACAACCAGACCCCGGTACGGGCAATCGTTTTGCCGGATAATGCCAACACCGTCCGGGTCCGCTTCGATCACCCGGTGACGGCGGTCTCACCTGGACAGGCGGCGGTCTTTTACTCCGGCGCCCGGTTGCTGGGCGGCGGGTGGATCGAGCGACCACTGCACGAACCGTTTCCAATGACCGCGGCGGCCGAGGAGACAACGGGATGACTTCGACCTCCGAGGGTCGTTATGCCCGGCATGAAATCCTGCCGCAGATAGGCTCGGCCGGGCAGCGTAAACTGGCTGCAAGCACCGTCTTTATCGTGGGGTGCGGGGCGCTTGGCGGCTTTCAAGCCGAACTGCTCGCAAGGGCCGGCCTTGGCAGGCTCCGAATCGCCGACGCAGACCTCGTCGAATGGCACAACCTTCACCGGCAAATCCTTTTCCAGGAAAGCGACGCCGAGTCGCATGGCTTAAAGGCCAGGGCTGCCGCCCGGCGCCTTCGCCAGATAAATTCCACCATCACTGTGGAATCGATGGCCGTAGATGTGACCCCACAAAACGCGCAATCTCTTCTCGCGGACTCCGATATCGTACTTGACGCAACCGACAATTTCGAAACCCGCTACCTGATAAACGACGTCTGCATCAAGCTTGGCAAACCCTGGGTCTACGCCGGAGTCATGGGGACGGTTGGCATGGTGATGCCGGTCGTGCCGGCTTTGAGCGGCCCCTGCCTGAGATGCGTCATTCCAACTCCCCCGGAACCGGGGAGCATGCCTACATGCGAAACCGCCGGAGTTCTCAACTCCGCCGTCGGTGTAATAGCGTCCCTGGAAGTAACGATGGCCCTTCGAATACTGCTCGGTCAACTCCCTGCGGAGATCGGCCTGTTTCACGCCGACATCTGGAATATGTCCTTCAATCTCATGAACGTCCAAAGGGACCCTCAATGTCCGTGCTGCGGACTGGGCAGGTTTGAATTCCTTGGTGTCTAAAACATCCCCCTACCCTATTATGGCATAATACTTGCTCAAAAATTTCTTCCGGACATTTCCATGATCGCACCGGCTTTCACCTTCATCAACTGATGATTCCGATCTAAACGGACGAGATATGGCCTCCAGTCAAGAAGACACTAACCGCTTCAATGGAACGATAGAATACATCCGCCTGATCGATCTCATACAGGTTTCCTGCCTTGCCAGGATAAGCCACGTGATTAAAGTCGCCTCGACAGACAAGACCGGAAGGTTCTATCTGGACGATGGCAAAGTGGTCCATGCCGAATCCGGCGACATCACGGGGGAAGAAGGGTTTTTTGAACTGCTCGGGTGGGAAGGAGGCCATTTTGAAACGGAGCGGCTTCCTGAAAACGTGACCGTCTCGATCAAACGGGCGTGGGAATACTTGCTCATCCAGGCTGTTCAGCTGCGGGCAAAACTTGCGGGCGGTGAAAAAAAAGATGGCCCCCCCACTGAAGACCAGTCCCGCGGATTTTGGGGGAACATAAATGACATCGCCTTGACGGACCTCGTTCAGTTGATCTGCCTGGACAATATCGACCGTGCTGTTGAAATCCGCTCCGAGACGCTCGTCGGGAAAATTAATGTGCGGGGCGGCCAGGTTTGTCATGCGCAAGCCGATGATCTCGTCGGACAGGAAGCCTTCTTCAAAATGCTCAGCGCCAGCCGTGGAAGCTTCGAAACAGTCCCCTTCTCCAGGGAATGCGACACTACCATCAACATCCCCTGGGAGTACCTGCTCATCGAAGCCATGCGTTTTTTGGACGAGCTATCCGGCCAGACCGGCGAAAAGCAGGCCGAAAGCAAGGCCGAAACCCTGCTCCAAAAAGTGCAGAAAAAAAATACCTCTGAAAAAATCCGCCTTGCCATGATGGCGAATAAGGAGACGCGCTCCCTCCTGATACGGGACAGTAACCGGATGATTCAACTCGCCGTAATTTCCAACCCCAAGATAACCGATAGCGAAGTGGCCGCCATTTCCTTTTCAAGACAGGTTGACGAGGAGGTTTTGCGAAGAATTGCCTCCGACAGGGAATGGATCAAAAATTACACGATTCGACAGGCACTGGCGGTCAATCCCAAGACGCCATTCGCCATTTCGAGAAAACTTGTCCCCACTCTCAACCGTCAGGATTTGCGCAATATCTCTCGAAGCAAGTCGGTTTCGAACATGATCGCCATGGAGGCCAAAAGACTGCTCCCAAAATAGTCGCTCAACCGATCAACCCTTCCCTGTCACGAATGCTCATCATCGTGGCAATCATGGTGGCTACCGCTTTTTTCTCTCCATTTTTCAATGCAAATACCTCTCCCGAACACACGGTGATGGTGCGTCCAGGTTTGGTCACCTTTCCACAGGCGATCAGGGATTGCCCCACAGCGGGTGAGAGCAGGTTAATTTTGTACTCCACGGTGAGCACCGCGGCATCCGGAGCCATCAGGCTAAACGCGGCATAGCCGCAGGCGGAATCGGCAAGGGTGGCGACCACCCCTGCGTGGAGAAAGCCATGCTGCTGAGTCAGGTCGTCCCGAAATTCGAGCGAGATTTCCACTTCCCCCGGCAGCACCTTTGTGAGCCTCGCCCCGATGGTTTTCATCAGATTCTGTTTCGCAAAGCTCTCCCGTACTCTAAGCTCATAATTTTCATCCCGTGGGGCAAAATCTTTCACCTATAGGCTCCTTTGCGGAAAGTCTCGGTACTTTTTCGGTAAATATCATGAGTCGAAGCAGGCGGCATTGATTAAATTCATCCCTGCCCTTTTCCACGTCATCACTGGCCAGTCATGAAGCTTTTCCAGGGTTGCCAATATATTGACGCAGTCACGGGAGCATAGCTTGTTTTGCGCAGGGAACGACACGCCCATCGGCGCTAGCTTAGCTAGTGTCCATCCGGAAACTTCATGGCGGGCACGGGGGATCCAAATTTCCCCCCCCTCGTATATTTAGGACCCCGTGGAGGGGGCGAGGCACACTCGCCCGCGGCGCAGCCGCGCGCACCGCGGCTGGCACGCCTATTGCTCACATTCCTTGCAAAGGCGCGGGAGCTGAAACTTTTCAGGTTTTGGATCAATTTAAATTGGATGAATTCAAATCAGGGAACAAATGCAAACCAGGGAAATTCTAAAAGACACCAATCCCAACTGTGAAAGGCGCCTCAGGGAGCGTACCGCCGAACTTGCCAGGGTGAACGAGAAGCTCGGGCGGGAGATAGAGGAACGCAGGCGGGCGGAGGATGAGTTGCGGCTTTACCTGCGCTTTCTCGATATCGAGCGCAAGCATACCGAGATAGTTCCCCTGCTGTGCGAATATGTCTCCGAGATCAGGAATTACTCGCGTTGCGATGCGGCTGGAATCCGTGTCTTGGATGCAAACCTTGACATTTCCTACATGGCTTATGAGGGGTTCAGCCAACCGTTTTGTGAATTGGAATGCCCCCTTTATCTCAAACCCGGCAAGAGTGTATTCATTAATGCGGTCAAGGAGGGATACCGTACAGTTGCCCTGTTTTCGTTTGGTGGAGCGGACAAAATACTCGGTTTGATCCACGTGGCGGATCACCGTGAGAATATGCTCGGCGCAAATATGGTCAAGGTGCTGGAAAAAGCCGCCATGCAACTGGGTGCGGCCATCGGGAGACCACTTGCTCAAAACAGTCTTCGAGAGAGTGAAGACAGGTATATAAGGCGGAAAACGGAAGCTATCGGAACACTGGCCGGGGGGATCGCCAACGATTTGAACAATATTTTGCAACCCGTGGTAGGCTATGCGGAAATGGCGCTAAACGAACTGCCTCCGTACAATCCGCTCAGGCATGATCTGGAGCAGGTTCTGACTGGCTGCCGCAGAGCGGAAGAACTGCTCAGGCAAGTCCTCACGGTATTCCTATCCAACGCGGACGGTCAAAGATCCCGGATCGAAATCGGCTCTGTAGTTAAACAGACTTTGAAGCAAATGCGCTCTTCGCTCCCGGCCTCCATCGAAATAAGGGAAAATATCGAGATGGGGGTTGCGATAGCCGATCTGTCTCAAATCCGCCAGGCTCTGAGGAACCTTTGCACCAATGCGGCTCAGGCCATGAACGGAAAGGGCATCCTGGAGGTCACACTGTCAAATGTGACTTTGACAAGAACGGACTTGACCGATCGGTGGATGTTTAATCTCAAACCCGGGCCATTCCTCAAATTGTGTGTATCCGATACGGGCTGCGGGATCTATAAAGAGAATTTGGAGCGCATTTTCGACCCCTATTTCACCACCCGGGAAGTTGGAAAGGGTGGCGGTCTCGGACTCGCTGTGGTAAACGGCATAGTCAAAAGGCACGAGGGGGCGATCAACGTCCAAAGTATTCCGGGGAAAGGCTCGACGTTCTGTGTCTATATCCCGGCAATCAAAGCCCGACAGCAGCAGGGTCATCGACGGACGGGAGGCGTTATTTGAAAAAACCAATCGAAAATATATTTGTCGTTGACGACGAACAGAACATTTGCTCGATGCTGACCAAATTTCTGCGCTCCTCGGGCTACTTCTGCGAAAGCGCCACGGACCCTGCCAAAGCGCTTGGGAGATTAAAAAAGGGCGGATTCGATCTCGCTATCTCGGACATAAAAATGGCCGGCATCGACGGCATCCAGCTTCTGGGTCAAATCCTTGAAGTCGCCCCGACAATGGATACTATCATGATGACCGGGCACACCAACACTTACACCTACAGCGACATAATCAGGGCGGGTGCCGCGGACTTCATAGCCAAACCGTTCCGGTTGGCGGAAATCAAGGCCAAAATCGAAAGAATAGACCGCGAAAGAAAAATGCAAAAGGAGCTGCAGGAATTAAACATCGCAATGGCGGTGCTCCTTCAAAGGGCCGGGAAAGAAAAGGAAGATCTCCATGCGGATATCACCCTTAACGTTAAGGAATCGGTTCTGCCTTACGTGGAGAGGTTAAAAAACGGCCGCCTTGAGGAAAAATATCAAAACTACGTCGAAACGCTGGAAAAAAACCTGCTCGAGGTCTGTTCGCCATTTCTTAGAAACCTGTCGCTAAAAAACACCCACATCAGTTCCATGGAGGCCCAGGTTGCAAATTTTGTCAAAGCCGGCAAAAGCAACAAGGAAATAGCCTCGATGCTCGGGGTTTCCCTCAATACCGTCATGACCCACCGCTACCGTCTACGATCAAAGCTCGGGTTGAATCAGAAGAAAGTCAACCTGAGAACCTACCTGACTTCCATCGAATATTAGTGAATCCCTATCACTGATTTGTCACTTTTCTTTCAGTATCGTGAATTCGCCTGACAATACCGAATTACCACTTCAATGTGAGATGTCCGGCCAGGATTACTTTTCGCGCGGTTGAGACTCCAAACGCAGCGAAAATGTCTAAGGGCCGCACATCAGGTTGCAGTGAACCTGGACTCGGGTACAGTGGTATGAAGGTCTTTGATTGGTTTAGCCGGCTTTTCTCCAGTCTCCGTCCCAAACACATCGAGACGATGCTGCTCAGTTCTCTGCCGGCTCTAACGGGCGAACTGGACTCCCTGGCCGGGTCAACGGAAGGCGAGTTCCTGTCCATCGGGGAAAAGCTGCGGGATTTTTATAATCGGGCCGAAGAGCTTTCGAAGACTTGTTCAGAAGTCGCCGGTCATATGGCCGGCAAAAAACTGGAGACGGTCATCGAAGGGTTTCGCGATGTAATAGGCGGAGTCAACCGGCTCGAAGAGTGGAGCCAGGCGCAACACCGATTATCTGCGCAGCGTCCTGGATAAGCTTGGCCGCCTCGTCAAACTGGCCGAAGGTTTCGACAAGGCCGTTATGCTCCTGCGGGTCCTGTGCGTATCGACAAGAATTGAAAGCTCGAGGCTTGGAGATCGCGACCCGGGCTTCCATACCCTGGCCGAGGAGGTGGAAAAGTTATCCGGGGAAATTAAACAGCGCTGTTCAAAGCTCACTGAAAGCTCTAAATCCCTTAGCCAGGTGATTAGCCATACCCTCTCCAGGGTCCTCGACCTGGAGGCGGCCCGGCGGCAACAGGCCGGAATCGTACTCGAGAGGACCATGTCCGGCCTCGAATCCCTCCTCCGCAAGCAAACCCTGTCCTCCAAAACCGCGGAACAAATTTCGACCCACTATGAGGACGTCTCGAAACGTATCGCCGATATCGTGATGTCCATGCAATTCCATGACATCACCCGCCAGCAGATCGAACATGCGCGGGATGCGCTGGCAGGCCTTATTTCTCGAAACCCCGACGAAAACGGTCATTTGCGTTTGATGGGAGATGTCGCCGCCCTCCAGGCGGCTCAGCTCCAAAATGGGGGAAATGAACTGGCATCCGCCGTAGACAGCATCCTTGACAATCTCTTGACCCTGGCCGACCTGGTCGAGAAAATGGGCCTGGAGACCTCAGGGCTCGCGGGAGCGGCCGATAAGACGGAGAAATCCTTTCTCGCCGAAATCGAGGCCGGTTTTTCATCGGTTGGCTCCGCTCTCGGCACATATGGCGAAGCTGACCGGGAGCTGTCTTCCGCGATGGGTTCGGTGGCGGGCATGTTCGGGGAGATATCCGCCCAGGCGGGCAGCATTGAAGCAATAGGAGAAAAGATCAAACTGATTTCGCTAAACGCCATCGTCAAGGCCTGCCATATCGGGAGCGAAGGCGCAAGTCTGGCGGTGCTGGCGGAGTCTACCCACCATCTCTCGGTGGAGACCCGCCGGCTGACCCAAAAGGCAAGCGAGGCTCTCAGTTCGACCATCTCGGCCTCCGATTCGCTGCGCGCCGCCGTAAACGCCGATGAGACAGACGGGAAAGGCGGGCCGGCCAATATTTCCGAGGCGCTAAGAGCCCAGTTCGAGACCCTCGAAAACCTCAATCAAGCCGTCTTTTCCTCTCTTACACGCGTGAACCTGGATGGCTGCGCCCTTTCCGATGATATCCGGAAATCTGTTGGTGAAGTGAGCGTCCACCGCAAGATCCGGGGTGGGATCAACGATATCGTGGCAAGGCTCGAGGAGATCGTCGCATTTTCCAGGTCGAATGCCCCCGCGGAGAGCCCCACATACACTGAGGAGCGCATGAGAGCGCTAAAAGCCGGCTACACGATGGAGTCGGAGCGATCCGTTCACGATGCGATCTTGAATGTGAACACTGAAGAAAACCAGGGCCAAGACCCGGTTGACTTCACCGAGGTCCCGGAAGTTTACGACAGCGGGCAGGCAAGCGGACAGCGGGAGGCAAATGAAGACGATCTGGGCGACAACATCGAGCTTTTTTAACCGGGAGGCAACCCTGCTATGGAGGAAACGATGGATCTGGAAATAACAAGGTCTGGAGAGGCAAGCGTTCTAAAGCTCAAGGGAAACTGGACCGTGGAGCGCGCGGTCGAACTCAAGCCCTCGCTGCTCGAGGCGCTAAACAGCAGCGAACATATCCTCATCAATATAGAGGACCTGGAGGAAGCCGATCTCTGGCCCTGCAGCTGCTCTGCTCGGCGCATCGCGAATCCGTCAGACTGGGCAAGCAGCTCGCGTTTCAGACGCTAAAATCCGAATCTCTAAGGCGCACAGTGCGCGATGCGGGGCTGGTACGCACCATCGGCTGCCATAAGAACCCCACTATAGGCTGCTTATGGACAGGAGACTGGACATCATGAGCAAGATCATCATGACTGTTGATGATTCGGCAAGTGTTCGACAGATGGTGAGCTTCACCCTCAAACAGGCCGGCTACGGGGTGCTGGAGGCCGCCGACGGCAAAGACGCCCTGTCCAAGTTAGACGGGGCCGGCGTCAACATGGTGCTGACCGACCTCAACATGCCCAATATGGACGGCATTGAACTCATCCGAAGTTTAAGGGCGAAACCTTCTAGCAAATTTATCCCCATAGTGTTGCTCACCACTGAGTCCCAGGCGGATAAGAAGCAGGAAGGCAAAACGGCCGGAGCAACCGGGTGGATAGTCAAACCGTTTAAACCCGATCAACTTCTAGCGGTAGTAAAAAAGGTCCTGGGCTGATGGAATCACAATTAGAATCTCAAAGGGAAATTTACCGTACGGAAGCGTGTGAACTCCTTGCCGAACTTGAAACGTCTCTTCTTGCCATGGAGGAAGCCCCGTGCGATGGCGAACTGATCGGCAGGGTGTTCAGGGCGCTGCATACGATAAAGGGTTCGGGGGCCATGGCGGGCTTCGACGATATCGCTTCATTCACACACGACATCGAAAATGTTTTCGATCTGATCCGCAATAACGAACTGTGCGTGACTAAAACGCTCGTCGACCTGGCCCTCCGGGCTGGAGACCAGATACGAACCATGCTCGACGATTCGGATGGAGGTGCGAAAACCGATTCCAAAATGGCCGCTGAAATCACCAACGCGCTCAAGCAACTCATTCCCAAACCGGAAAACTCCCCGGTGAAACCGCCCGCAACGGTGCTTCCCGAACCTGAAGATCAAGAGGCCGAGAAGACATTTCGCATTTATTTTCGCCCCGACAGCGAAATCTTCTCGCGAGGAGGAAATCCCCTCCTGCTGCTAAACGAATTGCGGCAGCTGGGCAAATGCAGCGTCATCGCCCACACGGAAGCCATTCCTCCACTGGAGGAGCTTGACCCCCAGGAATGCCACTTCTCATGGGACGTGATCCTTACAACGCGCCACTCGGTCGATGCCATAAAAGACGTCTTTATCTTCATTGAGGATGACTGCGAGTTGGAAATCCAGCTCATCTACGAGCACGGAAATGATGACGCCGAAGCTCCCCCGAAAAAGATCGGGGAAATATTGATCGAACGCGGCCTTGTTTCGCAAAAAGATTTGCAGCAGGCCCTGGGCTCGCAGAAACGGATCGGCGAGCTTCTGGTTGACAGTGGCATGGTACAGGCAAGCATGGTCGAGTCGGGCCTGGCCGAACAGGAACATCTCCAGGCGGTTCGAAGCAAGCGTCTAAAAGAAGAACAGGTTTCGAGCATTAGAGTCCGCGCCGACAAGCTCGATACCCTGGTCGATCTGGTCGGGGAAATGGTCACGGTGCAGGCTCGCCTCAGCCAGACGGCCGCTACCATGGACCATGCTGAACTGCTGTCGATCTCCGAGGAAGTCGAACGCCTCACCGCCGAGTTGCGCGACAACACCATGAGTATCAGGATGCTGCCGATCGCTACGACCTTCACCAAATTCAACCGACTCGTTCGCGATCTGTCCGGTGAACTCGGGAAAGAAGTCCTGCTGGCCACCGAAGGCGGAGAAACCGAGCTAGACAAAACAGTAATCGAGCGGCTCAACGATCCCCTGGTCCACCTTATCCGCAACTGCATCGACCACGGCATCGAGCTCCCGGCAACCAGAGCGGCCGCCGGAAAACCCAGGCAGGGGACCGTACAGCTCTCGGCAATGCACTCGGGCGCAAACGTATTGATCCAAATAACCGATGACGGCGCCGGCCTGGATGTCGAAGCCATCAGATCCAAGGCTGTCGAAAGAGGTCTGATCGCAGCCGATACGGAATTACCCGAAAAGGAAGTCTTTTCACTGATTTTTGCCCCCGGCTTTTCCACCGCGGCAAAAGTCACCAGCATCTCCGGCCGCGGTGTCGGGATGGACGTCGTAAAACGCAGCCTGGACGCTCTGCGCGGTTCCATCGACATCTCCAGCCGCAACGGACTTGGGACCACAATAACCCTGAAGCTCCCTCTTACTCTTGCCATCGTAGACGGCTTGCTGGTCCAGGTAAAGGAGGGGCGCTACGTCCTGCCCCTTTCCGCCGTGGAGGAGTGCGTGGAACTCACGCGAGAAGACGTAAAAAGAGCCCACGGGCGCCATATCACCCGCGTGCGCGGTGAAATCGTCCCCTACGTCCGGCTCCGCGAACGCTTCGAGATGAGCGGGGAAGCCCCGGAAGTCGAACAGATCGTGATTACCGAATCGGCGTGGGGGAAAGTCGGACTCGTCGTCGACAAGGTCATCGGGGAACACCAGACCGTCATTAAAAATATCGGGAAAGTCTTCCGCAACGTAGATGAACTTTCCGGGGCGACCATTCTGGGAGACGGAACGGTGGCGCTCATAATAGACGTGCATAAGCTCGTGCAGGGTGTCGAGCTCGATCAGGTTTCGATTCACTAGTCAGAGACAGGGGGAATGAGTATGGCGTTCACCTATTTTCTTCGAGACATGCAGACACTGGAGCGAATCGTGGAACACGTTGTCCCCTACACCTCCGGCCGCAGCCGCGTGCGCGTCTGGGATGCCGGGTGCGCCACCGGGCAGGAGCCCTATTCGCTGGCCATGCTGTTTGCCGAAAACATGGGAAGCTTCGGGTTCAAAAATCTCCGCATCGAAGCGACCGACCTCGACGACTGCTCTCTTTTCGGAGACATCATACGCACAGGAATGTACCGGGAAGAAGAGGTGAAGAGAATGCCCGGAAATCTTTTGGAAAAATACTTCAAACCCGATGACAGGCCAGGATACTTCAGAATATCGGAGCTTCTTCGAAGCAGGATCGATTACCAAAGGCACGATCTTCTTTCACTTAAATCCATAGGCGAAGGCTTCAGCCTGATCCTGTGCAAAAACGTGCTCCTGCATCTCAAGTACGCGGAGCGGATAGAAGTAATAGGGATGTTTCACGGATCGCTCGCCCCGGGAGGGTTTTTGGCCATGGAACAGACCCAGAAAATGCCGGCCGAGACCTCCCACCTGTTCGAACAGGTGGCAAGCGACGCCCAGCTGTTTAGAAGACTCGATGTCGGGAAATGAAGCACAGATGATTCCAACCGGAAACGATCGTCGACCGAAAGGAAAATAAGATGCTGAAAAACATGAAAATCGGACTGAGAATGGCGCTGGCCTTCGGCGTACTGCTCGTCTTAATGAGCGCAATGGCCTTTATCGCAATTAACAGGCTGGGGGCAGTGGACGGGACGGTAAACGCGATGGCGACCGACAGGTGGCCAAAGACAGTTTTGGCAAATACTATAGCCTCAGATATTAATGAGATAGCAAGGCGACTACGTAATGCACTCCTGTTGACCGATGCGGGCGCAATCAAACAGGAGCTTCAAACAGCGGCCGAAAGGCAGACCCGGATCACGGGAAATTTAGACAAACTTTCCAAGACGGTCAAATCTGAAGAAGGCAAAGCGATCCTGAAAGAACTGCTCGAGCGCAAAAGCGCTTACATGACACTTAAAGAAGAAGTCATAGGTCTGATCGGATCAGGCATGAAGCAGCAGGCGACGACCACCCTTCTTATCAAGCTGCGCCCCGTACAGGATACATATTTTCAATCGGTCGACAAAATGATCCAGTTTCAACGCAGCAGGATGAAAAGCGCGGCACAAGACGCCCTGGCCACCTATTACTCCTCTCGAACTCTTTTAATCATCTTCTTATGCGTGTCGCTGGTACTGGGGGTTCTCATAATATTCTTTGTCAGCCTCAGCATAACAAAGCCCATAAGCGAAGCGGTGGCGATCAACAAACGACTTGCCGAAGGCGACATGAACGTTACCGTGGACGCTGAGCGCAGCGACGAAGTGGGGCAGCTTTTCGCCGCAATAAAAAACATGGTGGGCAAGTTCAAAGCGATCACAGGCGATATCAACATGCTGAGCGAAGCCGCGGTCCAGGGCAAGCTCGCCGTGAGGGCCGACGCATCCAGGCATGAAGGCGATTACAAGAAAATCGTGCAGGGAATAAACGATACCCTGGACGCCGTCATCGGCCCATTAAACGTCTCGGCTGAATACGTGGACAGAATAAGTAAGGGCGATATTCCTCCCAGGATAACCGATGAATACAAGGGCGACTTCAACGAAATAAAGAACAATCTTAACCTCTGTATCGATTCGCTGAGCTCATTGATAGCCGAAATGGGACACATGTCCAAAGAACACGACGCGGGCGAAATTGACGTGGTGATTGCCGAGGACAAATTCCAAGGGGCTTATCGCGCCATGGCCAAGGGCGTAAACGATATGGTGAACGGCCACATAAGTGTTAAGAGAAAAGCGATGGCCTGTATCGCCGAATTTGGCAAAGGCAACTTCAATGCAACCCTGGAAAAATTTCCCGGCAAGAAGGCCTTTATAAACGAAACCATAGAAAAACTTAGAGAAAACCTCAAAGAGTATGTTGAAGAAGTAAACAACCTCATTGAGGCCACCAGGAACGGCAAGCTCGACACCCGCGGCAATGCGGCCAAATTCGTTGGCGACTGGAGCAAACTTGTTGCAGGATTAAATGAACTGATCGATGCTTTTGTTGCCCCGATAAACGTCACGGCCGAATATGTCGAACGCATCTCCAAGGGGGACATTCCGCCGAGGATCACGGACGACTATAAAGGCGATTTCAACGAAATCAAAAACAACCTCAACGCCACGATTGACATGATGAACGATCTCCTGGCGGAAACAGACAAGATCATCCAGGCGGCGGCTAACGGCGAACTGGACAAAAAGCCAACGACAAGCTGTTCGTAGGCGGCTGGCATAAGCTCGTGTCCGGGGTAAACGACACGATCGGCGATTTAG
>CAWEZA010000117.1:0-4893 GCA_963813125.1 uncultured delta proteobacterium | reverse complement strand
CCAATTCTTTTCTGGAATAGATTAATTATTCTTGAATTTATCGCAAAAATAATCACTTTAGGCAAGCGCAATAGAGTGTTACGATCGAAAAGATTTTACTCTTTTGGCTTTTTGGACCATTTTACTTATTCACGTCGCCGTTTGCGCGGCAGACCTCCCCGGCCGACACCTCCAGATAATCGCGAAGCTTTTGTACGGTTTTGGGGCCGACTTCCCGAATTTCGACCAGATCATCCACGCTTGCCCAGGATTTTTGGCCTCGCCTTTTAATTATGGCCGCAGCGATGGCGGGGCGCAAGTGGGGAACGAGGAGCAGATCACCCAGGGGGGCGCAATTAAGATCGAGTTTTAGTCCGAAGGCAAGCAGCGCCGCGCCGTCCATGCGCCCGAGCTTAATTGCCGCTCCCGTTTTCCCCCGGACTATCTCAAGGGACTGTCCCGGGACGAGCCCAACACGAACGAGAGGTTCCGCAATCTTAAGGCCGCAGCCTGCCTTTTGGGCGGCGGCGCCAACAGTTGCCCCGCGGCCATCCAGTATGTAGAGCCCGGGCTTTGCGACTTCTCCTTTTACCTCCACCGCTACCGCGGGCGCCACAACCGGCTTTCGGGCGCGGTCATATCTCAAGGCGGGGGCCCCAAGGAACGCAAAGAGCACAACGGCGGCTATCAGGACGGCGAACTGAATTTTTATGCGCTCTTTTTCCAAAACAGTTTCTATCCGGTTCTCATTTTGGCGAAAAAGGATTAAGTTCTGAGCCCTGATCCTTACGGCAAAGCGACCTCCGTGTATATTATACTACGGCCGGCATAATTGTCATAGCGATCCGCCGGACGAGGTCCGGTTCTTTTAACGACAAATTTTCCGGGGACTCTGAAATGGTGCTTTTCCTGAAACTTCTTGTTTTGCTGTGGCTCGTCAACTTCGCCCCCCCCATCACTGCCCTGGTAATGGATTCGAGATACAATGGGCCAATCGACGGAGGCCGCCTGTGGCGCGACGGCAGGCCGCTTCTGGGAAAAAACAAAACCAGAAGGGGGGTCCTGGCGGGAATAATCACCGCAGGCGCGATCGGTCCCCTGTTGGGGTTTCCTCTCTGGCTCTGCCTTAGCGCCGGGATCTCTGAGCATGCAGGGAGACCTGCTTTCGAGTTTTCTCAAAAGGCGCCTTTCGTATACGAGCGGCGACACCGTTCCGGGATTGGATCAACTCCCGGAGGGCCTTACCCCGTTCATCGTAATAGGTCCCTAGTATGGCCTGACGCTCGGGTATGTCTTCCTGTTCGGCGTGGTTTTCGCCGCCGGCGCATACCTGGGTTCTATTTTTCTGTACAAGGTGCTGCTCAGCAAGCCCTTTAAATCCTATCCGCGCAAGGTCAGAGCGGCTACGAGAATTCGCGAACTGATCTCGTGCAAAATAACGGTCAGGCCCTTCAGCCACCTTTTTAACTTTGAAGACGCAGTTTATTACCATGTGTTAATGAAATCGGTATTCAAGGCCATCGGCCTTTACGAACGCGGCAAACGCAACGCCCTGACTGTCGAAAAACGCGAGGTCACATTCCATCTCCACAATCTGCCGGCCGCTTTTGACGGCTACAGGATACTCTTTTTGTCGGACCTGCATCTCGACGGCCTGGAGGGTTTGACCGAGAGGATCATTGAAATTGTTCGCCGCACACCCGCCGATATCTGCATCCTTGGAGGCGACCTGAGGATGGCGACTTACGGTCCGTTCGCTCCCGCGCTCGAGCAGATGCGTATTCTTCTGCCTGAGCTACCGGCCGGGGAGCGCATCCTGGGCGTTCTTGGAAATCACGACTGCCCCGAAATCGTCGAAGCTCTGAAGGAACTCGGGGTAACCTTTCTGATAAACGGGTCGCTCCCGCTCGAACGCGGCGGGGAGCGCATATGGATCGTCGGTGTCGACGACTGTCACTATTTCAAGGCGCAGGATCTCAAGTCCGCCTTCAGTGGATTGCCCCCGGAAGGTTTTACGATCTTCGTATCTCACTCGAGCGAGGTTTATAAAGAAGCCGCCAGCTACAGGCCTGACCTTTTTTTGTGCGGCCACACCCACGCCGGCCAGATATTGTTTCCCGGGATCGGCCCGGTATTTACGCACAGCAAAGCCCCCCGGGCATTTTGCCACGGCGTTTGGAACTATGAGGGGATGACGGGTTACACGACCGCCGGCGCAGGGGTCTCGGGCGTCCCGGTCAGGTTCAACTCGAAGGGGGAGGTCACGGTGATAGTTCTAAGAAGATAGCTCCGCATTGGAACGGATAAACCTTTCGGCCCCACAGTGTTTAATTCTTAACAGGTGTTGCCCTTACACTATTGCCCATGCGGAGGTTTGATGGTAAACTTCGCACCGAGTATGCATAATGGCGGCTCAGCGCAAGAGCCCGGCGCTCGAGCTGACGGAAGGCTTAAAACCCGATCACGCCGCGATTTCCTCGATAAGGAATCATAATGTAGAGTTCGAATACTTGGTTTACACAGGTCCGGGCAATGGGGAATCGAGAAGCGTAGTCATGGTCGTGGTCTACAGGAGTTTGTCGGGAAGCGAATCGAGATGAACGAAAACAGTCAGGCAAAGTCATCCACTGGTGCTGTGATGGTCGTTGGGGGGGGCATAGCGGGAACTCAGGCGGCCCTCGACCTCGCCGACTCAGGGTTTTTCGTCTATGTCGTCGAGAGTTCTCCAACCATCGGCGGCGTTATGGCTCAACTAGACAAGACATTCCCCACCAACGACTGCTCAATGTGCATCCTTTCCCCTAAGCTGGTCGAGTGCGGCCGCCATCTCAACATCAAGCTGATGACGATGTCCGAGGTGGAAAAGGTTGAGGGCGAAGCGGGAAGTTTCGTGGTGAGCGTCCGGGAAAAGCCGCGCTTCGTCGATTCGGAAAAGTGCGTGGCCTGCGGCATATGCGCGGAAAAGTGCCCGAAGAAGGTGGAGGATTCTTTCAACGAGGGACTGGGCCAGCGCAAGGCCGCCTATGTAAAGTACCCCCAGGCGGTGCCTCTCAAATACCTCATCGACGAAAAAAACTGCATCTATTTCAAAAACGGAAAATGCAAGGCCTGCGAGAAGTTCTGCCCGACCGGGGCGATAGATTTCAACCAGAAGGATAAGGTTCACCGGATCGAAGTGGGGTCGGTGGTCCTGGCGCCCGGGTTTAAATCCTTCGATCCAGCCGTCATAGACACATACGGCTACGGCAGATACCCAAACGTTGTGAGCAGCCTGGAGTTCGAACGGATTTTGAGCGCCTCGGGCCCCTTCGAAGGCCACCTCGAACGGCCCTCGGACAGGAAATCGCCGTCTAAGATCGCCTGGCTTCAGTGCGTGGGATCCCGCGACTCCCACGAGTACGCCCATAGCTATTGTTCGGGCGTCTGCTGCATGTACGCGATAAAAGAGGCGGTGATCGCCAAAGAGCACGCCAAAGAGGGGCTCGACACGGCCATTTTCTACATGGACATGCGCACTTACGGAAAAGACTTCGAGCGCTACTACGACCGTGCGAGGGAAGAGAGCGGGGTCCGGTTCATAAGGTCCCGGATCCACTCGATAGCGCCGGCCGCGCCTGACTCCGATGACCTGAGCATCGAGTATGTCGACGAGTCGGGGACGATACAGGCCGAAATCTTCGATCTGGTGGTTTTGTCGACCGGCCTCGAGGTTTCGGCCGAAACGAAGGCCCTGGCCCAAAGGGTAGGAATCGAGCTGGATTGCGGAGGCTTTGCCTCGACAAACAGTTTTTCCCCCATCGCGGCTTCCCGTCCCGGGGTTTTTGTCTGCGGGGCCTTCAGCGGCCCGAAGGACATTCCCTCTTCGGTAATGGAGGCATCCGCGGCATCGGCCGCATCGGCGGCGCTTCTTACGGGGTCGCGCAACTCCCTGACCCAGACCAAGACCTATCCGCCCGAGGACCCGAGCGTTCACGCCGAGCCAAGGGTGGGTGTTTTCGTGTGCCGCTGCGGGGTAAATATTGCGAGCGTGGTCGACGTCCCGGCGGTCCGCGACTATGCCCGGGGGCTTCCCAACGTGGCCTACGTTTCTGAAAACATGTTCACGTGCAGCCAGGACACACAGAAACAGCTGATAGACACCATAAAGGAACACAGGTTAAACAGGATCGTTGTCGCCGCCTGCACGCCCAGGACCCACGAGCCGCTTTTCCAGGAAACCATCCGGGAGGCGGGCTTAAACCCGTATCTTTTCGAGTTTGCAAATATCCGCGACCAGGATTCCTGGGTGCACCAGGGTGAGCCGGAAAAAGCCACGGCCAAGGCCAAGGATCTTGTGCGGATGGCGGTGGCCAAGGCGGCTTTGCTCGAACCCATAGAGAAGCTCCAGGCCCCGCTCGTCCAAGCCGCGCTGGTGATAGGCGGAGGGGTTTCGGGCATGAACGCGGCGCTCAATTTATCCGCGCAGGGGTACAAGACCTTCCTGATGGAGAAAAAAGACGAGCTTGGCGGTCACGCCCCCGAGGTCGGATCGACCTGGAAGGGCGAGGACCTCGTAGCCTATGTCGAAGAGCTTAAAGCGAAGATAAAGGGCGAGCCCAACATCGAGGTGATGACCGGGGCCGAACTCGTCGAGGCCGGCGGGTTTGTCGGGCAGTTTAGGAGTGTTGTCCGAGTGGGGGGTCAGGACAGGGAAATATCGCACGGCGTGGTCATACTGGCAACGGGAGCCGAAGCGTTCGAGCCCGACGAATACCTCTTCGGTCAAAGCGAGCGGGTGACCCGCTGGCACGAACTGGAGAAACTGTTCCGCGAAGACCCGAAACTGCTCGATGCAACAGACGCGGTCGCCTTCATCCAGTGCGTGGGTTCAAGAGAGCCCGGACGGCCATACTGCTCGAAGATATGCTGTACGTC
>CAWEZA010000116.1:0-123160 GCA_963813125.1 uncultured delta proteobacterium | reverse complement strand
CTGAATCCGTGAGCCTAAATTGAAGGCAATGCTGCAATGAGTTTTTGGTCCAATTTCGGAAAAAGCCTCATGCCAAAATCAATAAATTGCTATGAAAAAAATTGGGTTGGCTACATTTTTCTATGCCCTCCGACACAAAATCACGACATTAGGGACGATTGGACAATAGTTCTCCCTGGCGAACCACTCGCTCTAGATAAATATCCGCATTGCAGCCCGCCCTCTCGGCCTTTATGCACTAGACAGGCGCATTTCAATGGTTCGGAAAGCCTGAAAGGCCGGGCAATGGCGGCTGAAGACCAGTTTCAGACGGCGGCCCGTCTTCACCAGTCGTGCGGCCATATACATAAGTTCTTGCATCACGGTTTTGATCCGACGCCGTTTGGCGGGATGGCGCACCGGAGTCTCTCCATCGACAAGTCCGAGCTGGCCGATGAATCGCAAGATATTGTAAGACAGTCCCCCCAGGGTCAAGATCAGGGCGTTGGTGGCGAATTTACCCGAAGGAAGCCTTTCCAGATCCATATCAGTCTTGATTTCACTATGGAACTGTTCGCTTGTTCCGTGGTCTTCATAGAGCCCGATTACCTGCTTCATCGGCAGATCCAAAGTGGTCCACCACCCTTCGATCTCAATTTCCGGGACGAGGAGCCTTTGTCCAGAGCGGTCGACGGTACGCTCCACCGCACGCATCACCCTTTTGAATTGATAGGTCTTCCCTTTATGGACTTGGCGGATATGGACGGTGAGCAGCCCGACTCTTTTCCCCGGGCGCGGCATGACGACCTCACCTTCTTTGAAAATTCGCATGGCCCATTCGATTTTGTCTTCCCGCCGGGGATTCCACTTTATGATATAGCTTACATTCCTTTGGCCTGCCAAGCTAACGCGAGTATCCAATGCATCGTGGGCAGAATCCAGACGAATCAGGATTTTTCGGGAAGTAAGACCGCGGGCTTTCTGAATAACCCGCTCAATGAGAGGGATGAATCCCTCCTGGCTATGCTGGCTGCCTTGCCTCAACTCGAACTCCAGGCACCACCCCTCGGTCCCCAAATAAGCAGCCATGGGCGCATAGCCGTCCCGGCCATTGTAGATGCGGGAGACTCCTTCTTTTTTGGTCTTGGAGTTGTCCATACCGAAGACATCGCAGTCCAGAGGGACATGTCCGGTCTTCAAGGGAGTGATGGGTACACGGGCTTTCTTGAGGAATTCCACCGAACAGGTATCGGCAAGAGCAAAGAGATCGGGTGCAACCTCGTCCAGTCGCTGTCGCAGAGTTTCAGTCGAAGGAACCTTGGAGATTCCCAAGGCTTCCCTGAAATACTCGTCTTCCCTTCGGTTGGTGACGGCCTCAAAATCACTTTGCCCAATTGAAAGGAGTCCGAGATAACTACGCAGGATATCGTCCATGCCAATGCCACCCGGGCCCACTGGAAAGCTTTTCTTGGCCTTGACCGGAAGTCCGCACAAATCATTGATACAGTGTCCGACGAGCACGAGTCCGGAGTTGGAGGTATAAAATTCTTTGTCGGACTGCTCAATAATAATGCGCTTCATGTTCACCTCCCGAGTGAATTCGTGTGAGGTGAGTTTGTACCACAAATGACTAGTTATTGCAAATAGTTACCGCAGTAATGGCGACATTTTGATATTTGTAACTTCACGGATTCAGGGAATTATATAAAACTCCATGACAAGAAGGTAAATGGGAAGGTCACGACCATACCTGAAACACATCAAAGACAATTACCGAAATCCAATTTCCCACCCTGAGGAATTTTAGGATTTAAACAAAACGTTCATTGCAGTTTCAACAGCAATAAGCGTTATCGAAATAATGGTCCAATACGTCTAAGAACGTGAATCGCCCGTCCTGCCTCCTGCACAACCAGTCTCGGCGAATTAGCCGGTGGTGTTTTTAAGGCACTTCCTCATCTTGGCCACTTGTCAAAGGCTTCCTCTAATACCTTCTTCGGCTAATAGTTCAACCCAATCCACTCGACGGTCTCTATTAAACGGACGGATTGTTCTTTGCTGTCTGTCCTAGATTTTTCTTCCTTTTGCTTTTGCATTATTTCTTTCATTAGCGGCTATTGGATTATCTCCTCTTCTCTGATTTATTGAGGAGCAAATCATGATCCACTTCTGAAGATATTGGCCTGTCAGCCCCACCCCCGAGGCAAATATAGATATCCAACTTGCCTTCTTTCTCTAGCTGCTCATAGATTCTTTTCGCTTCTGGATTATCAATTCCTTCAATTCCATAATGACATTGGCAACCATTGGGACCTTCACTCCATTTCAGGACATGAGGAACTTTCAAAACGGAAGAGTGAAACAACCAGTACACAAGTGGAGGATAACCTATCGGGTGAGAACCTAACTCCCTACTACGGTAATAATTCTCGACATGTTCACAAACAGAGGTTGAATAACATTGCGCGATGCAGTCTTTATCAAGAACCGAAATACTCCCTTGGTTGTTGGTAAAACAGCGAGGGGTAAATCTTCGTTTTCCCTTGTGGTAATAATTTCCAATGATTCTGACGCACCACAAAGCTTCGGGAGATCGCATAGTCGTTTTCTTACCCCCTCCAAATCAATATCCTCTATTTCCATGACCTTTCTATATTCCTGGCCTATGCCGACTTCGTAAGAAAAATCCATTTTCCCGTCAGCACGAACGAAGATGTCCATGAAATGATCTCTTGTGTATAAGGATACTTCAATGTTGCCGTCGGCTACGGGAAACACTTCCGCGTCTAAATTAAGTTCCTTACCTAACTTATAGATATCGATTGCCCTATCAATTACAATTTTGGTGGGAGCATGGCCTTCCCCAAAATCCCATCCTTTAGGAAGGCTTGCGAATGAACGTAGTTTTTCTTCAATAGGGTCAGGGCATTCGGAATTGTCAGAACACAAAAACCAGTAAGCGAAACCGGACGACTCAATGGGTACCGGCATTTTCGTCTTCCTCGTTGTTGTGCTTTACGGGATGCTCGCTCATTTTTTTTTGGATAAAATCGGTGGTCATTATGATGTTCCCAGTATTTTCCTCAAAGCCCCTAACGGTGATCCCGAGCTTTTCAACCATGGTTTTCGCTAAAGTGAATGACATATTTAATACGCATACATCTCGCCCGTTGGTTTGCAGCACAACGCCAACATCTGATTGTCCGATAAAAATAAGGAAGCCATTGGCGTAGAGAGTGGGAACTGCGCCAGAAGAAACAGTGTTTTTTAGTCTTTCTTCTAAATTGTCTTCAGATATATTGATATGCTGCATTTATCCCTCCTGCCTCCGAACCATCACGGCGCACCCCATGGAAGTTCGCTGTCGATAATTGATTAAAGCTACGCGCAATCCAGCGAAATGGCAACAGCGAAATGCGCATCTTGCTACATTACGGCGGGATAGCGTTGGGACTTTAACCTCTTTAGAGCGGAAAAGCTAGCACTCACAACACTTCCAGAAGTGTTGTATTACATTTCGTGCCAATCCAGGTAAGTTAATAGTTTCGGAGGTTAACCTCTTTCCCGCCACACCTTTGAGCAGTTCTTCAGTCCTGCCCGAATCGTTCGTTCCCCTCGATGCTCCCTTACTTTATCGAAAATCAAACTCAGCTAAATGGCAGTGAGAAAATCACAGTTGCTACGCTGGTCATCCTTAGATGACGTTTTGAGTTGGCGTGTATGGAAGCGTCTCCCCCGCGCCCTTCAGGGTGCCGCGAAGCGGCGGGGGGCGTCAGTCGGTTGTGTCTGCCTGCCCTCCACCGTGCGACTCAGGGCTTGCATTGGCCACCGCAATGGTCTTGCCAGCATCTCCCGGGAACAGGAAACCTCTTGCGATTTGCCTCAAATCGGCGTCGTTCGGGATTTTACCGCCGTTATTTTGCCGCCAGGCGTCCAGGGCCCGGCCAAAACGGCCCACATAGAGGTTATAGGCGGCGGTGGCATCGGCCGACTCGGAATCGGGCGCCGCGTCGCGATAGGCAGAGCCAGGCATGCTCGACGCCTCGATGAAATCCGGCTGGGCGACCCTCAGGGCGTGGACGAGTTCACCATTTTTTTCAGCCGCGGAAGGATCGTGATTGTGGATCGCCTTTTGCGCCTGCAATAGATCGGTCCACTCATGCATCGGCAAGTCTCCGTAGTATTTAGTGAGGTCGAGGGTCGCAAACCCCGGTGTGTCGGTAGCCTGCATTCCTCTTAGCTCATCGCGCAGATCGTTTGTCTTTTCGCTTGCCGGCGGGTCCCACGAACCCATGGCATTGGTCGAAATCGCCTTGTCCACCAGGCTTGACACGGCCGGGTCCACTCGAACCATATCGGCAAGAGCCTGCGTTCGCCCCGGATCGGCCAGAAAGTCGCTCCACGTCTTTGCGCCGTTTTCGCCGGCCAGCCCCGACCTCAGGGTTTCCCTGTTTGCCAGCTCCGCCGTCTGCTGCGCACGCAGAGTTTGAGCGGTCTGCTGGATATAAAAATTCCGGTATCGTTCGGCGAGCGCGGGGTCGCCCGGCTGTTCCCGCTCAGCTAGCGCGGTCATGGCATCGAGGCCCGAAGCGTAGTTGTCGCCTATATTTTGAGCGGTCGGCGCCCCCTGATCGTCGAAGTGCATCGACTTTCGGGCCACGAGCTTTTGTGTCGTGTCGAGGAATTGCCCGACGGTGGTGTCCGCGCTTCCCCCGTTCTGGACGATGGCTTTTTCTCCAACGATGGTTGCCGCCCGGGTGTCCGGGTCAGCGTTTAGAAGGCTTTCCGCGCCTTTTACCCCCTGCTGATGCGCCAGGTAGAGTTCCCAGGGCTGAGGCCCACGCCCGAGGTCGCTTTCAAGCCGGTCCCGGTCTGCTTTAAGACCATTTATTCCGATGGTGATCTGGGCATTGACGTCATTTCGGTTTTCCGCCGTTCCGCCAAGACCGGCCCAAGTCGAGTCAATGTGCTGAAATAAGCCGTAAGCCGAAGAGGCGGGGTTTTGAGCCGCGGGATTTAGCCCGGATTCGATGGAGGCAATGGTCAGCGCCGTTTTTGGATCGACCCCGGCACGACTGGCAGCGCTTACTATCCGCGGGGCCACGTCTCCCCCCGTGACAGTTCCATAAGCCCTCTGCGCATCGCTCAGATCCATCGCGGGCTTTAAATACCGGGCAATGTCGAGCTGCGCGCCTCCTGAGATGAGTCCCGTTCTTACCGCGTCCTGAAAAGTGGCGTTGGCTTTTTCAGTGCCCATATCCGGGTCTATGGCCTGTCTTTCGATGATCGTCTTGTAGAGCCGGTCCCACGCCTCATTGGTACGCTGCCTGATAACCTCATCGCTCTGCCCGGCCAGGGCGCCGTATCGCGCGATTTCATTGGCAATGGAAGTGAGTCCGGCCTGCAGCCTCTGAGGGTCGTTATATTTATCCGCGGTTATATCCGTAAACCCCTGCACGGCCGCATCGCTTGCCTGCGCCTGCCAAAGCTTGTTCTGCTGGTCGGCGTAGCGGATGACCGCCCCCTGCTCCATGCCTATCGTGCGCCGCGCCATGGCATCGAACATGCGCTGCTGCGCGGAGTTTGAAAGGTTCTCGCGCGTGCCGGCCCGCAGACTCTTCCATTGACTGCAGGCAGGAATCGCGCTGGTCGACCGCGTTTTTGCCCTGGAGCGCATAAAAGTCACCGTAAAGCTTTTGGAAGGCGGGCAGGAACTGAGTGGCATAAGTGTCGTTTGCAGCGGTCTCATTTGCACTCTGCTGGCGTAAGATTGCCTGCTGCCCGGCCTCATTTCCAATCTGCTGCAGAGTCTGTCCGACCTGCGCGCCGAAATCGGCGGGGGTAGCCTGGACACGCTGAGGGGCGATCGCCCCCTGAGGCATTACAGTCTGCACAAAATCGTTTGGAACGACAGGCACGTCTATCTCCTTCCCGGTATCGAGGTTCGCTTGCCAATGGCCTTTGCGGCCGCCTGTTTTAGTCTTTTCGACAACATAGCGGGGAAAGATCAGGCTTGCCAAACGGCAACCAGAAGCGGCAATGGAAGCGGTAACCAGAAGCGGTGATAGAAACGGCAAAATGCGGACAAGGCGTGAGGGCAATCCCGGAGGAAGGGAGCGGGGGAGACGCAATTTAAGCGCGGGGGTTAAAGAGCGGGGACACTGCGCCGCCGCGAGTGCCCCCCCACGGAATCCGGTGCGCCGGCGGCTGTGCCGCGGACGACGAGCCCGCGTACCGGAACGCCGGCGCTATAAGGAGATATAAGGGGATTGGCCCTGACAGGCCAGGCAAACGGCGCCGTCTTTTTTCGGATACGGCTCCCCGCACTTGGGGCAGTCCGAAATGGCTCCCTTGCCCGTTTTGCCGATATATTGGGGCTTGATGTGAACGGGGCTCCCGCTCAGCACGGAGCGGCCGGCCTGTTCGATTTGAGCCAAAAGCAGCTCTTTATCCTGTTCGCGCTTGGATTTGAGTTTGTAGAACCAGTTTGAAATCTCTACCCAGCTCTTCACTTTTCCCGGATCGACGAATACCCTTACGCCTTCTCCGTTGTGCTTGTCATAGAGGCTGAGAGCATAGAGCCCGAGGTCGATCACCTTAAGCCACCCGTTCCCGATAGTGCAGGGCGTGAGAAGCTGGATGGCGTCGGGCAGGCAGGCGGACGTTTCGCAAATGGAGTCGAACAAAACCCCCGAGGGCATTTCGCTAAGGGCATAATCCACCATGATCCCACCCAGAATGAGGCCCGGGGCCTGGCTGCCGTGAAAGGCTTCGACCATCTTGAGGTATTCCTGAAAGGAATAGCGGCCAATTTTTTCCATGAGGTTTCCTGCTGTACTGGTTAGATGAAGTTCCAAGTGGGCCGCGCTTCCGCTGCGCGGGCGATCCGGCGATCCATTGACGTTTGAATGTAACTTGGCCGCAAAGCCGAGTCAAATAACTTTGACAGCAAATACCGCAGTCGCACAGGAACCGGTGTTGCCTTTCGCCTTTGCGCCCTTAACGTCAATGGGATAGAGTTTCCGGCGTAAACCTTTTCCATACCATACCCAGGAGGAAAACCATGGCGCTTTCAGGCAAGACAGCCCTCGTGACCGGGGCGAGTTCGGGAATAGGACGGGCCACGGCGCTCAAACTGGCCAAGGCGGGCACGGCCGTCGTGATCATGGCCCGCCGCAGGGGACCGCTGGGAGAGCTGGTCTCGCAAATCGAGGCGGCAGGAGGCAAAGCCCTGGCCGTTGCCGGTGACGCAAGCGCTCCGAAGGACATCGACTCCCTAATGGACCGGGCGCTTGGCTGGGAAAAGGGAGGACAAAAAATTGATATCGCGGTCGTAAACGCCGGCCGGGGCCTTGCGGGAGGGATCCTCGAAAGCGACGAGTCCCAGTGGAGGCAGGTCTATGAAATAAACGTCCTCGGGACCGCCCACCTTCTCCGGGTCGCCGGGCAATACATGAACAGGAAAAAAAGCGGGGACATCGTGGCGATAGGCTCCGTTGTAGGCCGCAACGTTTCGCCCTTCAGCAGCTTTTACGGGTCGAGCAAGTTCGCCGTGGCCGGGATAATCGAAGGGCTGCGGCGCGAAGTCTGCGCCAATGGGGTGCGCGTCTCCCTGGTTATGCCGGGAGTGGTAGTGAGCGGCTTCCAGGACGTGGCCGGGTATACCCAGGAAAACTTCGGGAAAGGTGTGGCGCAGTTCGGACAGCTGCTCGGCCCCGAAGACATCGCCGAGGGTATCTGCTGGCTGCTGAGCCTTCCGCCGCACGTAAACGTAAACGAAATCATGATCCGGCCAACCGGGCAGAGTTACCCATGATACGAAATGGTCTTCCACATTTCGTTCATGGTTTTCCACTCCATACTCAAGTCGCAGCCGGGATGCATTGACGACCGCCATGCCAACTCGCCTGCGCCCTCCAGGACGCGAAAAGCCCCAAGCTGGACTGGATGAAGGAGAGGAAACGGCAGGAGCGTTCCGAGATTGAACAAAATCGTGAAGACTTAAGGAAGTAGAAGGTACCGCCTATCGCTGGATTACTTCCCTAGCTTTGTCTAGAGCCATTATGCCAGTGGCAATAACTTCATGCAAAAGCTGAATACGACCTGCAAGCTTAATGCGTTCCTCAGGCTTATGGTCCTCACTCAATCCATAATCTTTTACCAGGGCTGCAAAGGCGGCAATGTCCTCAGGCAAGAGTACGGGATTGTGGAGCAATTCCTCGTGGCATTCATAACAGAAGACAGTGGACTCCCGTTCGTGACCCCAAGGGCATCTGTCAAATACCCCTTTGGTCTTTGTCCCTTGACGGTTAGCCGAGCGACCAAATAGCCTCTCCGCGATGAAGTGATGGTTTGAAGCGTGACTTCGACCATCTACTGTCGGCTGGGCATAAGTACCCGGCTTTCGATGAAGAACACAATCGCAAATCGCGCATCGCTCATTCATATTTGGACAACCCCTGAAAAAGATGACCAACTAGTGATCTCGACGTTCTTTAACATATTGATGGAGTCTTGTCTGTAAGTACCCGAACATACTAAAATCCCCCCTACCCCCCTTTAGAAAAGGGGGGAAATTTGATTTCCCCCTGCCCCCGTGAGTCATTAGAAAAGCAACAATTGGCAAAGCTTATTTTGCCCGAGGGACGACCTGCACCCTTAGCATGACCTCGCCGTAGCCCTGGCAATTTACGCCGGTATCCGGGCAACGCAGGTAGCGCATGAAGTGAAAATCATTTGGCTCGAGGCTTTCGCCGATTCTTTCGTTTATCAGCGCCACCGGGATGGTGAGCTGAGATACGAGATAGACGCACATTTTGTTCGGACAGAGCCTGGTTATGAAATTGCCGTCGAGATCCAGGGTGAACGTCTGCCCCGCGACGTGGCCGGAGTTGCAGTTCCTCGATTCGATCACCTCCGCCCGGATCGAGAAGAGCGAAGCCGCCTGCGACAGGCGCCAAACGTGCCTGACCCTGTGGCCGCCCTCATGAAATTTCTCGATCTCGGACTCGGTGTACCCGACTCTTTCACCGTATTTTCTGATTATTTTTTCTTCCATCACCCTCCCCCTGTGCAAAAGGCGCTAATCTGGAGCCCACCCGAGCGGCCGCGCCCCTCTTTTGGGCTGATTCTACAGCGTTTTTGAACAAACGCCAGTTTTTCATCCCGCCTTCCACCAACTTTCCCCAAAGTATCCGAAAGTATTGGATTGACAAAACCCGGCGGACTTTTTATAAGATCAAGTGGATTTTTAGAGGAATATCATGTCCAAAGAAACAACTCTCGACGCTCGTTCATTTTTTCCGGGTTTGCGCAGGCCTGAGGGACGCAGATTTTCGTCCTTTTCAGGCTTCTTTTTTTTCTTCTTTAGGTGCGCCCGCCCGGGATGCCGGCTTGAATGAACAAGCCCCGGGTGGAGCGGAAAACTCTCCTCCGGGGCACACAAGACCATAAATAAAACCCCGAGGAGTTTTCCTCGGGGTTTTTTTTTGCAGTTAACTCTTTTAAGAACATGACCGGAGGGTTTGTCATGATTTTGGTGCTCGGCAAAGGGACAACGAAGGAGGAAATGGAAAGGCTAAAGGAGATACTTCGCTCCGAAGGCCACATGGTAAAGGAGATCGGGGACGTGGAAGAGCGGGTCCTGGGAATAGTGGGCAAGAGCTACAGGGAGGGCTCCTATTACGAGTCGCTGCCGGGAGTGGAAAAAGCCGTGCCCATATCCAAGCCCTACAAGCTCGTAAGCCGCGAGCTGCACCCCGCACCATCCGTGATAAAGGTAGGAGATGTGGCCATAGGCGGGGACAGGCTGGTGGTGATCGCCGGCCCGTGCGGCGTCGAGGGCAGAAAAACGACCATGGATATTGCCCGCTCGGTTCGAAGCCACGGCGCGGTGCTTTTCCGTGGGGGCGCATTCAAGCCGCGGACCTCGCCCTATGCCTTCCAGGGCATGGGTGAGGAAGGTTTGAAGATCTTGAGCGAGGTGAGGGAAGAAACCGGCCTTGGAATCGTCACCGAAATGACCTCCCCCGGCCAGGCGGATCTCATGATGAAATACGTCGATGTCGTTCAGATCGGCGCCCGAAACATGCAAAACTTCGAACTGCTAAAGTCCGTTGGACGGATCGGAAAGCCCGTGCTATTGAAGCGGGGGCTTTCGGCGACCATCGAAGAATGGCTCATGTCCGCCGAGTATATTCTCTCCGAAGGAAACGACCAGGTGATCCTGTGCGAACGCGGGATTCGAACCTTCGAGCGATACACCCGCAACACCCTCGACCTCACCGCGGTTCCCGTCATAAAGAAGCTTACCCACCTGCCGATCATTGTGGACCCGAGCCACGCCACGGGACTAAGGGATAAAGTCAGCCCCATGGCGCGCGCGGCCATTGCCGCAGGCGCAGACGGACTGATAATAGAAGTGCACACCGACCCGGACAAGGCGCTCTCCGACGGGCCGCAGAGCCTCTACCCGCACCAGTTCGAACAACTCATGAGAGACCTCTACGTGATCGCGCCCGTCGTTGGAAAGCAGGTCGATTACGCCTACCTCGACAAGGCCAAGATCATGAGGCCGCGCCCCGAGGGCGGCAAGGCGCCGGCAAAGGTCCTCTACAGCGGAGTTCCCGGTTCATTTTCCCACAAGGCGTGCGTGCAGTTTTTCGGAAGCGAAGTCCCGTTAAATAACTGTTCCTCGTTCAAGGAAGTCTTCGACACGGTCGACAGGCAACAGGCGGCCTTCGGCGTCGTTCCGGTGGAAAACAGCCTTACGGGCAGCATTCACGAAAACTATGACCTGCTTTTAGAATATGACCTGAAGATCGCCGGCGAGGTTACCCTCAAGATCAAACATAATCTGATGGGACTCTCCGATGCCAGGATCGAGGAACTCGAAAGAGTCTATTCCCACCCGCAGGCTTTTCAGCAGTGCCGCGAATTCCTGGAGAAAAACCCCGGATGGGACCTGGTATCGTACAAGGATACCGCCTCGGCGATCCAGAGAGTGAAAGAAACCGGAGACCCCAAAGAGGCCGCCATTGGCGAGGGGGCCGAGCCCATTGCCGGAATGGCGGTGCTAAAAGAGGGCATAGAAACCAACCCGAGGAATTTCACGCGCTTTGTGGTCATATCCAAAAACGAGTCTATCCCGGGGCCAAAAAACAAATCCTCCATTATTTACTCGGTAAGCGACAAGCCTGGAGCGCTTTTCGAAACGCTTCGGATTTTTGCGGCAAACGATATAAACATCGTCAAGCTCGAGTCGAGACCGATCCACAGCAGACCCTGGGTATACATGTTCTACGTGGACCTGGAAATGGACATGGCCGAAGAGCAAAACAAGGCCATTATGGATGAGCTGAAGGAAAAGACCGAGTTTTTCAAGTTTCTCGGAAGCTATAACAAAGGCGCGCAGGAAACCCCTTAAGCGGAGGGCGGCTGCGCCGCGGCGGGTGGCGGCGGCGCCGCAGGCGGGTGTGCCTCGCCCCCCCCACGGGTCCTGTTTGGACCGGGGGGGACAGACAATGCTGTTGCTTTAGGGGAAGCGTCCACCACGTAGTCCCATTTTTTCCTTCGTGCTCTTCGTGCACTTCGTGGTTGAATCTTAATCCTGCGGTCCGTTCAGGGCTGCGGGTCGGTAGTCAACCACGAAGTGCACGAAGAGCACGAAGGAAGAGTAAAAGTATGGGGAACGGGTTCCCCGATCCTGAGTGATTTTTCTTAAAGCAACAGCATTGGGGGGGACAGAGGGGGCACGATAAACTCGCGCATGAGTATCTCTCCAGGGGGAGTGGGCCGTCTGTTTTGGGAATCATGGTTAACTCCTTTTCAGTGGTACTGGACAAGCTCCAGATTGAAGACGTGTCAATCCTGGAAACGAAAACACAGATGCCAGGGACCGCTTACCGATACAGCCCACTTACCCCCTGGCGATCCCCGTGCAAAGGGTGAAGGGGATTTGAAGACAGCGCGGCCAAGTCTCTTAATTCCTTTGAACGATTGAGCATGTCAAGCTTTCGGAGGAACCTCCGACCGAGTTCTGGAGGCACATGTCTGTGTTTGCCTTCATTCCGGAAATCTACGATTATTGATTTAATTGCGTATTATGGCCCGGTCAACTTGTCCCTTACAGCCAATTACCCTTCCTTCTAAACATACAAGGTATACTCCATGACTTGAGATCATGGAGTATAGGGGGATTGGGCGCCACTGGCAATGTTTTTCTGTTGCCTATGCCCCAGACGCAGGGCATAGTGGTCACCGGGAGCCCTCTTGCGCCGGACAACCGGCAACGACTTCCCTACGCCGCCCGCGCATTCAATTGGAGATTCCAGGAATGGGAATGGGTTCGAAAATACGGCTATTGATGGATTTGCCGGCGCAGGCAAAGGAAACAGCTTGCCGGTTCCCTTTGGTGACTTTCTTTTTGTGCCTTGGGGCGTTGAACCATCTTTACTGGGATACCTCCCATCTGGTGAAATATGAATACGTTCCGCGCGATATCTTCATGGTGTTGTTGCTTCTCATACCTGCCCTGTATTCAATTCGGATGCAACACGAAACGGGCTGGCTCTCAAAGCGCGGGGGGTTCATTTTGGATGGCGGGGCTGTTGCACTGGCGCTTGGTTACTTTTTCTACCTTCCAAACGGCGTTCTTATCCCTTTGCATTATTCCCAATTCTTGATTCTCCTGCTCATTACTATTCTTTTCAGTTTAGTATCCATCAAGCAAGGTGTTCGTGACGATGATTTCTACTGGGATTTTCATTTCGCGCTACTTACCAGACTGATTATCAGTCTTGTTTACGCTCTGATTGTCATTAGCGGCGCCGGAGCCGCCCTGGCGGCGGTCGACGTCCTCTTTAAAACGAGTTTGTTCGGGAATGAGGTCAGGGTCGTCATAATAGTGCTCTGGATAATCTCACCCCTTTTCTTTCTCTCGGGTGTCCCGGCGCCATCAGCCGTACTGGATTTGAAGTCACATCGTCCAATATGGCTTAAGAACCTGGGCGTATTCGTCCTGGTCCCGTTTACGTGGGCTTACCTCGGAATCCTTTACGCGTATGGTGGAAAGCTCCTTTTGCAGTGGCAACTGCCAAAGGGTAGCATCGCTTATTTGGTATTGTCCTTCGCAGTGTTCGGAATAGTGTCCAAACTGGTAATCTTTCCCTTTGAAAAGGACAATAAATACGTTTGGGTCAATTTCTTTTCTCGATATTACTATTACTTTCAGCTGCCATTGCTGTTTATGCTCTTTGACGGGATATTCACAAGAGTATTTGCTTACGGTATCACATTCAGTCGCTATTATGTGCTCGCGCTGGCTATATGGCTCTCCTTTCTTGCTGTTTTCATGATCCTTCGAAAAGGCCGCAATCTCATCGTTATTCCCCTTTCGCTTTTGGTGGTTGCGGTTTTGTCCGTCATAGGCCCATGGAGTTCGTTCAGCGTATCATACCGGGATCAAAAGGATCGACTGATTAATATTCTCAATACACATGGTCTTATCCGGAATGGAAAAATCGTTTCGCCACTTGTGCCGCTTTCCGGGGAGGTAAAAGAAAACCTGTCCACAATCCTGAAATATCTTGACGAGTATGGAGACCTGCAAAAAATCGCCTATCTTTCCAGATCGGGGAAAGCAATAACTCTGGGGTCGATCACAGAAGAAATGGGCGTCAAATATTTAGGGCCGGACAATCCCCAGCGGAAAAGATTTTACTATTCTTGCAGCAACAAGTGCGTCGTCTTTCGGCCAGGCAATTATTCGGAATATATAAGGTTCAAAGAGGACTTCACTGGAGACGAAAGAGAAACCAGGAGATTTCAGTTCGGCGATTTCCGGGTCGAGTTCTCTCAGGAGACGGCGAAACTGCAATTTACTGACGACGGCGGCATGCATTTCCAGGTCGACTTGGGACAGATGCTGGAACACTTCAAACTGGCGGGAGATAGGCAGAACCCGGATAATTGCGAGTATGTGTACACTGATGGCCCCTTCGAGATTCATTGCCTGCTCGACACTCTGTCGGGGTGGGAAGAGCCGTCCGAGAAACGCTTTAAAACCGTGGATATGGACTTATTTATTAAAAGAAAGTAGATGCCGGGAGTCGTGGCGGACCTGGAGTTGATATGGGCGGTCATCTCAGCGGAGGCAGGGACAAAACGGATCGAACAGCAAAATCAAGGAACTTGAGCGGAATATGAAAAGGTTACTCCTGTTCATGGCACTTTGTAGCGTACTTCTTGCCCCGGCAAGCGTTTTAGCCCAAGAGCTACAGACGATTTACGACGCCAGACTGGAGCTGAAGTCGGCCGCGCTGTCCGCTTCCGAAGACGCGCTGCTGAAACAAAAGGTGCTGCCCGCAGCCAGCAGGCAATGGCACGATCTGGAAGTCGACTCGAGCTGCGAGCAGGGGTTTTCGCCCATGGTGATCGATGTCGCCCGCGGTTCATTTACAAGGCCCAATTCCGATCAGAAAGCGATATTGTACAGATACTGCGAAACGGGTCACAATATGGCGCTTAACGGGATTGCAGTAATAGAAAACGGTTCTGTTGCCACTCACCTCATCTACTCTGGTGACTGGGAAAACGCTATCGCGGCGATCCCCGACATCGACGGCGATGGCCGCTCAAAAATCCTCGTATCCACAGGAGGAACCGACCAGGGAATTACGTGGGGGGCGGTCAGGATCATCGAGCTTTCGGACACGATCGTCCTGACAAAATACGGGATGACGAGGACACTTTTTGATGACTGCGGCTTCGATGAAAAGAACGGCAGAGCCACGGCATGGAGACTTCGCGTTAAAGCAGGACCAACGCCCGTTTTTTATCGTCAGCATTTCGTAAACAAAGGGGCTTGCGTCGGCGCGGGCACCTGGAAAAAAATGGGAAAACCCGAAAAGTTTTCGCTGGAAAATGACGAGACGGATTATCAGTTCGTCAGGTAGACATGGCACCCGTCAACACCTATCAGGAGCCCCTCGTTGATCGCCCTGAGCGCAGTGTATCCGAGCTTCAATGGAATTCCTCCCGCAAATGGCGAAACAGACGCGATAAACCTTGAAATAACGCCGATTGTGGCAGTGGAGCTTTTCCCCGAAGGATTTTTGATGGCTACATTTAATTTTTTACACTTGCAGACATTGCCATGTCAACTCCTTACGCGCAAGGCATAACGAAAGGCACCCCCAACCTTCGAATTGACTCCAAAGGCAATGGGTCGTATTCTGGCCGTCTACAAGATCGAACTAAAGGTTGAGGATAAGATTTCCATACTGAACACCGGGGGTCATGATGAGACACCATGCACGGGCAACGTGTTTGGCCATCCTGCTGATTGCCTGCTTCTGGAACAACTCCCAGGCATCGTCTGACGTTGAGACCTACTATCCGCTGTTTCCCAGAACCATGACGTATGAGTATTACAAAAATGGAGTCAAAGATTCGGCAGCCAGGCAGGTAATCATTGAAAAAGCCAGGACTGTGGGAGGCGTAGAAGTCGTCCCGATAAGGTCGACGGGGCCCGGCATCGTATATCCGCTCACAAAGCTCATGCAGAAAACTCCTGATGGAATATACCTGGCCGCATCCCTGCTTCCTGACGGGAAGATTTCGAAAACCAGTATCAAAATGCCCTTTCTGAAGAACCCGATCAAGGAAGGGACGTTTTTCGATTCCGATGTGAGTATTTCGGCTCCGGGTCTTCCCGTGATGACCTCGCATTATACTTTTACGGTGGATAAAATCGATGAAGCCGTCGCCGTTCCCTACGGACAGTTCAAGGGGTGCATAAAGGCGAGCGCGCTTGTCCGTGTCGGCAAGGCTACTATCAAAGACACCGTATGGTTCGCTCCGAAAATTGGAGTCGTGAAAAACATTCGAGTAAGTAAATTGAGCGGCGGAACCACGGTAACGGAGACACGGCTGGCAAAAGTGGAATACGGGACTGCCGCCGCGGGCGATGAGGCCCCTGCTGTGGCGCCATGGCAGAAGGCCGCCCCAAAGGTGCAATGGCTAAGGGGTGGTTCGATTATGAATATGAAGGGTCCCGAATTCCTGGTTTTCTACATTACCGTGATCATCGCAGCACTTTTGGCCGGCTTTATCTTTTCCCGCAAAGGCGGCGGAGGGAAACTGGAATCACCCGTACCGGTTCCATCCAACCCCGACCCTTACGAAACCGCATACCTTCGGGGGGGCGTGCGGGAAGTTATCCTCATAGCGGTGTTCAATCTCATTCAGGCGGGAGGGTTGGCCCGCGCGGCCAAAGGCCGCAAGATCGAAAGGACCGGCAACACCGCGGATCTCGCGGGGGCGTCCGATCTGGACCGGGTCGTCTACGATTTTCTCGAAGAACCCCAGACTCTGCCCAGTATATGCAAAAAGCTCTCCCCCGTGGTCACCGAACGTTTTGCCCCCCTGGGACAGCGGTTGTCCGACGAGGGGCTGCTAGGACCCCAATCGGGGACAAGCAGTCCACGTCTTATCCGGACGGTCCTGCTCGCGGTCATTCTGGGCCTTGGCGTCGTTCGACTTGTCCATTCGTTGTCAACAGGCCATACCAATGTCGGCTTTCTGATTTTTCTCGCAATATTTGGCGCTTTTATGGTCATACGCGTATGTTCGCCGCCGCGGTTGAGCAGACTTGGCAGGGATTATCTCAAGCAACTCCAGGCACAGACCAGGGACCGGGCGAAATCGAACGCTTCAGATCCGGCGGCGGCAGGCCCGGGCCTCACGCCGCTCGTGGCGGTCTTCGGCCTGACAGCGCTGCGGGATACGCCTTACGCATCCTATATGAACGTACTCACCCTCCCGAATTCTTCTTTATCCGACTCCTCCGGCGGTGGGTGCGGGGGCGGGTGCGGAGGGGGCTGCGGCGGAGGCTAAAACCCGTGACCGCGCCGAACAGGTCCGGCAGCATGCTCGTTCAATGGCACATAACGGAGCGGTGCAATCTCAGGTGCGCTCACTGCTACCAAGGCTCCCACTCGGGTGAGGAACTCGACTATGCGGGGCTGCTCTTCGTTTTGGAGGGGATAAAGGAATTCTTCGGCGCTTTCGATGGCAGGGCAAACCCCAACCGCGCAAAGGGGCATCTGACCGTAACCGGAGGCGAACCCTTCATTCGCGGGGACTTCCTGGACCTTCTCCAGGCATTTGCCGACAATAGAAGCCTTTTCACTTTCGCAATCCTCACAAACGGCAGCCTGATCGAGCAGGCAACCGCATCGAGACTCAAGAAACTGAAACCGTCCTTTGTACAGGTCAGCATGGAGGGCGGGCAGCCGACCCATGACCGTATCCGTGGCCCCGGCTCATTCGACCAGACCGTCTCGGCCATCCGGCGCCTGGTTGAAAAAAACATTCGAACTTTCATCTCGTTTACCGCCCACAGGGATAATTACCTGGAATTCCCGCTGGTGGCGGACATCGGCAAACGCTTGAAGGTCGCACGAGTCTGGGCCGACCGCTTCGTTCCGCCCGCAACCGTGCCGACCCTGAAAAGCGATGACCGCGCCCCATTCCACTCTGTGCCCGCGTGAAACCTTCGAGTTTTTCACCTTGATGCACAGGGCGGGAAAAAGTAAAAACGGTGGTTGGCCGCCACGGCGTAAGGCAACTGAAATTGCGATGCATCGAGGACTGCAATTCCTGGTCGGCGGAGGAACGGTCTACCGGTGTACGGCAGGGGAAAGTCTGATCACTGTTTTACACAACGGGGATGTATATCCCTGCCGGCGACTGCCGGTAAAAGTCGGCAACGTGCTGCAATCCCCCCTGATGAAAATCTACGCTGAAAGTCCGATTCTAAGATCCCTGCGCGACAGGGACCGGGTCTGCGAGGAGTGCAGGAAGTGCTTTTTCGTAAATGAGTGCCGGGGAGGATCGAGATGCCTCTCGTATGCGCTTACCGGAAACCCGTTCGAGGCCGATCCCGGATGGAAACGGTGCTGACCTATAGAGGAAAGGCGGTGTCACGGGAGGATGTGGCCTTCATCCGCTCCCTTATCGCTCAAAACCCCGGCGACAGCCGCCGCAAGCTTTCCGGCAAGCTGTGCGAAGCATGGAACTGGGTGCAGGCCAACGGTCAGCCAAAAGATATGGTTTGCCGCTCCCTCATGCTTGAGTTGGAGCGGGCAGGATTTATCGAGCTTCCGCCAAAGAAACAAAATCCGTCCAATCCCCTTGCTGTTAGAAAAAAGCCCGATCCGCCCTGTATCGACCAAAGCTCTCTTACGGGAGTTTTGTCCGCGCTGCCCGCACCCGTCATTTGCCAGGTGCGCCGTGGACCGCTCGAGCAATTGTTGGAGGGACTCATCGAGCATTACCACTACCTGGGCTATTGCCGGCCGGTGGGTGAGCATCTCAAGTATCTTATAACGATAGGGGAGCGCCCGATTGCATGCTTTAGCTGGTCGTCGGCTCCTCGCCACATCGGCTGCCGGGACCGCTTCATCGGATGGTCCCCGGCGATACGCAGGAAAAACATCCACCTGATAGCCTACAACAGCCGCTTTCTCCTGCTCCCCTGGGTCCGAATCGATCATTTGGCGTCCCACCTGCTGGCGAAGATGGCAAGAAGGATATCGCGTGACTGGCAGGAGGTCTACGGTCACCCGGTACATTTTCTGGAGACCTTTGTCGATACCGAGCGGTTCAAGGGCACCTGCTACCGGGCATCGAACTGGATACATATGGGAAAAACCACGGGGCGGGGCATACACAACAAAACCCATAAGCCTGCTTGCTCGATAAAAGATGTTTGGGGCTATGCGCTCGATGCAGGGTTCCGGGAGAAGCTATGCCGCTAAAGCCTCCCAAAATAGAGTTGGAGAGCGAAAAGATACAGAGCTTTCTGCAAAGGGCCGAAAAGAACCTTGATCCGGCGGATTTTACTTTCGTCTCCGGCCTGGTCGGGACCGTACTCTTTTTGAGCGGCATTGTGGAGAAAAAATCAAGCGCCATTGCGCGGCTGCTCCGATGGATGTTCGGTTTCAAGACGGAGAGCTCCAAACGAATATTTAATGAAAAGCCTTTAGTTGCCTGCCGGCCTGAGCGGCCTCAATCCAAAGGACACGGCAGAAACGCTGCGGATGGCTATCCCGGAGCGATGCGGGTTCCCGTCTCCAACCCCGAGCTCAAAGCCGGCGTTCGGTGTCCGGAATGTTTGAAGGGTAAACTCTATCCGCTCGATCCCGGGCCGCTTATACGCTTTTTCGGAACGGCTCCGATTCAGGCCTCGATCTATCTTCTCGAGAAACTGCGGTGCAACCTTTGCGGGCAAATCTTCACCGCGCAAAAACCTGCCGAAGCCGGTGAACAAAAATATGACGAGACGGCGACCGCGATGATTGCCGTTTCAAAGTATGGTGGAGGGTTGCCTTTCAACCGTTTGGAAAATCTTCAGCAAAACTGCGGTATACCTCTTCCCGCATCGACTCAGTGGGATATCGTAGATGCAGGCGCCGAGACGCTCAAACCTGGCTACCTGGAACTGCTGCGGCAAGGCGCTCAGTCCGACATCATCTACCAGGACGACACAACCAACAGGGTCCTCTCTTTGAATAAAGGCGGCAAAGGGGACGATACAAATAAAGCCGGAAAGCGAAAGGGTGTTTTCACAACGGGGCTCATCTGTAAATCCGAAGATAAGACGATAGCCTGTTTCTTCACCGGGCACAAGCACGCGGGTGAAAACCTAAAAGATCTTCTCGAACATAGATTGGCCGATCTTGGTCCACCCATCCAGATGTGCGACGCCCTCTCCAGGAACATGTCCGACGAGCTTGCCACCATTCTTTGCAACTGCCTGACCCACGGAAGGAGAAACTTCGTCGCTGAAATAAATGACTTTCCTGAGGAATCCCGTTACGTGATCGAGATTCTGGCCAAGGTTTACCACCATGACGCTGTTGCCAAAGAGCGAGCATTGTCGCCCGAGGAGAGGCTCACGTTTCACCAGCAAAACAGCGGCCCACCTCTGGCCGGCTTAAAATATTGGATGGAAACGAAGCTGCGTGACAAAGCTATCGAACCGAACTCGGGGATGGGAAAAGCCTTCGACTATATGCTGAAGCGATGGGAAAGACTCACACGCTTCCTTACGGTCGCAGGCGCGCCCCTCGACAACAACACGGTCGAAAGGGCACTGAAGACGGTAATACGCCATCGGAAGAACTCTCTATTTTACCGAACCGAAAGAGGCGCCTGGGTGGGCGATCTCTTTATGAGCTTCATTCACACCTGCGATCTCATGGGAGTCAACGCTCTTGAGTACCTGACGACCCTTTTGCGAAACGGCCCCAAGCTCGCCGCCGACCCCGGTCGTTGGATGCCCTGGAACTACAAGCAGACCCTGTCGGAAATACCCCCATAGCGCCAGTTTTTCACTCCCGGATCCTTCATCCATACGATTCTTCGGTGAATCAATGCCCCACATCTAGCGGCAATAATGATCTGCGCTTTATTCCCGCCCGTAACAGCTACACGCTCTCATAGTGAAAAATGCCCGAGGAAAAATCTTTAGTCTGCTCAGGCCTGCCGGAAAGTCACGAATGGACTCGACTCTGAAGGGCGTGGGAGTGGGCGGGCGGTGTTTTCACACCGGCCAAGGGCGTTTCCATTCAAAAGCCGCATCAATGACCAGTGGCGTATCTGTTTCAGGTGGCGCGAAGGAAATGCATATGACGTCGAGATCGCGGATTATCACTAGAAAGAGAGAGGAAATCATGATCGAAGAGAAAATGGCGCCTGTCCACCCAGGCGAAATTTTAAAAGAAGACTTCCTGATCCCTATGGGAATAAGCCAATATCTTCCAGCCAGGGATATTGGAGTCGATACCCGGCGGATCAATGCGATCGTTCATGGACAACCCGCTATTACAGCCGATACCGCCCTGCGCCTTGGGCGCTATTTTGGAATCGAGCCGGAGTTCTGGATGAACCTTCAGATCCATTATGATCTTGAGGTGCAGTCCGACCGCCTGGAATGAATTTTCAGGCACTTAGAAATGGACCCAATCCGCTTTGTTCTTCATTATCAATCTGTTAGGTTAAGCGGACATATTCCTTGAACTTCCTGCTCCGCAATAATGCAAAACCGATTAGTCCTAAACCCACGAGGAGCGCGGTCGAGGGCTCGGGAGTCGAAATCGGCTGGTATGAAAGAAACTCTTGGCCGGGCTGAGATGAAATGGACGGATCGTAGACTGTAAAACCAGGAGTACTTGTGTTCATGTTATTGTACGCATCCAGAAGCAGGTTTTGAACGTTTGATGTATTGTATTCACTCAGCCCGGTAGCGCTTGATGAGTTGATGGACCATATCGCCACCGAGAGGTCGTTCCATGTCCCGCCAATGTCCGACGGGTTTTGGAATATCTTTGCGGCTAAGTACTCTGCCATATTGTAGTCCTGAGTCTGTGTGAATTGTTGGCCTCCGTTCAGCCCCAGCAGGTACGAATTGGTGATGTTCGCCCCATTGAACTTTTGGTTGCCGCCCGTCGTCCACGACTGATTCGCTTGAATGTCGGTATCAAAATCATCGCAGACGACGTTGATGGGGGTGTTGTTATATTCCGCCCGGTAAAGTCCTGTGTAGTATCCGTCAATTTGGGAGCTGGGATTCACGGGTCCGAGGTATTGCATCGTGTCAGCTAAAGCCGGAGCGGCGGCGAAAAAGGCTGCGGCGAGCAGTAACCCCAGTATGACGATATTTTTCCTCATGAGCGTCTCCTCTATTTCGTTTACTTTGGTGGTTCGTATGATGCGTGAGCTGAATATAGAACGAGGGTATCTGCGGGTAAAGAGGGATTTTTGAGGGTAGATATAGGGTAAACAATATATGCTAAATACGCTATTTTCCATGCAATACCCTGATGATACGGGTCAGGTCCTGAAAAGCGAATATTTCGCCCCCGAATTCTGTGGAAATTCGAGAGGTGCTCCAGGAAGTGTTGGAACAGGAGATGACAGAGGCGGTTGGAGCCGAGAAAGGGGAGAGGAACGCAGGGCGAGTTGGATACCGTTCAGGCTACTGCGGCCGGTCTTTGATAACACGCGTGGGCAAGCTCGAACTGCGTGTACCACAGGACCGGCAGAGAGGTGGGGGCGATTTAGACGCAGTGGGGACGCCCAACCGAGTGGGCGCTCCGGTCCCGGAGGCGGCTGCGGCCGCAGACGACGCACGAACCGGAACCCGTGGGGGTGCGGGGGTAGGAGAATACTCGCCCGCAGCGCAGCCGCCGCCGATCAATTTTTGTCGGTGGGCACGTGAAATTTACCCCTTATGGCCTGCAGCCCGAGGGGAAGGTCTTGAGCCCTGAGGATTACCGATATGGAATGGACGGCACAACTCAAGGCCAGAGGGTGTATCCCGGCTTTTTGAATACTGCCGGTCAACGTACCGGCAATGCGATAACGGTCCCCGAAATGAGGACCGTGGAAAAAGATGCCCGCAGCCTCCTGAAACGAGCGATGGGCATGCGGCACGTACGCATCGAGCGCTTCCATAACGGTCTGGCGATACGAGGCGGGAAGGCAGAAACCGAGGCCCACTTCCCCGATATGGCTGCAATCGGCTACAAGGAAAGGCATCCTGGCTTCCAGGCCGTCGATCTGCCCAAACGCCGGCCCCATCCGCACGAGGTCCCCGCGATCCAGTACCAGGGCCCAAAGGTCGAGACCCGGCTGGTCGATGACCGCATAGACCTTGATGTCCTTTTCCTCGTAGGAGCCAACGACATCCTTGAAGAGGTCTTCTTTGCCCACATAGGCGGTCTCCCACTTCAGGGGGGAACCGTAAGCAGGAAACTCAAAGACGCTGAAGATGCCGTCGATGGCCGCTTTCATGTGCTCCGAGGGAACCACGACCGACACGGCCGAAGGGGAGCTTGCGATCCCCAGGGCATGAATGGACTCGCGCCCCACGAGTCCGAGAAGAGCTCCCATTACGGCGGGCCTTCGATCATGGGGAAAGATGGAAAGAATAGTGGTATCTCGCCTTAGCTGCGGGTCCACGCCGGTATTGAGCTTGATGAAAAAATAGCCGGTGAAGCTGCCGCCGCTTTCGGTGCACATGGAGGTCGAGGAAAGTCCCCTCCCGTCATCGGCCATGTGAGTCACCTGGCTGAGGTTGATTCGCTCCACGCCCATATGGATGCAGATATCGGGCAACGTGTTTCCGGTCTTGTCGCAGGACCATCCCGCATAAGAGCGCCCTTCCAGGATCTTGATTCCCCCGAGTCGAATTTTTTCCATGGCTTACACGTCGCTCCCGTGGTCTATTTTCTCTTCCCCGCCCCTTTTGCCCTGATCAGGACATTTGTGGCCCCCCATCCGCCTGAACCGGAGCCGGCATCGCCAAACGAGATCACCAGCGGGTGAGTCTCGAGCACCGACCGGACTATCCGGCGAAGGACCCCGGTGCCTTTACCGTGAATTATTCGGACCTCCGTAAACCCTTTCCGGCTCGCGGCCTCGAGGTAGTCGTGCAGAAGGTCTCTTACCTCCTGTGGCCTGAAGGTGTGGAGGTCGATCGAATCCTCGATCGGAAACCGGGTAATTTGGTCTTTTTTCATATTTCAACGCCGAGTCCGACAGGTGCGTTGCAAAGGATGTAGTCTGAATTAATATATGATCCCGGGCAGGACTGCCAACAGTTAAATCACCTGAAAGACCGAACCGGGGGGGCGGGGAAGAGAATGGGCTGGAAAATTTCCCCGATTTCTGCTCTTTATACCTCCAAAGTGCTGCTCAACACCCCCTTAAGAACTGGAAAGATCGAATGCTCACGCACCTCGTATCGAAATTGGCCATACCCTGCCTCGAAGAGGCGGGGTATTTTGGCGCGGCCTTTTTGATGGCTCTCGAAAGCATGGTTATTCCCATTCCAAGCGAAGCCGTGATGCCGTTTGTCGGGTTTCTGGTAGCCGACGGCAGGTGGAATCTCTGGACGGCAATTCTTGCGGCAAGCGCCGGTTCCCTGATAGGGTCGGCGATCTCGTACGCCATGGGCTATTATGGTGGAAGGCCGTTTGTAATGAAAGCGGGCAGGTACCTGCTCTTAAATCCGCACGACCTAGAGATTACCGAACGTTTTTTCAGCCGCCGCAAAGGTGCGCTTGCCATTTTCATAAGCAGGTTCACACCCGTTGTAAGGCATCTTATTTCGATCCCGGCGGGAACGGGTAAAATGAAGACCCTTCCATTTCTCACCGCGACGCTTGCCGGCGCGACGCTCTGGAATTCCTTTCTGCTTGCCTGCGGGATGTACCTTCGCCAGAGGTGGGACGTGGTCGAACAATATTCCCACCAGGTGGACATCGGGGTCGGAGCGGCCCTTGCCGCGGGGCTTTTCTTTTTTGTCATCTTCCGCTGGAAAAGCGCGGTGAAAAGCAGATAGGGATCACTCGTCGAGGTTTTCCTTCGGGCCGATTTCTTCTTCGCGCTCCTCCAAAACGGCCCTGCTCTCAGTTTCCGAGAGAACGCCAAGGACGCTCTGCGCGACCTTGCGCGGAAGGCCCGCGCTTTCGAGTTCGCAGACCGTGGCTTCCTGGATCGCATCGATGGTTCCAAACTGCTGGAGGAGCATCTGCCTTCTTCCCGGGCCGATCCCGGGAATGGAGTCAAGGGCCGAGGTAAGAAGCGAAGTCCTGTGAACGTTCTGATAATGAGTTATGGCAAACCGGTGGGCCTCGTCGCGTATTCGCTGCAGCAGGTGCAGGACGTCGGGTTGGCGGTGCAGAAAAAGAGGGTTTTTCCGGCCGGGCAGATAGATTTTTTCGTAGAGCCCTTTTCCTTTTTCCCCTATGTCCGCTTCGCGCTCCTTGGCGATAGAGACGACCGGGATCGGCTCAACCATCTCGATTTGGTCGAGCAGGCGCACGATCGTGTTTAGCTGCCCTTTGCCTCCGTCCAGGAGAAGCAGGTCGAGGGTCGAGGCAAGTTCCGGGTCGTTTTCGAACAGCCTGGATATGACTTCGGACATCATCGCCGGGTCGTCGGGTTCGCTTTTTAGCCTTATCCTGTAGCGCCGGTAGGAATTTTTGTCCGGGTGTCCCTGTTCGAAGACGACAACGGCCCCCACGGCGTGATGTCCCTGGAGGTTGGAGATATCCACGCACGCGATCCGCTCGGGGGTTCTCGGGAGCTTTAGCAAGCGCTGGAGAGCGTCGAGGATCGCCGCGTCTCGCTTCCGCCCGCGGCCGCGGCTTATCAGCCTCTCCCGGGCGTTGGCCTCGGCCATGTCGAGCAGGTGCATTCTATCGCCCCTTTTGGCCGCCCAGACCCGCACGCGTTTCCCCTTAAGATCGGAGAGCCATTCCGAGAGGATCGTTTCCGAATCGAGCGCAACCGGAACGATCACCTCGTCGGGAATGAAACCGCCCTGGTAATAATACTGCTGGATGAAGGCGGAAATCAGCTCGGCCCTGTCGCCCTTGGCCTCCTTGAGATCGAAGCCCCTCTGGCCCGAATGCACGCCCTGGCGCACAAAAAGAGCCACCAGCTCGGTGCGTTCCTCCTCCTGGCAAATGCCCAGCACATCCCGGTCCACGATTTGATCCGACACTACGTGCTGCTTTTCGATCGTGGCCGCCACGTTTCGCAGCCGGTCGCGATAGAAGGCGGCGAGCTCGAAATGGAGCGCATCGGCGGCTTCCCGCATCCTTTGCTTCAGCTGCCTTTGGAGGACATCGGTCTTACCTTCCAGGAAAAGCTCCACCTCCTCGACCATCTTCATGTAGTCCTCGCGTGAGACTTTGCCCGCACACGCCCCAAGACACTGGCCCATGGAGAAATTGAGGCAGGGCCGTTCGCGCTCGATGAGTTTTTTTCCCTTGCAAAGTCTTAGAGGAAAAAGCTGGTGGAGATATTTGAGCGTGTCGCGGGCGGCCCTTGCCGAGGGGTACGGGCCGAAATAGAGGGCCCCGTCCTTTTGAAACCGCCGGACGATATCCAGCCTGGGGTATGGATCGCGGGGGTCGAGCCGGATCGAGAGGTAGTTTTTGTCGTCTCGAAGGACAACATTGTAGCGCGGCCTGTATTTTTTTATAAGGCTCGCTTCGAGCAGCAGGGCTTCCTTTTCGGAGGATGTCAGGGCATATTCGAGGTCGGAGGCCCTGGCGAGCATCATTCGGGTCTTTACGTCCACGGCGTCACCGCTTCGGAAGTAATTTCCGATGCGTTTCCTCAAATCCCTGGCCTTCCCGACGTAGAGAACAGTCCCGCTCGCATCCCTGAAAATGTATATGCCGGGCAGGTGAGGAAACGTCCCCACACGGCCGGCAAGCGCGGCCGGGCCCAATTGAGCAGGCCGGCCCCCGGAATCGTTTTCGGTATCGGGGGCTTTGGCCGAGCCCGGGTTTTCAATTTCAGATTCCGGCACGATGTAACCTCTTGATCGCAGAAAAACGTTTTTTGAGTGTTTTCGATTAAATTATAGCATGCAAGGCGCTCATTTTATTTAGTTCGATCTTGGACGTAAACTGGTATTAATAATCCTGCCACATTGCTTTCGAGGGCCTTGATTCTTTTCTGTCGATCAGCTCTTTACAACTTTTGAGGGATATAAAAAAATAAGCCGATTCATTCCGCCTGGCGAAAAAACAATAACCCTATTGCGTCTGGAAAGCAGGCATGATGCATAAATCCCGGGCCCCGCTCGTTTTGCTGATAAATCCCTGGATTACCGATTTTGCGGCCTACGACCTGTGGGCAAAGCCCTTGGGCCTGCTTTTTCTTGCATCCCTTCTAAAAGAGGGAGGATGCGGCACGGCGCTCGTCGACTGCCTGGACAGGCAAGACCCGTTTACGAACTCCCGCGCCGGGGTGCTTCCCGGCAAGGACAAAAATTTCGGGACCGGGAAATATCCGCGGATGCGGATCGCCAAGCCTGAGCCTTACGCCGGTTTCCCGCGGTATTTCCACCGGCACGGGATTCACCCCGAGAGCTTTAGGCGAAAGCTCTTGGAGATCGAAAAGCCCGATATCGTCTGGATCACTTCGATTATGACCTACTGGTACCCGGGGGTTTTGGAAGCGGTCCGGGTGGTGCGGGACATCTTTCCCGGGGTCCCCGTGTGGCTTGGCGGCATATACGCGAGGTTATGCCCCGACCACGCGGCGCGGTGGAGCGGCGCCGACCGTGTGATAACCGATGAGGTAGCCCGCATTCCTGAAATGATTCGAGAACTGAGTGGATTTTGCCTGAGTAACGAAAGCGCGTGGGCGGATTTTGGTTCATGGCCGCTTCCGGCCCTTGACTTGTTGAAACCCGGGCCCGGCTACGCACCGATTCTCACCGGGGTCGGCTGCCCCTACAGGTGCCCTTATTGCGCGTCGGCAAAACTTCAGCCAAAACGCACAAGGCTCGACTCCCGCCGCATAATGGACCAGATCGACTGGGGCCGCCGGGTGCTTAAAACAAGCGATTTTGCTTTCTATGACGATGCGCTGCTGCTCGATTGCGAAAACACTCTGAGGCCCGTTCTCGAAACGATAGCAAAAGAGGGCCCGCGGATTCGCTTTCACGTTCCGAACGCCCTCCACGTCAGGGCTCTTTCCAAAGACTGGTGCGATCTGCTGTACGCATCGGGGTTCAGGACCATTCGGCTGGGGCTTGAAACGGCCCTGGACGGCAGGAGCCTCGAATGGGGGGGCAAGGTCGATGCGAAGACGTACCTGGATGCGGTGGAAAACCTCTTTAACGCCGGCTTTTCGCGGAACGACGTCGGAGCCTACCTTATCTGCGGTCTGCCCGGCCAGAGGCCCGAAGAGGTGGCCGAATCCATCCGGTTTGTGCGGCAAAGCGGGGCGCGGCCGCACATAGCCGAGTTTTCCCCGATTCCCGGAACGGCCATGTGGGACAGGGCGGCTTCCGTTTCGCAGTTCGACATCGGGGCCGAACCGCTCTACCACAACAATACCTTTTTCGCATGCCGGCGCCCCGATTTCACCCTTGGCGACATGGCCGCCCTGAAGGGCCTGGCGGGTAAAAGAGGCGAAGAAGAACGAGAGCTTTATGGTTAGGTTAACCTGGAAAATGAGAGTGGCGATCATCCTGATCGGCTCGAGCGCGGTGCTTGCGCTTTTGCATGTCTTTTTGTTCTCCGATATGCACTCGCTTTTTTTTCTACCTTGCCCTGGACGTGGTCTTCGTCCCGGTTCAGGTCCTGCTTGTCACCGTCCTGATAGAACAGTTCATGAACGAGAGGGAACGGCAGACTTTACTGCGGAAATTAAACATGGTCATAGGGGCGTTTTTCGGCGAGGTGGGCAACAGGCTGATAAAAATGATGGGGGCTTGCAGCGGTGATTCTTCAACACTCGAGCAGGGGCTGGCCGTAGCACAGGACTGGGGGCAATCCCACTACAGGGAGGCCGGGGAGTTCATCCAGGGCTACCGGTGGAAATTCGATTCGCACGGGCTGCGGTTGGAGGAGCTGAAGGATTTCCTTCTAAAAAAACGCGATTTCGTACTTGGCCTCTTGCAAAACCCGAACCTGCTGGAGCACGACGCTTTTACCGACCTGCTCTGGGCCGTTTGCCACCTGACAGAGGAACTGGAAGCGAGAAAGAGCTTTCAGGAACTGCCCCGATCCGATCTAAAGCACCTGGAAGTCGACATTCAACGGGCATTTGGCCTACTGGTGCGGGAATGGCTGGCTTATTTGCAGCACCTGGCCCAACATTACCCGTACATGCATTCGCTGTCGGTGAGGACCAACCCTTTTAATCCGGTCGCCAACCCCGTCGTCGTCGAAAACAACGTAATCGATGAAGCGGCGGTTCCGAATCGTTAGGAAGGACTTATTTTCAAAGCGCAAAGCGAGGGTGTTCGAGGACCATATCTTTGGCATTTCTTCTAGAAGGAGGGCACTACGATGGAAAAAAATTTTCCGGAATGGTACGTCAAATTGCAGGTAGAGTACCGGGATTACCTGGACGCTGTTGAACATCTTGGCGAAACAGTCAGGAAAAGAGGACCGCTGGATGAGAAGACTTCCCATCTGATCCAGTTGGCCGCGGCGGCGGCTATTCGCTCCGAGGGCTCGGTCCACAGCCATGCCAGGAGGGCATTGCAGGCTGGAGCCACATCCGAGGAAATCTGCCAGACCATACTGCTGCTCACAAGCACGATCGGGTTTCCCGCCGCTTCCGCGGCCTTGAGCTGGGTTCATGACATGGTGGGGGCAAAGAAGTAACTCCTCCCGATGAAGAATGGAAAGCCCCCCGGGAGCGGAGCTTTCCATTCTTCATACCAGTGAGAGTCGCCGCTGAGCTGCTTTCTCCTCAATTTGGACCAAAGGGCGTACTCGGCGTCTGTCATGTTCTTGGGAAGCGCTCCGGCAAAGGGTTTAAGGTTTCTGTTAAATGGGGGCACCATTAAAATCCCCCCTGCCCCCCTTTAGAGGGTGGGGATTTTGGCCCCCCTCTAGGGGGGGAATTTGAATTGGTATCCGACACCCCGGGTGCACGTGTGGGTAATTGTCGGGATGATGCCTGTGCCCACCTACACCGGGTGCGGATCTTGTGGGCAAAAGCGTAGCGTTGCCCATCATGAAGTTTCCGGATGGACGCTGGAGTATGGTTTTGCCAAAAAGGAGGAAAGATATGCAGGTTCTCGTGCTTTATCACTCGAAGGGCGGAAACACACGAAAATTGGCCGAGGCGATCGCCAAGGGGGTCGAATCGGTCCAGGGGGCAAAAGCGCTGCTAAGGAGCACTGCGGAGGTGAAAAAAGAGGATTTTCTCGACTCCGCGGGGATGATTGCCGGCTCGCCGGTCTACTTCGGGGTGATGGCCGCCGATCTAAAGCGGGTTTTCGATGAATTCGTATCCACCCGGAAGAAGATGGAAAACAAGGTGGGAGCTGCCTTCGCCACTTCCGGGGACCCATCCGGCGGAAAAGAAACGACCCTCATTTCGATAATTCAATGCCTGCTCATCTACGGCATGGTGATAGCCGGAGACCCGATGGACGCAACCGGCCATTACGGCGTGTCCTGTGTTGGGGAACCCGACGACAGGGCCGGGACAAACGGGGAAAAGCTTGGAAGAAGAGTCGCCACGTTGTGCGAAAAACTCGCTTCCTGAGGCCTGCCAAGTCCATCCAAACGGTTGTTTTGTTCACACCCGCGAGGGTCGATGAGCCCCGCCCGCCTACATTTGCCGTGGCGGCAGATGCCGGCGGGCGGGATGAACAACTTTGTTATCGAGACGAAACGACACCATGAAAATCCCCTCCTCTTTTGATTCAATCAGGGCTTATCCCGCTCGACCACGGCGCAGCAATTACCAAGCACCACTCCGCGGCTGGTGCGGGAACGAACCAGATACCGGCCTCCGCTGTCTTTCCACCCCTCGGTGACAAGAGTGTCGCCCGGGTATACTACTCCGGAGAAGCGGGCCTTGAATTGGCTAAGGCGCGAGACATCCCCGTCGCAAACGCTCTTCACTACAGCTCTTGCCGCATAGCCGTAAGTGCACAGACCGTGGAGGATAGGCCGCGGGAAGCCTCCCCTCCCGGCAAAATCGGGGGCGATATGAAGGGGGTTGAGGTCGCCGTTTAGACGGTAGAGTGCGGCCTGGTTTTCGGGAATAGGACAAGAGACGCTAAAGTCCGGTTCGACAGCCCCCGGAGGCTCCAGTTTTTCCGCTTTTGGCCCCGGGTCTCCTCCAAATCCGCCCGCCCCGGCATAAAAGATCCCCTGTTCGACATCGGCCAGCGGCTCCCCGGCTCCGGTTTCGATCGCGAAGCGGCAGACAATGAGCGCTCCTTTGACCTTGTCATAGATGCAGGGGATTTCCCCCCGCACGTAGACCTTGCCCCCGGGCGGGATCGGGCGGTGGAGCTTTATGCTCTCCTCACCGTGAATGAACCTGGAAAAGTCGATCTCAACGCCACGGAAAAGTTCCCAAAACAGGGTTCCGGTCATTATAGCGGCAAAGCCGGGCAGGACTTTCAGCCCGCCTTTGGCATTCTCATAGATGAACGGAAGTTCGTCCGCCCCAACGCTTATCGCGTAGAGCACCACGTCTTTCCACGCATACTCATACGGGACAGGACCGCGTTTCCTGCCGACGAGATCCAGATCAATCATCAGTATTCCCCTCCCATCCAGAAAATGATCGCCGGGCCGGAATGGCTCGCAAATTTCCGAATGCCATTCAGGTATATCAGGGAGCAAAACAAATTTTTGGAGCACTTTAGAGCGGGTATAAGTGCGGAGCAAAGGAGCGCCAACAGTGGGATATAGCCGCCATAACAACCCGCTATACCGGTATATTTTCCGGTCAATGCCCGTTTGTTCCCCACGTTGAATCTGAGCAAAGAAGGAGCCTCCAGGCTCTAAATTTTAATTCGGTAATGAATCTTTCTTTACAACCATTCACTATCACGCTAGAATCAAGCTTGTCAAGGTCGTAGATCTTCTAAGAATAGTATTGTTATTTCCGGGCATGGTTCGCCCACTCAGGCGCCAATTACCGCTATGCAGGCGATGTTATATCTTCCAAGTTGCCAGTGCGATATACCGGTGCTCCCGGGTGCACTCCGAATACTCCTCTTTCGCATGACTCCCCCATTCGCATCCTGCAACACGATTTCTCCTTATGCAAAACCGAGTCGACAAGCATCAGCACAGCCTTTGGGCGTAAATAGAATGATATCCTGTTTTATCGAAGTGTTATGAGACAATATATTTTTGGTATGTTAAGTGCACTGCGGGAATTGCCTTAACGTTTAAACTAAAAATTCCAAGTTCCATCCGGAAACTTCATGGCGGGCAACGCCACGCTTTTGCCCGCCCTACAAGATCCGCACCCGGGGAAGGATGGGCACAGGCATCATCGTGCCCACCGCAGTCACAACGTGGGTTTCCGGATGGAAACCAGCCAGACGAAAAGGAGGTGGTGTACCGGTCCGCCTCAGGACCGGATTTGACAAGAGTTGTGATCTGTTATCGAACTTTAGAGGAGGAAGAATGCAACCCAGACCATGGCAAAGGCATTATGACTACAACGTGCCGCTCACGATCCGCTACCCTCGAATCCCGCTCCATAATTTACTCGACGTCCCGGCGAACTCTTTTCCTGACAAAGCGGCCCTCAATTTCCACGGGACCGAAATAACATTCCGCGAGCTGCGCCGCTCGGTGTGGCAAATGGCGAACGCACTGGCATCCATTGGCGTAAAAAAAGGCGACCGGGTGGGAATCGATCTGCCCAACTGCCCCCAGTACTTAATCGCCAACCACGCGGCGGCATGCCTTGGGGCTGTCGTGGTTAACCTTAACCCGATGTACACGGCCGCGGAACTAAAACATGCGGCATTAAAAACCGGGATGACGACGCTTTTCACCTTCGATATGGTTCTTCCGGCAATTCGCGAGCTTTGCCGGGAAGCAGACATTCCGCGGGTGATCGTGACCAGGCCGCAGGACTATATCGGCGGGATGGGCCGCAGCACGGCCAAAAGCCTTGATCTGGAACCGGGGTGGCATCATTTCTCGGCTCTTCTGGACGCGAGCCCGACAGCCGGGCGCCCCCGGGTCCAGGTCTTCCCGGAAGACCCGTGCATGATCCAGTTCACCGGCGGGACCACCGGGTTGCCCAAGCCCGCGGTTCTTACGCACGCAAACCTTGTTGCCGCGACTTTCCAGTGCTGCCTGTGGGGGTCGGCCGCAAGCGGCCTGGTGCCTGCCGAGCGGCGCACCGTGGTGGCGGCACTCCCGTTTTTCCACGTCTACGGAAACATCGTCGTGATGAACTGGGCGATACTAAACTGCGCGACCCAGATCCTGATTCCCCGGTTCCAGGTGGACGAAATCCTTGAGACCCTGGCAAAATTTAAGGAGATCACTTTTTTCCCGGCCGTACCCACCATGATTACGGCGCTCATAAACCATCCGCGGGGCCAGGAGCTTGCGCCGACCTGGGCGCTCCTGAACTCCGGAGGCGCCCCCATGCCCCAGGAGCTAATCGAACGGGTGAACGACATGGGCATCTCCTTTAGCGAGGGCTGGGGGATGAGCGAGACAACCGCCCTTGGCATCGGCAACCCGATTATGGGCATGAAGAAAGTGGGCAGCATCGGCATTCCGTTTCCCGACACGGACATAAGGATCGTGGACGTCGAAAACGGGGTGGAGGATGTCTTGCCGGGCCAGCCGGGCGAGCTTCTCATAAAGAGCCCTCTGGTCATGAAGGAGTACTTCGGCTGCCCGGAGGAAACAGCGGGGCAGCTAAAGGACGGGTGGCTAAGCACGGGGGATGTCGTAATGCGCGACGAAGACGATTACCTGTTCGTCGTGGACCGCAAGAAGGACCTGGTGATAGCCGGCGGATTCAATATCTACCCGAGGGAAATCGACGAAGTGCTCTTCGAGCACCCCAAGGTGCTTGAAGCGGTGTCGGTTGGAATCGCTGACGAATACCGCGGGGAGACGCTCAAAGCCTACGTGGTGCTAAAACCGGGCGAGACGGCAGTGGATAAGGAGATCGTCGATTTTTGCAAAGAACGGCTTGCCGCCTACAAAGTTCCCAAATCGATCGAGTTTCGCGACTCCCTTCCCAAGTCCGCCGTGGGGAAGGTGCTGCGCCAAATCTTGAGGAATGAAGAGGAAGCCAGGCGAAAGCAGGGTCAATAACACTTTCAGAAAGGGGCATTCATGAGCACGAAGCAAACCGCAACGGAACACGCAATACCATTTTGGAAAGCCTGCCTGATCAGCCTGGCCGTTATTATCGTTCTTGTAGCCTGGGTTTTATTTGGAAAGATCGTCCTCAAGCTCGAAAACCAGTGGGTGGGGCTTGTCGCCGTGACACTCTTCGGAGGAATGTGCATGAACAACCTTGCGGAGGCCCCCAAAATTTACCTGGGATCGGCGGTGGGGCTGCTCGCGGGGTTTTTGCTCTGGTATCTTCCCTCAATAATGGGAATTACCGGTTTGATCGTTATGATTGTGGTTGTCACTTTGCTCCTGGCCGCGTTGATCGCGCAAAAACTACCTCTTATATGCAACCACGCAACATTTATCATGTTCAACTTCGTAACCGGTTCGGCGCTGGTTATGAATGAGCATCTCCAACTGGTTTACTTAAAAGATCTCGCATACGGCGCCGCCTGCTTCTGGCTGCTGCCGCTCCTTATTGTAAAGCTCAAAGAGAAAAAAGCCGCGGAGCCCGTACAGGAAATGGCGCCAACCCCATAGGGCATTACTGTTGCTTTAATACAAAAGAGGCAAAGAACCAAAAGCGCAGGGCGGTGTCCGCCCTGCACCCTCCATTTGGGGCCGGCGATATCCTTGACAGATGACTTGCGTTTCCAATACCTTATCGGACCAGGTGCAAAATTTTTGGCCAACGGGAACAAACCTTCGGCGGGTACAATAAGAGAAGGAGACGAGCGATGAGCTCCAGTTCTTTAATGTCATTCGAAATGTCATTCGACGGTACGGATATTTTCATGACAAGGGACGCCGTGGAAAATCCCCGGTCGGTTCTGGTAATCGTCCACGGCCTGGCGGAACATGGTGGGCGGTATGATTATGTGACCGCCAAGTTAAATGAGAAGTCCATTTCGGTTTACCGGTTCGACAATCGAGGACATGGCAGATCCGGTGGGTTGCGAGGAAACAATGACGACCTGGACAAGTTTTTAAAGGACACGGACCTGATCGTCAGTCTGGCTCATAAGGAAAACCAGGGAAAACCGGTTTTTATGCTTGGCCACAGCATGGGGGGGCTCATAGCCGCGGCTTACGGCGCCTGTTGCCAACACGACCTAAAGGGCATGATTTTATCGGGGGCTGCCGTAGATTTTCTCCCTGTCTTCAGTGACCTTGGGAAAACCTACACGGAAGCCGTGGGAGACACCGTTATGCCAAACTCGCTTTCTTCGGCCATATGCCGGGACCAGGAAGTGGTAAGGGCCTACGACGAAGACCCCCTGGTGCTAAAGGGCGTAACCCTCAGGCTCTTGTATTCCACATTTTTCCAGGGCACCGAAAGACTCCACAAAAACATTACAAACTACCAGGTACCATGCCTGATCCTTCACGGGGGAGGCGACCTGCTCGTGCCCGCAAGCGCGGCCCGGTGGTTTTACGACCACATCCCCGGCCGGGACAAAACGCTCAAGGTCTACCCGGAATGCTACCATGAGATCTTAAATGAAAAGGAAGAAAAAGACCTGGTGACAGCCGATATCGTGGGCTGGATAGCCCAAAGAAGCTAAGGGGTCCTAAGACCAAGTTGCGTTCAAGCGCCGCCGCCACGTCCTCGGACGCGGTTTGAACGAGAATGAAACTTGGACCTTGCAGTCGAGTTTCATAAGAGATGCGGGCGGGGATAAACCCCGCCCCTACGCAGGACAAAGCCTCATGCCCTCGCATTGGTATCATTTTGAACGCAACTTGGTATAAGAGGTTGCTCTCTGGTTGGCGGAGAAGTCATGAATCGACAGGAAATGGTCACAAGCGTTGAGCAATATGGCGGATACTGGGATTTTATCGTTGTCGGCGGAGGTGCGACCGGGCTTGGAGTCGGTGTGGATGCCGCTTCGAGGGGGTATAAGACGATTTTGCTCGAGCAGCACGATTTTTCCAAGGGGACTTCGAGCCGCAGCACCAAGCTGGTGCACGGGGGGGTTCGCTACCTAAGACAGGGCAACGTGTCGCTGGTGATCGAGGCGCTGCACGAAAGGGGGCTCCTGATTAACAACGCCCCGCATCTTGTCAGTCACCAGGCGTTCATCGTTCCGAACTACGAGTGGTGGGACGGGCCTTTTTACGGCGCGGGGCTGAAGGTCTACGACCTTCTGGCCGGCAAACTGGGGCTTGGTCCTTCAAGGAGGCTTTCCAAGCAGGAGACCCTGGCGCACATCCCAACGCTTGAGCCTGAAGGACTGCGGGGGGGAGTCGTCTACTTCGACGGCCAGTTCGATGACTCGCGCCTTGCGGTCAACCTGGCTCAAACCATGGTCGATCATGGCGCGGCGGTGCTCAATTACTTCGAGGTGTGCGGCTTCATCAAGGCCGGCGAGATGATCCAGGGCGTCCTGGCCAGGGATATGGAAAGCGGCAGGCAGTACGAGATAAACGGCCGGGTGGTGGTAAACGGTACGGGGGTCTTTACCGACACCCTGCTCGCAATGGACGACCCGCAGGCAAAGAGGATAATTTGTCCCAGCCAGGGCGTGCACCTGATCCTGGATAAGGAATTCCTGCCCGGCGAAGACGCCGTCATGGTGCCGCAGACCGAGGACGGGCGAGTGCTTTTCGCCGTTCCATGGCATGACAGGGTAATCGTTGGCACAACGGACACTCCCGTCGAGGAGGTGAGTCTTGAGCCGCGCGCACTCGAGCGGGAAATCGAATTCATCCTGAAACATGCGGCCGCCTACATGACCAAAGACCCGACACGCGCGGACGTAAAAAGCGTGTTCGCCGGCCTAAGACCTCTGGTCAACACGGGCGAGAGCAAAAGCACCGCGGCGATTTCGCGGGATCACTACCTGGTGGTGTCCGAGTCGGGCCTGGTGACAATCACAGGCGGCAAATGGACCACCTACCGCAAGATGGCCGATGACACGGTAAATCACGCCATGCTGGTCGCGGGTCTGGACGAGCGGGAATGTGTGACCAGGGATTTAAGAATCCATGGCTGGCTCAAGCACTATGAGCGGCAAGACCCCCTGCACTACTACGGCTCGGATGGAGTCTTCATAAAAAACTCGTAAACGGGGACCCCTCCCTTGGCGAGAAGCTGCACCGCAAGCTTCCCTATATCAAAGCCGAAGTGATCTGGGCGGCCCGGGAAGAGATGGCCCGCACCGTGGAAGACTTTCTGGCCCGCCGAAGCCGCTCTCTTTTCCTGGACGCCGCGGCAAGCATCGAGATGGCTGCGGAAGTCGCCCGCCTGATGGCTTGCGAGCTGAAACACGACGACGATTGGCGGAAGGCCCAAGTCGAGGATTACATTAAGCTTGCCGAGGGGTATTTGTTGACCGGAGCAGTCTAGAGGGGGGAAACGCGATGTCTATCGTCATGGCGCTCGACCAGGGGACGACAAGCTCTAGAACCATTGTCTACGATGAAACAGGTGAGGTAATTTCTTCGGCAAGCGAAGAGCTCCCTTGCCTGTACCCAAAACCCGGGTGGGTGGAACAGGACCCCGAAGAGATTTGGCAGACACAAAAAAACAGCATGGAGGCGGCGCTGGCCAGGGGTGGGCTCAAACCGTCCGACTTAAGCGGTATAGCGATCACCAACCAGCGGGAGACAACCATCGGTTGGAACAGGAAAACCGGGCAGCCCGTGGCCAACGCCATCGTCTGGCAGTGCAGAAGGACGGCGGAGTTTTGCGAGCAGTTGAAGGCAGAAGGCTATGAGAGAGTCATCCAGGAGAAGACGGGTCTCGTTGCCGATGCCTACTTCTCGGGCCCGAAGATGCGGTGGATCCTGAGGTCTAAAACCGAAGCGGCGAAATTGGCCGCCCGGGGAGACCTGCTGTTTGGAACCGTTGACTCCTGGCTCATCTGGAAACTCACAAACGGTAATGTGCATGCGACGGATGCGAGCAACGCGAGCCGAACCATGCTCTATAACATCAAGGATATGAGTTGGGACCGGGAAATCCTGGCCAGGCTCCAAATCCCCGAAGAGACGCTCCCCGAAGTAAAGCCTTCCTCCGGCGTCGTGGGAGTGACCGACAAAACCGCGTTTGGCCACGAGGTCCCAATAGCGGGAATAGCGGGAGATCAGCAGGCGGCTCTTTTTGGCCAGGCGTGCTTTGAGCCAGGCATGGTCAAAAACACCTACGGGACAGGCTGCTTTATGCTGATGAACATCGGGGGCGAACCCACCGGTTCAAAACACGGACTGCTCACCACCATTGCCTGGCAGCTGGGAGAAAAAGTCACCTACGCGCTCGAGGGGGCGGTTTTCATCGGGGGAGCTCTCATGCAGTGGCTGCGCGACGGGCTGGGGCTCTTTGCCGACGTTCGGGAAACCGAGAAAATGGCGACCTCCGTCGAGTCAACCGGCGGTGTCTATATCGTGCCGGCTTTTGTCGGATTAGGCGCCCCCTACTGGGACCCTTACGCCAGGGGCGCCATACTGGGACTTACCAGGGGGACCAACAAAAATCACCTTGTGCGCGCAGGCCTTTCAGGCCATGGCCTACCAGTCAAGAGACGCTCTTTGCGCGATGGCAAAAGACTCGGGAATCGATATAAAAACCCTGCGGGTGGACGGCGGGGCCAGCGCCAATAACTATCTGTGCCAGTTCCAGGCAGATATTCTCGGCGTTTCGGTAAGCCGCCCCCAAAATATAGAGACTACAGCCCTTGGAGCGGCGTTTCTCGCAGGACTCGCGACGGGGGTGTGGAAAGACCAGGCGGAGCTTCAAGCCATCTGGAAAGAGCACCGGCGGTTTCACCCGACGCAAAGCCGGCAGAAAATAGATAAGTGCTTGCGGGGCTGGCGCTCCGCTGTGGAAAGGGCAAAGGATTGGGTCGAACATTAAGAGGATCCGGCGGGCACGGTAAAGATTGAAAAGAGCGGGGGAGTGTCTCCCCCGCGCCCCCCGGGATTTCGGCCGCACGCGCGTTGCGCGTGTGGCCGAGCGGTTTACGGAAACACCACTTCTCTTCTATCCATCATGATCTCCCAACCAATATTAATGGCAGCCATAACGGGCTGCGTCGCACCGCAGCGCGGCCGAGGCAACCCGCCGCGCAGCTATTGCTATTGAGCAAAATCTTTTTTGCTGCTAGGTTGCCATTTTTTCGCATAAAGAGAAGATGTTTCGCATATTGCGAAGCAAGGAGAGAATATAATGACGCCCGGAAGCTTGGATACCGATTTTTTCGCACCCGGAAAGAAAAGTTTGCAGAAAACTCGACGACTCGAAAAATTTACCTCGATCTTGAGGGAATGGGAAAAGTTCATTCGGGGAGAGGAAAATGTGGACCGGAGGTTAATTCCACGGAGATCCGGGATTCGTGGACACGCTGCCGCGCATACGGACTCGATCCGCTTCGGGAGCCGCAACAAAGAATTTTGTCCAAAGAGGGTTTCGACATTTTATCAAAAAGAACGGTAAACTCGTCGAGATCAGCAAATTCTTCCTGAACCACTACCACAATTTGATCTCCCTCACTTCTTTTGTGGTCAGTTTTTTCGACCCTCAGGGTTACCTGATCGAGATCAGAATAGCGGAAAAGTTCCAGGAACTGGCCCGGCAGCGGTATTCAGAGTGGGCTCCCGGCGCCTTGTGGAACGAAGAGGCCGTTGGAACGACCGCAATCGGACTGGTCATAAGGACAAAAAAGCCCGCTTGCGTATTCGGGCCTCAACATTATCTCAAACGCTCTCACGGAGCGACCGGGTACGGGGCTCCTATTTTCGATCCCGACGGGACATTTCTCGGGGGTATCATCCTTTTGTGCCGCTACGACAGGGCAAACAACCATGCATACGGCATGACCATCGCCGCCGCACACCTTATAGAAAACCAGTTAAAAATCAACCGGTCCCTGGACGAAGCCAGGGCGGCTTTCGCCAGGAGCGAAATCGCCTACAGCTATCAGCAAACCGTCATGGCCTCGATCCCTGAGGCGCTGATCGCCATCGACAACGAGGGCGTGATTACCCTCATAAACGACCAGGCAAGGAAACTGCCCGCATTTGCCGGGGAAAATGTTGTCGGCCGGGTTCTCAAGCACTTCCTGGGCCAGAAGAACCGGCAGATATTGTCTCTAATAGACAAAAACGACCACCTGGTCCACGTCGAGGTCCGGATATCCTCGGGAAAGACTTCGAGCGATTACACTCTTACCTGCAACCCGATACTGTCTCAATCGGGAGGAGTAATCGGAAAAGTCCTGATCCTTACCGAGATCCGGCACGTAAAGAAACTGGTGGCAGACATCATAGGGGCCAAGGCCAATTTCACATTCGATTCCATTTGCGGCAGGAACCCGAAATTTCTCGATACCGTCGAGCAGGCAAAACTCGCATCACAGAGCCGCTCAAATGTCCTGCTCCTGGGTCCAAGCGGTGTTGGAAAGGACGTCTATGCCCAGGCTATCCACAACGCCAGCGAGCGCAAAAACGGTCCCTATCTCGCCATAAACTGCTGCGCCATCCCCAAAGACCTTATGGCGAGCGAGCTTTTCGGCCACGAGGAGGGCGCCTTTACCGGGTCGCGGCGGGGAGGCGGCCAGGGAAAGTTCGAACTGGCCGAAGGAGGAACGATTTTTCTAGACGAAATTGGCGAGATGCCCCTTGAAATGCAGCCCATCCTGCTGCGGGTAATAGAAGACAAGTGCGTCATCCGCATCGGCGGAGCCAGGGCACACCACGTGGACGTCCGGATCATAGCGGCAACGAACAAGGATTTGCTCGAAGAGGTCTACAAGGGCAATTTCCGAAAAGACCTCTATTACCGCCTGAACGTTTTCACCATTCATTTGCTCCCTTTAAGTGAAAGACCGGACGACATCCCCCCGCTGCTCGACCACTTTGTCGGGAAATATTCTCAATTGCTGGGAAAAAGGATCGATCGGATCGACAGGAAGGTAGTCGACGTTTTCCAGCGATACGGGTGGCCCGGAAATGTCCGCGAATTGCAAAATGTCGTGGAACGGATGATGAATTGCGTACAGTCAAACCACCTCAGCGCCGATCTCATTGCGCTCGATATGAGCTCCAAGGCCGTGGAGGCTAAATCGAGCGTTCAAACCCAATCGGCAAAGGACTTCGAAAGGCAGACAATCGCAAAGCTTATGGAAATGAATTTGCCCAAACGAGAAATCGCCAAAAGAATGGGCATAGATCTAAGCACCCTCTACCGCAAGCTTAACAGATACAACCGGGAGACGGTGTCGTAACCGGCTGCGGAGCGGGAAGAGATAGAAGAGATAGAAGCGCGGGGAGCTGTGCCCCCCGCACCCCCACGGGTCCGGATCGCGGGGCGGCCGCGCCGCGATCCGGAGCGCTCGCCGGCGTAGATTGAATCCGCGTGGGCCTCTAAAACAAGTTGCCCCAATGTGATCGTTAGACTAGGATTTACCTAACCTAATAAAAGGCAATAGTCATCAGCTCTATTTTTAGATCTATCTGAAAAGCAGTTTCTAATCAGACAGGAGAAATCATGCGTAAGACTCGAATTTTGATCAGCGTGGTATGTTTCCTACTCGTTATCTCAAGTTTTTCATGGGCGAAGATCGCCAGAAAACCTGGCCTGTGGCTGATGACTTCAACCAGAACCTTCCAGAAAACACCCTTGCCGCCGGGGATGGTTTTGCCGCCAGGCGCTCACTCACCCTTTAGCAAGCTCACCACCACCACTACTGTCTGCCTCACCCAGGCTATGATCGACAAGTATGGTGTGCCTGTCGCAGCAGGGCAAGACTGTAAGCTCATCAACGTAGTACTGAAAGAAACCGGCGTACGGGGAGAGCTCGTATGCAGCGGAAAGATGAATGGAAGGGGAAGCTGGGAGTCCTCCTGGTCCGACCCTGAACACGCCACAGGCAAGACTCATTTTGTGGGAACGGTTCTGATGGGGCAACGTACTGGTCCGGTCGAGTTTACCACTGAGACCACCTCAGTATACGAGGGACCAAACTGCGGCAGCGTGCAGCCCATGCCCATGCCGAGCGAAGAATAGAACAACAAGACTTATTTTCTAAGAAATACATAAATAACCGAACATAGGGGCCTCGTTCAAAATTGCTCGGAAGAGAGGATATTCCGCCCATTCAGGGCCGGCGCCAACGCGGAGCTAACGGGAAGTAGAGCCTACCCCACAGGAAAAAACCGCCTCCATCGAGATCTTGATATCGCTGCCCTTTGAGGCCGCTTTCATGCTCCATCCATGTTCGGTAATTAATGATGTTCTTAGTAAATCAGTGACTTTGGCTTGTCAGACTCCGTTTTCGGAAGCAGAGATGTCTTTGATTTCTCAAGAATGTTTATAATATAGTCGTAGAGTTGCCTGCTTTGCTGAGTGGATATTTTTGACTCGGGAGAAGGGGGCATAATGCCGGGAGACCCGTCTGGCATCTTAGGGTTTCGTATGAAGGCAACAAAGGTATCAAAATCTGCCAACTGTGGCGCATTTACCACGGGGAGGTTGGACTGTACAATGTTGCCTCCCTCCGGATGGCAACCGCTGCAGTTAGACTTGAACAGTCCTTCGCCGGCCTCATACTGCTTCGGCGCGGTGGGAGTCCATCCGCTATAGACCAACTGCCCCCCAAAGTAACCCAACGCAACCACCGTGCAAAAGCTTAGGGCGTAAAAAAACATGACACTTTTCGATCCGGGTCCATATTTGTGTCCGAGAAGGATGCTTGTACCGAGAAGGAGAATAAGCAGTGGAGCAAGCGTCAGTTTCATTCTGACAGGAAAAAACCAAGCTCCGGAGTAAAAATACTGCCAATCCATGAAACCGAAAAGTACGGTGGGAAATGACCAGATAAACGCCAGTATCACTGCGTAACGGGCAGCCTCAGCAAGCTTTTCTTTTTTGAACATCGCCGCCACCAGGCTCAATACCAATGCGCCCACCACAAGACCTATGGGCATGTGAACCTCGGTAGGATGGATCGGATGGGGGTATCCGATGCTCTGTAAAAAAAGGTAGATGGAATCGAACACTTTTTCTCCAGCAGTTAGAACTACCAGCCACAGAAGGCAGTAGAGAGTGTTATTGTCGGGAGCGTTCCTGCTAAATAAAGAGGCCAGCAGTAAGCTTCTGTAGATACTTAAAGTATATGTCGGAGAATAATGTCGCGATAGGACTTGTCAATACGGTGCCTGTCGAAATCGTTGCCGCAACGGCTAATTCTGTCCTCATGGGCAGTGTGATGACAAGGCCACCTCTGCGCAGATTCGGAAAACAGGAGCATGCAACCTCATTTCGAGTCAGTCCATCGATTAATGCTTGGGAAGCTTACTCTGATAGTGACTCCTTGTTCCGCATTGTCCAGGATTTCGATTCCGCCACGATGGGCTTCGATGATTTTTTTCGAAATTGCAAGGCCAAGCCCGGTTCCTTCCTTTTTAGTCGAAACAAATGGAGCAAAGATTTCATGTCTTTTTTGTACAGGGATTCCACAGCCGCAATCCGTTACATCGATCAGCACCCTTTTGCCCTTAAGGTGCGTGGTGATGGATACGATTTTGCCGGGGGGCGAAGCTTGAATCGCGTTCATTACCAGATTCATTACGACCTGCTTCATTCGCATCGGATCGAAGGAGACCAGGGGAATATCCGCAAAGTGCGTCTCGATGCTGAGTTCGCGCCGGCGGGCCGCATCCTCTATCATTACCAAGCTCTCAACGATCATTCCATTTAAATCCTGAAGCGATTTATCCAATTGGAGCGGCCGGGAAAAATCCAATATTTGTTTGAGCGAAGTCTCCAGCCTGCGCACTTCGTTGATTACTATTTCGAGCTTTGAGCGATCGGGATTGGCTTCATCGAGATGGCTGTGCACCATTTGGGAAAAGCCGCCTATGGCGATGAGCGGAGTCTTGATATCGTGTGCGACGGCTGAAAGCGCTCTTCCCATTGCCGCAAGGCTTTCTGCTTCCCGAAGATCTCTTTCCGCCTCCCTGCGTTGGACAAGCTTCCACATGCCGTCCAAGAGAAGAGAGAGTTGGCGTATATCCGAGGAATCATACTCACCATCCTTCTTGCCTGCGATTGCAACCAAAACGACCCGATCTTCTACAGTAATGGGCACACTCATAAATCGATCAACCGTGATTGGGAAGTGTGGACAAACCTCGTCCAAATCGGCCTTATCCAATCCCTCGATGATAACAGGCTCACGCTTCTTGATCACTTCAGACAGCAAACGGAATTTTTCTATGGGGAACTCGAAAGGCTTGTCGAGGGTCCGGCCTTCCCCCAGGAATTCGACGGTGCAAACGTAATGGGTTATAACGCCCTCCTCTTCATTCACAAACCCAATACCTCCGACCTTGCTTCTAGTGAGCCTGATCTGTTGCTGAAGCGTAAAAGCGAAGATTTCCTCCGCAGAAGCTTCAGTCATCTGGCTGAGTGTCCAAAGGGCTTCCAGACGCGCATCGTCCAGCTTTAAGGCTTTGTTCGCGCCGGCCAGTTCGGCCGTGCGCTCCTGAACCCTGAATTCGAGTTCATCCCTGGCTCTGCGCAATTCTTCCTGCACCTGTTTTAGCTCGGTGACATCGCGGGCGATGGTCAGCACGCTTTCTATTCGACCTTCCTTGGAATACTCGGGAACGAGCCGCATGTGAAAATATCTTGTCCCCCTGGTGGTGGGATAAGGGAATTCGAACGCCGTCTCTTCCCCGGTAGAAAATACCTTTGTGCACGCCTTCTCCATTAAGGCGATGTATTCGAGCCGGCCCTCTATTCGAGGTTCGTATATGGTCGATCCAATAGCATCGGACAGCGGGAATCCCGTAAGCGCCTCGAGAGCCTGATTTACATAAACCCGACGGAACTGCCGATCCACCCGGACAATGATATCCGGCGAGTTTTCAACAAGTGCCCGGTATTCCTGTTCTCTTCGGTACAGCGCCTCCTCCATTGCTTTACGTTCGGTAATATCTATAACGTATTCAATTATCTGAACGACTTCGCCGTCGCTGTCAAAAATCGGATGAGCATGAACCTCGACGTGCCTGGCGTTCCCTTTAGCGTCGTAATGCATGTGTTCGGTCGTCAGAGACTGCCTGCTCCTTTTAATCGTTTCGATTGGGCAGCAAAGCTCTGGATTGTCGCAGGGTTTGTCCGTCCCGTGCGTCAGCGCAAAACAGGTTGCATTCAAAGGCAGGCCGGCGGGTGTGGCTGCAGAGTTGGCCATTTTGATGGTGTAGTCGGCCGCATCCAGTACATAGAAGGGATTTGGAATGGATTCGAGGATAGTATTGAGGAACTCGTTTTGGCGGGCAATTTTTTCTTCGCTACGCTTGCGCTCGGTAATGTCGCGGGCAACCGCTACGCAGTAGAGCACTTCATTGAAAGTGACATGGCTCAAGGTGATCTCGACCGGCAACTCCGAGCCGTTCCGAACAAGGAGCCGTGTGATGAGGGTCTTCGATCCTTCTTCATCGGGCCGGTTGCCGCCGTGCCAATCAGCCATAACCGAGACCGCTTCGGCGGAAAGCACATCATAGACCCCCATATCGAGGAGTTCTTCACGGGTATATCCCAATCCCACACACATAGATCGACTGACATCGACCAGTTTCCGGGTTGGACAATGGATAAGGAAAATCATGTCATTTGCCAGGTTGAGAAGGGCCTTAAATCTTTCCAGCTCAGAGAGCTTTTCTTGAAGCTTGGGATAATAACTCTTCCGAAAGGAACGTTCTCCAAGACCAACCACCTTGGCCTGCAAAGCATCCCAACTGTCGTCATAGCGCTTCTTCATAGATCACCTCAACATCGCGCTTATTCGGGCGTCTTGGGTTGGTTACCATGCATAAGTCTTTTATGGCTTTTTCGGCAAGAACGGGTATGTCGGCTCCCGAAACGCCAAACGCTTCGAGATCCACGTTAATTTGAGCCGCCTCGCGCAGTTCCTGAACCTTGTGCAGGATGTCCGCCTTTTGGTCCTTGAGGGCCATCTTGCCCAGTTTCAGTCCCATAGCTTCCCCTATCCGGCGATAGCGAGCGCCGGCGGCGGGAAAGTTAAAGGCAACTACATGATCCAGAAGAGCGGCGTTGGATTCCCCGTGGGCGATGTCCAAAAAGCCCCCCAAACTGTGCGCCATGGCGTGAGTTGCGCCAAGACTCGCATTGGAGAAGGCGATCCCCGCATGAAGGCTGCCCAGCATGATCTTCGTCCGGAGTTCCACATCGTCGGGATTCTGCATCGTCTCAACAAGGTTCGACGCAATCAGGCGGATTGCCTCCAGAGCGTGCAGGTCTGTGATGGGCGAATTGGCGGTGGAGACAAACGCTTCGATACCGTGGGTCAGGGCATCGAAGGCTGTGCAGGCAGTCAGGTAGGCAGGCATCGTTATGAGCGTAACGGGATCGATCAGTGAGAGGTCGGGAATCACGGCCTTGCTGATTATGGCGATTTTGTTTCTTTCCTGTTCATTGGTGATGATAGCAAACTGGGAAACATCCGCTGAAGTTCCTCCAGTCGTAGGAATGCAGATCAGAGGAGGCATTGGAATCGAAATTCTATCGATCCCTTCGAACTCGAGTATATGCCCGCCGTTCGAACTCACTATGCCTATGCCTTTGGCGCAATCCATCGGACTGCCCCCTCCCACGGCGATGATGACGTCACAGTCACCTTTCCGGTAAACCGCGGCCCCGGCCATGACTTCTGCCGAGCGGGGGTTCGGCGTCACGCTGTCGTAGACAATGTAGGCCAGTCCGGCTGCTTCAAGGCTCTCCGTCACGTCCCCGGTCCACCCGGCGGCGATAACCCCTGGATCGGTTACAACAAGAACCCTGCGAGCCGAGAAATTTTTGGCGTAAAGCCCTGCCAACTTTCGGGCGGCAGGTCCGAAAATGAATTCAGGCTGGGCAAACTTCCTGAGACTCCGTGAATCCGGGCCGGCATCTCTGGGATTGATCCTGTGAGCCATCCTACATGCCTTTCGAAGACACAATTTTTAGTGATCCTCTATCGTTAGGGTATAGCAAGCTGTAGAATACAGCCACCGTTAAAGTAATCATTTTGGGGTCAGAAAACAGGTTTTAAGGCTTGAGAATAGCCGATCCGGGGCGCTCTTGCCTTGAGCAGTCATGCTTTCGAGTGCCCCATCCACACTGCAGGAGGTTCGCTGAAGGTTCGGATTGCCGGAATGAAGGTGCATTGGACCTGAAATGCCATTGACTACCTTGTCGGCATATATGAACACATCGCCGTCAATTCCCCACTCCTTGCGGCCGGAAAGAAACCGGCTCCGAAATCATTGGAGCGGGGGATTTCGCCGATTGAATTCCAGCACTGATACGCGTTACATTCGAAGCCCTTTCGGGAGATAGGAAGGGCCAACACAGCATCCGCATCAACCAGCAGTGGCGGATATGTTTCGAGTGGCATGAAGATGGCCCGCACAACGTAGAAATCGCTGATCACCCTTGAAGAAGGAGATCACCATGCAAAACGGCATGCGTCCTATTCATCCCTGTGAGATTTTGACCTACGAGATCAGGCGGACTCAGATTGCAAGTGGAGAAGCGATTAAACGTGAAGTGCAACCAAGGGCTGCCTGATTCACAATGACAACCGAAAACTCCCCCGGCTGGAGTAGCGTTTATTGGCTTTCAAAAAGCCGGCTGATCCAGGTTCCGCATTCCCTTTTCGAGCTTGCATGATTTAACAAGGTGTGGGGTCATGGTGCAGGTCTTGAAAATGGAATATCCCCCAGGCAACGAAACCACGCGGGACCCGCGCGCCGGCGCCGTGGGGTGCGAGGGTTTTGAGACACCCGCCCGCGGCGCAGCCGCCCGGCACTTTTTAAGAGCTTCCGCGGGGTTTTTCTATCCAGCGGGCAAGGTCTTCTTCGGTATCTATATCGAAAAAAGAGTCTTCGCTTTCGATTTCCACCCTGAGGAGGCTTTCGGGGTTCTCGCGGAGGATTTGTCTTCCCCCCATGTCCCCGCGGACTTTCAGGATATCGGGATAGAACCTCGCGCCAAATATCGTTGGGGAACCTTGACGGCCGTTACAACAGGGCAGGCAGATATCTTTATCGGAGTTCCGGAAACTGGTTAGCAGCAGGTCGATCAGGCGATGATCCAGGTAGGGGTGATCGGCAAGGATCACCATTATGGAAGGAAAGTTTGAGCTCTGGCGAAGCCCTGCGCGAAGGGAGGAAGACATTCCCTCCTCGAAGCGGGGGTTTATGGTGAACGAGAGGTGCGGATCGAAGGCGAGTTGGCCAAGGGATGCGAGAATGGTTTCCGCCTCAGCCCCCAGCACCAGGACCACCCGTTCCAGCCGGGACGCGAGGGCGGTTTTGACGGTTTTGGCGAGCAGCGTGCGGCCGCCTCCGGCATCCAGCAGTTGTTTGGGCCTTCCGAGGCGGCTGGACTTGCCCGCGGCAAGAATTATTCCGGCGGTCGGCGCTTTTTCCATGGTCAGTCCGGTAAGGGGCAGCGTTTAAATATCCGTGGTTCGGGCAAGAGCGACCCGGTCAAAACCAGGTGAACTTTTCCGGTCCCACGCGCAAGAAGAGAGCGGGTGATCGCTTCTCCGGCTAATAGACGGTCCACATCGTCTGCCTTGTTCAGGAAGACTACGCGCCGCGAGCGGGGTGGCGAGTCCTTGAAGATTCCCTGGGGGGACAGGAGCACACTGACCACGGACTCGGCGGTAACCGGGCTTCCGGCCGGGATACCGGTAATCCGTGAATAATCCGAGGCCCGGAAGACATGCTCCTCATCCAAGGGGTTGCCGACGGCTTCGAGCCCCACTACCGCTATCACCCGGCCGCTGCTTTGCGGTATGACCGGTTCGTGTTCCCCCGGAGCTTTCAGCGGAAGGCGGCGCGACCCGTCTGCTTCGACAAGGATCCACTCGAAAAAGCCGGTCTCATTAAGTGCGTCGATCAGTTCGGGAGGATATCCCGCGAGTTTATTTTTATCCGGCAACTCACTTGCCGCGGCGGTAACAAGAGAGCCCCCGGAGGGGGGACATTTAAGGTTACCCAGCAACGCCGGAAGGTCTTTGGCTATAACGAGGGTTGGGGACTGGTCCGGCCGGGGCACAAAAATTTTGGTGGTCGTCGTCGTAAGGACTGACCGGCCCGCCGCGGCCAACTCGCGGGCGAGCTGAAACATCAGGGTGGTTTTTCCCCCGGCGCCGACCAAGCTTACGACGCCCCCGCCCCTCAGATCGAATTCATCGAAAAGCCGGCCCATTCGGGCTCTCCCAAAGGGCCGCTAATACGGTGGGTAGCGGCGGGTTCGAGGTCGCAACAGAACTCGTATTGCGCGAGGATCGCCTCCAGGAGGGAGCCGCCAAGGGCCCGGGCCTTGTCTGAAACCGTGTAGCAGAAGTCTCCCTCGCCTCTTGGGTCGATGTCTGCGATCTTTAAACCCGAGGTCGCAGGGAAATTGGGCCGGATAAGCCCGCGCAAAACGCCGCCAATCTCAGCCACGACCTCTTTTCCGCAAACCCGGCCGATGACTTCCCCTTTCACCACGGTATCCCCGATTTTTTTCGCGGCGATAAACAGGCCGTCTGAGGGCGAGCGCACGACCCGCTCCGAGGTGTAGCCGCCGACACTACCCGGTATCCCGGTATTTGCCTCCGCTCTTCCCCTGTAAATGAGGCGTCCCAGGTTGTGGCCCCGGTTGGTTTCAATAACGACGTGACAGTCCACCCCGGCGGTAAAGCCCGGGCCAAGGGCTACGACCAGGGGCGCTTCCCAGAGATTCGTGCCAAGGTTTTTCTTGGCCAGGATGGCATCCACCACGACATCGGGTTTTAACTCCCGGACGCTTTCCCATTTCGGGTCCACCCGGACGGCAATCTTACCCGATCTCCAGGCCTCGAGCGTTTCATCTTTTCCGCCGACGCGAACCGCTTCAATTCCTTCCACGGTCATCGTGCCGTCATGGACCGCTTCGCTAAAGGAAACAAATCTTCTGATCGCCAAAGGAGCGGGGACCTCGAGCATTACGATCCGCTTAAAGCCTGCGCGGAAAATCCTCGAGGCTATTCCCGAGGCCAGGTCCCCGGCCCCCTTGAAAAGAATCGTCAGTTCCCTTAAAGGCTTTGTATTCATGGCGCTTCCCAACCTTGAAAGTGGGTTCGAAACATGTACGTTCAAGCCTTGGCGCCGCCGAACAGTTCATCCAGGAGCCTTCGGCACATCACCCGCGCCATAAGGCGGCGATGACCGGGGCTGCCGGCCTGGTTTTTGACCGGTTTGGTCCTCTTGGTGACCAGTTCCGCGGCCCTGACCGCAAGCTCCGGAGTTGGAAGGGCCCCTTCGAGCGCTTCCATGGTCTCAAGGGCCAGAACCGGCGCGGAGGCCATGGCGCCGACGGCCACCCGCGCATCCCTGATTTTTCCATCCTGATTTTAAAGGCTGCGGCCACGGAAACCAGCGGATAATCGATAGAACCACGCTGCCGGTACTTTCGATAACCGGAAAAGACATTTTCCGCCAGCGGGCAGATGAAGGTCCGCCACCAGTTCGCCGGGCAGAAGTATGTTTCGTTTGATCCCGTCTTCGACGAAAAATTCTTCCAGGGGAAAGCTCGCGCTCAGTCAGGACTCCCTCGCGCCGGCCGACAAGCCTCACGCGGGCCCCAAGAGCTATGAGAGCCGGAACCGTGTCGGAGGAAAAGTTCGCAAAACAGCGCTTTGCAGCCGGCGCCGCGCGGCAGATGGGGCCGTCTTTTTTCAGGCAAAACCCCAGGCTCCGTCTCCAAAAATCGCTCTGGTTATAGTAATAGCACCTGGTGTCCAGGCACACGTTTCCCCCGATCGTCCCCCGGTTTTGCAGCGCGGGACTTGCGACGGCTTCGGCGGCCTGGCCAAGAGCCCTGTAGCGGGCTCTGAATCTCCGGGTGGTTTTTTACCCCGGGAGAGCGCACGCACGCCCCGATGGTCGCCCCGCCCTCTCCCACCTCCAACCGCTGCAGCTCCGGGCGCCCCCTTGAGTCCACCAGGTGCGTCGGGTTATACAGGCCCTGTTTCATGGAGACCAGCAAATCGGTGCCGCCGGCTACCGGCATCGCTCCCGGGTTCTCCGTCAGGACGCTCAGCGCCTCGGATAGTGACGAGGGCTTCATCAAGACGAAATTCGGGCAGAACCATCATGGCTTATTCCTTTTCCTTCTGTCGCAGGGCCTTCAACACGGCTTCCGGGGTTATCGGCGCATCGTGGAGCCATATCCCCACGGCGTCGTGGATTGCGTTAATGACAGCGGGAATGGCGGGACAAAGGGTCCCCTCGCCGCATTCCTTGGCGCCGAAAGGCCCTTCCGGATCCACGCTTTCAACCAGGATCGGCTCGACATCCGGAACGTCCAGGGCCGTTGGGACCTTGTATTCCAGAAGGCTCGGGCTCGCATGCTGGCCGGTATCTAAAAATTCGTTTCTCTCAAAGAGCGTCTCGGCAAGCCCCATGACCGCGGCCCCCTGCACCTGCCCTTCGGCGGCCGGGGGATTAAGAGTCCGTCCCAGGTCGTGAGCGGCCGCCAGGCCGGAGCACCTTGACCTCGCCAGTCTCCGTATCCACCTCGACCTCGGCGACATAGGCGCTGAAAGAATACGCAGGGCTTGGCCCCACGCCTCCGCCCCTGTACTTGCCGGCAAGTTTTGGCGGAGTATAGCCTCCCGCCCCGCACACCATTCCCTCCCCTGGCTTCGGCCAGCCGCACCGCTTCCGCAAAACTGATCGTCCTTCGGCGGGTTGGACGGGATCTCCACCACCCGATGGCAGAGAATTTCAAGATCGTTCGACCGATACCCCGTGCTCTTCCGCCACAGCGGAAAGGATCCGGTTTCGCACCTCGAGGGCCGCCGCGTGGCAGGCGTTTCCGGCCATGAATGTTACGCGGCTCGAGTAGGAGCCAAGATCGACCGGGGTGATGTCGGTATCGGCCGACACGACCCTTACCGATTCCGGGGGAACGCCGATGGTTTCGGCAGCCACCAGCGCAAGCATGGTGTCCGAGCCCTGGCCGATGTCCGAAGCCCCGCAAAAGACGGTGACTCTCCCGCTTCGGTCCACCTCGATGCGCACGTTGGAGTGGTGCATGGGGTTGAAATAGATGGGAAGCCCCGCGCCGCAGATGTAGATGCTCCCGGCGATCCCCATGCCGCGGCCTTTTCGAAGTCTTGCCCTTTTTCTGCCTCCAGGAGCTCTTTTCGGCGGAGCGCTCCAAACACTCCCGGAACCCGCAGGAAGTGATCTGCAATTCGTTTACGGTGCGCATGCCGGACTCGATGGCATTTTTTAGCCGCATATCGAGGGGGTCGATCCCCAGGTCCGCGGCGATCCGGTCCAGGTGGACCTCGAAGGCGAACCGGGGCTGCACGGCGCCGTGGCCGCGCTGGGCGCCGCAGGGGGGTTTATTGGTGTTGACGCGGGTGGCCTTGAAGCTGTAGGCGGGGATGACATAGGGGCCGGTCAGAAGCTGCCCCGAATAGTAGAGGGTCACAATGCCATAGGAGCCATAGGCCCCACCGTCCAGGAGGCTTTCGAAATGAAGCGCGGTGATCCGGCCGTCCTTTTTGACGCCGGTCTTGAGCTTCATATGCATCGGGTGGCGTCCCCTGTGAGTGAGAAACACCTCTTCCCGCGTGTAGGTGATTTTGACCGGGCGGCCCGACTTCCGGGCCAGGATGCTTGCGGCGAACTCCAGGGGCACAGGCTCCCCCTTGCCTCCAAAGCCGCCCCCAAGAATGGGTTTCACCACCCGCACCCGGTCCTGCGGCAGTCCCAGCACCTTGGCCAGGTACCGCTGCAGGTAATGAGGCACCTGCGTGGCGGTCCAGACGGTCAGCTTGCCGTCCCGGAAATGAGCCAGGGCCGAGTGGGGCTCGATCGGGGCGTGGGTCGCGGCCCCTTTAAAAAAACTATCCTCTCTGATGTAGTCCGCCTCGGCAAAACCGGCCTCGACATCGCCAAAAGAAAGATCCGCCTGGCGTTCGATATTGGCGACCTTGGTATGCTCGTGGATTTTCACATCTTCGCGGACCATCGCGTCATACGGGTCGAAAATGGCGGGCAGGACCTCGTAGTCCACTTCGATGAGGGAAAGGGCGCGCACCGCGGTCTCATCGTCGACAGCCGCCACCGCCGCCACCTCGTCGCCAACGAAACGCACCTTGTCAACAGCCAGGGCGTACTCATCTTCGGAGACCGGAAGAATTCCGTAGGTTACGGGAGTGTCCAGCCCGGTGGCCACCGCCTTTACGCCGGGAAGCGCTTCCGCCTTCGAGGTGTCGATGCTCCGTATGCGGGCATGGGCGTGGGGAGAGCGAAGGATTCTTCCCACCAGCATCCCGGGAAGGCGCAGATCGTCGGCGTACTGTGCCTGGCCGGTGACCCTGGCCACACCGTCGTATCGCACCGTCGGCTTTCCTATCCACTTAAACTCTTTGCTCATCATTCACCGCCCTGCCCGTCGGCCCGGCCCGCCTCGGCCGCCCTGCGCACCGCACCGACGATTTTCGTATAACCCGTGCAGCGGCACAGGTTGCCGGAAATGGCCCGCCGGATTTCGGCCTCCGTAGGATCCGGGTTTACATCCAGGAGCGCCTTGGCCGTAAGAATCATTCCGGGCGTGCAATAACCGCATTGGACAGCCCCTTCGTCCAGGAAAGCCTTCTGAAGGGGGTGGAGTTGCTCCCCGTTGGACAAGCCCTCGATGCTCAGAACCGAGTGGCCCTCCGCGTCGGCAGCCAGCACCAGGCATGACAGGACCGGCTCCCCGTCGAAGAGGACCGTGCAGGCCCCGCAGTCGCCGAGATCGCACCCCTGCTTTGTGCCTGTAAGACCAAACCGCTCCCTCAACGCCTCAAGCAGCGTCTCGCCGTCGTTAACGCCGACCTCCACGGGATCTCCGTTCAAGGTGAATCGAACGACCTTCATTTTTCGTCTCCCCATTCCAACAATTCTTTGCAAACATCTCGCGCCGCCTGCGAGACAGCCTGTCCGAGCGCGCCCAGGCCTTCTTCGCCCAACCGATCGCGAAAACCGGCGGAAAGGATTACGCCAAGCAGACGATCCCGCGAAAAAACCGGGGCGGCCGCAGCGTAGACACCCTGAAGATACTCTCCGCGATCAAGGGCCAAAGCCTCCCGGCGGACTCTTTTCAACTCCTCGCCAAACACAGTCGCGTCCACAACGGAATCTTCGGTGAACCTGGGCAAAACATCGGGCACAGGCGCCGCCCCCCAGGCCAGGACGACCTTGCCGCCGGCCCCCGCGAGCAGCGGGATGCTCCCACCCACGACCGCCTTCACCTGGAACGATCCCCAACCCTCGACCGCGCTGACAATTCGAAAACGCTCCTGCTCAGGCGTCCCAAAAAGGCACGTCTGCCCCACCTGCATTGCCAGGGCGGCAAGATGGGGTTTACAGATGTCGGCAAGAGAGCGCTCACCGCGCCTTAGGCCGGCCAGTTCTTCCACCAGGGGTCCGAGCCGGTATTTGCGCTGCCCCACGTCCTCGATGGCCCCGAACACCAAAAGAGCCTGGATGATCGCGTGGGCCGAGCTTTTGCCGATCCCCAGGGTCCGCGCCAGAGAAGAGACCCCCTGGGGCTCTTTGGCCTCGCCCAGGGTCTTGAGAATTCCAATCGCCCTGCCCACCGAGGGGGCATGCGGGTCTATGTTCTTTATATTGAACGTGTCCATCATAGTGAACGAATAGTAACCAGGGTCCGAAGAATGGTCAAGCGGTATTTTGGTAAGGCGGACCGACAGATGGACGCACTTGAAGTTTACACACCGATCCGGTATAGAACGGCATGCATTCCGGCTTCACTGAGTGAGGAATTATGTCCGAAGCAGCCCTTGTTCGGCAACCACTTCGCCCTGTTCCGGCATCCGGTTATAACAATTGTTTTCATAAGCCTTCCGGCCTGCCGGGAGCTGCGCCAGGACGGTCCGTTCTCTTCTAAAGGAAAGCCATGAACCAGGATCACCTCGATTCGATCTCCCGTGAAATGAATCTTCAACCGCACCAGGTCCGGGCAACTGCCGCACTGCTGGAAGAGGGCGCGACCGTGCCGTTTATTGCAAGGTACCGCAAGGAAGCGACCGGGAACCTCGACGAGACGTTCGTTGCCGCGATTCGCGACCGGATCGCCCAGCTCGATGTGCTCGAAAAACGCAGAAGCGGTGTCCTGAAATCTCTTCGCGAGCAGGAAAAGCTAACCGACCAGTTGGAAGAGCGTATCCTTCGGGCCGCGACGCTGGCGGAAATCGAAGACATCTACCTGCCGTTTCGGCCCAAACGCCGCACACGGGCGTCCATAGGCAGAGAAAAAGGGCTGGAGCCGCTGGCGCTGGCCCTCTTCGAACAGGACCCCGCGGGCGACCCGTCGGAGCTGGCCAAAAGCTTTATCAATCCGGAAAAGCAAGTGGCCTCGGCCGAAGACGCCCTTTCCGGGGCACGGGACATCATCGCCGAATGGGTAAACGAGAACGCCGATTCCAGATTGAAGCTGCGGGCACTTTTTTTCTCCAAGGCAATGCTGAGGTCCAGGGTCTCCCCCGGCAAGGAAGCGGAGGGGATTCAGTATCGAGACTATTACGACAAGGAGGAACCGATCGCGGGAGCGCCGTCGCACAGGATACTGGCGGTTCGGCGGGGAGAGAAGGAAGGTTTTCTCACGGTACGCATCGAAGCCTGCCGAAAAAGAAGCCATTGACATTCTCGAATCCTTTTTCGTCAAAAATGATTCGCCATCCTCGAGCCAAGTCCGGACCGCGGTTCACGACGGCTATAAGAGGCTGCTTTCGCCTTCACTCGAAACGGAGATAAAAAACGAGTCCAAACTCCGCGCGGACACGGAAGCCATCCAGGTGTTTGCCGACAATTTGCGCCATCTGCTGATGGCGCCTCCACTTGGGCTTTAAAAAAGTGATGGCGATAGACCCGGGCTTTCGCACCGGGTGCAAACTGGTCTGCCTGGACCCCCAGGGAAAGCTCGTCCATACCGAAACGATTTACCCGCACACGGGGGCGCAAGGCTTTGAGAAGGCGGGGGAGCGCATTCGCGCTCTTGCCAGGGATTTTTCCACCGAGGCCATCGCCATTGGAAACGGCACCGCGGGCAGAGAAACCGAGTCGTTTATCCGGAGTCTCGGGCTGCCGCAGGAAACCCAGGTTGATCATGGTCGATGAAAGCGGCGCTTCGATCTACTCTGCCTCCGAGCGTGGCGCGCGAAGAGTTTCCCGACTACGATCTGACCGTTCGCGGCGCGGTATCGATAGGAAGGCGATTGATCGATCCCCTGGCCGAGTTGGTCAAAATCGATCCCAAATCCATTGGAGTAGGGCAGTACCAGCATGATGTGGACCAGGCCGAGTTGAGAAAGGGTCTGGACGATGTCGTTGCAAGCTGTGTCAACGCGGTGGGGGTCGAGGTCAATTCGGCCAGCCCCCAGCTTCTGTCTTATATCTCCGGGCTTGGGCCTCAGCTAGCCTCCAATATCGTTTCCCACCGGGAAAAAAATGGACCGTTTCGCAAAAGGGGGGATTTGAGGAAAGTTGCCCGCCTTGGCGCCAGGGCATTTGAGCAGTCGGCTGGTTTTTTGCGCATCTCCGGCGGAGAAAACCCGCTCGATGCAAGCGCCGTTCACCCGGAATCCTACCCGATAGTCGAGAAAATGGCTGGGGACCTTGGCTGTTCGGTTGCCGACCTGATACGGGAGCCCTCTTTTAGAGAAAAAATCGATCCCGCGCGGTACGTAACGGAAAAGGTCGGCATTCCCACCCTTGTCGACATCGTGTCCGAACTCGCAAAACCGGGCAGAGACCCCCGCGAATCGTTCGAAGCATTTTCGTTTGCGGCCGGAGTCGAAAAGCTGACCGACCTGGAACCCGGCATGAAACTGCCCGGAATAGTAACCAACGTGACGGCCTTCGGAGCTTTTGTCGATATTGGGGTGCACAGGGACGGTCTTGTCCACGTAAGCGAGCTCTCGGACAGATTCGTAAAGGACCCGCGCGAGGTGGTCAAGGTTCATCAAAAGGTGTCGGTCACCATTGTCGAGGTGGACCTGGACAGAGGGCGAGTGTCGCTTTCCATGAAATCGGGGGCCGCCGCCGCTGCCGGCCCCATCGAGGCCGATAAAAAACAGCGGGAAAAGGCAGGAGCCAAAAAGGCAGAGCCGGCCGCAACCGGGCCTCAGCGCGCCAAAACCGCGGCCGCCAGGCAAAAAGGCGCCTTCAACAATCCTTTCGAAAAAGCTTTCAAGAAACGGGATTGATCAAAAGACCAATGCTACCCATAATCCCCTGAAAAGGTTTCCGTGGCCGTTACAATTTTTGGAAGGGCACTTCAGCACCGACTTGAAAGCAACCTGATATGAATGTTTTCGGGAACTTTGATGGAGGGGCAAACCTCACACCCTCTTTCCGTCCGGTTTGACTCTTTGATCAAACACGGTTGTTGGACAGGCGCGAGATTTTTTCCGTTAGTTCGTAATTTTCATCTTTTCTAGGAAGATTTGCCTTCAAGCGTTCAGCAAGGGTGGAGATATGCGAGAGCGCTTCCCTTTCGGCAAGTATAATTCTTTCGCTTTCTTTGAGGATTGCGAACAATTTGTCAAGTTCATCGTTTAAAGACAACAAGGCTTGATCGAGCCCTTGATCGGACACTTTCGACACCCGTTCGACCACATCGAGCATTTTGGCCTGCAAGCGCCGGTAGAACCCGAGGGTGTGTTCAGGATTGACGAAATTCCTGTACTGCGAGAGCCTCCTAATCTTTAGCCGAAGCTCTTTTAGTGAAAACGGCTTGGTCACGTAATCGAAGGCGCCGAGCTTCATCGCCTCGATGGCGGTTTCCACCGTCGGGTCTCCGGTCATCATTATGACCTCGGAGGGCAGAGACAACGATCTCACATACTTCAGCAAATCGATACCGCCCTCGGAATTCCCGTTGATCCCCGGGATATTTTTGTCGAGCAGCATGATCTCGTACTCACCGGCGGCCATCAGTTTAAAGGCGACATCCAGGCTCTGCGCCGAATCAACGTCATACCCGTCGGCTTTCAGAATGGATTCGAGCATGGTGCGAAGATCTTCGTCGTCGTCAACGATCAAGATCTTTTGCATTGCAGGGCCTTTCATTCGGTTTGGAGTCAAAAACGCCAAATCTTTTCAAGTATCTACAGACACATAACACCCATAAACCACAGCCGATCGATTCTATATTGATCACCGTGCCGTTGTCAATGCATTTTGTCAAAACAGGCGCACCCGGCACAGCACGGGCGGCTCTTCGAATCCGGGCCGGGCGCTAAAAAACCTTTTAAGAAAAAGGAGTATTGTTCCGATCAATCTATTGCAGGATATCACATGCAAAGATCGCAACGAATTAAGGAGGATGGGGAAAATTGATGGATACCAGGCTGACAATTGGAAAACGCTTAACGATCGGTTTCGCAATAGTCCTGACACTCTCGGTCCTGACAGCGGTACCGGGATATTTGAGTGTACGCTCGATTTCAAACAGCGCGATAAGTCAATTCGATCTGATGCTGCACACCGATGCCGCGCTTGCCAAATACTCAGCTGCGGCCAGGGCGGGAATCATCGGCATGAGGCGATTTGAAAAGGACATTTTCCTTTGCATCGGCTTAAAGGATGAGACGGCAAAGTACATCGGAAAGTGGAACGCGGAATCGAAGCATCTTTCGGAAATGCTGGATAATATGGGCAAGGCGGTGACCCGGGAAAAAGACCGCAAGAGCCTGCAGATAATGAGAACGGAGCTGGGCAAGTACAGGACCGGGGCCTCCGGGGTTTTCGCCAAAATAATCAGCGGTGATCTGAAGACCCCCCAGACAGCCCATGAGGCCAGTCTGCAATACAAGAGTTCTGTCGACAATCTCGACCGGGCGGCCTCGAGTTTTGCGGATGCGAGCGAGCAGCGAATGGCGCTCATCGAGACCTCCCTTAGAGGGCAGGCATCCCGCTCACAGCTTACGGTGCTGCTGCTGATATTTTTGTGCCTGGCCGTGGGCACGGGAATCTGCGTATATACAACCGTATGCATAGTCCGGCAGTTAAAGAATGTTATAGGCGGTCTTAGCGACAGCGCGGAGCGGGCATCCTCGGCATCGAGCCAGATTGCGTCTTCGAGCCAGCAACAAGCCGAAGGCGCCTCCGAGCAGGCGGCCTCCATAGAACAGACCTCCTCGTCGCTTGAAGAAATGGCTTCGATGACCAGACAAAACGCGGAGCATTCGCGCCAGGCAAGCCTTCTGATGGCGGAAACCGCGGCAATAGTCACGGAAGCAAATGGATCGATGAGCCACTTGACCAAGTCGATGGCGGAGATCTCCTCGGCCAGCGAAGAAACATCAAAGATAATCAAGACCATAGACGAAATCGCATTCCAGACAAACCTTCTGGCCTTGAACGCCGCCGTTGAGGCTGCGCGGGCGGGGGAAGCCGGGGCGGGGTTCGCCGTAGTCGCTGACGAGGTGCGCAATCTTGCGATGCGGGCCGCCGAAGCGGCGCAAAACACCGCACACCTGATCGAGGGCACGGTCAAGAAAGTCAAAGACGGCTCCGGTGTCGTGTCAAAAACAGGCACTGAATTTTCGCGGCTCTCAGAGGGCGCCTCAAAGATGAGTGAACTCATAGGGGAGATTTCCGCCGCTTCGGCCGAGCAGGCGCAGGGGATCGAAGAGATCAACAAGGCGGTAAACCAGATGGATAAAGTCGTACAGCAAAACGCGGCCAGCGCCGAGGAATCTGCTTCGGCAGCCGAAGAAATGAACGGCCAGGCGCGTCGAGTAAGACATTTCGTGGCCGAGATGGCAGCTCTTGCGGGAGTGGAGGCCAACGGAGCGGCCAATGAGCACGCATCGCATAAGGTCCAGGCAAAAAGGCCGGGAAAGGAAGCGATCGGGAACGGACCCAAACCACGGGTGCGCTCCGCCGGCGAAGTCGAAACTTTGCGAAGCGCCAATGGAAAAAACCGGGTCCATAACGGCAAGGCGGCAAAGGAACCCAGCCACGTACTGCCGCTCGATGATTCAGAGATCTCCGATTTCTGAACTGGAGCCCCCTTGACTTGCCAGTTATAATTTTAAGTGGAAAGACAACAACTCTTTCCTCCTTGGGAGAGCCGGGTTCCCTTCCTCCTCCTTTCCTGGCTCTCCTTTTTTTACGCCGGTTCCATACCAGACCGTAGCATTCGCATTATTCGCCTCCCCGACCAATACAGCACCACCGTATCCCAAATGGGGTCCTTGCCCCATTTAAATTCCGGCCGTCGAATTTATAATGGCGACACTAGCGACGGCTGGGCAACAATCGAGCCGATACTCCGTCATCCAGATAACCATCGACCAAATTTACTTTCTCAAGGAGGCTGCGATGGATATAGTCAAGGGTCATCACAGGACCAAAAACTCCCACGAACGTCCGGAAGCCATTGCGAAGGCGTCCCGGTCGTCCATTATTGCCGGATATCTGCGGGTGCTCGAAAGGCTAAGGGGCCCTTTGGCCGCAGAGCTGGAGCTTCCCTTTCCCAAAGAACAGATCTCGCGGGCTATTCTGGATGAACTCGCAGACGCCCCGGGCTGTGATTCAAAAAATCGGCTCGAAGATCGGCTACGTGCTGCTGGAGTCGTTCGTTCCGTACGATGAATACCGTGCGGTGGAGGATTTCAAGGATGCGAGCCTTTACGCAGAAAGAATCTGTGATTCGCAAGACCCGTCTTCGATACTAAAATCCGCACGGATAATGAAAAAGGTCCGGGGAGAAAGAGCTGTGAGGGTCCAGGAGATAATCCACGAAAGAATGCAGAAAAGACAACTGGAACTTTTAGAGCTGCACAAAGGGGAGGCCGCCTGATGGCTGCACCCATTTACCCGGCGCTCACCCTCAATGCGACATCCCGTGGGACGGAAAGGCGAATAAGGGCTTGGCCGTAAATAAATCCTTTGCGCTTGCATCCGGCTTTTGGCCTGCTTTGGCCGCTCCTCAATCGAAAAATCCTCGACGTAGCTCTGCTACGCCTGCGGTTTTGCTCAATCTTCGCGACCAAATCAGTCTCAAAATCCGGCGCAATCCCTAAAAGGCTTATTTACGGACAAGCCCTAAGTCTCCGAGATCGATGACCTCGATGGACGGTTTTTGGCGAAACCCGTTCCAGCCCAGTCGGAAAACCATATCCTGAGCCTGCCCCGAAGCTGACCCGCGCAGGTTTTTTTTGCTCCCTCCAGCACCGGGAAAGCGGTTTGCCCCACGCCACCAGACTCCCTCCAGGCCGTTTCCGAATTCGAGCCTCAAGTGGTTTTGTTCTTTTCCGAAAACCTTTGCAGAGTTGAACCGCGCGCCGCGAATGGCGAAGACCGGAGCCGGGTTGCCCATGCCGTGGGGTTCGAGTTCTTCGAGCGCCCTGACAAGCTGCGGGCCCACGAGGGCCAAAGGCAGTTCCAGATCGACTTTTCCGCGCTGAATAAATATCTCGGCCGGGTATTTTCGGGCAACCCCCTCCAGGCGATCGGCGAATTGCTCGATCCGGTCGGCGGCGATAGTAAGTCCTGCCGCCGCTTTGTGCCCCCCCCACCTGATGAGTAGGTCGGAGCATTGGGAAAGCGCGTGGTGAAAGTCAAAACCCGGGACGCTTCTTGCCGAGCCTCTGGCGATTCCCGCAGCCTCGTCAATGGAAAATATCACCACGGGGGCAAAAAAAAGGTCCTGCTGCACCCGGGAAGCGGCAATGCCGACCACTCCCGGCGGCCAGCCGGCTCCGCCCAAAACCAGAGTTCTACCCGAGGGAGGGTTCTGTGCGAGCCGGGAAGAGATATCCCTGAGTATTTTTTCCTCCTGGGCCCGCCTCTGAGCATTGAGTTCTTCGAGTTCAGCAGCCAACCGGGCCAGTTTTGCAGGCTCCTGCGAGGTAAGCAGATCAAAAGCGACCTGCCCCTCGGAGACTCGGCCGGCCGCATTTATGCGAGGGCCCAAATAGAAGCCGATGTGCCCGGCGGTCAGGGTTTTTCCAGCAAGACCCGCGCCCGCCGCGAGCTGAGAAAGCGGGGCGAAGCTATTGGCGTTGAGATTTCGAAGGCCGTTTCGAGCAAGAATCCGGTTTGCCGAGACAAGGGGAACAAGGTCTGCAACCGTCCCCGTGGCGGCGAGGGCAAGGTATTTTCCCCCAAGCCGCGGACAAGTGAGGCCTGCCCCCATGCTTCCAAGGGCCTGCCTTAACGCCGCCAGGAAAAGAAACGTCAGCCCCGAGGCGCAGAACTCTTTAAAAGAAGAGCCGCACTCGGGGTGCTTCGGATTTATGAGCACGGTAGCCGGCGCATGTTTTCGCTCAGACCCCTCCGAGGGGACCTCATGATGGTCGATCACTATAAAATCGGCCCCCATCGCACGCGCGCGCCTGACCGGTTCGAAATCGAGGGTCCCGCAATCCAGGGCAACGAAGACCCTGGCATCGGGGTTGTCTGATACGGCCCGCTCCGGGATTCCATAGCCCTCCCGCCGGGAAGGAATCACGACCGTGAAATTTTGATAACCGATTTCCTGGAAGAAGAGGGCCATTTGCGCTGAAGAGGTGATTCCGTCGCAATCGTAATCGGCGACCACAACAATTTTGCCGCAGTCCGCCATGTGTTTTGCGAGAAGTGCGGCCCCCTCGGTCATGCCCCGGATGCACAGGTGCTCGGCAAGATCCTTTAGCTGCCCGTCAAATGAGGCCGCATCAAGGTTGCGATTGCGCAAAATGATGTCTATCACATCAGAGACGGTCTCAGGCAAGCGACTTTCAACGATCTTCCAGCGCGGGCGGGCAAGGATGTCGTGTCCCATAATACGTTTTTTCCTCTCACCTATTGCGTCCCCTTATACCACTGTTCCCCGAAGGGGTCGAGAATGGAGAAAGACAATGAGCAGGCCGAAATTAAAATGTGATCCGATGTGCAAATTTGTTTCACAATCGGCGGATTACTGGTATAAGAGCCGCCGGAGTTCATATTGGGAAGATAATATACGAGTGGCGAGTCACAGTTGATAATGCTGGGGAAACGGCCACAATCCGGCAAAAAATCGGCTAAAATGCGTTTTGCTCATTCCGAGCGAGAGGATTAAAGTCGCAGACCTAAAGGATAGAGATGAAAGCGTTTTTTATGTTTATACCCGCCGCATCTCCGCATGTCTAACTGCTTTGAAAATAAACGATCAGGAGTCGCACTAGATGGATACCCTCGTTTACATAATGAATTTTATAAGGGACAGAAATGTCGCTTCGATCACTCCCACTTCGGCCATCGGCGTAAAGAAGGTTTGCAGCAAGATAGACTTCAGCCAGGACAGCCTGATCGTGGAATACGGTCCGGGCACGGGTGTTTTTTCAAAATACCTTTTGGGGCATATGCGAGAAGACTCCAAGTTGATCCTGATCGAGAGAAACCGACACTTCGGTTCCTTTCTGAAAAGGAAGATAACCGACCCCAGGGTCGTTCTCGTGCAGGACAGCTGCGAAAACGTGCTGGAAACTCTCAGGATGTGCAAGGAATCGGAGGCAGATTACATCATCTCGGGCATTCCCTTTTCATTCTTTGACCACGAACTCAAACACAAGATTCTCTATAACACCCACAGGGCTCTCAAAAAGGGCGGCAAGTTCCTAGTGTACCAGACCTGCTTTCAGACCGACAACCACCTCAAAAACCACCTGAAACAATATTTTCCGATAGTGCATTCGAAATACGAACTGGCCAATATCCCGCCCATGAGAACCTACGAGGCGATCAAGGCCTAAATGGATCGGCTAAACCTCAACGGGCGGGATCTCCCGCCCGTTGAGGTTTAGCCGCAGGCTTGTTTCTGCGCTTCGATTATGTGGCGGATTTTGGATTCTATCAGTTCGCCGTATCCGGCCTCTTCCTGTTCGTCCAGATCGAAATCAAGACTTGTCGGGCTGTGAACGGAAAGAAGCCCAAGGCCGGTAGCCAGCGCCTCGCGAACCCACAAGACCCAGGAATCCATTGCGTCCTTTTCTCCCCTGAGCAGGCGGGCAAGCGTGAGATCGCTCTCGAGGCCCACCATCTCCCTGTCCGAGTTGATATCGGCAACCAGCGCTTCGTCCAGCCTCGGCCGCCTGACAAGGACCGCCCCAACGATTACCTCCAGGTAGACCGGGAAGGGGTCCGGACCGGCAAGCTCCGCATGGCATATTGCGCACCGGTCCCGGTCGTGAGAAATCGAACCGTTTTCAGCCATCAGATTTTTCCGCGCTATATCCTTAAAGTGTGCAACGGTATATTGAATCGGGTCGTCGCCGCTCGTGCCGAGTCTCAAGATAAACACCTCCATTTCAGGCCCGTCCGCCTGGGGAATCCGGTTACTAAAGCTGTGCGTCGAATGGTTACCGGCAATATATCCCGAGGACAACCAATAACGCAATATCGCTATCCGCGACCTGGACATTAAATGACAGGATTTACAGGATTAAGGGATTAAGGAAGGGCTGGAGCGCCGAGTAGCTTGGGGCGGACCGGGAGTCCGGGGTATGGGGGCGCTCTGCTGTTTTGTCTTAATCCTGTTAATCCTGTCCAAGTATTTAGATTTTTTTGCCAACCGTGCTCACGGCAAAAGCTTTTGACAGGATTAACAGGATTTACAGGATTAAAGAAAGGCTGGAGCGGGGAGCCCTGCTGAGGCGAAATCCTGTTAATCCTGTCAATCCCGCGACAATCAGCCAAGCTCAGAGTGGATTTTCCGGATTTGCCGCTTATTTTGCTTTCCCACGCTGGTTTTTGGAATCGATTCGACGATGATTACCCTGTCCGGGACGCCCCACTTCGAAATGGCGCCCTTTTCGACAAATCCGGTGAAAAAATCCTTGAGCTCCTCGTCGGAGACCTTTCCGCGGTACTCCTCTTTCAGGGTGACAAGGGCGCAGGGCCTCTCCCCCCAAACCTCGTGCGGGACGCCGATAACAGCGGCTTCACTCACCGCGTCGTGCAGAGTCAATATGTTCTCGATTTGCAGGGAGGAGATCCACTCCCCCCCCGTCTTGATCGCATCCTTCATACGGTCCGACACCTTCAGATAGCCCTCCGTGTCAATCGAGCCGACATCGGCAGTGTGAAGCCACCCGCCCTCCCAGAGTTCCTCGGAGCGCCGCGGCTCTTTGAGATAGCCCTGAGTCAGCCAGGGGGCCCGGACAACGATCTCGCCCACGCTCGAGCCGTCATGGGGGACATCGCCGCCGTCCAGATCGACTATTCGAATGTCAACCAATGGAATCGGCAGCCCGGTGCGGCATCGAACGTCGACCTGCTCTTCCTCGCCCCACTCGAGCATGTATGGCTTGAGATGGGCGATGGTTAGAACCGGGCAGGTTTCAGACATCCCGTAGCCGCTAAAGATGTCTATCCCTCTTTGTTTGGCCGCCTTACAGAGCCCTTTAGGCAGGGCCGAGCCCCCGATGTTGAGCTTCAAATTGGACAGGTCCACTGAGGAAACAGCCGGACTTGCGAGCAGCATGTGGAGGATGGTGGGAACACAGTGGGAAAAAGTGACGCCTTCCTTTACAACCAGCTTGAGCAGCTCTTCGGGTATGTAGCGCCCCGGGTAGACCTGCTTTAGACCGAGCATGGTCGCCAGGTAGGGCATGCCCCAGGCATGTACGTGAAACATGGGGGTAAGAGGCATGTAGACGTCGCCCGCACTTAAACCTCCCTGGCAGGTGAGGGGCTGGGACGCCGAAAGCGCGAGCGTGTGAAGCACGAGCTGCCGGTGGCTGAAGTACACCCCCTTTGGAGCGCCGGTCGTACCGGTCGTATAAAAAGTGGTAGCCATCGAGTTTTCATCGAAGTCCGGAAAATCGTAGCCTTCGGGGCTCTTTCCCAGGAGCATTTCGTATTCGCCGGCTGTCTCGATGGCCGTTAGGGGCGCCGGCCCCCTGTCCGTCAAAACGACGATGTTTTTTACCGTTTCCATCCCGCCGCGCAGTTTTTCGACCACGGGCAAAAATTCCGAGTTAACCAGCAAAACATCGTCCCGGGCATGGTTTACAGTGTAGAGAATCTGCTCGGGAGAAAGCCGCACGTTTACCGTATGGAGGACGGCGCCCATCATGGGGACAGCAAAGAAGCACTCCAGATACCTGTGGCTGTCCCAGTCCATTACGCCAACGGTATCGCCCTCTTTTACACCCAGGCCTTCAAGTGCGTTCGCCAACCGGCAGATGCGTTTGTAGAATGTCTTGTAGTCGTAGCGCAAGACATCCTTGTAGACGATCTCTTTTTCGGGACAGCACCTGAGGGGGGTGTGCAAAATATGCTTTATCAAAAGGGGGTACTCGTAAGCCGACGGGGTCCGCTCAACCAGTTTGGTAGCCATGCCTGCTCCTCCTTATGGTCAGACTCAGGTTGTTATGAACCGAAAAACACTTTCTGAAGCGTCTTTGCCGAAATACCCGTTAGATCGAGATACATTGTCAGCCCTCCGGTAAAAAAGGGCCAGCCGGCGCCCATAATCATGGCCAGATCGATCTCTTTTGTCCCGGCCACGAGGTTTTCCTTCAAGATGAGGTCGGCTTCCCTGGCCATGTTGGCCATTACAGTCTCACGGATCTCCTCGGGCCGGAAGGTCTTGTTTTTCTCCTTCACCCAGAGCCTTTCGACCTCGGGAACCACCTTCCCGCCCTCGCCCGGCGCATAAATTTTCGGCTGCCCGGCTTCCACCAGCCTCTTCAAGTTCGGGCTGACCGGAAACCTCTCACCGAATGCGGCGTTCAACGTCTCGTTTACGTGCAGCGCGATCGGCAAGCCGGTCATGTCCAGCAGTTCGAAAGGGGCCATCGGAAGCCCCAGTGCCAGAAGAGCATCGTCGACTTCCTGGAAACTTGCACCCTGATCCACTATTGAAATGCAGTCGACGAGATTTCGCAAGAGAACGCGATTTACGAGAAAAGCAGGGGAATTTTTGACCAAAATGGCCGTCTTCCTGAGCTTTTTCGCCAGGTCGAAGGCGGTGGCCAAGGCAACGTCTCCCGTTTTCCCACTTTTTATTATTTCAATCAAGGGCATAAGAGCAACGGGATTAAAAAAGTGAAAGCCAACCAGCCGCTCGGGATTTTTCAACTCCGAGGCCATCTCCTCGACACTCAAAGACGAAGTGTTGGTGGCAAGCACGGCGTCGGGTTGTATGACCGCCTCGGCTTCGGCAAACACCTTCTTTTTGACCGACATCTCTTCGAACACCGCTTCGATGACGAAATCGCAGTCGGCAAAATCAGCCATGTCGAGCGTTCCGCGAACAAGACTGGACAGGTAGACCGCGCGAGCCTGAGAGATTTTGCCCTTCTGAGCGCTTTTTTCGAACTGGGCGCGAACGTAGGCTACGCCTTTGTCTATGAACTCCTGCTTGACATCTTTCATTACGACCGGCAGGCCCAGGCGGTGGATGAAAAAGTGGGCCAACTGAGAAGCCATGAGCCCGGCGCCGATTACGCCCACCTTGTCGATTTTGCGGGGCTTGGCGTCCGGAAGGCCCTTGGGCTTCTTTGCATGCCGATTGACCAGATCGAAGGAATACATCGAGGCCTTGCACTGGCGGGTCTTAATGAGATCGCCAAGGCCTTGCTTTCTTCCTCGAAGCCGCGCTCGAGGTCCCAGGAACAGGCGCCCTTGACCAGTTCGAGCGCGCGGTAGGGCGCCGGGGCCGCCCCGTGCACCCTCGAATCGACGAAGGCGCGCGCCTTATCGATGAGCTCCTCGACCCCGTCAAACGAAACGGGCGCTCTTTCCACTTTCTCCTTGCCCGCCACGATCGCCAGAAGAAAGTTCATGGACTCGTCCAAAAACTCGGCGCCGTCGAACAGCCTGTCGGCAAGCCCCAGCTCAAAGGCCTCACTTACCGCCGATCATCTGGTTTTGCTTCAAGGCGTTGAATATTATGAGCCGCAGCGCTTTTTCCGGCCCAATGAGCTTCGGGGCGAGCGTGCAGCCCCCCCAGCCCGGAACCAGGCCGAGAAAACACTCGGGAAACCCGATCATGGGCACACTTCGCGATACCGTTCGGTACTTGCAGTAAAGCGATATCTCGAGCCCTCCTCCGAGCGCCGCCCCGTTTATTGCGGCCAGGGTGGGGAAGTCGAAATCCAAGAGCCGCTTCATTGCTTCGTGTCCCGCCTTTCCGACCGCATAGCCCTGGTCGAAAGTGGCAATGAAGGGCACCTGGCTCAAATCCGCCCCTGCCGCAAAGACATAGGGCTTTCCGGTCAACATCAGACCCTTTACCCCTTCCTCGGCTTTAACCCGGTCGAGGGCCCGGCCAAGGGAGGACGAAGGCCCCCTCGTTGAAGATGTTGGGCTTTTTGTAGTCCTGACCGTTGTCCATCGTCAGGATGGCTATCTTTCCAACCGGCGACTCGAAGAACTGCGTATGAAAAATGGTAATCGGTTCGGCCATGGCATAACTCCGTGCTGAAATAGTGAATAGTGACTAGTTGGTGGTGATCACTTATCCCTTAAGGTTCTCCCAAATGGCGGTGGCCCCCTGTCCGAGGCCGACGCACATGCTCGTCATGCCGTAGCGCAAGTCGGGGCGGTCGGCGAACCGGCTAAGAAGATGAATGACCAGCCTGGGGCCGGAAGCCGCGAGAGGATGTCCGAAGGCGATCGCACCTCCAAGCTGGTTCAACCGTTCGTCCTCGGGGAACTTCAACCCGAATTCCTTCATGAATATGATGGCCTGGACGGCAAAAGCCTCGTTTAGCTCTATCAGGTCGATGTCGTCGATGCCAAGGCCGGTATTTTCCAGGGCTCTTTTGGTGGCGGGTATCGGTCCGTAGCCCATTATTTCGGGTTTAACCCCCGCATAGGCGTACCCTTTGAGGCAGAGGCGTCCCTTCACCCCCAGTTCGGCCGCCTTGTCGGCGCTCATGAGAAGGACCGCCGAAGCGCCGTCGTTTAGCCCTGAGGAATTGCCGGGCGTCACCTTGCCCTGGACGCGGAAAGGGGTCTTTAAGCCCGCAAGCCCTTCCATGGTCGTCTCCGGCCGGGGCTGCTGGTCGCGGTCGGCAACGACCCAGCCCTTCCCTGGTGTAGACCGTCATCGGGACTATCATTTTTTGAATCTTTCCCTCCGCATAGGCCCTGGCGGTCTTCATCTGGCAGATGGAAGGAGTATTCGTCGGCCATCTCCTTGGTGATCTCGGGAAACATGTCGTGGAGGTTTTCGGCTGTTTTGCCCATGTCCAGCGCGTCCGCGGACACCATTCTTTCGGTCATGAACCGGGGATTGGGGTCAGCGGTAGCCCCCATGGGATGGTGGCCCATGTGCTCGACGCCCCCAGCAATCGCGATGTCGCAGGCCCCAAGGGCAACTTCGGAAGCTGCGGTCGTGACGGCGGTAAGCCCCCCGGCGCACATCCTGTCCACCGAAAACCCGGAGCAACTCTCGGACAACCCGGCAAGCAACGCGCTCGTGCGGCCAAGCGTCATTCCCTGGTCGCCTTCCTGGGTCGTTGCGCCCCAGACGTTTTCTTCCACCATTTCGGGGGCAACCTTAGGGTTTCGGCGCAGCAATTCCCGAATGACCCTCACCGCCATATCGTCTGCCCGCGTCTGCCAGAAAAACCCCTTTTCCCCGGCCCTTCCAAATGCGGTCCTCACTCCATCCACCACAACAACATCTCTGGCTTTCATCGGCCTTATCTCCTTATAAATGGTCTAGTCCGCCGCAAACCCGATCTCCGGCAATTCGAGGGCGGATTTGTCGTCGTTCATTATTCCCCGGACCTTACCGCTAACCTGGGTGAGGACATGGTTTATGAAAAAGCGGGCCGAGGCGACTTTACCGAAATAGAACGCCGCGGTGCGGTTTTCACCAAGCAGTTTGCTCCGGGATGCTTCGTCCTTTGCGCCCTGCTGCTCGGTAGATCTCCTCCAACTTTTTCCCGGCAATGCCTGCCTGCCAGAGGAACAAAAACCCCATGACCACGTCGCCGAAAATATCGAGGTACGGCTTTGCGTAAAGGATCGGGAGATTGAAATCCTCGGTAATGGACTTCATCGCGAAAAACTTGGTAAGCTGAATCAGGTTTTCTTGCGCTTCATCGTAGATCTTGAAAAGATCGCTCAGGTTGAAATCCTCACGCGCCCCGGCAAGGATTCCGGCAGCGGCCATGATGCCGTTTTTCATGAGAAGCCCCTGCTTGTAAGCGAGTTTTCGGCCCACAAGGTCCAGAGCCTGGATTCCGTTGGTTCCCTCGTAGAGCGAGGCAATTTTACAGTCCCTCATGAACTGCTCGACGGGGTATTCCTGGATAAACCCATAGCCGCCGTAGACCTGGATCGCGGTCTCGCACACCCTAAATCCCAAATCGCTTCCAACGGATTTACAAATCGGGATCAGGAGTTCCACATATCCCTGGTAGAGTTCTTTTTCCTCGGGCTTTTCAGCGCACCGAACCCGGTCGAGACAGTAAGCGGTCAGATAGAGCATCGCCCTCATGCCCTCGGTGCTGCTTTTCATGGACATGAGCATGCGCCGGACATCCGGGTGCTGGATGATGGGCACCCGGGGAGCATCGCCGTCTTTCATCTTCTCGACAGAACAGCCCTGGACGCGCTCCTTGGAGTACTGAAGCGCGTGCAGATAGGCGGTGCTTCCATGGCAGAGCCCCTGCATGCCGACAAAGAGCCGGGCTTCGTTCATCATGTCGAACATGATCCGCATGCCCTTGTTTTCCTCGCCCATAAGGTAGCCCGTGCATGCGCCGTTTTCACCGAAGTTGAGAACGCAGGTGGCCGAGCCGTGGATGCCCATCTTGTGCTCGATCCCCGCGCATGCGACGTCGTTATCGACAAGTTCTCCGGATTCGCTTACAAGGAGCCTTGGGACGAGAAAAATGGAAATCCCCCGGGTCCCGGCGGGCGCGCCTTCGATCCGCGCGAGCACCATGTGGACGATGTTGTCGGTAAGGTCGTGCATACCGGAGGAGATAAACATCTTCTTGCCGCTGATGGAGTATGCGCCGTCGGGGCTGCCGCGAGGCCCTGGTCCTGAGGTTTCCGACATCGCTTCCCGCCCCCGGTTCGGTGAGGCACATGGTCCCGCCCCACTCGCCGGAAAACATTTTTTCCATGTAGATTTCCTGTAGCTCCGGCCTCCCGTACTCCTGCAAAAGCCGCGCGGCCCCGTGGGTCAGTCCCGGATACATGAGAAGCGACCAGTTGGCGGCGCCGATCATTTCGATGCAGGCGTTGGTAAGTGCTACCGGCAGTCCCTGGCCCCCGACCTCGGGCGAGTCGGACATCGCCAGCCACCCGCCCTCCCTGTAGAGCCGGTAGGGTTCATGAAACGATTCCGGGACCTTGACCTTGCCATTTTCGAAAGTGCAGCCCTGCTCGTCCCCAGGCTTGTTCGTAGGATAGAAGGCGCGCTCGGCGAGCTTTGCGGCCTCCCCCATGATCATATCGAAGGTTTCCCTCGAAAATTCGGAATACAAGGGCGACTTACACAGTTTCTCGTCGATACCCAGTTGTTCATAAAGGACAAACTTCGCATCTCTTTCATCAACGAGCAGATTCATCTATTTCTCCTTTATCTCACTCGAGTCTAAAGCCTTCTGCGCGGGCGGGAAGCGCTCACACCCGGTCCAATTCCGTTAGTAAGAAGGTCAAGCAACTGGTCGGAAAGCGAGACCAGGTTGTATTTCATGCCGGACATCACCCAGGTCGAAACCACCTCGTCGAGGGTCCCGAAAATCAGGTGGGTGACAAGTGCAGCGGAAACCTCCCTTCGAAAAACCCCCTCTTTGCGGCCGTATTCGACAATCTCCCGGATCAGGCCCAGGTATTTGCCAAGTCCGCTTTTAACGTCGCGGCGCATGAAACGGCTGCTCTGGCGAAACTCGACCTGCATACAGGCGGCAAGGTCCGGGTCGCTCTGGAAGCCCGAGAGGTGCATGTGCACGAGGCATCCAAGGCGTGAGCGGGGGTCTTGCTTTTCCATAATCGCCGCGCGAAATCTCGAAACGATGTCCTCCATCCGGACTTCGAAAATGGAGGCGAGAACATCCTCCTTGTTTTTGAAGTACAGATAGACGGTGCCGGGAGCGAGCCCGGCATCCTCGGCTATCTGCGAGACCCTGGCCTTGAAGAAGCCTTCCCTGGCAAAAACCTTGACGGCCGAGTCCAGGATCCGGAGTCGTTTATCGGGAGTTTTGGAGCGCATGCGTGAGTGCCTTTATGCCGAAGAAGGGGTCCACTTAAAATGAATGAACCGTCATTCATTTTAGAAGGAGCTTATATTCCTTTTTCCAGGGTTGTCAAGAATATTTTGGAATTTTTCTCGTAGCCGGAATTAATTTGATTTAAAAGACAATAACCGGGAGGGAGATAAGCATGCTGGGGCTAAAGAGGCGGCGTCGCGAAAAGATTCGAAACGGGCCCTTCCCGGCTGAGTGGCTGGAGAGGATCGAAAAAAACGTCCCCCTCTACCGCCGTTTGGACGCAACCGACCAAAAGGAGCTTAGAGGGCATATACTCGTTTTTCTGGCCGAGAAAAATTTCGAGGGCTGCGGCGGGTTGGAGCTAAGCGAGGAAATCAAGGTCACCATAGCCGCCCAGGCCTGCATACTTCTTTTGCACCGCGAAGACCGACTATTATCCCGGGCTCTACTCGATTCTTGTCTACCCTGGCGCGTTCGTAGCCAAAGGCTACGTGGAACTGACGCCCCGGCTTCCATATCCGAAACCGAGCAGGTGCATCTCGGGGAGTCCTGGAAGCACGGCTGGCTGATTCTTTCCTGGGACGATGTTCTGGCCAACGCCTCCGACATCCACGACGGGCATAACGTGGTGCTTCACGAGTTCGCCCATCAACTGGACAGCGAAGACGGCAGGGCAAACGGCGCCCCCCCGCTGCCCCACCGGTCGATGTACCTCGCCTGGGCGAGGATATTGGGAAAGGACTTCGTAAGGCTTCGCCACGAAGCGCAAGAAGGGCTTCCCACGGTGCTGGATCAATACGGCGCAACCAACCCGGCGGAATTTTTCGCCGTTGCAACCGAGTGTTTTTTCGAAAAGCCTGTACAGTTGCAAAGCAAGCACCCGGAACTCTACGAGAGGTTGAAGCTCTATTTCCGGCAAGACCCCGCGCTGTTCGCGCCTCAGGAGGAAGAGGAGTGAGCCGGTTGCGGCGGTTCGCGTTCGAGTCATCTGTGGTCCGGGAGCACAAAACGGTTCTCTGCATGCTTTTGGCACATCCATTGCTTTTACTACTTAGCGCGAAATAGCCACCAGGCGGCAGGATCGCGCCCCGGCGGCCGCCAGGCGGCCTGAGGGGTACATTCAAAACAATTCCACAACGGCGGTTTCACTGGCATGAACAAGCTCAAAGCCCTCTTCCGCATCGTGCTCGCAGCACTTGTCATCGCCAGTATCGGTTCGCCCCTGTGCGAGGCCGCCGTGAGCGGCGGGCAGCAAACGAGGATCACCCGGTCGGGGTTTCGGATCAAGGGTAAGCAAACATGTCTGTATTTTGACGCCCAAGGCCCGAGGCCATTACGAATCGGTCCAGCGTCAAATGCCGGGATTTCGGTTTTCTTTTCCAAGATGGATGTCAGAGCCGCCGACAGAATATTCGAGGGGGGGAAGACCGCGGTAAGGGAAGTCAAATTCAGGCGCGGAAGCGACTTTTTCGAGGTGCTGTTCCGTTGGCAAAACACATCGGTCACCTCCAGCGTGCGGGCCGGAAGGCATGGGAGTTGGGTTTTATCGCTCGTTTTGACTCCCCCGGCGGCCAAGACCCCGTCGAAATCCCCACCCGAGGAGCAGAAGACGACGGATTTTATCAAAAACCGTGCTGACAAAGAGCCTCCGGTTCAAGTGGAAAACGTCAAGACCTCCATGTTGTTCGGGTCCGGGATTTCGGCTCAGGCGAAGGACACGGTCGCCAATCAACTAAAACCCGGCGAGGCTCCCAAGGCGCAGGAGAAAAAGCCGGCAGCCACACAATTTGTGGAACCGGACCAAAATGGGCTTGCCCTCTATGCGCACGCAAACAAGGAGTTCGATGGTTGTTCCGGGAAGCTCATATTCTGCGCCTCCGATGTAATCGATGCCTACCGCAAGGCACTGACGGCCGGCCCCGGCTCCTCACAGGCGCCCATGGCAATTTACAGGTGCGGCCTCGCCTACTACATCATGGGGAAATACAAGATAGCGGAAAAATGCTTCACCGCAGTGACTTCCCAATGGCCCGACAATCCCGTCGCGTGCCGCTGCTGGCTGGGTATCGGCGATATCTTCATGAAAACGGAATCCTACATCGCGGCTCTGGAATCTTACCGGTCGGGCTTGAGGGTTGCGACCGAAAAGCACGACATAGCATCGGCCGATTATGCGCTCGGCGAACTATACCTGGTTTTAGGGGCGCCCAAGCAGGCCCTCGAAATGCTCCAAGGCTGCCTGGCCCAGGAGCCGGAGTTCTATATCAAAACTCCCCGCATTTTTCGCCGCATCGGGGAGGCGGAGTTCGCCCTGGGAGATCTCGCCAATGGGCAACAGATGCTTCTAAGGTATGTAAACTGCCAGGAAAGCGACCCCGACCAGGGCGCCGTTTTGGCCAAGATCGCCGAGATTTTTCTAAAAAACGGTCAAGTGAGCGCGGCAAAAAAGATTTACGCGCTCGTCCATAAATACTACACCAATTCCGAGGGCGACGTAATATGCAGGATACGCGCGGCGGAGTTGATGGAAAAAGTCGACATGGCCCATTCCATCTCGATGTACAACGATCTACGGAACATCGATCTTTCTCCCAGTCTTCGGAGCATCGTTTTGATGAAGCTTGCCGAACTCGAACTCAAGAAGACCGATCTCGAACACGGCCTCGCCCTGATGGATCAGGCTTTTCCGATCGAAGGCAACGGGACTTCGCCCTCGGGGATCGCCCCCTTAAGGAAAAGGATTCTTTGCGACCTGGTAAGGCAACTTTATTTTAACAGGAACTTCGACAAGGTAGTGCAGTTATCCGATAAATACCGGGTGGTCTTCGATTCGATCAACTCCCCGGAGACCATGGAAGAGATCGCGGAGAGCTATGCCGCGCGCAAATTTTACTTGAAGGCGCTAAAGACCTACGACAAGCTCCTTGCCCAGCAGCATGGGGGAAACCTGGACGGCCTGCTACTGAAGTGCGCCGTCTATGCGCTGCGCCTAAGAGACTACAACAGGGCTTCCCGTTATGCGCAGGCGGCGCAAAGCGGGGCACTGGAACTCAAAAAAACCGAGATACTCGGACAGGTTTTCTACCGGAGCGAACAGTACGGGGAAGCAGTCTCCAGTTTTGAAAAAGTGCTAAAGCAAAGGAACGAATTTTATATAACCGAGCCGGATTCCAATGAGACCTTCGGCGACTGTCTCTACCAGTTGAAAAAGTATGAGGACGCCATCGCCACTCTCAAGAAGGCGCTGCTTAGGCAAACGACCACCGAAGATAGCCGGAGGTCGATTTTAGTAACGATTTCCGACTGCTACAAGGAGCAGAAACAATATGGGGAAGCGGCGGAAATGATGGAGACCGCCATTCAGATCGCCGGTGAGGGCAAGCGAAAAGAACTGCTCTACAGGCTTTCGAAGCTTTACCTGGAAGATGGGCATACGGACCTGGCCGTAAAAAGCCTCAACAAGATAGTGGCCACCAACGACTCATTCTGGAGCGCCGTGGCCCAGCAGGAATTGAACACGATCAAGATCGCCGCCGAGACCGGCGGGAAGAAGCAATAGAGGGTTAATGGCCGGGCAACCGGCAATGGGACATACGGATGAATGTACTGCTGATTGAAACGGATTCCGAAGAAGCCAGAAAGATTTCCTCTATTTTGAGGGAGCAGGGACATATGTGCTTTCTGACCGACTCGGCCAGATCGGCGAGAAACCTGCTAAGAAAGGAATCTCCGGGGCTCGTGCTTCTTCATATGAACGGCAATATGGCGCAGGGGATGGAATTTCTCGAAGCCGCACAAAACGTCGAACCGCCGGTGCCGGTGATCGTCCTCACAAAAAAACCAAGGCTCGATGACGCGGTCGAGAGCGTAAAAAACGGGGCCTGGGATTTTTGGACCAAGCCGGTTTCGCCGGAACGCCTCTTTAAAGCTATCGAGCTGATTGAAGCGGGCAAAAGGCCCCAGCCGGCCGTTGCGCCCACACCCGCAGACGATCCGATAATTTCCCGGGACCCGCACCTTAGCTCGATGAAGGCCCTTGCCAGGAAAATCGCCTCAAGCAAAGCAGCCGTTTTCATCCAGGGGGAAAGCGGGACAGGCAAGGAACTCTTTGCCCGCTACATTCATCATCAAAGCGGCAGAAAAGGCAACCCTTTCATAGCGCTAAACTGTGCGGCCCTCCCCGATACTCTTCTGGAAAGCGAGCTGTTCGGATACGAGAAGGGGGCCTTCACCGGCGCGATCAGGAACAGGGAGGGAAAGTTCGAACTGGCTCAAACCGGCACGCTTCTCTTAGACGAGGTGACCGAAATCCCGTTTCATCTGCAGGCAAAGCTTTTGCGGGTGCTCCAGGAAAGCGAAGTGGACCGGCTTGGCGGCAAGTATCCCATCCCGGTGGATGTAAGAGTAATTGCCACCACCAACATCAGGATCGAAGAGCAGGTCAGGGAGGGAAAATTCCGCAAAGACCTGTATTACCGCCTAAACGTTATACCGCTGAGGATCCCCCCCTTAAGAGAGCGGCCCGGCGACATCGTGCCCCTGGCCGAGCATTTCCTTGCGAAATACCGCGCCGAAAACGACTCAAAGGCCGCCCGCTTTTCCCCCGAATCGCTCAAAAAGCTTGCGGATTACGCCTGGCCGGGCAATGTGAGGGAGCTTCAAAACGTGGTCCAGCGGGCGGTGCTGATTTCTGAATCGCAGGTAGTCGACCCGGAGTGCATTATGTTCGACCCCGGGTTGGAAGCCGACCCCGCGCAACCTTCGGGGTTGTCGCTGATGCCGCTTTGCGAGATGGAAAAGCTCATGATCGAAAAAGCCCTGTGCAGTGTCGAGGGCAACAGGACTCGAGCCGCCGAACTCCTGGGCATAAGCGTAAGGACGCTTAGAAATAAACTCGCCGAATATCGTCAAAGCATTGACTCCGATCTCGGCGATGAATGATCGGGAAAGGGTCAAAAAGTAACCCTTCAAGTCCCCTCCAGCCTTTCTGCAAACGAATACCCAGTGTTGTCGACCGCTCTTCGCGGTTTCCCATCCGTTGTTCCCTTTTAGTGGTACGAGATTTGCTCATATACAAAAGCAAACAACAAAGGGGAGTTCGTTATGGACAACGGCATTATCTTCGACAAGACCATGCAGATGGTTCAAGACCGGCTGAGCCTGAGTTCCAAAAATCAGAAACTGATTTCGAGCAATCTGGCAAATATCGACACCCCGGGCTACAAGACGAAGAGCCTTTCGTTTGACACCGCCCTCAGGCAATCGCTCGAAGACCATGTGTTGCAAATGGTCCGCACCAACAGCGCAGATATCGACCCGGACAATACGGTCGAGGCGATGGAGAACAGCTCGGTAGTTGAAGGCGGCCCTGTAGACCTGGATACCCAAATGGTCAACCTGAGCAAGAACAGCCTGGAGTTCCAATACATGATCGCCATGCTCAACAAGAAATTCGGCCTGCTTAAGACAGCCATAACGAGTGGAGGCTTATAATGGATCTCGAATCAGCAATACAGATAAGCGCATCGGGCCTTAAGGCCAACCGCACCTGGATAGACGTGACCGCCTCGAACCTGGCCAACGTCAACACCACAAAGACAGACGACGGCACGCCTTACCAGCGCAAGACGGTCGTCTACCAGGCCACCCCGGCAAACGGCTTTCAAGGCATGTTGGCCTCGGCCATGGGAGGGGATGCCGACAAGGTGAATGTACTCGACATCGTTCCCGACGGTAGTGATTACAAAAAGGTCTATGACCCTGGAAACCCTGATGCCGACCAAAACGGGATCGTGCTGAAGCCCAACATAAACCCGACCGAGGAAATGGCCAACCTTGTGGATGCCAGCAGGTCCTATGAGGCAAACCTGGCAGCTCTTGAAACCGCCAAAAATTTGGCCCTTAAATCGATCAACATAGGCGCTCAAACAGCATAGGCGCTCAAACCCAATAGCCTGGAGCAATAGATGCTTATCAAACCGATCATGAGCAACACACTGACAGGCGGAGCGAGTGCGACACAGCCCGCAGGCCAGGAAGGCGCCGGGGGGCCCTCCTTTCTCGACGAGCTGCAGTCGAAAATCGGCGAGGTGAACAAGCTCCAGAACTCGGCGGACTCGGCGGTAAAGCACAGCGCCGCGGGAGGTATCGACGGCATCCCCGAGACCATGATCAAGCTGGAAGAGGCCAACATGAGCCTGACGCTGGTGGCCAAGGTCCGCGACAAGGCGCTAACGGCCTACCAGCAGGTGATGCAAATGCAGTTCTAAGAGGGGTAAGGGAGAGCAGGAAGGGCAGCCGGGGGCCGCTTTGAACCAACCCGCTTGCCGCCAGCCAAAACTTTTGCCGACAGGACGGGCTTTTTCATATGAAAAACATTCTGCAATATCTTCAAAAACTCCAGGAATATGCCAAGGGCCTCCCACTGCCGCAAAAGATCTCTTATGCCGGAGGCATCCTGATTCTTATCGGGGCCGTGGTGTTTTTAGTCTACTTAAATAACAAGGTCGACTACGCTCCTTTATTTTCCGGGCTCTCGGAAAGCGACATGGGAGAAATCGTTCAGGGGCTGAAAGCGAAAAAAATTCCTTTCCTCGTCACCGAGAACCGGATCGATGTGCCGAAGGCGCAGGTCTATGAAACCAGGCTTTCGCTTGCCGCCGAAGGCATTCCGAAGGGATCGGGCGTAGGGTTCGAGATTTTCGACCACCAGAACCTGGGCACAACGGAATTCGTCCAAAAGATCGACTACCAGCGAGCGCTCCAGGGAGAACTGGCCAGGACAATCGACGGCATGAGCCAGGTGCTCGAAAGCAGGGTCCACATTGTGCTTCCGACCGACAGCCTCTTCAAAGATGACCAGAAGCCGGCCACGGCGGCCATTGTGCTGAAGCTGCGTCCCGGCGGCAACATAACCAGCAAGGAGCTTCAGGGCATAGTTCACCTTGTCGCCGCTTCGGTAAGAGGTCTCCAGGAGGACCACATAACCGTCATGAGCACGGATGGACGGCTGCTGTACGCAAAACACGAGCAGGATCAAACCGAGCGGCTGACGGACATGGAGCTTGGGATCAAGCGCAACATGGAAGACAATTTGAGCCAGAAGATCCAGAGCATGCTCGAACGGGTGGTTGGATCAAACAAGGTAATGGCCAAAGTCGCCGTCGATCTGAACATGGAGCAGGTCCAGATAGCCGAAGATAAATACGACCCGGACAGCGCAGTCATCAGAAGCCAGGAAAGGACGACGGAGACCGCGCAGGGAGGGGCACTGGGCGAAGGGGAAGGCAATCCCGACATCCAGGGAAAACTTCTGCAGAACGCTCCCAAGACAACCGCACAAAAATCGGGCACCAAGTCAAACCGCCAGACCGAAGTCGTAAACTACGAAATAAACAAGGTCACCAAGCGGACCACCCAGATGCCGGGCAACATCTCCAAGCTCACGGTGGCCGTTATGGTCGATGGAACGTACAAGATGGAGAACGGCAAACCGGTATATGCGCCCCGCTCGCCCGAAGAGGTAAAATCCCTCAAGCAGCTCGTGGAAAACGCAGTTGGGTACAACGAAGCGCGCGGAGACCAGATAACGGTTGTCAGCATTCCTTTCGTGACCGACATAGGCGGCGCGGACATGGTCAGGGCGGAAAACAGGTACCTGCAGTTTTTCAAAACCTGGCAAAGGACGATTTTCAACGTCGCCCTGGCAGCCCTTGTCTTTTTATTCATTATAAGGCCGTTTATGAACAAATTTCGCCAGGTCTCAGAGGGAATGCTAAAGCTCCCCGCCCCGGAGGGAGGGAGCGAGGGAGAATCTTCGGCTCTGCTTATCGACAAACCTTCCGAGCAGATTTCGATGCGGAAAAAATCGGCCGCCCTGGTCCAGTACGATCCGGACAGGGCCACGGAAATCATAAGGGAATGGCTCCAGGATAAGGTTTAACGACATGGCAGGACCAAATAATAAAACCCCGTTGAGCGGACCGCAAAAAGCGGCGATGGCTCTGCTCTCTATGGGAGAAGAGGCTTCCACGCTGATCCTCAAGAAGCTTTCCACCGAGGAGATAAAAGAGCTGAGCGTGCACATGTCGGGCATAGACGGCGTGAAAAAGCAAACCTCCGATGAACTGCTCAAGGAATTCAGCTCTCTATTCCACGTCGAGGGCGGGGTGAACGTGGACGGAAACCAGTTCATCCGCGGCCTGCTTCCCTCCGTAATGCAAAGCGAGCAGGCAAGCGAGGTTATCACCAAGCTGGATGAGGCAAGACAACGGACCCCGTTTAAGCACCTAAAGGACGTAGACCCCAAACTGCTCGCCAATTTTATCAAGGGGGAGCATCCTCAAACCATCTCCATCATAATAACCCACCTCGGCCACGAGAAGGCGAGCCAGGTGCTGGGGTTTCTCCCCGAGCAGCTTCAGTTTGAAATAGTCTCAAGGATTGCCAGCCTGGAAACCGTGCCTCCCGACCTGATACTGGAAGTCGACGAGGTGCTCGAAAAGGAACTGACATCGATGGGAACGCGCGGCGGCCAGCAGATCGGAGGCGTCTCGGTGGTGGCGGAAATCCTAAACCACTCCGACCGAAGAACGGGGGACAGCATATTGCAGTTTCTCGATGAAACCGATTCAGACATGGCCGAAAAAGTCAGGAAACTGATGTTTGTCTTCGAAGACCTGCTGCATGTAAATGACGGAGGCATCCGCGAGCTGCTAAAGGAAGTGCGCAACGAAGAACTCACCGTAGCGCTTAAAACGGCGTCAGAAGACCTCAGGGGGAAAATATTCAAAAACCTGTCGCAGCGTGCGGCGCAGATGCTCCAGGAAGATATGTCGATGATGGGCCCGGCACGGCTTAGCGAGGTCGAAAGCGCGCAGCAGGCAATCCTTGTCGTAGCGCGCAGGCTCGAAAAGGAAGGTAAGCTGATTATGGCGGGCAAGGATGGCGGAGAACAGTTTGTCTAATCTGCTGAAAAATGGTCGGGACGTGATACCCGCCTTTGGATTCCCCGCTATCTCGAGGCGACCCGGGCAGACAGAGCCCGTTTCGCCCGCGGAAGGCCGGCCTCCGGAACCCGAGGTTGCCCCCGAGGTCAAGGCGGAGGAAATGTATCGCCTAAAGCTCCTCGAGATCGAACGCCAAGGCCAGGAGATCGAAAGGGATGCTTACAGCAGGGGATTTGCGCAGGGCGAAAAGGACGGGCTCGACTATGGGCAGAAATCGGTCCAGGTGGTCAGTTCTCAAATGGAGCGCATGGCGCAAAACATGAAGGCTCTGCCCGCCAAGGTGCTCGAGGATTACCGCGACTGGCTGATCCGCACGAGCATCGGGATAGCGAGGCAGATCGTAGACAGGGAAATCCGGACGGCACCCGAAATTGTGGCCGATCTAGTCCTTGAGCTCGTTGGAGAAGCCGAGCGTCACAGCACGCTCACCGTATACTTAAACCCCAGCGACCTGGAGTTAATCGAAAAAAAGACCAACCTGGCGGCTCAGGCCGATGGAAAGCATTTCGTTCTGAAAACCGACAGGGAACTGGAACGGGGGGGCTGCAGGGTCGAAAGCGCGATCCAGCTGATCGAGGGATCGATTGGAGAAATGTTCGAAAAGCTGGAAAAACAGCTACTTGACGGAAGAGGGTTAAAGGAATCCGACAGTTGAACCCGCCGGCGCCGGGGGCCGATGCGGGCGGGGACGAACCCCGTCCCTACACAGCCCCCAGGGAGATGGAGAAAAGCCTTGTCCTCGACAGAACCGACCAGACAACCCGCACAGCCGGATATTTCCGATCTTCCCGAAGGGGACTATTTAAACCTTGAGACGGCCGGTTTTTCGGACATCGACAGGCGCGGTTTGTGCAATAGGTACGGGAAGATCGTTCAGCTTACCGGGAACCTCCTGGAAGCTGAAGGACTCAATGCGGCCATAGGAGACATCTGCAGGGTCGAAGGCGCCCGGCCGGCCGGTGAGAACGGCGCGGCAGGGATTTCGACGGGCGGCGAAGAGGTTGGTTTTTCGGCTCAGGAGACCGTCCTGGCCGAGGTGATCGGTTTCCAGGAGAGCAGGATCAAGCTGAGCCCGCTGACCCATCTGAGCGGAATCCGCCCCGGGCGCCTGGTGCAGGTCCATGAGGCAGCCAACACTTTTTTGGTATCCGAGCAGATGTTGGGACGAGTGTTCGATGGCCTTGGTCAACCGCTTGATTCGGGAGCGCCCATTTTGACAGGAACGCCCTATTCGCTCGCCGGGAAGGTTTCCAATCCCCTGGAGCGCCCGTTGATCGAAGATCAACTGGACCTTGGGGTGCGGTGCATCAACTCGCTTCTTCCCATCGGCAAGGGGCAGAGGATAGGAGTCTTCGCGGGATCCGGGGTGGGAAAGAGCACTCTGCTGGGCATGATGGCCAGATATACGGCCGCCGATGTCAATGTCATAGCTCTGATCGGCGAACGGGGCAGGGAAGTCAACGAATTTTTGAAAAACGATCTCGGCCCGGAGGGCGTAAAGCGTTCGGTAGTCATTGCGGCCACCTCCGACCAGCCGGCGACCGTGCGGTTGCGAGGGGCCTTTCTGGCATGCGCTGTCTCCGAGTTCTTCAGGGATTTGGGAAAAGACGTGCTTCTCATGATGGATTCGGCCACCCGCCTGGCGATGGCCGCCCGGGAGATCGGCCTGGCCGCAGGTGAGCCGCCGACCACCAAAGGGTACACGCCAAGCGTATTCAGCCTGCTGCCGAGGGTTTTGGAAAGATCGGGCAAGTTCGAGAAGGCATCGATTACCGGCATTTATACCGTCCTGGTCGAAGGAGATGACATGGAGGAGCCCGTTGCCGACACCATGCGTTCGATTCTCGACGGCCACATAGTCCTGGACAGAGGCTTAGCCCAAAGAAGACATTTCCCGGCAATCGACATCCTTAGAAGCGTCAGCCGATTGACCGGGCGGCTTCTTTCGGAGAGGGAGAAAATCCTTGTCTCCAAGTTTATTCGAATCCTCGACGACTATAAGAACAGCGAGGACATGATCCGCATAGGCGCATACGCCCGCGGGTCTCACAAGGAAACCGATTACGCCATAGACATGATCGACAGGGCTAATGAATTTCTCATGCAGCAGGTCGCGGAAAGGTGTTCGATAGAAGAATCCATTGCGGCGCTGGATAGGCTTTTGACTTAGCGTATTGGAGGATGGATGCCATTTAAATTTCGCTTCAAAACACTGATGCGGCACCGCGAGTTCCTTCTTCGCGAAGCGCAGGGGGCGCTTGGCGCAGCCCTTTCGGCCAGGATGAGGATCGAGTCGGAGATCGAGCGGTTAAACGGAGCCATTCACGCGGAGTCAACGCAGTTCGAAAATGAACAGCGCGCAGGCATCGGGGCGGGCAGGTACAGCTCTTTCAAAGACCACCTGGCCATTCTCGAATATGAGTTGCGTCTATCGTTCGAGAGATTGGAGAAGGCCTCCGCGGAGGTGGAAATTCGCAAGCAGGCGATGATCGAATGCGATAAATCGGTAAAGACCCTGGAGAATATCGAAACCAGGGACAGGGAGTCCTACAAGCTCGCCCGGTCCCGAGAAGAGCAGAAGAAACTCGATTACGCAGCCGTTCTGATCGCGCACCGCAAGACGGTCGATAAAGGAGGAAATCCATGAAAGGGGGCAAAACCGGCTCAAGACTGCTTTCATTTGCACTTTGCGCCCTCATCGCGCTCCTAGTTCTAAAACTCGGCCTGACCGTCATGGGTGCGCTGCACGCAACGGACATGGTCAGCGTATCGGTCCCTTCGGCAATGGCAAAGGAGGAAAGCCCGCCAAGCAACCATGTGTCGAAGCGCAAGCCCGCGACCGAAACCACGGCCTCAAGCGCTGGGAGCATCAAGGGCGGCGAATCCATGAGCGATCTTCAGCAGGAAGAGAACCAAATCAGCCTACAGCGGGAACAGCTCAAAGAGGAAAAAGCGCAACTGGAGAAATTGAAAAAGGATGTCCAGAAAAAGATCAGCGTTCTTCTTGCCCTTCAAAAACAGGCCATGCTCGCTCAGGGCCAGAAAAAGAGCGCTTTAAACTCCCAGGTCATGGGGCTTGCCAAGATCTACAGCACAATGAAGCCCAAACAGGCGGCCAAGCTGATGGGAAGCCTTGAAGACTGCCTTGTCAAAAACATCATTTCGACGATGCCCCCCGACAAGGCGGCCTCGATCCTCGCATTGATGGACGTAAAAAAGGCGGCCAAAATATCCGAGGACCTCTCGGGAGAATAATTGAAATTGGCTTGCAAACCCTCGGGGCATGGAAGTAAGTTAGGGCTGCCTTTCGAAAACAAGGGGGGAAGAGGAGATGGACCGCAAAAGGGGCGAGGGGCAGATGCAGCCCTGCCGCCGCGTCTCCCGGGATTTTCGCGCCGCTGCGGCCACAATTCCGCTAAAAGTCCTCTTCCGCCTATGTACGGTAATCCTTTCCGCGCTTCTTTTATCCGGCTGCTGGCATGAAACCCCGGTCCGCACCTACCGGGGAGCACGCCCGCACAGGGCGTGGCGCGGGGCGTCCCGTCCGCCCAAATCATCCCGTCCGCCCAAGCCGTCTAAAGTCATCGAACAAAGGGTCGCTTACTTTGACGCCCCGAGGACGATTTATCATGAGGTGGGCCCCGGGGAGTCAATCTCACGGATCTCCCGCATGTACTCCGTATCCGCCGCGACCCTTCGCCGGGAAAACAGGCTGAGGCGCAAGGAGAGCGCGCGAACAGGGCAAATGCTCATCATCGCGCACGTCAGGACCATCCGCTACATTATAAACCTCTACCGGACCAGGCCCTGGAGCTACATTATCGTTCACCACACGGCAACCGATGAGGGAAACGCCACGACAATCCAGCGGGCGCACCTCCAGCGTGGTTTCTGGAACGGCCTCGGCTATGATTTTGTAATCGATAATGGGACCATGGGCAAAGGAGACGGAGTGATCGAAATGTCTCCACGCTGGTTAAGACAGGCAGACGGCGCCCACTGCAAAGCCGAGGGCATGAATCGAAGAGGGATCGGAATCGCCCTTGTCGGAAATTTCGACTCCGAGAAGCCAAGCCGTTACCAGCTGGATTCTTTAGCCTACCTCGTCTACATTCTGCGTCACTATTACAACATCGCCCCGTCGCATGTCCTCGGGCACGGGGAGGTGCCGGGGGCCAGGACCGACTGCCCGGGCAAGCTCTTCCCGATGGACTTTCTAAGATGGGCCGCGCGCAGATGAAGCGGCGCGGCCAAAAGGGCTCAATGCACCCAGGCCGGTGAATCTTCCGGCGTCATGCCTCCATGGATAAGCGGCTGGGATTGCACTTGCGGATACTTGTCCATTCGATACGATTCAACAAAGCGGCGCGTTGGCGTATTGTGTTGAAACTTTATTCCGGATGAATTAATTTTCATGGCGAAACTGCGATCGGGACTCGCATCCGTTCCCGTGGAGGCAGGGATTACAACGCGGACGGAACGCCGGTCACCTCGGTCGCCGGCGCAAAGTACGCGTGGCAGGTGATGCCCTCGACGGCAAAAGATCCGGGCTTTGGAATCACGCCGGCCGCAAACGACAGTCCCGAGGAATACAACCGGGTAGGCAAAGAACTCTTTGCGGCGCTCCTGAATAAGTATGGAAACAATATGTTGGCCGTTGCGGCCTATAACGCCGGATCCGGGACGATCGACCATTTGATTTCAAAGTACGGAGATCCCAGAACGAGCGCTATCTCGCGCGACGATTTTATCTCACATCTGCCGGTCAATGCCGAAAACGACACTCAAGCCTATGTGAAAAACATCCTGGCCCGGGCGGGATCGGCGGGGCAACCCGGCGCCGCGCGCGAGGAGTTCCGCCAGTCGATCGCCTCTCTTCCAAAGATGACAGGCGACCAGGTCGATACGGCCATGGAGGTCTACGACTCGCTGGCCAACTCCTGGGCCAAGACGGAAGGGAAAACGCCCGAGGACTTCTGGAATCTCATCGAAAGCCAAAGGGAGGACTTGCCCACCGATGGCGCGGCCACTCAGGGACTCGCGCAGTATGCGGGGCTGAATGCGACCGGGTGGCAAGATGCTCAGGGAAAATTTTCGAGCTTATATGACGGGAAGCCGAGGTTTGAAATAAGCGATGCGGGGGCGAGGGTTAAATCTGTTAAAGACATAGCCTATGATTTCTCCATGTTTATGAAAGGAGGTGGCAAGAGTACGGAGGCTCTTGGTGACATCCTCGATCATCCTGAGCTTTACAAGAATTATCCCGAGGCGGAGAACGTTTTAGTGCGCCTTGCCCCCGGCGTGTCCGGCGGCAGTTTCAATCCGGGCAAAAACACCATCTCGGTAGGCTACGATCCCGAAACGGGGAAGATCGACAGGGAGACCCTTCTCCATGAGGTCCAGCACTGGGTACAGGGGAAGGAGGGTTTTGCGCGAGGCGGCAACATGAACATAGTCAAGACTCTTCCAGAGTACGCAAAATTCAACAAAATGTGGCAAGAAATACAGCCACTTAAAAAAGAAGCCGATAGGCTATGGAAGGAATTCGAAAAAACAGGGTTTAGTGATGAAAAACTTTCTAAGGCCTTTAATGAAGCAAATGAAAAGTTCAGGACCGAAAATGCCAAGTTAGACAAATATTCAAGTTTTGGCCTTTACCGAAGGATCGCCGGTGAAATCGAAGCCAGGGACACAGCCGCCCGAGGCTACCTGTCAAGGATAGGCCGCAAACATACGCCCCCATACTCGAGCGAAAACATCTCTCCGAAGGACGCGATTCTTTTCCAGGAGGGTGAGCCCTCCCCCTATCAATCCGCGCCTATCGAGGGAGGCGATAAGAACGCGCCAATTCTCGCGCCCAACGGCAGTCTGGACTTCGGGCAGGTTTCAGACGAGGTCGCCGCCAAGATGGGGGGAACTGAGGGGGCGATACGCCTTTTTAACGGCGATGAAAGCGAGGGGGCTGTTCATATCGATGGCAAGAGGGGTGAGCAGCTAAAACAGCTTGGCTATCGGTCCGCCGTCGATTTGGTTTCGGACGTCAGCGAAAATTATGACGCGGTCTTCAAAGGGGAAGGCAACACCTTCATCCTGGCTAAACGAACAGCAGAACCTTACGGGACTGCCTATATCGAACTCACGTACGATCCGGAGGGGAATTTTTACAGGGTTAAATCAGCGCTTGCGGCGCGCAAGGGTTATTTGGTCGACAAGACAGGCAATTATAAAAGGAAGCTGCTCTGGGAAGGGGCGCCGTCCCTTCACCAGGGAGCACCTGGCCCCGATGCGCAAAGTGTGGGCCAGAGCAGCTTATCCGAGCCAAATTTAACGCGCGCGGCGTCCAAAGTAAAGAGGCCTCTGCCCAAGGGTATGACCCAGCCCCTGGGCGACGGGCGAGTCCTTTTCAGGTGGTTTAAGGATGCGGATTTTTCGACCGTCACCCACGAAGCCGCCCATTTCCTGACCCAATTTTTGAAGGACGCCGACCTTGTGTCCGCCAACCGGTTTGTCGGGCGCAGGCTCGATACGCCGGTCGCAAAGTGGACCAGGGCGAACCACGAGAAGCTGGCGCGGGCCTGGGAGAGATACCTTTCGGACGGGATAGCTCCGACGAGGGAGCTGCGCCCCGTTTTCCGGAAAATGAAGGTTTGGTTTGTCGATATCTACGGGGTGGCGCGCGACTCCCTGGGCGACGAGATCCCCGACGACCTGCGGGCCGTTTTCGACCGGTGGATGTCCGACGAGGCACAGCGCAGGGGGAATGCCCTCTACCAGATGAACGACGAATATGACAACGCTCCGGACGGATCGATCGAGGCGATCGCGCGGGACAAGGTTTCCAAGACTATCGATGAGGCGGAGGCAAAACTTCGATCGGGCTTCGAGAAAGAGCTTCGAGGGCAGGCGGCAAAGACCTATGACGACGACCCGTTTCACCGTGCCGTCTCTGAGATGAAGGAAAAGGGGAACCTGCCGGGAAGGGGCATAAAGCATTCGTCGATTTCCGCCGACTGGGACGTTGACACGATCCGAATGGTTTCGAGGAAATATCCGGGCCTTATTTCGAAACGCGGCGATTTGACCGTCGACGACGCGGCGCTTGCGGCCGGCTTTGAATCCGGAGACGACTTCATCCAGGCGCTCTTATCCACACCCACGAGGGCCGAATACGTCGAAGGCTTTATCGAAGACGGGATGAAGGCCTACAGCGACAACTTGCAGCTATCGGAAATCGATCTTTTGGCGGCGCGGGTGCAAGCCGAGATCGAGGCGATAAAGGAATCCGAGCCAAGCCTTATCGATCTGGTGATCGCGACCAAGCCCGAGGGGCAGTGGAACTATGTTGAATCCGAGGGCAGAAAGCGCGTCTCGGAAATCACCACAAATACCGATTACGCCAATTTGCAGGCCGCGATCCGAATGGCCGCGAGGAATGCCCGCAGCGCGTTCGCGGAGGGCAAGCGCGTGGGGGCGCGGGGACAGGCCGAAACCGGCAAGGTTACGCTCGATCGCGCGAAAGAGCGCATGCGAGTCAGCAAGGAGGGCGCCCTTGACAGGCAACGGGCGTCGGCCGAGCAAAAGATCGAACGCATGCGGGTGAGCAAGGAGGGCGTCCTGGCCAGGCAACGGGCGTCGGCCGAGCAAAAGATCGAACGCATCAGCCGTGACTGGATGTGGAGAGCTTTGCAGGAAAAGCTCAAACAAAAGCAGCTTCTTGAAAATCTCAAGGCGCGGATCCAGGCGCGGGACGAAACCAATAAGCTGATTTCAAAAATAAAGAACATCTCTAGGGCGACAAACCTTCCGCTCGACTACAGGGAACAAATCGCGGGGATCCTATCGAGCGTCGGGGCCCGGCAGATAAGAACTCCGGACGCCGCCGGGCGGCTGCCTCTTTCCGAGTGGGCGAGGCGTAAAGAGGATGGTTTTGTCGACGCAAAAGGCGATCGCCAATCGTGGGGCGACGGAGAGATTTTCGATATCGATTACGGACAGCTCGAATCCCTTCGGGGAAAGACCATCCAGCAGATGAGTCTCGACGAGCTGCGAATGCTTCACCGCGTTTTAAACGAGATTTACACCAAGGGGCGAAACACCGGAAAGCTTTTGGCCGGAAAGGAAAAAGCTTCCGTCGAAATGACGGCCTCGGGGATGGCCGCGCGGATCGCGGAGAAGCACTCGGCCAAGGCTATCGCCGGCAGGTCGATCAAATACGACGGGCGCACGTATCCGATTTATCCGAATCCAGGGATGAGCGATGAGGAAAAAAATATTGTCGCGGGTCTACGGGCTGTCCTCGAGCACGGGGGGCGCGACCAGGCGATAGAGGACCTCACCGAAATTTTAAACGGAAAGCCGGAAGTATCCGAACCGCGCCAGGAGATGAGAGGCGGGAGGCTCGTCGACGTCGCAGCACAACCCGAAGGCTACGATATACCCGACGAGATGCGTGCAGACATCGAGGCGCAGCTCGCGGCCGTCAAATCTTTCGATCCGGCAAAAATCGAAATGCCTCCGGCGACCCTTCGTCCGTGGGCACAAAAGGAGGCCCGGATAAAACGCGTGCTCGCCGGGGCCGACGTGATGCTCGCGGAACTTCTCCAGGCCGAAACCGGGCTTGCCTGGGCGGACGGTTTTACGGAAAAGTTCGGCCCGAACTGGTTGGGCATATACAAGAGGATAAACGACGGCCACAACCTGATGTATCGGCTAAACAACGAGGACCTCCCCGCTTTCGAGGCAGCCCTTAAACCGTTTAAGACAAAACTTGGCGGCCTTTCGGACTGGGCGGAGAAAAAATTTATCTTCCCCGAACTGGGCGGAGCGTATCTAACGAAAATGGAGATGGTTTCCTGGGCGCTCAATTGCGGCAACGAGGGGAATTACAACTCGCTCAAAAAGTCGTTCAAGGTCAGGGGGAGGCAACTCGACGATAAGCAGGTCGGAGCGGTCCTGGCAAAACTCAGTTCTGAAGAATGGGACATGATAGAAAAGCTCGGGCGTGTGGTCGATAAACTTGAGCGGTTCGACGCGATGGACGGCGTCTACCAGACGATGACGGGCAATCGGTTGGAAAAGGTCCAAGGCTGGAAGGTTCCCCATGCGCCGAGGGAAATGGAAGGCTGGTATTATCCGATCATCGACGATCCCAAGGGGTCGTATGTCATGGAAAAAAGGCACGCCCTGACCTATTCGGACATCTCCCAGATGATGGTGAAGTATAATCCGAAACTTCCGCGAAAAGGAATGACGAATAAAAGACAAGAGGGCGCGGCTCATATCCTCGATATGAACTTCCCCGCAGTCATTGCGCGAGCCCTGCAGGATCGAAATCGCTACATCGCCCTGACGCTTCCGATCCGCGACTCGATAAAGCTTGTAAATAACGACACCTGGCGAACGGCCGTTGAGTCCTACCTCGGACAGCCGCTTCACCGCATGATGATGCCGTGGATCCAGGACCTCGCCCGGCCGCAATCCGAGGCAACCACGTGGATCGAGCGAAGCCTTGCGGGCCTTCGGCAGGGTTCGGTGATGGTGCACATAGGGTTAATACTCCTGACCGCTTTCAAGCATTACCCCATGCTTGGCCTGACGATAGATCGAGTGGGGCTGCCGGCTGTCTCAAAAGCTATCGGGGCATATATGAGACATCCGCGGGAGGTGAGGGAATTTATCGAGCAGCGATCACCCTACATGCAAGGCATCCTCTCCGGATGGGACCGGGATATCGCGGAGAAGTTGCGCAACTTCGATCCATCGAGATCGGAGCTAAAAGACATGGTGACAACGGCGGCGTTTGTGCCGATCGATACGGTGATCGGCCAGGTCGCGCGCATCACCTGGACCGCCGCATACTCGAAGGCCATGGAAGAGCTGGGATGGGACGAGCCGACCGCGATCGATTACGCGGACAAAGCCGTTCGCGATACCGTTGGAAGTTTCGATCCAAAGGACTTGTCGGCCGTCCGCCGAGGTTCTCAGCTTCGAAAGCTCATCACCATGTTCGGCACCTTCGGCGAAAGTCTTGCGCAGCGCATTTTCGAGCGCAGCGCACAGATGAAAATCCAGGGGCCAACGGGATTTGAAAACAAGAGTGGCGCGCCAGGGTGGGGACGCGGAGCACGGACGATCCTGGGGCTGTCGTTATTGTTCGGGATGCTCGGCATATTCGAGGCGCTGACCGACCTGCGCAGACCTCCGGGATCGGCGTCGGAAGTCGCCGAAGGCGTTGGAGAGGCGGCATCGTCGTCTCTTCCGTGGGGAAGGTCGGTTTTTGATATGGCTATCGGGAAGCGCGCTCCCGAGATAACCCCGGTCGAGGAATTCGGCCGCAAGCTGTTCGATATATCCAAGTGGGCGCACGAGGAGCACCCGAAGTGGGGAAAGCATATTTTCGAAAGTGCTCTTACGGTTGCCGGATATGCCGCGAAACTTCCAACCGACTTTATCGATACGCTCGCGGAAGGGATATACAACGCCGGGGAGCCGGGGTGGGAACCGTGGAACCTGTTTATCAAGCCACCTTATGAGGAGCATGGGAAGGGCGGGAACGGACAGGCGGGATTCGGGGGACGCGCGGGCGGCAGATTTTTTTGACCGGGAAGATTCAGGGATTGAGAAAATAGAGTGTGTGGTATCGGTCGTGGTACCTGGAGCGATCCCCGCACCGACAAACGATGGCCGTGGGGACGGACACAAAAAATAGCGAGTGTCGCTCCGTGGGCAACTTGTGCCCAAACTTGTGCTCGAGCCTTTTTTGCGCGAAAAAAAAGCCCGGTTTCGGGGGGCTCCCGACCGGGCTTAAATGTAGACTGGTGACGGAGAGAGAGGGATTCGAACCCTCGGTAGAGGTTTACCCCCTACACTCGCTTAGCAGGCGAGCGCCTTCAGCCGACTCGGCCATCTCTCCTTAAACACATCCAGTTGGCGGAGGGAGTAGGATTCGAACCCACGGTTCCGTTAGGAACAACGGTTTTCAAGACCGCCGCCTTCAACCACTCGGCCATCCCTCCAGAAAAGGAAGAAGGTCTCCGATTAGAATGGACACTTTAGCGCCCTCCCCTTCATCTGTCAAGATGGAGATAAAGGACTTCGAGTGGTGACGATACCTGCAACAGAATACTCCCAAAAAGGCGGGCCTTGCTTCTCACACAACGTCGATGTCGATATGGGGCGGAAATTCTTTAAACAGTTCGCTAGTTATCCGTTCCCCCAAAGGATCAAAAAAACGCATATTCCCCTGTTCATCGCAAAGCCAAAATTCTTTTGCACCCGCGTCGAAATAGAGCCGTTTTTTTTCTTCCATCTCAGCGCCACTGTTGGATGGAGATTGCACTTCGACAATGATCTCCGGGGATTCCGGGAACAAAAGAATGCGGGTCGAGTGCTTTCTAAGAAGCGCGATGCTTGCCCAGGCCACATCGGCAACCTTGACGCCCCGAGGGGTTTGAATGGGGCACTCGGGGCAAACCCTCCCTCTTTCACCGCCCAAACGGATAAGCCATTCGATTATGCGTCCCTGGTAGAATCCATGCGCGCCTGATGCCGGCGTCATCACGATTTGCCCCCACTCGTTGGTTTCGATCTTAAAAGGCAAGTCTTTGAGGCTTGGATGTTCGACCACTTCACGCCATTCCATCTGAGTCTCCTTCCAAAAGGCGCTGCCCTTTAGCTGTCACTATATGACCTTTTTTGTGGTGTGACCAGTTTTTTGGGGAGATGTAGGCCGTTTGAAATATCCATTGATGACATCAACCCGGAATTTTATAATCACGCTAGCCGATGCTTAGATTAAAACTTTGAAGGAAAATGAAAAATGGCCGATAAACCCTCGCACGTGACAGGAAGACTGCTCACCATAGGCGATGAAATCCTACTCGGGGACATCCTCAACGGAAACGCCAGGCACATTGCCTCCGAACTGCGCGGCCGAGGTTTTCTGCTCGACCGGATTATCACGGTCGGAGACATCGAGGACGACATCGTGGAACACCTTGGGCAGTGCCTCGCAGGGTCCCATTTCGTCATTGTGACCGGAGGGCTGGGGCCAACCGACGACGACAGGACGTGCGCGGCGGTATCCAGGGCGATGGCAAGACCCCTCATCTGCAATTTCGACTATGCCCGGTGGCTAAAAGAGCGGTTGAGCGAACTGGGCGTCGAGTGGTCGAGGGAGGTGGAAAGGATGGCCGAACTGCCCGCCGGGGCGGTGAAGCTCGGCATGAACTCGGCCGGTTTTTTCATGATCCACAACGATATCCCCTGTTACTTCCTTCCCGGCGTACCCGAGGAAGTGAAGCTGCTTTTGGAAAAAGAGGTGATTCCCGATCTCGAGGCGAGGTTTCCGAACAGGTGCACATATCTAAAGCACATTGTCCGCATCCAGGGCATGCTCGAGGCGCAGGTAAACAAAAAACTGCGCTCCTTTAAATCCGTCGACGGAGTGGAGATCGGCTACTATCCCCAGGGAGGGGAAAACTGGGTGTCGATATTCGCGGCCGCGTCAAACGAGAAAGAATGCCTGTCAATTATGAAGAACGCAAAGGACAGGATCGTGGATTTGATCGGTGCGCGCCACATAAGCGGCCACAATGACGACTGCCTCGAAAAAGTGATAGGGCGCCTGCTTCGAAAGCGTTCCTGGAGGCTCGTCACCGCGGAGTCCTGCACCGGGGGGCTTTTGTCGAGAAAAATAACCGCGGTCCCCGGCGCTTCGGATTATTTCGACCGGGGCTTTGTCACCTACAGCAATCGCGCGAAAAGCGAGCTGCTCGGCGTATCCGAAGAACTGCTCAACACCTACGGCGCGGTAAGCGGGCAGGTTGCGCGCGCAATGGCCCGGGGAGCCGCCCGGAACGCGGGGGCCGAAGTCTCGATCGCCATAACCGGGGTTGCCGGCCCAGATGGAGGCAGCACCGAAAAGCCCGTGGGCACCGTCTTCATCGCCTGCGTTACCCCTTCGGGGGAAAAAGTGGAAAAGTACTCCTTCGGGGCGGCAACGCGCGAGCAAATCCAGGAAAGCTCGGCCCAGGCGGCGCTTGCCATGCTTTGGGAGCTTCTGTCCGGAGATGCGCCCATCGTTTGTGATTAGCACGCCGGGCGCCAAAGCCGGCAGAAAACCCGTTTACCCGGAAGTGGAGTAATTCCATGGAACCATCCGTTCGCAGCTTTGTTGCCATCGACCTCTGCGAGACAGCCCGACAGCAGATCCGGGCACTCATCGAGGAGTTAAAGAAAAGCGATGCACAGGTCGGATGGGTAAGAGTCGAGGGAATCCACCTGACGCTCAAATTCCTTGGAAATATCCCGGAGGAATTGATCGAGCGGATAAAGCCCGCGCTTGAACGGGCAGCCGGGCAAACGGGGCCGCTGCGCATCGAGACGGCAGGATGCGGTGCTTTCCCCGGGATCAAATCGCCGAGGGTGATATGGGTCGGGATTGGCGGGCAGATCGCCCCTCTGGCCGAGCTGGCCAGGCGGGTGGAGGAGGAACTCGCCGCGCTGGGTTTAAAACCCGAGGAGCGTCCCTTCAAACCTCACTTGACCGTTGGCCGCGTCAAAGGCAACAGGGGCCTCAAGGTGCTCAAGGAGATGCTCCTTATCCACGCGGACTTTGCCGCCGAACCCTTTGACGCTGCTGAAATTGTATTGTATAAGAGCGAGTTGAGGCCGGATGGCGCTCGGTACACCCCATTGTTCAAAACTCCACTTTCCGGGAAACCAGCCACAGCGGACGAGTAAGCCATATCCCTCGTGAGTTTATCCTATTCGAAATCAGGGAGGCCCTATTTTCATGGGACATGACGAAGACCGGCAAAGAGCAATCGATGCGGCCGTTTCCCAGATAGAGCGCATGTGCGGCAAAGGCGCCATCATGCGGCTCGGGGAAGGCGCAAACGTAGAAGTTTCAGTTATACCGAGCGGCTCTTTGTCGCTGGATATCGCGTTGGGGATCGGAGGGGTCGCACGGGGACGCATCATGGAGATATTCGGCCCCGAGTCTTCCGGCAAGACCACCCTGGCGCTGCATATCATCGCCGAAGCCCAGAAGCTTGGAGGGCTGGCCGCCTTTATTGACGCGGAACACGCCCTGGACACCCAGTATGCCCGAAAGCTCGGGGTCGTGGTCGAAGATCTTCTGGTAAGCCAGCCCGATTACGGAGAACAGGCCCTGGAGATAGCCGAGGTACTCGTTAGAAGCAACGCCATCGACGTCATAGTCATCGATTCGGTTGCGGCACTGGTCCCCAAGGCCGAAATCGAGGGCGATATGGGAGACCCCCACGTCGGGCTCCAGGCGCGCCTCATGAGCCAGGCTCTGCGCAAACTCGTCTCCACCATCAGCAAATCGAAGACATGCGTTATTTTCACCAACCAGATCCGAATGAAAATAGGGGTCATGTACGGTTCGCCGGAGACCACCACGGGAGGAAACGCTCTCAAGTTCTACGCCACGATGAGACTCGACATCCGCCGGGTCGGCCCGATCAAGGAGGGCCAGGAGATCGTCGGCAACCGCACCCGGGTGAAAGTGGTAAAGAACAAGATAGCGCCGCCGTTTCGCGAAACCGAATTCGATATCATTTACGGGCGGGGCATCTCCAAGGAGGGCGAGATTCTGGACCTCGGAGTGGATGCGAACATCATCGAAAAGTCCGGCACATGGTATTCGTATAATGGAGAACGGCTGGGGCAGGGAAGAGAAAACTCGAAGACTTTTCTAAGAGAGCACCCTGAGCTGATCGCGGATATCGAGGGGAAAATTCGTGCGGGCTGCAACCTCAGGCCCTCTGGCGCCACCCCGGCGGTTGCCGCGGACTAAAAGAAATCCGGTGTGGGGTGTGGGGTATAGCGGGTGTTGGCTCCGATATCAGTTATCCGGCGCCCGGTATCCGATTTTGATATAATTTAAAGCTACCCTGTGAAGTCGGGAGATTGTATTCATGAAGGCCAGTCAAATCCGGCAGGCGTTTCTCGAGTATTTCAAAAAGAACGGTCATACGATTGTAAAGAGTTCCTCGGTAATTCCGCGTGACGACCCCACCCTGCTTTTCACCAACGCGGGGATGGTGCAGTTCAAGAGGACTTTTCTCGGGGAAGAAAAGCGTTCGTATTCGCGCGCGACCACCAGCCAGAAGTGCATGCGGGCCGGTGGCAAGCACAATGACCTGGAAAATGTCGGGCGCACGGCCCGGCACCATACTTTTTTTGAAATGCTCGGGAATTTCTCCTTCGGCGACTACTTCAAGGAGGATGCGATCCGGTTCGCATGGGAGTTTTTGACCGGGGAGATGGGGCTGCCCAAAGACAAGCTCTATGCCACGATCCACGAAGGCGACCGGGAAATGAGTCTTGGCGCCGACGAAGAAGCGCGCGGGTTCTGGGCAAGGTATCTTCCCGATGAACGAATTCTGGCATTTCCGACAAAGGATAATTTCTGGTCGATGGGCGACACCGGTCCCTGCGGGCCCTGTTCGGAGATCCTCATCGACCAGGGGCCGGGAATCGGGTGCGGTATGCCCGACTGCAAGCCGGGCTGTGACTGCGACCGCTACCTGGAACTGTGGAACCTGGTTTTCATGCAGTTTAACCGCTCCAAGGAAGGCGTTCTCGCCCCTCTCCCAAAGCCGAGCATCGACACCGGAATGGGCCTTGAGAGAATCGCGGCCGTGCTTCAAAGAGTCCCGTCAAATTACGACACCGACCTTTTTGCCCCCATGATGGCCAGGATCGCACAGCTGAGCGGACACATTTACGGGGCCTCGGCCCAAAAAGATGTCTCGTTCAAGGTCATTGCCGATCACAGCCGCTCGGCGGCTTTTCTGATCGGAGACGGCGCCATGCCGAGCAATGAAGGACGGGGCTACGTGTTGAGGCGCGTAATCAGGCGCGCCTTAAGACACGGGCGGTTTCTTGGCCTGGACAAGCCTTTTTTGTCCAAGGTTGCCGAATCGGTCATGGAATCGATGCAGGACGCATACCCGGAACTGCTGGAAAGCCGCAGCTTCATCACCCGCGTCATCCAAAACGAAGAGGAACGATTCAACGAAACCCTGGATAACGGGCTGAGGCTTCTGCAAACAGAGATAAAGCGGTTAAGCGATGAAAAAGCCGGCACGATTCCCGGCTCTCTAATCTTCAAGCTCTACGACACATATGGATTTCCAATCGATATCATCACCGACATGTCGAGGGGATCGGGCTTCGAGGTTGATGTGGCCGGGTTTCATGATTTCATGGAAAAGCAGCGCGATCAATCCAGGGCGGCCTGGAAAGGGAGCGGGGACCGCGAAATTCCCGAGGCCATTCGGCAGATTTGCTCAAGGGGCATAAACACTGAATTTGTCGGTTATGAAACCACGCAGGCCGACTCCGAGATAATCGCCATGATCAGCGGCGGAGAAGAAATCGGTTCGGCCTCGGAAGGGATGGAAGTTGAACTGATAACTTCGGCCACCCCCTTTTACGGCGCAGGCGGCGGCCAGGTGGGCGACAAGGGAGTAATAACCGGGCCTCTCGGAAAAATCACCGTCCTGGACACCATGAAGCTCCCCGGAAACCTGATAGTTCACGCAGGAAAAGTCGAAGCCGGAATTTTCCACGCCGGAGACACAGTCCACATGGACGTAGACGGTGGACTGCGCAAAGACACTGAGATACATCACACTGCGACGCATATTCTGCACGCCGTTTTGCGCAAGGTGCTAGGAGACCACGTGAAGCAGGCGGGTTCGATGGTTGCACCCGACCGCCTCCGGTTCGACTTCACTCATTTTACGGCCATGACCCCCGAGGAGCTGGCGAGTGTCGAGGGGCTGGCAAATGAAGAAATCCGTGAAAACCGGCAGTTGAGCGTCCGGGTGATGGACATTGAGGAGGCTCTTAAGAGCGGCGCCATGGCGCTTTTCGAGGAAAAATACGGGGACCGGGTCCGTATGGTTGAAATTCCGGGCTTTAGCCGCGAGCTTTGCGGCGGCACGCACACGCGGTGGACAGGAGAACTCGGGCTTTTCGTGATATTGCAGGAAACGGGGATAGCCGCCGGGGTCCGAAGGATCGAAGCACTTGCCGGAAGGCATGCGTTCGAATACATAAGCCGGCAGAGGCAAACCTTGAACCGTGCGGCTTCCGCGCTCAAAGCCGCGCCGCTGGAAGTCTTCGAACGGTTGGAAAAGGTCCTTGCCCAGCAGCGGCAAATGGAAAAAGAAATCGAGGCCCTCAAGGCATCGGCCGCCGGCCAGCGCTCCGCCGACCTGTTCGATCAGGCCGCCGAAATTGGCGGCGTGAGGGTCCTCATCGCTAAAATCGAAACCGATGACCCGAAGGCGCTCCGTGAAATAAACGATAAGTTCAAAGAAAAATTTGCCAAAGGGATAGCCGTTCTGGGGGCCGTTTCGGGCCCAAAGGTCTTTTTGCTGGCAGGTGTTACGGGTGAACTCTCCGGCAGACTGCACGCCGGAAATCTGATCAAGGAGATCGTAAAAGAGGTGGGGGGTTCTGGCGGCGGAAGGCCGGATATGGCTCAAGCCGGTGGAAACAGGCCCGACAAGATCGAGGACGCCCTCCATCTAGCCGAAAAATTGATCCGCGAAAAGCTCGCGTAAAAACGCGGACAACAGGTTATCTCAAAGCTGGTCCACGCGGCAAAAGGATAGTTCCCTTTCCATCTCGTCGGTGAGTTCCTCGAGAAAATCCCGTATGCTGTATATCGCGCCACATTCCCGGCAGCGCAGTTGGGCCGAGCGTCAGGTTTTGACTATTTCTATTTCTTTATTACATTTTTTGCAAAGCAATGTCCGCACTCCTTGATCGGGTTCAACCAAAGACTTAGCTTATATCGAACTCAAGCCTGAATTCAAGATATAATCCGGATCTCTGAAAAAGGCAGGAAGTCGGCCTTTCCGCGACCAGTCGTGCGGTATCAAGTCGCGTTCAGATTCGGGCGGGGATAAACCCCGCCCCTACGCAGGAGAAAACCTCATGCCCTCACATTTGTAACATGTTGAACGCAACCTGGTATCATATATTCGAAGACCGATTGCCGGTTATTGACTAAGGGCCTTAAATATCTTAACTTATTACTTGCAGTCATCCCTCTGGTGGTGTAACTTGTTGGGGATGGCTGGTATTTTGCATATGGTTTGGGGGGGGTGGCAGTAAACCGGAAGTTTTTCCCGGCTGCCGCAAAGGAGAATAGAATGAAATCTTACGGCTCTGAAAAGTGCCTTCCGTTTGATTATTATCTGAAAAAGCCCGGTTCGGGAGAAGATCTGGAAAGCCTGCTCCAAGGGCGAGCGAGCCGTTTTGAGAGGTCCGACCTGGACCTGGAGCCTACCGACCGGGCAACTCCGGAAGAAGAAGACTCCATGCCGGTGCTGGCCGATATGGAAGTGGATGAAGAGGAAGAAGAGCAGGCCGAGGCGGAAACCGCGGCGGTTCCCGTAGAGTTCGAAGAAGACCACATCACCTGCTACCTCAAAGAGGTATCCAGCTATCCTTTGCTCACCCAGGAGCGTGAAACCGAACTCGCCCAGATAATCAGGCACGGCCAGGACGAGTTGGTGCAGATAGTCCAGGAGCATATGGCCAGAGAAAGGGTTATGGCCGACCTGAATGAAAAGGTAAAAAAACTCCTCGAGCATGAGAAGACCTTCCCCGGCGTAAGAGACAAGGTCCTCAAGGTAATCGTGCGCACGCTGGAACGGGCGGTTTCCGACCATCCGGAAAATCCACTTTTCCCCGCCGCGCTAAACAGGGTCAGGGCAATAATGAGGGCAGTCGACACTGCAAAACAGGAAATGGTCCGGGCCAATCTCAGGCTGGTTTTGAGCATAGCCAAGCGTTACAGGGGCCGGGGCATGACCTTCGACGACCTGATCCAGGAAGGAAACCTGGGGCTGCTCAAGGCGGTCGGACGGTTCGACCACACGAAGGGCAACAGGTTCAGCACCTATGCCACCTGGTGGGTACGACAGAGCATCATTCGCGGCATTTACGACAAGACCAGGACGATACGGCTGCCGGTGCATTTTATCGAATTAAAGAACCTGTTTTTCAAAGTCTACTACGAACTGCTAAAGGAGCTGGGGCGGGAGCCGACCGCCGCGGAAATAGCGGAGCATTCAAAGCTGCCCGTCGAAAAGGTGCAGATGGTCCTCACACTTGCCGCTCAGCCCATATCCCTTGAAACACCCATAGGGGAAGACGAGCAGCGGCTGGGCGATTTTATCGAAGACGACAAGGCGCTTTCCCCCGCCGATGAATGTTCGGACAGGGAACTGGCGGAAGTGACCAGGACACTGCTTTCGACGCTGCAGCCAAGAGAGGAAAAAATCCTGCGGCTGAGGTTTGGCCTCGATGGTCAACCGGCCGAAACCCTTGAGAAGATAGGGAAGATTTTCAATGTCTCCAAGGAAAGGATACGCCAGATCGAAAAAAAGGCGCTCCGAAAGCTAAAGAACCCGAACAGGCAGGCATGTCTCAAGAATTTTATCGACTAGTCCAATGTTGCCTCCAGGTCGTAATCATGTGAAGCCGTGATGCTAACGGGCCTGATTCCTCCAGCTTCACATTTGCCGGCAGTGATTATCACGCATCCATCGACTTCAGGCGCCTGGGTGGGCAGGCGCCCGGCCAGGAGCAGGTCGCTTTCGGGGTGCGGGCCCTCGATCATGACAGGCATAGTCCTTCCCACAAGTTCTTTAAGCTTTTCCCTGGAAATCTCCCTTTGAAGTTCGAGAAGGGCGGCGCGCCTGCTTTCGGCGGTCTTGTCGTCCGGCCTTCCCGCAAGACGCGCCGCCTTTGTCCCGGCCTCGGGCGAAAAGATAAAGACCCCTACATGATCGAAGCGGACCCGTTCGACAAATGCTAGAAGCGACCTGAATTGAGCCCTCGTCTCCCCGGGAAATCCCACCATGATGGAAGTGCGAAGCGCGATCCCCGGAACGCTCGAACGGATCTTGTCGATGATCGGCTCGGGCGAGCGGGCGGAACGCCCCATTGCCTCAAGGACTGACGGGACGCAGTGCTGAACGGGTATGTCCAGGTAAGGAACAATCCTTGACGAATGGGCCATAACACCCAGCAACCGGCCGGAGATGCGCTCCGGATAGCAATAGAGGAGCCTTATCCAGGCAGGCGGGGAGTCCATCGCATCGAGCTTTTCAAGCAAGCCCGCAAGGGCTTCCGGCTCATTTCGGTCAAGCCCGAAGGCAGTGGCGTCCTGGGCGATAAGATTTATTTCCTTTATTCCCTCGGCGGCGAGCCGGCCCGCCTCGGCGAGGATATCGGCTTCCGTGCGGCTCCTCAAAGGTCCGCGAAGATTGGGAATGATGCAAAAAGAGCAGGTATTGTCGCAACCTTCGGCAATTTTTAGATACGCCGAATGCGGTCCGGTTGAAATCACACGCCCGGGCCCACTTTCCGGGAGGTGCACGGGCCTTGCGATCCAAAGCCGTCTCGGATTTCCCCCAAGTTTGGATTCCACAGCGTTTTGGAGCGCGTGGTAATGGGAGGTCCCCAGGAAGATGTCAACCTCCGGCAGCTCTCTTGCCAGCTTCTTCCCATACCTTTGCACCATGCAACCGGCGGCGACAAGCAAGGAGCACTTTCCCCCCACTTTGTGCCCGGCCGCCTCAAGGATTACCTCTATGGCCTCCCGCACGGCACTTTCCAAAAACCCGCACGTATTGACCACGATAAGATCGGCCGAGGAGGCCTCCGGCGTCATCTGATAGCCCATGTCCACCAGCGGTCTTATCATTGTCTCGCTGTCAACGAGGTTTTTTGCGCATCCAAGGCTTATAAGACAGGCATACTTCATCGAAAATATTCCACCATGGCAAGAGTGATTGCAGGATTAGCGTAAAAAAACCCAGGCTGAATATCAGGCCTGGGCAAGACTCTCATTTACCGGCACATCCCCTTGGAGCCAGGGGTCCCGCGGTCAAGCAAAATCACAGCACTTATATATGCTTATAAATAGACTGGGGGATGTAGTAACGTCTCTTATTGAGGACAACTCCCAGAATATTCCCGCCAACCCTGGAAATACTGTCCCGCATGGTCTTAACCGCCTGCCACCGGGTTTTTTCGGCCTCTACCACCAGGATAATCCCGTCAACCTTGGAGGCAATCGCGAGGCCGTCCGGAGAGACCACCAACGGCGCCGAATCGATAAGTACCCAGTCAAACCCACCCCTGAAGTTTTCACACATGTGTTCGAACTTGGAATTAAAGATCTCGGGTGTAGAAATAGCGGAATTGCATCCAGGGCTAACGAACAGCTTGGACTGCCCGACACGGTGAAACGGTTCCCCTCCGCGCTCATCATTTTTGAGCGCATGCAGCCAGCCGAACTTTTCTTGAATATCGAAGAAATTGTCCTGGCTCGGGTGATGCCGATCCGCATCCAGCAGGAGCACGGAATGTCCCACCAGGTCAGAGGCGACTTTGGCAAATTCGCGGACAATCGTGGAAGTCCCTTCCCCTTCCCTTGCGCCGATAAACTGAATTATCTTCGACGGCCTATTGGGAAGGAGGGATTCTATGACCTTGTAGAGGCTCAGCATCTCGTCTTCGAGCCCGGTTCTCAGAGGTCCAACCACTGCGTCGACAGAAACGGGCAAAGGTGCAGATACCGGCACCTGGCCGGCTTCTTTTTCTCGATGGATTTTTTGTAATGCTTCGTAGAATTTGCTCATGTTTGCCCCCCTTTCAGAAGAAGGTGTAAGGCATCAAATGCTTAGCTAACTTAAAAGTCTTCCGGTGCTCGCCGGAGACTCCGGATCTTCTCTACGGCTTCCCAGGTTCTACCTGCGGAAGAATAACACTTTGCCCAACCACGATTCTGTTGATGTCCTTAACCTGAGGATTAAGAATCTTGAAAGACTTTATCATGTCCATATCCGCCCTCCCACAAGCGCCAAGCAGAAGATTGTATACGCTGTCACCCTTTTTGACCACCAGGTGATAAGGCAACGTTTTGCCCTCCAGCCGGGTTTGGCGGGTGTTAGAGCTATTCGCTTGTGCCTGGGGCCCGAGTGCGCTTGGTAAGCGTCCGGGTCCTTTTTGCAAAGGGCCGGACGGGGAGGCCGCCAACACAGTCGGAGAAGATTTACCGCTGAGCGAACCGAGGACCTTCGGGCGATGGCCGACAACCGCCGAGCCTGCTTTGCTTCCGGACACGCTCGCGGTCGAGAGTTTTTTGCCGTTGGGGACGGACGTCGTTTTTGATCTGCCCTTCGCCCCACCATTGGACTCGAGTCTGACAACCACGGGGGGCTTTTTGTCCACGCCCGGGGCAATTCGAGCATCAACAGCCGAAGGCGCGGGTCCTGCAAGTTCAGCCCTGGGGGATTGTTTGCCAAGCGGCGCAACCCTTAATCGGAGCATAAGAGACGGCAGGACATAAACCGCGGCAACAAGGCCCACAAGCACGGCAGGGACAAAAACAATTTTCCAGTTGAATCCGAGCCGGGATTCACCCCAAAAATCCAGAATCACCTCTTTTACAATGAGGTGATCCACGGGAATGCGCTGATACCCGAATGCGGTGATGAGCGCATTGTCGCACAAGATGTTTATCGTGCGCGGAATCCCATAACCTTTTTTGACAATCAGTTTCAGGGCTTTCCCGGTAAAAACGGGGTTGAGGAACAACGATGCCTTCGTCAACCGGTGATAGATATAGGCAATGCTTTCCTCGGGAGTAAGCGGCACGATGCGCGCCCTGATGGCGATCCGCTGCTTCAACTGCCTCAATTCAGGCAGGTCCAGCTTGGCCTCAAACTCCGGCTGCCCGGCAAGAATTATCTGCAGCAGTTTATCCTGATTGGTCTCGAAATCGGAAAGCAGCCGCAGCCGATCGAGGGTTTCGGCGGGCATGTTCTGCGCCTCATCGATTATCAGCACGACATTGCGGCCGCTGTTGTATTCATCGAGAAGATAATGGAAAAGGGTATCAAGGAGCCCTGCGGTATCTTGCCCCGCGGCCTGGACATTCAACTCGGAACAAATCTGCTTTAGCAGCGAGTCAAAGGACAGGTCGGCATTGAACAAATAGACGACCCTGATTTTTTCCGGGTCGGCTCCTTTCACGTAAGCCCTCAGAACAGTCGTCTTCCCCACCCCGACTTCACCGGTAACCGCAACGAAGCCTTTTCTGCTTTCAGTGCCGCAGACAATCGCAGCGGAGGCCTCCTTATGAGTCGGGCTCATGAAGAGGAAATCCGGATCCGGAGTTATGTGGAAAGGACTCTTCTTGAATTTGAAAAAATCAAGGTACAACTCAGCCATCTCAGTCCTTGATCGGAATGGTCATCAGCACCGGGAGGTCCAACCTCTTTTCTGCCTCCATGGCGGTGCTCATCACCTGTTTGTTAACCTCCAAAATATAGGCGAGCCCAAGGCTGCCCATCAAAGCGAAAGCAATGGCGGCTGCAAACAGAAGGACCAGCGACTTTGGCGGGTTTACCGGCGATATCGGCACAGCGGCCGGTTCGATCACGCTCACACTCGTCATTTTATCCCGGCCAAGTTCGTTGTACACGTTGGCCTCTTCGAGTTTTCGCCGGTAATCTTCATATATTCTTTTATTGGACGATACAGCCGCGGTGAGCGAACCGTATTGGGTTTCGTTTTCCTCAAAGAACTGGAGTTCCTTGTTGGTTTGCCCAAGCTGGTTCTGCGTGCCGGTGTACCTCACGTTCAGCGCGCTCAGCTTCGCCTTTTTGTCAAACATCTGCTTCTGAATTTCCTGATAAACAGGGTCTGCGGGGGCGAACTTGGACTTTGCCGAAGAGTTGTTCCTGATGTAGTTTTCGACCGTGGCTATCTGGGCGCGAACGTTGGAAATAAGGGGGTTTTCTCCCTTATATTTCGCGGTAAGCGACTGCTCCTGAAGCCTCAAGCCGAGCAATCTGGATTGAGCGTCCCCAGCCCGATCGGAAGCCGCCATGGTCAGATCCGACTGGGGGATGGATTTCAACTCCTTTTCCAGCTCAGCGATCGTTTCCTGCACCTCTTTAATCTCGTCGGCCGTATTGTTCAACGCATTGCTCAGATTCGCACGCCGCGTCACAAGCATCTTGCGCTGCTGGTCGAAGGCGATGATCTTCGTGCGATCGGAAAATGACTTTAAATTATTCATGGATTCAGCAAGCTTTTGCCGGTAGAAGTCAGCCTTGTTTTGGAGAAACAACGCCGATTTTGGGTCCTTGTAGATCTCACTGCGCTTGTCTATGTAGGCGCTCACGAGCTGATTGACCACTTCGGCAGCGCTTTGAGGGCCGACCCCATCGAAAGTGACGTCGATAACGTTGCCCTTAGCGACTTCGACATCCAAGTATTTGTCAAGGAGCAGAAGCGCCTGGTCCTGCTTGCTAAGCGCGGTGAACTTCGAGGAGGCAAGCCAAGGGAAAATGGCTTCAGGCGTCAACGCGCTGATCACTTTATCCTTCAGGTCCCTGGCCTTGAGGATGCTCAATTCAGCCCCGAGCATCTCATCCTGGTTGACGGCAGGCGCATCGCGCTTGCCAAGCGAGGGGTCCGGATAATAATTCTCCCAGCCAAACTTTATCAGAATGGAAGACTTGGCCTCGAACCTGGGCGCGTAGATAAACTTACTGTATACCAACGCCAAAGCGCAACCCAGGAGGCTCAACACCAAAAAGGAGGCGATTATGACCTTCTGGTGTTTGAAGAATATGGACAGATAGTCCCGAAGGTTATTAGCCGGGCTTACCTCCCTCACGATGAGCATTCGTTCGGAATGCAACGCAGGAGGGTTGGCCGCACGAGAAGCAACCGGGACATTTCGATTCGAAAAACCGGACTCAGCCATACTCTATCTCTTAATGTGTGGCATAGTAAAAAAGTGCAAAGTCCCCGCCAATAGCGCCCACCGTGCGGCCAAGGTACTGGTCCACCCAGAGGTCGACGTCGGCTATATTGCTCCTGGGCACGAGCACGATATCATAGGGCTTCAAATAGATATCCTGTGACAGGTCGATGCCCTTCATCGCGTTTTTGGCATTCACTTTAATTTCAAAGGCTTTGTTGTCCTTACCCCGCCGAAGGACCAAGACTTCGTCGAGCCGGGCGGTGGGCAAAAAGCCCCCGGCAGTCTGAACCGCCTGCAAAACGGTCGTGGGGCCGGTCAGCCTCTCCATCGAGGGCTTGGCGACTTCCCCGCCCACAAAGAACCTGCTGCCCACAGCCTCGGTCACTACCACGGAAAGTTCGGGTTGCTGAAGATATTTGTTGTAGTCCTGGGTCAGCATCTTCCTCAACTCCTCGCTGCTAAGTCCCAGGACCTTGACTTCATGCACCAGCAGAAGGGAGATGTTGCCGTCAGGCTGGACCGTCACCTCCTGGTTAAGATCGGGGTTGTAAAACAATTTGATGCTGATCTTGTCACCAATGGAAATCTGGTATGCGAGGGGCGAAGGAGGAGCAACCGTACCGGGCGTCCCGACTTTTACAGCGGTCTTGCTATAAGGTCCGCCGCAACTACAAAGACCCAACAAAACGACAAATAAAAGGAGATTTCGTTTTTTCATTTTTCCTCGCCGGCAATGTGAAACGCAAGTTTGGATTGATTGCTCACCTCACGGCTTTCAAATATCGGCTCTATTGCCGAGGCGTGATAAATCCATATGGGAGACGGTACGCGTATGCAAGACCAACAGGGCTGACCGCAGCCTGGCTGAAAGTGGCCCATTCGGCCACATCCTTGCCCGTACGGATCCGCACTGACCAATGATAACACGTGTCAGGCTTTAATGGCTTATCTATTTTAAAGTGATTTTCACTTATACCCTGGACAAAGTCCACCTGTTTTCCCCACTCCCTGGGCGCAAAGGGCGTTCCCATTATGGATTTATCCGGGGCCTGCGACTCGGATTCCCACAGGGCGACATCGTAGGTCTGGCCTTCGGATTTTACGTCCTTCCATCTCAAAACAGGCTGCAAAGTATCTATAACCAGGTAAAATTTCGTAACAGAGCCGCCCAGCTCGGGATATACCGGGAGTTCCCCGGTGCTGTAGGTTTTGGGAAGAGATACGCACCCGGCAGCAACTGCGCAGTATCCGATCAATACCATTACCCCGAGCTTTTTGATCTTCATTCTAGAATTCATCCCATCTCTTATCTTAAGCCGGACGACTCCGCAATCCTCACCCAGCCAGGGGCAACGCTAAGAGCGGCCTTGAGGCCGTTTGCCCATTTTCCGCGAAACCAGGATGCACGCGGCCAGGGCTATCGACAACAAAAGCAGACCGGAAGGCTCCGGAACAGGAGTAGGAGTAACCTGAGCTGAAGACCCACCACTCGGCCACCAGAAAATAGGCGGAATAAACAATCTGCTTGCAGCACCCCCGACCAGTGACATAGGAGCGGGGAAAATTGCGGCTTTTACCGCCGCGGGCTTTCTTGCCGGAACTTTAACTTCGACGAAAATCGGCTGCTGGTTTGCAACCGACTGACAGATAACGGCAACCAACTGGCCAGGACCCGGAGTGAAATCTTTCCCCTTGAGGTTAGCCTCCTGGACGAGCCTAACCGATTTCGCGCTCATTTTCCTGCGCCCGGGGCTACAGGCCAGCTGCCAGATTGCCTCCTGGACATCCATCTTGTTGGCCCCCGCCCTGTGGTTGATAACGTAATTGATCTGGTGCCACTGCATATGCTTAAATCCCGGGGGCATGTTGGGATCGGAGCTGTTGTAGAGCCTGACATTGTGCACCGTGCCGCCGGGCAATGGAGCTCCCTTACACAGACACCATGCATTGTAGAACTGGAAATCCTCAAGGTCATAGCCGTACTTCACATTGAGGAAGAAGAGCTCGAAATGGCTGGTTGTCCCCGTCCGGACAAACATCTCAACGGGAAACTTTGGAATTTTGGGCACAGCCCCCCCGCCCGAAGCCCCAACGAGGGGATCCTCAGCGGGAACGCTCGAGGAGGCAACCGCCTGAGGAGCAGCCTGGGAGGGCGGAGCAAAACTCGGGACACCGGAAGAGACCGCTGGTGAGCCATTGCCGTTCGCAGCCGGTTCGGACACTGTTTCGAGCGGCACGGCGTACCCATTGCATGCGGCTCCAAGAAGCAAGATCAGAACCAAAATAAAAGTTGCACGCATCATCTTTAGCTCCAACACCATCCGTAATGGCTCTTGTGCCGTATCTCGGCAGTGTCAGTCATTTTGTTTGGAATGGTCCGGCCTCTATCCAATTCCAGTAGAGGCGCACTCTTCCCCAATTTTCCAAGAGGGCCTTGACGGAATAGAACGCAATAAAAGCGCCCCAGGACCTCCCGCCCTCCAACGATCGCACTCAGGAACCCATCGCCTTGCCTCACGACAGGGCAAATCAACTCGAACCGTTTAGCCCACAGTCCATAAATCGCTTTGAAAAGGCTCACCACCTCTGCCACACTAGCCTTAGGTTTCATGGCGCCTCTCCCCGATTCGATCCTTTTTTGAAAAACGGTTCTTTACACTGGCAAAGCGGTTTCTTTCTCCTGCGTCTTAGCGGAAATCACACAAACAATTGCATATTACCACATTCCCGCCAATCGTCGATACCAATATGGCGATAATTGTAGAAAAAACAAGGGGTAAATAGCAGCGGATAAAAAAGGTAACCGCCTTACCCATAATTAGCTTAAGTCATAAATATTACACCTAGTTGCATACACCACCACTGGACTGTCGAAAACCACCCACCGGAGCAGAAAATACACTGGCAGATACACCAACTCTTGCCTTACGACCTGGCTTTTGGCAACTCCTGTCATTTATGCCGTCCCAAAGGGCAGCTCAAATAGTTTTCCATCCCTTCCATGGACCACGCCGTTACAGACTCATGTCTGCGGAGGGGCATATCGTACATCTTGAGATGCCCCGACCATCGGATCATACCCCGAATTACAGCTGAAAAACCGGTTGCTGGTAATAAAACCGGTTGCATGGACAATCGGTTTTTCGGGCATAGATTGATACAATAGCTATTGCGCGCCAAGAGGAGGCCAAGTCCAAATCGATTCATTGCCTGTTGATTTCGATAAAAGGTGAAGACTTATGGGGATAATATCCAAGCTCAGGAAAGTATCGGACACTGTTTGGGAGGTGTCCCCGGGCTACAAGGAAGGAATGCTGGTTCCAGCCCGCATCTATGGCACCGAAAAGCTGGTGGCGGAAATGGACGAAGGGGTCCTGGAACAGGCGACAAATGTCGCCACTTTGCCCGGCATAGAAAAATATTCTTTCTGCATGCCTGACGGCCACTGGGGATACGGTTTTCCGATAGGCGGGGTGGCGGCGATGGACGAGCGGTCGGGAGTCATATCGCCAGGCGGCATCGGATTCGACGTGAACTGCGGCATGCGGCTGGTCCTGACCAGTCTGACCCATGACGAAATAAAAGAGCATTTGAGGCAGCTGGTCGACAGACTTTTCCAGCGGGTGCCGGCGGGTGTTGGAGGCAGCGGATTTGTGAAGGTCTCGCAGGATGAGTTCCGCGCCGTGGTGGAAAAGGGCGCGAGATGGTGTGTCGAAAACGGGTACGGATGGGAAGAAGACCTCGAAAGGACCGAGGAATTGGGCTGCGTTGCGGGCGCGGACGCGACCAGGGTCAGCCAGAAAGCGGTCGAGCGGGGCTACAGGCAGATCGGGACCCTGGGGTCCGGCAATCATTATCTGGAAATCCAGGTGGCAAGGCAGGAAAACGTCTTCGATCCCGCATTGGCCAAAGCCTTGGGGATAGAGACTCCCGACCAGGTGGTCGTCATGTTTCACTGCGGGAGCAGAGGCTTCGGCCACCAGGTCGCCACGGATTATCTGCAGAGATTTCTGAAAGTGATGGAGTCAAAATACGCGATCAGGGTGCCGGACCGCGAACTGGCCTGCGCTCCCTTTCTGTCCCCCGAAGGGCAGGACTACTTCGCCGCCATGAAGTGCGCGATCAATATGTCGTTTGCAAACAGGCAGGTCATTTTGCACAGGGTCCGCGAAGTATTCTCGGAGGTGCTCGGAAAGGACCCGCTGGATTTGGGAATGCACCAGGTCTACGACGTTGCCCATAACACGGCTAGACTTGAGATGCATAACGTTGACGGACGCCCGAAGCGGTTGCTGGTCCACCGGAAAGGGGCGACACGTGCCCTTGGGCCTGGCGCCGAAGGGCTTCCGGCTATCTACCGCAAGACCGGCCAGCCGGTAATTATCGGCGGGAGCATGGAGACGGGCTCTTATCTGCTCACCGGGGTAGATTCCGGGGAACAGACTTTTTTCAGCACCGCCCACGGCAGCGGCAGGACAATGAGCCGCCAGAAGGCAAAGAAGATGTTTCACGGAAAGACCCTCCAGCACGACATGGAGCGCCGGGGTATTTACGTTCGCACGGCCTCATGGTCGGGCCTTGCCGAAGAGGCCGGGCCGGCATACAAGGACATCGACGAAGTGGCGCGGGCCACCGAGGCCGCCGGCATCAGCAAAAGGGTAGCGAGGTTCATCCCGGTTGGAAACGTCAAGGGATAGGCGGGATGAACGGTGCGGCAAGTCCCGGCAATCCGGACCCTTTAGACACGGAGAATAGATGCCCTTCGAATATATCGATGAAATCGCCATAGCCGACGTGGCTTTCGAGGCTTGGGGAAAAACCCTCGAAGAAATGTTCATCGCCGCCGCCGATGCCACGATGAACACAATGGTCGAAAGGATAGAGACAATCGAGGGCAGGGAGAAACGCTGGATCGAAATCAGCTCCTTTGCTCTGGATATGCTCCTTTTCAACCTGCTCCAGGAGATCATCTTTTTTAAAGATGCCGAACAGCTCCTGCTTAGAATCGAAAACATCAGTATCTCGTCGGGCGACGGTAATTATGCGGCCAGGGCAAGCGCCCGTGGCGAGCGAATCGACCCCGGCCGGCACGAAATGATCGTAGACGTAAAGGCGGTCACCCTCCACCAGTTCAAGGTGGAGCAAACCCGGCGCGGCTGGGAGACCTTCGTTATCCTCGACATCTAGTCCTGCTGGTCCTGCCCTTTTACCACTGTTCCCGCATTAAATTAGTGACAATTTTGTTCACATTATGTTATTTGCTGATTTTCCGTACTCAAAACGGCTTATTACAACATTGACACAGGTTAACTATGCCCGACGATTTTTCACTGATTGAGCTGAGAACGTTGCACGAGATCGCCAGGGTCCTTAGCCGATCCACCGAGTTCAAAGACCAGTTGCAGAAAACCCTCGACGTTTTGAGCGCGCGCCTCGGGATGGAGAGGGGGATGATCTCCGTTCTGGATCTACAGACAGGCGATGCGTGGCTGGACGTAGCCCGGGGGGTGGATTTTGAAAGCGGGCAAATCAGCTACCGACCGGGTGAAGGGATTACGGGCAAAGTTGCTCAAACCGGCCGCCCCATGGCGATAGCCAACCTGGGTAAGGAGACGCTTTTCCTGGACCGCACGGGAGCGCGAAAGGCCTTGAACAGAGCCGAACTGGCATTTTTGTGCGTCCCGATTTTTTACCAGGGGCGCTGCGTAGGGATTTTGTCCGCGGACAAGCTTGCTCACCAGGTCGAGGAGATCGGCCAGGAGCTGGCCATACTCGGCGCGGTTGCGGAGCTGCTGGGCAAGGTGGTCTATTTCCGCGCGGTCGAGGAGGAAAACAGCCGTCTTCGCAGGATGCTCGCCGAGGCGAAACGCCCGACCACAAGCATAATCGGCAGATCGAAGGTGATCCAGGAAGTCCTTCGCCTCATCGACCAGGTTGCCGATACGAACACGACGGTGCTCATATCGGGGGAGACGGGAACGGGCAAGGAACTGGTCGCCAAGGCCATTCACGAAAACAGCCGCAGGGCGAGCGGCCCGATGGTGCAGGTAAATTGCGCGGCGATGCCGGACACGCTTCTTGAAAGCGAGCTGTTCGGCCACGAAAAGGGCGCGTTTACCGGCGCGATAACGCGGCGGCGCGGGCGATTCGAAGAGGCCCAGGGGGGCAGTATCTTCCTCGACGAAGTGGGGGAACTCTCGCCGATTGCCCAGGCAAAGCTTTTGCGCGTCCTGCAGGAAAGGGAGTTCCAACCGCTTGGCTCCTCGCGGACGGTGAAGGTGGACGTCAGGGTCATAACCGCCACCAACAAGGACCTCGAATTGGAAATTTCCCAGGGGGCCTTCCGGCAGGACCTCTTCTACAGGCTGAACGTGTTTCCCATATACCTGCCGCCCTTGCGCGAGCGCGGTCCCGACATACTGCTGCTGGCCGACTATTTTGTTCTAAAATATGCGCAGGAGTTCGCCAAGGACATAAAAAGAATCAGCACGAGCGCCATCGACCTGCTGATGTCCTATCACTGGCCGGGAAACGTTCGCGAACTTGAAAACTGCATAGAGCGCGCGGTGCTTCTTTCTCAGGCAAACGCAATAGATTCCTGGCACCTGCCGCCCACCCTGCAGATGAAACCCGAAGGCACGCAAAGCGTAAGCCGGGGAAAACTCGAGGCCCTCACAAGCGCGTTCGAACGCGACCTGATTACCGACGCGCTAAAGGACGTTCGAGGAAACCAGTCGCAGGCGGCCCGCCTTCTCGGGACGACCAAGAGGATCATTCAGTACAAAGTCGAAAAATACGGGATAGACCCAAGGAGGTTTCGGATGAAACAGCCGGCCTGATTGTCAATGGCGCCAGTCTCGGGCGGGAAATTATCGGAGCTTTTTTGGATTGACCGTTTTGAGCGGCTGGACTTACAAATCGATATGGGTAATAATTTCAAGCGGGGTTATTTTTGTAAACAAACGCGCAATAAATCTCGACGGCCGCAGGAGTTGAAGTTCACTCTCACGGCCGCATTGAGACTGTTGCTCAGGAGGCTTCCCAATTGAGTCCATTTTATAAGAATCTGGCTCTCTGGCTAGTAATCAGCCTGATGGTGATTCTTCTATTCAATATGTTTCACCAGTCCCAGAGGCCCAACACCGAGACCACTTACAGTCAGTTCATCAGTTCCGTGGACAAGGGCAATGTAGCCAAGGTGACCATCCAGGGCAATAACGTGCTGGGGGTCTTAACCAATGGCACATCGTTCAAGACCTATGCCCCCCACGACTCGGACATGATCAAGACTTTGAGGGACCACGGGGTAAACATTCAGGCAAGACCGGAGGAAGAATCCCCCTGGTATATGAACGTTCTCGTGAGCTGGCTGCCGATGCTGTTGCTGGTTGGGGTGTGGATTTTCTTCATGCGCCAGATGCAGGTCGGGGGCGGGAAAGCGATGAGCTTCGGAAAGAGCAAAGCGCGTCTTTTAAACGAAAGTTCGAAAAAGGTGCTCTTCAATGACGTTGCGGGAGTCGACGAGGCCAAAGAGGAGCTGCAGGAAATAGTGGAGTTTCTAAGGGACCCGAAAAAATTCACCCGGCTCGGGGGAAGAATCCCCAAGGGCGTGCTGCTGATGGGGGCGCCCGGTACGGGAAAAACACTTCTGGCAAAAGCCATAGCGGGTGAGGCGGGAGTCCCGTTTTTTTCGATAAGCGGTTCGGATTTTGTCGAAATGTTCGTGGGCGTTGGCGCATCTCGGGTGAGGGACCTGTTTCTTCAAGGCAAAAAAAATGCGCCCTGCATCATTTTCATCGATGAAATCGACGCCGTGGGCAGGCATCGTGGCGCCGGCCTTGGCGGCGGGCACGACGAGCGCGAACAGACCCTGAACCAGCTCCTTGTCGAAATGGACGGCTTCGAGTCAAACGATGGGGTAATCCTTATCGCCGCGACCAACAGGCCTGACGTTCTGGACCCGGCGCTCCTTCGGCCGGGCAGATTTGACCGGCAGGTCGTGGTGCCCGTGCCCGATATCAGGGGCAGGGAAGGCATACTCAAGGTACACTGCGCGGCCAAGCCGCTTGCACCCGACGTGGAAATCCTGACACTGGCCAAGGGCACGCCCGGATTTTCAGGGGCCGACCTCGAAAACCTGGTCAATGAAGCCGCTCTTCTGGCGGCCCGCAAGAACAAGGACCTTATCGGGATGTCTGATTTCGAAGACGCCAAGGACAAGGTCATGATGGGGCTTGAGAGGAAGAGCATGGTCTTGAGCGAGGAAGAAAAGCGGGTAACGGCCTTCCATGAAGCCGGTCACGCCCTGGTCGCCAGATTGATCCCCAAGGCGGACCCGCTCCACAAGGTCACGATCATTCCGCGCGGGCGGGCTCTTGGACTTACACAGCAATTGCCACAGGACGACCGCCACACCTACGCCAAGGACTTCCTGCTGGACAACATAGCCATCCTTATGGGGGGGCGGGTCGCAGAAGAGCTTTCCTTCGGCATGAATACGACCGGGGCGGCCAATGACATCGAGCGTGCGACCGGGATCGCGCGGCGCATGGTTTGCGAATGGGGGATGAGCGAAAAAATGGGGCCGGTAACCTTCGGCAGGCGCGACGACGCGCCCTTTCTTGGCCGTGAGCTTGGACACCAGAGGGATTTTAGCGAGCAGACCGCCCTCGACATAGACGTGGAAGTGCGGCGAATAGTCGATGAGAACTATCAGCGCGCCCGCCAAATTTTATCCGAACATAACGCGATCCTGGAAAAGATCGCGCACTCCCTGCTGGAACACGAGACGCTCGACCGCAAAGATGTCGATGCGATCATAGACGAACTGGCCCCCGGGCTTCTTTCTTCGCTGGGCAAGGCAATCGACAAACGTCCCGGGGCTCACACCCGCCCGGTCGAAATCGACTCCGAGGTCCAGGAGGCCAAGGAAAAAGAGGGCGGGGAGGATGTCCAAACGGTGTTTAACCCGGCGGTCGGCACCCCCGTAAAGGCGACTTAGCCCTCGATCATGGCCCGGGTAAGCCGGCACTGAAGCGATAAATAAAAAGAGCGTGGGGACCATGGTCCCCACGCTCTTTTTATTTAATTCAATTGAGCGCAAACGCGCGATAAGGCCAACCCGATTCACTCCTCACCCCTTCAAGAGCGATGAGCGCTCAAGGGTCTTACCGGTCCGGAAAGGATTTGCGGATCGCAACCAGGAGCATGCGGTCGATGAGGTCGAACAGCGTGGCGCACAAACCGGAGTGATTCATATTTTCGCCAAAAAGCGTGGCACGAAGAGAATCCACCTTATCGTTGACTTTTCCGATTTTGCTGAGAGCGGCTGTCCCCGAGGCGATTTTTTCTTCGAAAAGCAACCTCCTGGCGAGCCCGCAGAATTCCAGGGTCATTTTTTCCAGTTCCGCGGCCTCCTCAAGCTGCTCCCCCGATTTTTGCTCCAGTTCCGCCATGCAGGAAAGACAAACGAAAAGAGAGCCATACTCAAAACCGCGTATGCCCCGCCTCCAGTTAAGCAGCCACGGCTTTCTCCAGTTCCAGAGCAGGGCGGCCTCCCCGAATGCGATAAGGTCGGAGGCTGCCCGCTTTGCTCTCAAAGTCCCGGCCGGCCGAGTCCCCAAACTTTCCCCGCGCCCGGCCCGGCTCACCGGCAGATCGCCGGGAAGCAGGCGGCTTCCGCCGCCGCCTCGGCCCGAGCCGGTGCCGGCCTCACCCAGATAGTTCAATATGTTCAAGAAAAGCCGGTTCCCCCAAAAGTCGCCAGGGGTTTCGAGATGAGCATATGAAAGGACGAGTCTGCCCTTCCCTTTGCGGGCTTCGATTATCGCCGGCTGTCCTTCTATCCGGGCCGGATCGAGATTGATTCCGTACACCCTTTCGAGCTCACTCCAGCTCGCTGACCCGTCCTTGTCGCACACTCTTATATCGGCCACCTGGAAGTCTTCCCCCAGCCTCCGGGTGTATGAGGCAAGGCAGGAGGCTGCGCAGCCAGGGGGAAGCAGGAACTGCGAGGGCCACCATATGGAGACGGGGCTCGGGTCCGGAATGTTTTCCCATGCCGGGTGGGAGGACATGCCCGAGACATAAACCCGGCCGCTTGCGCTCGGGAGGCGTTCTGAGAGGGGCATCCTCCTTATCGGGACAAGATTCAGGGACGGCGGACCGCAGAGCGCGAGTCCCGCACCACCGCAAAACCCGAGATAGGAACCGCCTTCGTCTATAAAGCCGGCTATCTTCGATCTGCCCTTTTCTCCCAGAGCGCGAGCCTTGTGAGCGGCCCACCCCCCGGGGACGATCAAGATACGGCACCCGTCGAGGCGCCCCTCGCAAACATCCGTTGCGCTGAGCAGCTTAAAAGGAATCCCGAAAGACGACAAAGCATCTATGCAAAGGAGCCCCCATACGAGCGAATGGGTCCAAAGGAGCGCAACGCAAGAGCCGTCCGGGCAGCCAGAACCGGCAGGATCAACCCTTGTCATCGCCCCGGTCTTCAGCCGGTTTGGGGAACGCCCCGGATTTTTTGAGCGCGGCAACCCCGCCCTGGACGTTCATCGTATTTTTGATGCCCGCCCTTTCGAGCTGACGCATGGCTTCGTAGGAGCGCACGCCCGAATTGCAAACAAGGAGCAGCCGCTTGTCTTTTGGGACCTCGTCCATTCTTTTGTTCAGGGTCTCCTGCGGTATGTTGAGCCACCGCTCGCCGTAGCGTTCGATAAACGGGGCCGCATTGGCTGGGCTTCTTACGTCGAGGCAGAGGCAATCCTCATTTTCCTCGACGAGAAAACATTTTTCGAACTCGTCGGGGTCCATCGGCCTGCTCAAACCGTCGAGGATGTTTTCGGCGGTGTTTCCGGCCGCGTTTAGCACATCGAGTGCTGAGGCAAATGGGGGCGAGTAGGCTACCTCGAGGTTGGAGATGTCTTCGACCGTGGGCTTGAATGGGAGCACCGCGGCAATGGAGTTTATCCTGCCGGCCACGGCATCGCCGTTTGCTCCCACGGCCTGTGCTCCGAGGATGCGCCGGGTCTTTCGGTCCACCGTCAGCTGGAAATACATGAGGTCCTGGGTCGGGTAGAAGTGTGCCCTGTCCGCCTGTACAACCAGCACCGATTCGGGATCGAAGCCGATTTTCAGAGCCAACTGAGGTGATATTCCCGTAGAAGCGACACCCAGGTCGAAGACCTTCATCGAAAAACTGCCGACCGTCCCCTTAAATTTTGCGGAACCTCCCGCGAGATTGGTCCCGATCACCCGCCCCTGCCGGTTGGCGAGGGAGCCCTGGGGGAAAAAGACAGGTTTTCCGGAAATAAGGTGAGAAATCTCGATGCAGTCGCCTCCAGCGTAGATCAGGGGGTCGGAGGTCTGGAGCATCTCGTTTACGATTATCGCCCCGGAGAGCCCCGTGGCGAGGCCGGCGTTTCGGGCGAGCTCGGAGTTGGGCCTAACGCCGGCCGCCGTAATGACGAGTTCTGCCTGGATGGTCTCCCCGGAGTTCAGTTCCACTTCGAGTCCACCATCTTCCTTGCCCCGCCTGATTTCGGCGACCCGGCGGCCGAGCCCGACCCGCACCCCTTTTTCTTCCAGGTGGTTTTTAACTATGGCGGCAACCGGAGGGGCGAGGATCCCGGGCATCACCTGGTCTTCGATTTCCACCAGGTGGGTTTGGATACCCCACAGATCGCCGAGGGCTTCAGCCATTTCGCAGCCGATCGCGCCGGCGCCGACGATAACGGCCGTTTCGACTTTGCCCGCCGTAAGCATGTCCTTTACGGCCATCGCGGAGTGAAGGTTGGTGACCGAGGTTACTCCCGGAAGGTCGATGCCGGGAATCGGAGGTCTGTTGGGAGCGCTGCCGGTTGCAATCACCAGCCGGTCGTAGGGCAACTCGTCCTCGGCGCCCGTCGCCAGGTCGAGGACGCGAACGGTCCTTTTGTCCCGGTCTATTGCGACCGCCTTCGTGCGCACCTTAACCTTGACGTCCTTTACGTCCTGAAAAAACTGCGGTGTCCTTAGCATGTGGAAGCTCGTGCTCATGAGGTCCTGCACGCTGTTCACGTCTCCGGAGATGAAATAAGGGATGCCGCAGCCTCCATACGAAATGTATTCGTCCTGATCTATGATCACCACATCGGCGTCGGGTTCCAGCCTCTTAAGCCTGCACGCCGCTTTCGGACCAAGCGCAACGCCCCCGATTATCACTACTTTTTTCCCGCTCATAGGCTCCTTCTTCCCACACACCATGGCCCGCTCCGATCTGGCAGGCAGGCAGCTCCGCCGGTTCCCGGCGCCTCAGTCATTTCCGAAACTGCGGATGTCCCCGCAGTCAGGGCATGTCCACAAGATTCCGTTGCAGGTCATGCCCCAAAAGTTTTCCTCCATGCATTCCCAGCAAATCATGAAGCCGCATGGGCAGCTCCAGCAAAAACTTTGCTCCCTGCCACAGGTGGCACAAACATATTTTTCACGCCGGCGCCAACTGCCCTTGCGCCCGGCTTTTTCCACACCGCTCATTTTCACTTCCTTTTCGTAACTGTTGGCCGGAGTTTTATTTTAAACCACAATTCGACCCGGTGGCCATGAAAATCGGGCCGAGGCGGTTCAAGAGAGCACGGAGGGAAAAGCGCTTCTTTTCGGCCGGGATATTTTGTTTGACGCCTGCATTTTGCCGTTTCTGTTTCCGTTTCTGAGTGCCGCTTCTATTGCCGTTTCTATTGCCGTTTTGCGCCTGTAAATCTTTCGCGATATAGCCTGGGGCAAAGGCAATCATTTTAACCATGGAGGACAAAGGACATGGGAGCGGTAAAGCTTACGATGGAGACAAGCGGCGCACAGACAGCCGAAGGGTGTGAAAAAAGGACCGGGCGGTCCACTGAGCTTTCCCGGCCGAGGAGCGCGCAGAGTGGGGGAGGCATCGAGATGGTCCCTCGCATTACGGAAGAGCGGGAGGGGACCGATTTCGAGCCTGCCCCTGCCTCCGACGCCATCAGGGGCGAGTTGGAGCTTTGGGGCGCGGTTTTACTGCAGGCAATAGAGGATTACCATCGCAAGGGCTCGGGCTACGAGGTCGCGGTCAACGGGATCAGACTGCGCGGATGGTACTACGATCGAGAAATACGCGGCGACAAGCGCAGGGCCGAGGCGTGGTTCAAATCGAAGAGCCTCGAGCTTGGCAGCTATCTTTGGATCTGCGACCTTCTGGGACTCGATCCCGAGCGGGTGTGGGCCAGGATAAGGCAGAGAGGGTTCGTGCTGACCCCGCAGGGGTGAATTATTCTTGCATTTTGAGAAAGCTCGGATATATGTATCGAAGATCATAGGATATCATGTTTCTTGAGGGGCGCAACACGGGAAAATATGCCGCGGATCAGGACAGGGAAATAAAAGCTGCGCCAACGCCATTGGACTTAAAAGGAGAGAAGCGATGGGGATCGAACTGGGACTTCCCGAACAATTCAACGCCGCCGATTACTTTGTAGATCGAAACGTCCGGGAAGGCCGAAGCGATAAAGTCGCCGTGCTTTGCGAGGACCGGTCTTTGACATATGGACAGGTTCAGGCCGGAATGAACAGGGTCGGCAACGGGTTAAAGGGCCTTGGCGTCCGGATGGAGGACCGCGTAGCTCTTTTGCTCCTGGATACCGAAATCTATCCCCAGGCTTTCTTCGGGGCCATAAAGACCGGGGCCGTGCCCATCTGTATCAATACGCTCATGCGGCCCAAAGACTACCTTTATTTCCTAAACGACAGCAGGGCCAGAGTGCTGATCATCGATGCCGCCCTGCTCGATGTGTTCGACCCGATCAGAAAAGATCTGAGGTTCCTCGAACACACCATAGTGGTAAACGGCCAGGCCCCGGAATGGGCCACTTCCTTCGACCGGTTTATCGAAGGCAAATCGAGCGAACTCGATACGGCGCCGACCGGCCCCGACGATTCCTGCTTCTGGCTCTACAGCTCGGGGTCGACGGGAGCTCCAAAGGGCGCCGTCCACCTGCAGCACGACATGGTCTATTGCGTAGAGACTTACGGCAAGCAGGTATTAGGGGTTCGCGAAGATGACAAATGCTTTTCGGCGGCCAAGCTGTTTTTTGCTTACGGGCTGGGCAACGGGCTCTATTTCCCGTTCAGCGTCGGGGCGACGGCAGTCTACATGCCGGCGCGGCCCACTCCCGACGCTGTCTACGAAACGATTAAGCGTCACCGGCCGACCCTCTTCTTCGGGGTCCCGACCCTTTATGCCTCGATGCTGCAGGCCGAGGGCAGCCTTGATGGCGTAAGGCTTTGCGTGTCCGCGGGCGAAGCGCTTCCAGCCGATATACTCAGGCGCTGGGTTGAGCGTCACCATGTCCAGATTGCCGACGGGATCGGATCGACTGAAATCTCTCATATCTTTATCTCGAATTCGGTGGACTCCATAAAGCCCGGAAGCTCGGGGAAAGTCGTCCCCGGCTATGAAGCCAGGATCGTCGACGAGAACCTCCAGGAAGTTCCGGTCGGGGAGGTCGGCACGCTTTTGATAAAAGGCGACAGCATCTGCTCGTGCTACTGGAACAAGCACGAGAAGACAAAGGCGACCTTTCTTGGAGACTGGATAAACACCGACGACAAGTACTACAGGGACGAAGAGGGATTTTATTATTACGTGGGGCGCAGCAACGACATGCTCAAGGTGGGGGGCATATGGGTTTCCCCCGTGGAAGTCGAGGCATGCCTCATAGCGCACCCCGCGATTTTTGAGTGCGCGGTGGTCGCGGCGACCGACAAAGACGACCTCGTAAAACCCAAAGCCTTCATAGTGCTAAAACCCGGGTATTCGCCGGACGCCGAAATGGAAAAGGAGCTGAAGAATTACGTAAAGACGCAGCTAGCCCATTATAAGTTCCCCCGGTGGATCATATTCGTCGATGAACTGCCAAAGACCGCCACGGGAAAGCTGAAAAGATTCGAGCTGAGAGAAAAGTAAGCAGTGGGGGCTTTAAGGCGCCGCGAGGGTGGGCACCCCGCCCACTTTTTCGCGGCCGCCTTCAAGGCTTGCCCTGCCCTTTACCCGTTAGTTGCGCCGGGGCGGTTTCAGTCGTTTCGGAGCGAAAATCCTTCGCACAGGAGCTGAAGGTACCCATAACCATGCCACATCAGCTGGTGCCCCGGGGGAGGATCGCTCTTGCGGCCGAGATACCCCCCCATTTGTGCTACCAAGCGCACCGCATCCCCAAGTGGGAGCGGCAGCTTGAGGGCTTTTTTTTAGCGTAAGCATTCAATACTTCGATTTCGAGATCCGAGAAGAGTACTTCCACAGGAAGCTCCGGAGTCTGTCTGCCTAAAAGGGTCATCAGCATTATGCGCCAGGCAATGACCAAATTGATTGCGATGGATCTTTTGAGACGCTCGGCGCTGTTGTGGGCTGCTTCTTCAATGCGGCATCCGGACTTCAACACCCTATGCCAGTCCTCGATGCGCCAACGCAGGCAATACCAATGCAGGCACCTTTGGGCATTTTCCACGGACTCGATCTTCATCGTTGTCAGGAGGTACCATTCAATTCCCTCCTCACCTTCAGGAGGATTGTCTTCGCTTACGTGCACCACCCACAGAACAATCGGGGGCTTGTCTTTATGGTAGTCGGGAGGGCGCAGCTCCACGAGCTTGTAGCGAAGCGATGTCTCCGCCGTACGTGCGCAACGTCCGGGCCGTGCTTTCTGTTTGCTTCGCTTCGGTCTGGCACTCTGTCTGTCCACGTTTATGCGCAGATTGGCGCGTACTTCGGTCTGTTTGACAGCTTCAAAGAGCTTTCCCTCCTCGGTGGTGGACCGATTGTGCTTGGCACGCACCAGGAGTTCGACGGACGGATTCCGGCGCTGCTCATCAAAGAGTTCAAAGAAATCCGCCTCCCGATCCAGGACCGATACCAGCCGGGTATGCGGCATTTCCTCGGCCACTTCCAAGCAGTCGCGAAGCCCGAGAATCCAGGCAAAACTCTCCTTTTCTTCAATAGGAATGTCGCAACTGCGCCGGGTGTCCGTTTCGCATTTCGAGATAGGAGCCAAGCACCGGGCGTTCAATACTCCCAATGGCAATCCGTCCGGAGTAACGGCCAGCGTGGAGTGCAAATGCAGCCCCATGCTCTTGGCCCCGGTTTGATTGGAGCCTATCACTCCCAGCCCCTCACAACGGTCCAGGCTGGAATAGTCCAGATCGCTGCCATCCTGGATGCACAGAACCGTCTGCTGTGCCTTCATGCGCCGAATGGTCCTCTCGCGGTGGGGCACGAGGATGTTTTCCATGTTCACAGCCGTTTCATCCGGGTGGTCTATCAGCCTGTAATATCCCTTCACTGCCGCCCAGTCTCCTTTAGCTACGCCGCTAAAGGCGCGATCCGGTTTAGTTGCCTTTGCATCGGCACATTCCACAAGCCTTTCGCCCAATCTCTTGTCACCCAACGGAGCCCCTCCGAATTCCTTTTCCGCCCACTGGTCCGCACCAAGACCATCCGCAATCTCAAGACCACTCAAACCACTGTCTGGCGCAAGCCCCATCTTGAGGCGAAAGTCCCTCTCGACAGGATAGAGGTAAATATCTTTGAGCGTTTCGGCCATCTCCCAATGCCGATCCTGACGCCCTCGACCTTGGGTGCAACCCACTCGCACCCAATTGGCTGCCCGGTAGCAGGTGCCGGAAAAGCTGGTCGTGTCTACAAAGCTTTCCACCAACCATGGACGGAACCCGTATCGGTTTTCAAAATTGCCGGGCACTGCCCGCAGGATCGTTCCCAGAAGAAAGGAGGCCAGGTTGTGGCAATGTACAGCCGGGCGAATCAGAAACCGACTAAGTCCGATCACGCGGTGCAGATGAGAGCGTCGTGTTTCGAGTCCCAACCGATCCATCGATCCCTGTCCTGAAGCTGAAGCGCCGCCGCTCCAAACCCCGCCGCTCCAAGCCAACCGTGCTCCGAGCCGATCAAGTATCGAATCTGGCGTCCCACGAGGGGACCTGCTCCCTTGGGATGTTCGCGGATCATCATCTCATTCCAGATCCGCATCCGGTTCTCAGTCTCTACCACAATCAGGCGCAGTCCGCATAAATCTCCGACTTGCGCGGGAACGCCTTGTGGAGGTGCAACCGGCTCAGAAAGGCGCCTGGGACTCCCGGGGGTCCATGACGCGACAGGTTGGGGCAACTCAATGTGGCCCTTGGATTCCAGTTCCCGAAGAGCCTTAAGGCAGCTGCTCGTCTGAGCACTACCCTGGGCATCGAAAAAACCATAGTGCTCACAGAGCAGTACCGCAACCATCGTTCGGTTCATATGGCCGTTCTCATTGAGCACCGACCGTATGTGCTCGATTACTTCAGGCTGTGACAGAGTCCGTTTGAGTTGGTTTTGTGTTTCCATACCGACATGCTACACGGCATGGCGCGGCTTGTCCAGTC
>CAWEZA010000115.1:0-69052 GCA_963813125.1 uncultured delta proteobacterium | reverse complement strand
AGGATCACATCAGTCCGACTGCCTGGTGAATCAGCGCTCGAAGACCTTTTAAGAGCGCCCCGCCTCCAGCGAGCCATATGCCGTTTTCGGCCACATCGGAGGCCAGGTCGGGCGACGCCTTTTCCAGAACGCGGCGAACCGCTTCGATTATGGCCATTGTGGGCTCCCGCATGGCCGTCCTGATGTCGGCATCGGTGATGGTGATGACTTTGGGCATGCCGGATACCAGGTCTTTGCCCCGAAGCTTGATCTCGAGGGTTTTCTTGAGGGGCACCGCCGAACCTATCTTCATCTTTATGACTTCGGCCATCATTTCGCTTATGGCCACGCTATGTTTCTGGCGGATAAAGCTGCAGATGGCTGTGTTGGCTTCATCGCCCGCCACCCTGAGCGATTCGCTGCACGAGACGGCAAACTTGGAAATTATGGCCACCTCGGTAGTTCCCCCGCCAATGTCGACCACCATCTGACCGGAGGGCTGGTCTATAGGCAGACCCGCGCCTATCGCAGCCGCCATCGGCTCTTCTATGAGGTAGACTTTTCCTGCCCCCGCCATATCGGCGGCCTCGATAACCGCGCGCTTCTCCACCGAAGTGATCCCCACAGGAACGGCCACGACAAGCTTGGGCCTGGACAGGGGAAAACGCCGGAATACCTTTCCAAGAAATGAACGAACCATGAAAGAGGCCATTTCGAAATCATAGATGACCCCGTCCCGCATCGGCCTGGTTATGGTGGTTCCCCGGGTGTGGCGGCCGGCCAGGTTTTTTGCTTCCCGACCTATAGCGATCACCTCCCCGGAATTTTTTGCCACGGCTACCATGGACGGTTCGTCCAGGACTACCCCTTTGCCCTTGACGTATATAAGGGTATTGGCGGTGCCCAAGTCCATTGCCATGTCTTTGGCTAGAAAATCCATCATCCGGCCGAACATTTCGCGATCCCCCTCCGCTCCAGTTTTCCAAAGTTGGCGAAGTATATATCAAAAGAAGGGTTGCTTATGCAAAAAATAGTTTTTGCGAGAAGAAATTAATCTTTACACCGTTTTTCAGATAGAAAATCAGGTGATTTCGGTTGACAAAAAGTCGCTACATCTCCATACATACACAATCTTCGGTCCTGGTGAAGAGTTGAAGGGTCCGGCTCCGAAGAGTCCGGCCTCAAAATATCGCCTTGGGTTCATTCCGGAAGTCCGGGAGAAAAAAAAAGAGGAGAGGTTCTGATGCGGGGCAAAGGACAGTTTGTATGTTTTTTTCTCATGTTGTCTTTCTGCTCATTTATTCCACGAATTTCACAAGCCGTGGAATTTAAACACGTCAATGCCCGTTCAGCCATTTTATATGATATGTCCACGGGCAAGGTGCTATTCGAGCAAAATGCCGACGAGTTGATCCCGCCAGCCTCACTTACCAAGATCCTGTCTCTCTATCTGACTTTTGAAGCCATAGAGTCCGGGCAGATCAGCCTTTCCGACAGTGTTCGGGTCAGCAGGCGAGCCGCCTCCATGCCCAAGGTCAGGATGGGCCTGAGGACAGGAGACGTCGTCAGCGTCGCGCAGCTCATAAGGGGAATGGCCGTGGAGTCGGGCAACGATGCCGCCGTGGCCATGGCCGAACACTTGAGCGGCAGTGTGGAAAGCTTCGTCGCCAGGATGAACGCAAAAGCCCGAGAGCTGGGAATGACCAATTCCCGTTTCATGACGCCCAACGGACTGCCTGCGAGTGGACAGCTGACTACTGCCCGCGACATACTCAAGCTTTCAATAGCCTATATCAGGCGCTTCCCCGAAGCGCTGTCGATCAGTTCCCTGAGATCGTACACTTATAATGGCAAAACGGATCACAATCCCAACAACCTTCTTGGCAGGTGCCCGGGGGTCGACGGCCTCAAGACGGGTTTTGTCTGCGCATCCGGTTTCAATATATCTGCAACGGCAATGAGGGACAACACCAGGGTGATTGCCGTCGTGCTCGGTGCTCAAAGCCCCGGGGTCAGGTGCATCGATGCGGAGAACATGATCGAAGAGGGATACAGCGAAATCGGCGGTCCGCATTATGCCGTTGGCGCCTACCCGCATATGGAGACTGTGGCCGAACCCGCGACCGGAAGGTGCAGAGTGCGGGGGAGGGCTAAAACCAGGCGCACCAGGCTCGCCGCCCGGGCCCGGGCAAACCATGCGGCCAGGGGCAGGAGATCGCGGGTTCGACTGTCCCGGGCGATATCCACGAAAACACGCGCAAAGTGCTCGGTCCACGCCGGACGGACAGCACCCCGGAAAGTGGCTTCGCGCCGTAGGGGGGCGGCGCCGGCCAGGACCGGAAAACATGGCGCAGTCCATCAAAGAGTAGTTTCCCGCCACGCTTCAAAAAAGGCAAAGGTTGCCAGGGCCGCCTCCCACAGGAAAACCGCCCGGGCATGTTCCTCGAAATCTTCGACCAGGCCCCGCGGCGCACACAGGCGGACAAAAGTTAAGACAGCCATTAAAAAAAGACGCCGCGGCGCCAGTCATGCCCGCGCGAAAAACAGGTCGGTAGGCTAAAGGCCGACCACCCCAACCACTTCATATCTCACCATTGAGGAAATCGGCAGCGGTGATATAATCTCCGTGCGATGGGGAAAATTGTGCGGCGTGGGGTTATGTGGTTTTGTCGTCGGCTGCGTAAACTCGGCATGACTGCGGCGTAACTGTCATCTCGAATTCTCGTTTTCGGCGGCATGGAGCGGCAGGCGAACAGCCTGTTTCGCCCTCTTCCCGCCCATTGCTTCCGCGTGGAATAATCCAGGAGAACAAAATGAGCAATTTCGAATATAGGGTTACCCTCTATCCAGCCGAAGCCTTCAGTGAGATGGTCTTGTTTTGTTCCCGGGATGGGGGCTGCAGTTCGGAGGTGGTCCCTTCCGAGCAAATAAGGAAGATGGAGAGTTTGCTAAATGAAGGCGGGATGGATGGCTGGGAGCTGGTGCAGGCCAGTTTTGGAAAAGATGGCCTGCTCGTATTTTGGAAAAGACAGCTCGCCTAGGCGGGCAAGTTGGTTTTACCAGCAACGGCGAACCCCCGCGCCGTTTCGGGAAAGGAAATCCTTTATCTCGCTTATGGTGTAAGAACCGTAGTGGACCATGGAAGCGATAAGCGCCGCGTCCGCGCGGCCCTCGGTGAGAACGTCGAGCAGATGTTGAGGTTCTCCGGCCCCGCCGGATGCGATAACCGGTATGCCGACGGAGGTCGAAATCAGCCGGGTCAGTTGGAGTTCATAGCCGGTTCGCATGCCGTCGGCATCTATCGAGTTGAGGCATATCTCGCCCGCCCCAAGCCTTTCGGCCTCCTTGGCCCACCACAGCGCATCGATTCCCATATGAGTCCGGCCGCCGTTTATGACCATTTCATAACCGGATGGTATCTTCTCTGAGACCCCGACCTTCTTTACGTCCATGCCCAAAACAATGCACTGGTTGCCGAAGGCTTCGGCCCCCTGCCGAATGATATCGGGGTTTAGCACTGCCGCCGAGTTTACGCTGACTTTCTCCGCGCCTGCGAGCAGAACGTCGCGCATGTCCTCGAGGCTTCTGATGCCGCCTCCGACCGAAAACGGAATAAAAATAGTCTCCGCCACCCTGCGGACCACGTCCAGCATAATCGGGCGCCGGTCGCTCGATGCGGTAATGTCATAGAACACGATCTCGTCGGCGCCCTGTTCGTAATAGAACCGTCCCATCTCCACGGGGTCGCCGATATCTATGTTGTCCCTGAATTTGATCCCTTTGGTCGTTCTGCCGTCACGAACGTCCAGGCAGGGTATGATGCGTTTGCTCAGCATGGCAGGTCCAGTTTTATTAAACACCGCTCCAGCGGCAGAAGTTGTCAAGGAGCCTCAACCCGGGGTTTCCGCTTTTCTCGGGATGAAATTGAACCGCGACAAGGTTTTCATGCGCAACGGCCGATGTGAAAGTGATTCCATATTCCGTCGTGCCGATGGAAATCTCTTCGCTCGCGGGTTGAGGATAATAGCTGTGGACAAAATAAAATTCGCTCCCGGCCGGAATATCCCGGAAGACCGGATGATCTTCGCAAAACTTCACCTCATTCCAGCCCATGTGAGGAATCTTGAGAAAATCCCCTCTATCGGAGAGCATCTTTTCCGGAAATTTTCGCACCTTGCCTGGCAAAATCCCAAGGCAGCGCGTCTGGTTCTCCTCGCTCATATCGAAGAGCACCTGGAGCCCGACGCAGATGCCAAGTATGGGGACACGCGCGGCAAAAAGCTCCCGAAGAAGCTTGTCCAGCCCCAGTTCCAGAAGGCTCTCCATCGATTTCCCGGCTGCCCCCACACCCGGAAACACCACCTTGTCCGCCTTGCGGATATCATCAAGGGAGTTGGTAATCCGGCAAGGATGTCCCAGGTAGTCCAACGCACGCATTACGCTGGTGAGGTTGCCGGCTTTATAATCCAGTATCGCAATCACTTCCGGGCGCTCCTTTTGGAGATAATCGAACAGTTTCAGAGAATATCCCAGATCCATGCAAGGGGTCAAGGGGCGGGTTGCAGGGCAAATTGGTTCTGCCGGGAATCCCTCGTCTTTGCAGGGTTAAGGTGCAGGCTTCCAGCCGCGACGGTCCTTGTTCGCGGCTGGAAGCCGCTCCTGCAACATCATGAATCCACCCTCTTCCCATGATCCGGAACAGATCGTAACTTGGCGATCTTACATCAAGATAAAAGGCGGGGCGCAAGCGGCCGTGTTGCCTCATGTTATGGGAGGACAGCGAAAATCTACTGGCCAGCGGGAAGTTTAAAAGAGATAATCCCAAATGGGCAACTTCGGGATCGATCGTCGCTTAATAATATGGAAAATCGCCGGCGTCGCGTTCCGTAAGCCCTTTGATATTTGAAAAGACAGGTCGAAGCGGTTATCGTCATCCCAACGAAAATTAGATTGGAACTGGAACCGATGGTGGAAAGAATAGCAAAGGGAGCCGAAATAGAGCTCCAGATAGATAAACTGGCCTTTGGTGGAAAGGCCCTGGCCAGAGTGGATGGTTATGTGATCTTCCTGGACAGGGCCGTTCCCGGTCAGACGGTAAGAGCGCTCATAACCAGGAAGAAGCGAAATTACGCCGAGGCCAGAGTAATCGAGACGATTTCCCAGTCCCAGTCATACACGCCCGCGCCCTGCTCCCACTTCGGGGTTTGTGGAGGGTGCATGTGGCAGAACATAGCTTACGAGGAGCAGCTTTTCTGGAAAAAAGCCCATACCGCCGAATGCCTCGAACACATTGCCGGGATAGGCGAAGTGGAGATCGAACCGATCATTGCCTCCCCTGAGGTCTTCCACTACAGAAACAAGATGGAGTTCACCTTCTCCGACAGGCGCTGGCTTCTCACCGATGAACTGGAGCACGATTTCGATCCGCAATCCCTTTTTGGTCTGGGCCTTCACGTAAGGGGTCTTTTCGACAAGGTCCTAAATGTCGACACCTGCTTCCTGCACTCACTCGCAGCTTCCGCCATTCTCAGGGAAGTGAGGACATGGGCGGCCGGAAGCGGTCTTCCCGCCTACCGGGCCCGAACACATGAGGGTTTTTGGCGCTTCCTGGTCCTGAGGGAGTCGAAGAGCACAGGCCAGATCCTCGTCCACCTGATTACATCCGGAAATCCGAAGGCGGACAGCGGTGTGGATCTTCTCGCCGAGCATCTGCGGTCAAAATTTTCTCGAATTTCAACCTTCATCCACTCGATAAGCGACAAGAGTTCCCAGGTCGCCGTCGGGGATTTAAGCCGCGTACTGTTCGGGCCCGGCTATATAGAAGAATCCATGGGTGAGCTTCGGTTCCGGGTATCGGCACATTCATTTTTTCAGACAAACACCCTGGCTGCCATAAAGCTCTATGACACCATTGGCTGGCTGGGCGCATTCGAGGGGTCCGAAAAGGTCTGGGATCTCTATTGCGGAACGGGCAGCATCGGGCTATATATCGCCTCACGCGTTAAAAGCGTCATCGGAATCGAGCTTGTCGAGGAGGCCGTGCGGGATGCGCGCGAAAACTGCCTCATAAACAACGTGGACAACTGCTCCTTTCTAGGCGGCGATCTAAAGGATGTGATCGGCAAAGCCTCGCAGACGGGAAGCCCGGACGTCGTTATAGTGGACCCTCCCAGAGCCGGAATGCATCCCAAGGTTTTAAAAAGCCTCCTCGAGACGCTTCCCGGGCGAATCATTGCCGTATCGTGCAACCCTGCAAGCTTGGCCAGAGACGCGGCCCTCCTCCTGGATGCTTACGATATGCGGGAGGTGCAGCCCATCGACCTTTTCCCGCATACTCCTCACTTGGAGTGCGTTGTCAGGTTCGACAGGAAACATGGCTCTTAAGGGTAGCTGGAGACAATGCATAGCTGCTGTGGATTTTCCGAATGGAGCTTTTCATCAAAAAACGCAGGTGGCTTCGATATCTGCTGTGGGGTCTGTCCCTGTTCCTTTTCTTGTGTACCATCAGCGCTGCCTGCTTTTCATACTATCTCTACAACAGGATCGAGAAACGCTTTTCATCGAGAAGGTGGAGCGTTCCAACAATCGTGTTTTCCTCGACCGTCTCGGTTTATAGAGGCCAGCCGCTATCGCTCGACCGGCTAAGGCGGATGCTCGTAGAGCGCCGCTACACTGAAGCCCCGACTGCCCCGGTGCTTGCCGGGCAGTTCATGTCGTCGGGCAACGTCTTGACCGCTCATCTGAGGGCCTTCCAGTTTCCAGGCATGTATATGCCGTCCAGGCTCGTCCGGTTCACTTTCGACCGGGACATTATTTCCAACATTGAAAGTTCAAAAAATGAGCTGCCGTTTCTCGACCTGGAGCCGGTGGAACTAGCCCGCCTCTACGGGCGTAAACGTCAGAGCAGGATACTTATAGATATCCGGCAGGTCCCCGATCAGCTAACAGACGCGGTGCTTGCTATCGAGGACCGCAGGTTCTACGATCATGGAGCCGTCGACCCCAGAGGAATTCTGCGGGCGATGTTCGCCGATTTAAGGGCGGGCCGGATCGTTCAGGGCGGCTCGACGATAACTCAGCAACTCGTAAAGAACTGTTTTCTGAAACCCGAACGCACTTTTCACCGAAAATTCATCGAATGCTCCATGTCCCTTATACTGGATGGGCTGTACACAAAAGACGACATCCTGGACATGTACCTGAACGAAATATCCATGGGCAGAGCGGGAAGCGTGACTATTCATGGAATAGGCGAAGCGGCGCAGTATTACTTCGGGCGAAACGTCGAGGATCTCACCCTTGCGCAGTCGGCCATGCTGGCCGGGATGATAAGGGCGCCAAACCGGTATTCGCCCCTCATAGACCGGGCCGCAGCCCTCAAGCGCAGAAACGAGGTCCTGGGGCGGATGCTGGCGCTTGGCATGATTTCTCCATCCGAATACGATTCAGCCCTTGTGGAAGTCCTGAGGCTTGCCCCCGAGTCGAATTCCGCCCGTCTGGCCCCCTATTTTGTAGACTATGTCCGAATGCAGGCGCAGGTTCTCTACGATCCCCGAGAGCTCTTTTCGGCAGGCCTTAACATTTATACGACCCTTCAGCCGGAGATGGCCGCCGCTGCCCGGACCGCAATCCGGGACTGCCTGGCGGACGTCGAAAATGAGCCCATCGATGGGGAGGGTTCAAACGAATCGTCCTCAGGCCGCCTGCAGGCCGTTTTGATAGCCATGCAGCCAGGGACGGGCGAACTCTATGCGCTGGTGGGAGGCAAAGACAATGGCCCGAGCGGCTTCGACAGGGCGCTCGACGGGCACTACCCGGTCGGCGGCGCCATCCTGCCCTTCATCTATCTTGCCGCCCTCGATGGCTACAAGCTGTCCGACCGGCTCCTGGACCTCCCCATACCTTATCAAATCGGAAATATTTCATGGACGCCCAAAGACGCCGACTCCACGTACCGAGGGCAAGTCTCGTTGCGCCAGGCCCTCGAACAATCACTTAATGCCGCCACGGTCAATCTTGCCGCTAAAACCGGTGTTGCCTCAATTATCGGGACGCTCGAAAGCGTGGGGGTTCAATCGCCGCCTGAAGACCTGCCCTCCCTTGTGCTGGGTTCGTTCGACGTTACCCCGATGCAGCTGGCAAGGGCCTACGGGGTCCTGGCGAACGCCGGAAAAATGGCGCCTTTCCACAGCCTCAAAGAGGTCGTGACCGCCGATGGTAAAATCATCGCTCAGAGGCCTATGGGTTTTACTTCAGTTACGTCCGCCCAGAAAGCCTTCCTCATCACCAATATCCTGGAGGGCTCTGTCGAGCGGGGAGCAGCAGACGGAGTGAAACAACTCGGAATCGACTTCGACTGCGCGGGGCAAACCGGCACGACTATCGGATACAGCGGGGAATGGTTTGTCGGATATACGCCAGATCTTCTGACCGTGGTCTGGGTCGGGCGTGACGACAAAAGTCCGGGCGGCATCTCAGTGGCGCAGTCCGCGGAAAAAATCTGGGCGCGGTTCATGAAACTTGCCAGACCATGGATTCAACCCCGCAAGTTCGATGCTCCGCCCGGCGTCGTAGAGGAAATGATTTGCCCGCAAACGGGCCTCCCGGCGACGTCTGCCTGCACGGACCCCGTGCCCGAGTATTTTTTGTCCACAAACAAGCCTGCCGGCCAATGATCACCTCTACAAGGAGCCGATACGAATGACAAACCTCGACTCGGAGCAGCATGGAAACAGAAGAGCGGCAAAGGGCTACAGGATTTTTCTTCTGGCAGTTCTGACGGCTTCTCTATACTTCGCCTACCTGGTGCTTTCCCCCTTCATCAATGTTTTGGTCCTGGCGATGATTCTGGCCTCAATTTTCAATCCCCTCCAGCTTTATCTCGAAGGGTTGCTCAAAGGGAAAAAGAACTTGGCGGCCCTTGTAATCGTTTTGATCATAACGTTTGCGATCGCGATCCCCGTTTTGGTTTTCACGTCCAATCTCGTGAGCCAGGGACTGGAGACGGTGAACAAAACCAACGACTGGGTGCAGGCGGGCAAATTGAATCAGCTGATCCGGGACCCTCGCATCAACATGTACCTGGCCAAACTGCACCAGCGGTTCCCTTTCCTCGAAGTGAACAAGGCAAACATCGCCGCAGACCTTCTCAACATCAGCAAGAGCATGGGGCAGTTTTTGCTCGGGAAGGTAGCCGTCATTCTGAGCAACGTCGTAAACCTGGTCGCGCAGTTTTTCGTGATGGTCTTTGTCGCTTTCTACCTGGTGCGAGACGGAAGGGAAATGGTCGGAAACGTCCGGTATTACATCCCCCTTAGAGCCGATCAGCAGGACAGGATTATCGACGGCATAAGGGTAGTCGCCAAGTCCGTTCTCCTTGGCACCTTCCTTACCGCGGTCTGCCAGGGGATCGTCGGGGGCGTCGCCCTGCAGTTCCTGGGATTCCCGGGTCTTTTTTGGGGTACGATGATGGCCCTGGCCTCGCTCATCCCGATAGTCGGGGCTTACCTGGTGTGGGTCCCCATAGCGCTTTACCTGGCTGTGCTCGGCCAGGTGAAATCGGCCGTTTTTCTGGCTGTCTGGTCGGTTGTGCTTCTCGGAATCATCGATAATTTTCTCCGCCCTTTTTTCATGAAAGGCAAGTCGAAGATGTCGCCTTTCTACATCTTCCTGGCCATTCTCGGCGGGGTACAATACTTCGGGTTCAAGGGCATCCTTTACGGCCCCCTCATCTTAAGCTTCGCCATGATAATGCTCTTCATTTACGGCGTGGAATACCGCGAGGAACTGATCGAATATAAGACTGAAGGAGAGGCCGCGAAAGTTTGCGAGAAAGGGGAAGCCGACTAGAGGCTGAGGTTCTCAAAGACGACTATTCAAAGGGCAAAAAAAGGGGGCGGCCCTTACGGACCGCCCCTGGAACCGGGAGAGAACCCGCCAAATTAGCTGAGCAGCTTCAGTATCTGCTGCGGCTGACTGTTGGCCTGTGCGAGCATCGCCATACCCGCCTGCTGGAGGATCTCGTTTTTGGTCATGTTGCTGACTTCCGCGGCCATGTCCACGTCTTCGATGGTCGACGCCGAAGAAGTGTAGTTCTGGATACTCGTGGTCAGGTTGCTCATCGCGTAGGTGAGCTGGTTCTGGAACCCGCCGACCGTGCCCATGGCCGTGTTGATGCAGGTAAGAGCGGTGTCGATGGAGTTCATTGCCGCTTGAGCCGCTGCCTGGGTGCCGATCGAGGCAAGTGTGGAACTCACTCCGAGCGCGGTAGTGGTCGCGCTGGTAAGCGATATGCCAAACTGGTTGTAATGGGTTGAGTCATTTGTCGCGCCGATCTGGAAAGTGACCTGCAGATTTGCACCACTGGTGCCGGTTCCGGCAAGCAGGGTCGTCCCGCCATAAACGGTCGAGTTCGCTATCTGGTCGATTTCAGACTGAAGATCGGTAAACTCGTTCTGGAGGGAACTCAGGTTGGTGCTCGATTCCTGACCGGAGGAAGCCTCGGTTGCCAGAGACTTCATCTGTACGAGGATGTTGTTGATCTGACTGTAAGCGCCATCGGCCGTCTGGAGCATCGACTGAGCCTGGCTTGCGTTCTGCGAGGCCACCTTCATCGAGGCTATGCTGGCGTTGAACGAGTTGGCGATCGCGTAACCGGCCGGGTCGTCCGAGGCGGAATTGATCCTGAGACCCGAGGAAAGCTTCTGGAGAGAACTCGACACTGAATTGTTCGTGTTGCTCAGCGTGTTCTCAATGGTCAGCGCGTTCATGTTTGTGTTGACTACGAGTGCCATGGTAAATCCTCCTTGATGTGTTTTTTAACTTCCATGTTTTTTGTTTGCTGCGGCGGTTCCACCCCGCATTTCAAAATTGCCTTGACAAGTAAATCGAATTTCCAGCCGGCGAACTTTAAGACTTTCAATACAAAATCGAAAAAAAAGCAAAAAATCCACCTCAGGCCCCAAAACCGGCTAGCGGTATTGTGAGAATATGGTTTCCCCGGCTCTCCTCGGGGCTGTCATCCGGTCATTTACTCCAGTCCGCATTTTTTCACCTTTTTTGAGTGAGCTCCCCAAAACCTCCGTAACGAAAAAATCATATCCGCGACATGAAATTGGCAAGGCTGTGCGACTAATGTCATCAAAATTTACCTGCAGGGGGAAAAGTCAAAAAAACCTGTTTTCTTGAGGAGGGGAACAAATTGGAAAACTTCAGCCTTAACACCGCTCTTTTGAAAGACATTCTCGAAAACGCAAAGCCATTGGGCCACAACGAAAAGCCGGACAATCTCAACCTTGGGTTTGGCTTCCTCTATTACGGCCTTGTGAGGGCGCTAAGACCCCAACATCTTCTTGTCATAGGCTCGGGGTTCGGTTTCAGCGTGGTGTGCTTCGCGCTGGGCATGAAGGACAACGGAGGGGGGATGCTCACATTCGTCGACCCTTCTTATTCGCTGGTTAAAAACGGGCCGTTCAGTACAATCGGGGGCAAGGACAAATGGGGCGAGCCCCTTAGAGTGCAGGAGCATTTCAAACAATTCGGCGTCGAAGACATTGTCACTCATTACAAATTGAAGTCGGACCAGTTTTTCACGTCTTTTAAAGCGCTTGGGCTTCCAAAAATCGATATAGCCTTTATCGACGGCAACCACTCCTATGAGAATGTGAAAAGCGACTTTGTCAACACCCTGGATCATGTGCACAAGAATTCCTACATTCTTCTCCATGATTCCAACATCTACGTGCGGGAATTCATCGGCCACGCCGGCGTAAAAAAATGGCTCAAAGTCATCAAAAAGGAGAGGGAGTACTTCGAAATAACCAATTTTCCTTTTTCCTCCGGAATGGCGCTGATCCACATACTGCAGGACAAAGTATGGAGGTGTGCAAAACAGCTGTGATTGCAATAATAATCGTATCCGTATCCGTCTTAGTAGTCGCTTTCGCCTCCCTTTATCTATTTTGGCGTTATGTATGGTTTTTTCGAAATCCCAGCCGAATCGTTCCTTCCGAAGGCACCGGCATTCTCAGTCCTGCCGACGGCACGGTTGTCTATGTGAAGCACATGATGCCCCAGGAAAGTGTCATCAACATCAAACACGGGATGAAAGCCACCCTCAACGACATAACGAGGGAGGACATAAGCCGTCCGAAAATTCTGATAGGCATTTTCATGAGCCCTTTCAATGTTCACTATAATCGCATGCCCGTTTCGGGGAAAATAAGCTTCATTCACCACTATCCGGCACTGACTCAAAACCTGTGCATGTTCTCCATGCACCTTCGCACGCTTCTTGGACGTGCGCCTTTCTACAGAAACAGCGAGCATATCGTCGTAAACGAAAGAACTGTTACCAAAATCGAGGGTGAATACCGCGGCAGCGAGCTCTCCTGCTACGTTGTCCAGATTGCCGCAAAAAGTGTCGACGGCATAGACGTATTCATGAACGAAGGCGCTCAGGCGAGCGCCGGAGAAATCTTCGGGATGATCCGCATAGGGTCTCAGGTGGACTTGGTGGTCACTCCCCTCGAAGGAATGAACATCAAGGTTTCCCCCGGCCAAAAGGTCAAGGCCGGGCAGACCGTACTGATCGAATAAGAGCTGCTAAGCACATGAGGAGTAAAGATGAATATTGACTTACACGTCCATTCCAAATATTCAGTCCGCCCTTCGCAATGGATCCTCCAGAAGCTTGGCTGCCCGGAGTGCTTTACCGAACCGGCGGAAGTCTACAGGATCGCCAGGCAGAAGGGCATGGACCTCATAACGATAACCGACCACAATACAATTGCCGGCAGCGCCGAAATCGCCCACCTGCCGGGCGCCTTCATCAGCGAAGAGGTGACGACCTACTTTCCCGACGACGGATGCAAGGCCCATGTCCTTGTCTACGACATAAACGATGCGGTTCACCGCGATATTCAAAAGCTGCGGGACAACATCTTCGATCTGGTCGGGTATCTGAGGCGGGAAGGCATCTTCCACGTGCTCGCCCACCCGCTTTACTCGGTTAACGACAAACTGACGATAGATCATTTCGAAAAATATCTCCTGCTCTTCGAGACCTTTGAACTCAACGGCGCCCGGGATGATTTCCAGAACCGGGCGATAAGCCTTATTCTTGAAAATCTCACCCCGCAAATTATCGATGCGCTGGCCGACAAGCATGGCATGGAGCCCTCTTTTCAGAACGGTTGGCAAAAGGGGCTGACCGGCGGCTCCGACGACCACAGCTCTCTTAACATTGCGCGCCGTTATACAACGGTCGACGGCGCGCTGAATCTTGGCGATTTTTTCCATGGGATAGCCCAAAAGCGCTCCACTCCCATGGGCGTGGGCTCTGATCCATGCGTGATGTCCCACAACATCTACGGGATAGCTTACGGTTATTATAAGAGAAAGCTCAACTTCCAGGACGACGTCAACAAGGACCCGGTTCTGCGTTTCCTCGACCGCTGCCTCCAGGCCGACTCCGCATCGGATGAAACATTGGTCACAAAGCTGATTTACTCGTGGAGGAAGCGCAAACCTATAAAACAGGTGGAAAAACCGGGCATAGAGGAGCTTTTGCGCTTCGAAGCCCGCAAGCTCCTGGAGGGAGACCCCGACCTCATGAACGGCGGGTACTCCATAACGGGAAACAGGGCCGAGAAGTGGTTCAGCTTCGTTAACAAGGTGTCCAACAAAGTCCTCCTCCATTTCTGGGATTCTTTGCTTAGCAACCTCTCCGGGGCTCACTTCTTCAATATGTTCCAGTCGCTCGGCTCGGCGGGGGCCGCCTACACGGCAATGGCGCCCTACTTCGTAACCTTTACCGTCTTTTCAAGAGATATGCGCTTCAGCGCCTCCGCCATGGAACACTTCGGAGTAGGCGATGCCGACGGGCCGGGAACCGGCGGAAAGGCGAAAATCGCCCACTTCACCGACACGTTCAATGAAATCAACGGCGTTGCCCTGACATTGAAAAACCAACTCGAATTGGCGAGGAATTTGGGTAAGGACCTCACCGTGGTCACCTGCGACCCGCAGACGCAGACCCCCTCTCCGGCGGGGGTGACAAATTTTAGCCCTATCGGTATCTACGAACTACCCGAGTACCCCGAACAGAAGATCTTTCTTCCCCCGTTCCTGGAAATGCTCGATTATTGCTATAAGGAGCAGTTCACTCAAATTCACGTAACCACTCCCGGCCCTCTGGGCCTGGCCGGGCTCGCCATGGCAAGGATAATGAAAATACCGGTGAGCGGCACCTACCACACCGCCATTCCACAGTACGCTCACATCCTTACCGGGGACAGCACGATAGAAGAACTCGTGTGGAAATACACGACCTGGTTCTATGACCAGCTGGACCTGGTCCTGGTCCCTTCCGGGAGCACCAGGGACGAATTGACCGAAAAAGGAATAGATAAGAAGAAAATCTCCTTGTTTCCAAGGGGAGTGGATCCCGTCAAGTTCCATCCTTCCAAGCGAGATGTCGAGTTCATGAAGGATCGCTTCAAGGTTTCAGACGGCCTAAAAATCCTGTATGTCGGCAGGATATCAAAAGAAAAAAATCTCCATCTTCTCGCCGAGGCATTCAGGCGGATCGCACAAACCCACGATGAGGTGGAACTGGTACTGGTGGGAGATGGGCCCTTCCTTAAAGAACTCAAGGGACTGCTTGCCGAAACCCCCTCAGTATTCACAGGCTACAGGGAAGGAGAGGAATTGGCGAAAATCTATGCGAGCTGCGATGTTTTCGCTTTCCCGAGCGCTACGGACACTTTCGGCAACGTCGTGCTCGAGGCGCAGGCCTCCGGGTTGCCCGTGATCGTCACCGATTCCGGGGGGCCGCAGGAAAATATGGTCCCGGACAAGACAGGCAGGATCGTGCCGGCTGGGGATTCCGAAGCCCTGTTCGAGGCGCTCGAATTTCTCCTTGCGGACCGCGCGCGGCTAAAAGAGATGGGAAAAGCCGCCAGGCGCAACGTGGAAGATCGCTCCTGCGAGCGCGCCTTCGAAGAAACCTGGAAGATCTACAAAACAATTGCGCGAGCCCTCTATGCCGAAACGGTTCCAGATGCGTCAGAACCAAGGAAAAAGGCTGCGTGAAAGGAAAAAGTGGAAGAGTTGAGGGGGAAATCAAAAAGGAAACCTGGCTCGTTTTCACAAAAAAGCAACCCGCTCGACACGCTTATGAAACAAAAAACTATTATAATTTGATAATGAAGACCGCTTTACAGGAAGGGGCGCGGATTGTTCAGGCATTGGATTGCCCTCCCCTTTGGCCTCTTAGTTCGCCTGCGCCTCTTCCTCCTCCTCCCCGTAAACGCGCGGATCAACCATTTTCGCTCACACATTCACCCTCAGCCGGTCCGACTTCCCCGCCCCGCGCCACTCCGACATCCGGTATCGGGGACCCTTCCTGCAAGACCGGACCCGGGGGCTGCGACCTGCGTATCTGCCGGCCTCCGGCCAAAAAAAGAAAAAACCACAGGAGCAGAGTAAATGCCGGAGCAAGGACTAAAAGCACCGGCCCAAGGTACCCGCGCGCCTGCGCGATGAGGGCGGAAAGGCCGCCAAGGGCCTCGTGCGCATTTGCGCTCATAGCGGGCGCCAAGGAGGCGCGAAGGGCGGAAACCCAAAGAAGGGACGCATCGATGACTCTTCCGGCCATATAGAATATGACAGCCGTAAAAGCCAGGTTGAAGAGTAAACACAGGGCCAGAGACTGGATGGCCCAGGCTGTTTTGATTTTCATTCCCTCACCCCCGGCTCCTTTGCTTTCTCCCGGTTAAGACGTCTTAGCAGCTGCTCACAGAGCACGAGCACTTTGTTCTCGAGGTCCTTTCCCACACAACCCTTGCGAACGAGCACCTCGAATTTTTCCCGATCGATTGCAAAAGCGCTTTCCGACGCTCTTTGCACCACGTCCACCTCCAGGTCGATGTACCTGGCCCCGTAAGGATAGAGTTCCGTCGGGGTGTTAATGTTGTAGTAGTCGCCTATGGCCTGACCCTGCCTGGAAAAATAGCTGTGTTTCACACACCACTCCCCCTCCCGGACTTCAGTGAGGCAGTAGTCGCCTTTGGAAATCGGAAGATCCAGGCCGTCGTAGCGCCCCGCCGAAAATTCACGCCTGAATATCAGCCTTTTAGGGCGCGCGGACTGAAGGACGCCAAGCCTCGGGCGCATGGGCCTGCCCGAGGGTCTCACATGTTCGAGCCTGACCTGGCCCACTTCGATCAAAGGACCCAAAATTGCCTTTCTAAAAAGCATCTCCTCGAGTTCCCGGCCCATCTTCGAGCCGTCTCGAGAGTTCGGCTTCAGCCGAATCGAGCAGCTCCGGTGCGATAATCTTCATCCGGTGATGGTTTCTCAGGGTGGGCAAAACGGTCGACCTGACCGAGTCGAGTTTTGCCTTGGCGCCTCCGGGCAACTCCATATTTGCAACCACCACGGGTTCACGGTCATCGGTGGGAAGAATGCTTACGATGATGGCGTCAAGGAGCAGCTCCTGCAGGAGGGTCAGCAGCCTGCAGACATGGTCGGCCTCTCCCCTTGCCTCGATTCCCTGCAGGTCCTCCCTGTCTCGAACCAGGATTTCATATGGAAGATGGTCCGGAAGTTCGGCGTCAAAACGCTCCCTCATCTTTTCCGAGGGCTGGACCACCTCGAACCCGGAATCGAGCGCAAGCCTGGTGAGGGCCGTGCTGTAGATTCCCCGGATCTTGATTCGGGGCGGCGGCTGCGCCGCAACGGGTGTGGTTCGCCTTCTCCACGTGTCCGGATTTGAGATTATCACCTGAAAAATCCTATCCCGTCAATGCTAATCAGGTTTCCCTGAAATTGCGTTCTGCTTCCCAGGATCTTTTCGATCAGCCAGAGGCTCGACTCAACGTGGTCCGTGCGGTGTGGGACGATAAACCTGCTTCTCCCCTGCGCAAGCCCCGCAAACGGTATCAACTGGTCGGCGGAAAACCTGTCCACGACCGCCCCGGTTTCCAAATCCGAAAAAAGCCCCTCCACCACGCGCTCGGCAATCGATTCCGAACTGCGGCCGCGCTTTCCCGCGGAGTCAAAGCCCAGAAGGCAACCCTGCGAGCTCTCAGCGCCAAGAAATAGCGCCGCCCCGCTTTGAACCGCCGAACTGTCCTCGATGATTTCGATCTTCGGGTCAAAGCCTCTTTTTACCAAAAGCTCGCAGCTCCTTTCGGCCATACGCCGGGCAACCGATTGCTTTGCGAGATTAGAAGCCATCGATATTCCGTAAATCCTTGCGATATCTCCTCTTCGCATCTTTTCAAAGGGCCTTAGAGCCCCTTTCGCCGGCTCGACGAGAAGCTCCAGTTCGCCGCCGCCTTTTGGCACATACCCGGGACGAACCACCTTGAGAAAAACCCGACCGCCCATCATTTCCAGGAGGGGCAGCAGCACCTTCCGCATGTGAAACGCGGTGGGAGCATTATCCTGAAACAAACCGCCCCTGATCGTACATCGGGTGCTCCCCCCGGCGAAAAGGGCCGCGGGAATCAGTGTGAACGCCAGCATGGTGGCAGAACCAGCCGTGCCGATGTCCCATTTATAAACCCCGGGGTTCAGTTTCCCCCCCGGATAGTAATAAATCTCCCTCGAACCGGTTTGCGCGCCTTCCACGCGGCCGGAAGTGAGCGTGGCGCACGCCTTGACGGCGAGAACGTGCTGGGGGCGAAGCCCCGGCTTTTCACGCTTTTCTCTTATCCGGAACATGCGCATCGGACGGTTCAGAAGCGAACAAAGCGCGACCGCAACCCTTACCAGCGATCCGCTTCCGGACTTTTCCGACCCATCTATCTCTATCACCCGAACCCCCTTTTTGCCTCCCGGGTCTTAAGGCCGTCAGTTATTCATTGACGCCCGTCATACGACTTAGCCTTTTTTCCATGAATCCGCGGAAATCCTCACCCTCCGGCCGGAAATCGATTCCGATTTCGGCCACGGCAAAAATGTCCTTCAAAAATACCGGCAACCGCGCGCAATCCTTGGCGGTGGTTACGATCAGCCCGGCGCGGTGATTCGATGCGGACTTCAAAACCTGCAAAAGGTCCTCGAAGGTGTACCGGTGATGATCGGGAAAGCTAAACGTCTGCCAGACCTCTATACCCGCCGTTCGAATATCTTCGAAAAAAGACTCGGGGGAGGCGATGCCCGCAAACGCTACCGCCCTTCGCCCCGAAAGGTCACCGGGGTTAACGATGGGACCTCCCCTTTCAAGCCTTATCCCCCTCAACCTGTGGCTGCACGCAAAAGTCGGGATAGAGGGAAAAAGACTTCCGAGCCTTTTTTTGAGCGCCGCTTCGCCGACATCCCCGGTCGCATGCGTAAGCACAAAGACATCGGCCCTTTTGAGGTTCGAGGAGGGCTCGCGCAGCGGCCCGGCCGGCAGGACCAGCCCATTTCCAAAAGGGTTGCGGCAGTCGAGCAAAACGACGTCCAGGTCACGGCCCAGGGCAAGGTGCTGGAAGCCGTCATCGAGCACCAGGATGTCCACGCCGCCTCCGGCCAGCGCGGCCGCCCCGGAGGCGGCCCGGTCCACGCCGACCCAGACGGGCGTCGAAGGCAGGTATTCGGACATCATCACGGGCTCATCTCCGAACAGTTCCGGCAGACGCTCGCCGCCCGGAACCGGTATCCGCCCTGGACTTTTTCCTCTTCCGCCGTATCCTCTGGTCAGAATGGCGGGGTGAAACCCGATTTCGATCAGAAACTCGCACATCCAGATCGTAAGAGGGGTCTTGCCCGTCCCACCGACCGACAGGTTCCCGATGCTGATTACCGGGACCTCCAGTTTTTTCCGCCTCTCAAGAAGTTTTGCCTGGTCTTTTCGCACTCCTTTTTCATACAGAACGGATGCGGCCCTTAAGATTGCGGGCGGGCTTGCCCACCATCCGCGCCGCTGCTCCGCCGCAGGGGCCGCCCCCTGTTGCGGATACCACGCCCGCCGGATTCGCAGGCTCGTTTTTTTGTACAACTCAACTCCGATCGACATGGTGTTCATGAGTCCCTTGGGGTGAAAAACCAGTCTACCCGAGGTCGGGACTGTTTTCAAAAAGGTAAATCGACATTACTCAAGATTAAAGACGTGGGGACGCAATAACCTGCCCGGGAGGAGACCATGCCCTCGGTTGTCCATTCACTGTCTGTTCGCGGGGTAGATATTGTGATACTATCTCAATAACGATTTCCTATGCGGAGGTGCCTACAGCTTGAGATCCTCTAACGGCGGTTCAACCTTGCCCCCCTATGCGGCTGCGGGGCCCCTCCGCGGCCCTGTGCTGGCGCCCGCCCTCGAAAAGCTTTACCGCCATTACAACAGTTTCGAGCATATACACCCCGATCCCCTGGAATTCGTCTATCTCTACGACAAAAAACCCGACAGGGAGATAATCGCGTTCATCGCCTCGGCGCTCGCATACGGCAGGGTGCAGCAGATACTCAAAAGCGTTGGTTCGGTCCTCGACGTCATGGGTCCCAGCCCATCGTCTTTTCTTCTTCAAAACGGCCCCGACGATATTGCGCACGCATTCCGCTCATTCAAACACCGGTTCACTACCGGTGAGATGCTCTCGAGCCTGCTTACGGGCATTGGAAAACTGATCGCCGAATATGGGTCCCTGGAGTCGTGCTTTCTCACCGGATTTAGTCACAGGGACCCAAACGTCCTGCCCGGGCTTGGGGGTCTTGTGGAAAAACTCCAGCGGGCCTGCGGAAGAACTCTTCCGACGTTTGTGCCTTCTCCCGACGCGGGCAGCGCCTGCAAGAGGCTAAACCTCTTCCTTCGGTGGATGGTTAGAAGCGACAACGTCGATCCGGGGACCTGGCAAGCCGTTCCGGCTTCTCACCTCGTAGTGCCGCTCGATACTCACATGCACAGGATTGCCGCAAAAATTGGACTGACGTGCCGAAAACAGGCGGATATCCGCTGCGCCGTCGAGATTACCACCGCCTTCGCATCGATCAGGCCGGACGATCCCGTGCGCTACGACTTTGCCCTTACCAGGTTTGGAATTAAACCGGAGATGCTCCAAATAAACCATTTTTTCTCGCTGCTTAAAAACGGAGTGGAAGGATGAATAATCAGGTAAAGGTTTATGCTCTCTCGACGTGCATCCATTGTAGAGACACCAAGGAGTTTCTGAACAAGTGCGGTATCGATTACGACTGTGTGGACGTCGACAAGCTGGATGTCGAGGAGCGGCGGAGACTTATAGCTGAAATCAAGGAGAACAACCCGTCGTGCGCCTTCCCGATGATCATGATAGGCCCCAAGGTAATTATCGGGTTTAGAAAAGATGAGATAAAGGAGGCTCTGGACCTGGAATGAACGTACAGCAGCTCCACGATTTCTTGAAAACTACACAGGAACCCAAAGGTTATTTCTTCAACCGGGATACCAAAATGGTGTTCGATCTGCTGCAGGGGCTGCTCGACAACATGCAGCGCTACGGTTACATGTGCTGTCCGTGCAGGCTTGCGGCAAACGACCGCGATTGGGACCGTGATGTCATCTGTCCATGCGTCTACAGGGACCCCGATGTCGCCGAGTATGGAAGCTGCTACTGCGGGCTCTATGTCTCGCAGGAGTGGAACGACGGGAAGGTCCCCGCGGTCTACGTCCCGGAGAGGCGGCCGCCGGAAAAGATATTCGGACCCTGATCGCCTCGCCCTTTTCACCCCATGAATGGAAAGAGGCGGCTGCGCCGCGGGCGAGTGTCCCACAGGCGCCAAATTAAATCTCTCATTCAATTCGTAGGGGCGGGGTTTATTCCCGCCCGCCTGTCATGAGGGTGGTGGGCACGATGATGCCTGTGCCCACCCTACACCGGGTGCGGATCTTGCGGGGTGGGCAAAAGCGCAAGCGTTGCCCACCATGAGGTTTCCGTATGGAAACCAGCATGCGCCCATGGCCCCCCCTCCCCACGCTCCTTTAACTCATCGCTTTAGTAATCTCCTTTTGCCAAAATCCCGCACCGCCGCCCCGCGAACCTGACCCGTAAGGCGCCACAGGTGGACACTGGATTGTTCCCCAAATGCGGCTTAGAGAGGCGATATCCTTATGACAGGCAGCGTCAATAAATTGTGGCTTGGTTCTCTTTACAAATGGAAGCCCAATAAGCATATTGAATATCAGGATTTCACTCTGGCTATTTCGCTTGTTTACCGCCTACTTAAGAAGGATCAGCCCACATGGGTAAGAAGTTGCTTGAGTTAGCCGTCGAAATCGTTCAAGCCCAGGCTTCCATATCCAAAATGACAGCCGATGAGATCGAGCAGGCACTGGTAAGGGCCTACAATGCTCTTCAGATGATGAGTATGGCCGAAGAGCAGGGTCGAACCATATTGGCTTCGGCAGCCTCCGAATATGCCGCCGCCTCGGCTTCACCGGCCGACCCGCTTTCCTCCATCCAGCAGGACAAAGTGACCTGCATGGAATGCAGGGCGGAGTTGAGGCAGCTGACAGCAAATCATCTCCGAATCCATCACCTGACCCCCAGAGAGTACAAGAAAAAGTGGGGGTTTCCATTAAAACAGCCCCTGTCGGCAAGAGTGCTTACAGATCTGCGCAGCCGCTCAGCCAAAAAACGCGGTTTGCCCGAAAACCTCAGGATTTATCTCGACCGCAAACGTGAGAATAAATCGGCCTCCGAACGCAAATTTAAACCGGCATCGAGGCCCGCTCGCGGTAAAAAATCCCTCCTCACCACCTATTGAGAAACGGCCTAACGGTTTCTTCCCGGTGAAATACACTGTTCTACCCATTGAAGATTGACCGGCCGGATTTATCATTTTGCCATTCGCTTAGTAATCCGGTGATGATGAATCGCAGTAAACAGGGCTGTGCGGCTCTACGATTAGAGATCGCCTCTGCTCGATTCAGTAATTTGTTTTTATGATCCGATAAACATGGCTGATCGAAATGAAGAACAGTGTAATTTTTGCCACCGGGAGCTATCTGCCGGAAACAATTGTTTCAAACGAAATGTTGACCCGTTTTCCGCCTTCCTCATTAAGACTGATAGTTGAGAAAACCGGCATTTTGTCGAGAAGAATAGCTCCGGAGGAAGCGTGCACTTCGGACCTGGCCGTCCTGGCGGCCCGCCGATGCCTGCAAAAGATCGATTTTCCGCCCGCTCAGCTCCAGGGCATAATGCTTTCAACCTCGTCTCCGGACAGCATGCAGCCGGCGACGGCCGCACGGGTCCAACACAAGCTGGGAGCCGTCAATGCCTTTGCTTTCGATATTAACTCGGTGTGCTCGGGCAGTACGTTTGGCATCTGCATGGCCGACGCCCTCATCAAATCGGGCAAGTTCAATAACATTCTCTTTATAGCATCAGAGATGTACTCGAAAATACTAAATAAACATGACTTCTCCACCTATCCCCTGTTTGGCGACGGCGCCGGCGCCATTTTGTTTCGCGCCGCCGACTCGGATCGCGGCGTGCGCCATTCGTGCCTGATGACCGACGGGAGCAAAAGCGATGCCGTATGCGTCCCCGCAGGCGGGACGATGCTGCCCTTCGAAAGATTGAAAGGGGCCCGCATGGCCTATTTCAAGATGAACGGACCGGCAGTGTTCGAGTTTGCAACCTCCAGGGGGACGGAAATCATCATTCGGCTACTGAAGGAAGCCCATCTGCCTTTGGAGGATGTCGACTGGTTCATCACGCATCAGGCCAATATCAATATCGTCAAAACGATTGCCGCCCGCCTGGGGGTTCGCCAGGAAAAGTTCATAGTAAATCTCGACAGATACGCCAATACTGCCAGCGCCTCGGTCCTGGTGGCGCTGGATGAAGCAATTTCCGCCAATGTGATCCGAGAAGGCGACCTGGTAGTCACCTGCGCATTCGGCGGCGGTTTGTCCTGGGGGGCCAACCTCATTCGGATTTGAGACTCCCGGGCTGACGTCAAAGCGAATATTTTCTCACAGAAGGAGACGACCATGCTGGAAACACTTACAACCATTAGAGAAATCATTCCGGAACTTTTCCCAAGCGCGATGGGTTTTCAAGTCCAGCCGGACACCCTGCTCAGTGAGATCCCCGAATGGGATTCGATGACATCGGTCAATTTCAAGGTTTTCCTCGAGGAAACTTTCGGAGTGACCATACCCGATGACCTGCTCGAAGGGGGATCGACCATTGGCGAGGTGATTACTTTCATGGGAAGGGCCGACTAATGAATCTTTCGAGCATGCCCGCAGACCCGATGGGGATTGCCAAATCGCTCTACCAGATCAATCAGTCATGGACATATAACAGCGCGGATTTACTTGCCATGGCGTCCAAGCTGAGTTCGAGCATCCAGGCCGTTGCCGCCGAACAGCTTGCCGCGGTATCGGACAATAAGGCCCCGAAGGTTAAGACCGATGACCCCGAGGCTGTCCTGATGGATGCGGTAAAAAGCTGTTCGAAGCTGGCCAACAGGCTCCACGGCGTCTATGCAGACTGGCTGAGAGCCTATGTGACCATGGCCCCCGACATCCCGGACAAGGAAAGGCAGCGGTCCATATTCTGGATGAACCAGTTTATCAGCGCCTTTTCTCCCTCCAACTTCTTCTGGACCAACCCGCCGGTCGTTCAGAAGTTTCTCCAAACCAGAGGGGAAAGCGTACTCAAAGGCTACGGAAACTGGCTCCAGGACCTGCATAGGGGCGATAACCTGATAAAGATAGCCGACACGGCCGCATTCAAGGTCGGCCAGAACATAGCCGTTACGCAGGGGGCGGTAATCTTTAGAAACAGGCTCATGGAACTCATCCAATACGCCCCCAGGACCGAGACGACCTTTCCAATTCCGATCATCTTGATTCAGCCGTGGATAAACAAATATTACATACTGGACATGACCGAAGAAAAGAGCCTGGTGGCTTATCTGCTCAAGCAGGGCTTCACGGTGTTCGTTGTAAGCTGGAAGAACCCCTCTTCGGACATGAGCAACGTTACGTTTGAAGACTACATGCTTCGCGGCGCATTGAAAGCCATCGAAGTGGCAAGAGAGATTTGCGGGGCGGAGCAGGTCCATGCCGCAGGCTACTGCATTGGCGGCACTGTCCTCAGCGCTCTTTTGGCTTACCTGAACAAAGGCCCCAGAGACGTTGCCGTTCCGGTCCGCGACTTCACCCTGTTTGCCACCCTTATCGATTTCTCTTCCCCCGGCGAACTGGAAGTCCTTGTCACCGAAGAGTTCGTCAAGATCATCGAGGAAACGATCCAAAAGGATGGTTACCTGGACAAAAAGTACATGGCCGCGGCCTTCCGGGCGCTGCGCCCCAATAATCTCATCTGGCACTATTACGTTCACAACTACCTGAGGGGCGAGGTGCCGCCCAAATCCGATTATCTATTCTGGAACAGCGACTCGACCCGGTTGCCCGCGGCAATGTGCTCCTACTATCTGCGCGAGTTCTACCTTAACAACAACCTGGTCAAAGAGGACAAACTGCACCTGGGAAACCGCCCCATAAACCTGCGGCGCATAGGGCAGCCTCTATACCTGGTGGGGACCGAACAAGACCACATATGCCCATGGAAAGAAGCCTTCAAGATCTTCGGCCTGGTGAGCGGCCCGAAAAGGTTTGCGCTCTCCGACGAAGGGCATATCACGGGGATTGTAAACCCGCCGTCGGCACGGTCGAGGAGAAAATGCTGGGTAAGCGACATAAATGGAGCGGCGGGCCCGGACGAATGGCTGTCGGAGCAGCAGGAACAGCTTGGCTCCTGGTGGCCTGACTGGGTGAGGTGGCTGATGGAAAAATCGGGCGAAAGGGCCGAGCCACCCGGCATGGGAAGCGATAAATACAACGTGCTTCAGAAGGCCCCGGGAAGTTATGTGCTCGAACAGTAGGGTACGATTTCAAACCGCGAGGAGGAGAGAGAAGGTATGCTGGAGATCAGAAATTCCGCGGCGGTGATCACGGGCGGTGGCGGGGGCATTGGCCTGGCCCTGGCCGAATACTGGGTCCGAAATGGGGGAAAGGTGCTGATCGCCGATATCGCCGAAAAGTTTCTGGAAACGGCCGAAAACCATTTGAGCCAGTGGGGCGAAAACGTCCGAACGATCGTCTGCGACGTCACAAACGAGCAGGACTGCTCGAAGATGGCCGATTTCGCCATCGAAGAGTTCGGCGCGATCAACCTCGTGGCCCCGTTTGCCGGAATAATCAAAGACGCGATGGTGGTTTCCCCCGATGCGGCCACGGGAAAAGTCACCAGTAAAATGACCCTTAACCAGTTTCAGTCGGTGCTAAACATTAACCTCACCGGGGTTTTCCTGACCGTGAGGGAGTGCGCCGAGCGGATGATAAACAACAACTGCGGGGGTCTGATCTGCCTTATCTCTTCGACCGGCTCGCTGGGTACCGCGGGCCAGATCAATTATTCCTCGACCAAGGCCGCCATGTCGATATTCCCCAAAGTCCTTACGGCGGAATTTTTCCGCCGGGGCATGGCGGATAAAATCCGCTGCGTGGCCGTGGCCCCAGGATATGTCGGCACGGCGATGGTGAAAAAAATCCCCGCTGCGGCGCTCGAAAAGATAATAGAGCAGGTCCCGATCGGCAGGCTGATCGAACCGGATGAGGTTGCATCCCTCATCGGAGAACTCTATCGCAACGAATCGCTGGCAGGAGACGTCTATTACATTCACGGAGGCCTGCGTTTGGGCTCGAAAGGATAGTCGGTCAGACCGGTTCGAAAACGGACCTCCAGGGGCCCGCTTTCGAACCAGGGTTTCCTTATGCTGTCTGAAACTGCTTTTCCTCGGTCGAGCCTTCCAGGGCGCCGGTAGAAAACCCCTCCCCGACAACCGTCTGAGCCACCGTGTCGAAATAGCCCGCGCCAACGAAGGACTGGTGCTTTACCGCCTTGTACCCAAGCTTTTGCCACTCGAATTCGTTGTCCTGAAATTCCGAGTAGGCAATCATCCCTTTGTCGTTGAACTCCCTGGCAAGCCGGTACATTCCGAAATTGAGCGAATGAAACCCCGCCAGGGTCACGAACTGGAACTTGTAGCCCAGGGAGGCCAGCTTGCCCTGGAACCCGACTATTGCGGATTTATCGAGTTTGCCGCTCCAGTTGAAGGAAGGCGAAAGGTTGTAAGCCAGGAGCTTGCCGGGGTATGAAGCATGGATCGCTTCGGCAAACAGCCCGGCCTCATCGATATTGGGCTCCGAGGTCTCGCACCAGAGCACGTCGACATAAGGCGCGTAAGCCAATCCGCGCGCTATCGCCGACTCTATCCCGTTTCGGACGGCAAAAAACCCCTCGACCGTCCTCCTGCCGGTAATGAAAACCCGGTCTCTTTCATCTATATCGTTTGCGAGAAGCGTGGCCGAGTTGGCGTCGGTTCTGCCGATAAGCACCGTCGGCACACCGCAGACATCAGCGGCAAGTCTTGCGGCAACCAGCTTCTTTATTGCCTCGGAAGTCGGTATTATCACTTTCCCCCCCAAGTGCCCGCACTTTTTGGCCGATGCGAGTTGATCCTCGAAATGCACCGCGGCCGCCCCGGCCTCGATCATCGCCTTCATCAACTCGAAAGCGTTGAGGATCCCCCCAAAACCCGCCTCCGCATCGGCGACTATGGGGGCAAACCAGTCGCCCGGCCCTCCCCCGCCGTTCATATGGCCGATCTGATCGGCCCTCAGCAGCGCGTTATTGATTCTTCGCACCAGGTTGGGAACACTGTCCGCCGGGTAAAGACTTTGATCGGGATAGGTGTGCCCGATGGTGTTGTTATCGGCTGCGACCTGCCACCCGCTCACATAGACGGCCTTTAACCCCGCCTGGACCTGCTCTACTGCCTGACCTCCCGTGAGGGCCCCCAGAGCCGAAGTGTAGCGATCTGTGTGGAATAGTTTCCAAAGCCTTCGCGCGCCGCGGTCGGCAAGAGTGTGCTCGATTTTGATCGAACCGCTCAGCCTGCGCACTTCCTCGGCCGTATAGGGACGCTCAATCCCACTCCAGCGCTCATGCTCGTCCCATTGGGGGATGGGTTCTCGATTTTGATCGTTTGTTTTCATTCTTATATAACCTCCTGGAACAGGTGGAATTGCGGATTCCAAAAAGTCTCCGGCGGGCGGAGCGAAGCTTATAGCCCGCCATTTGTCAACGGGCCCCGAGGGCCGCTCATGCCGGGTTGAACCTGTGGCGCACGATCATCTCCTCGCTCAGCCACCGGGCCTGCCGCAGTTTTTCGGCTGCGTCCGGCTCACTTTCCGGAGCAAGTTCTTCGAGCAACCGCTCGAGTTGCTCGTCGAAAAGCCGGCTGACCAGTTCGGGCGTCTGCTCGACCACGGTCCCCCCGGCATCGACCAGTTTCACCTGGTGGTTGTGGATGGTTCGTTGTGCGATCATCAACCGGTAGATACGGTCGGTGGCCAGATCCTCCATGTATCCATCGAGAAGGCTCGCGCCACTGCCGCCGAGCACCCCGTTCCGGTAACGCACCACGGTGCGCACCGCCGCCCGGGTGCCGTCGAGCGTCCTTTTCCCGATTCCCGCCGGCACGGGTCTAAGGTCCGGGTAGCGCTCGACCGAAGCCTTTACTCCAAAGCCCTGGTTGGGGCGCGGGAATTGGCTCACCGCTATTTCGTTTTGATCCGGGTGTCCCGTCCATGCCCCGTCCATCAGGCAATCGGCCTCGTTTTTCTTGTCTTCCGCGAGCACCTTCAGTGCGCGCTCGTTTAGCTCACTGTCAGTTCTGCTCGGATAGAGCGCGGTCATGCCCCCGATGGCAAGCATAGACCGCCTGTGGCAAATATCGACCATGAGATCCCGAAGTCTTTGAAAGAAAGAAACGTCATGCGGAATCGTGTTCCGGTCGGGCAAGACCCATTTCGGGTCGTAGAGATTAAAATGGATAAGACTTGCCATGTAATCCCATCGCCCCAGGTTCAACCCCAGGAGATGGTCCTTCAAGTTGAACGCGAACTCCTCCATCTGGTAAGCCAGGGGATGGGATTCGACCAGCGCCATGCACTTGATGTAATCCCCGGGCAAACCTCTCGCGGCGGCGAGCGCGCGGAAGACATCCCGCCACCATAGCGCCTCTTCGGCGGATTCGCTTTTCGGAATGTAAAACGAGAGCGGATGGTTCAATTCATCCGGATCGATCGCGTAGACTATCGCCGCCATATCGAAAAGGGATGCCGCGACCTTTTCGCCCCAATCCGGCAGGACCCCCGCCTGGCTCATGTGGAGGCCCCTCGGGCGCACCCAGATGACCGTTTTGCCCGGGTTGATCCGCACCTTCGCGCGACGCTTTTCGTCGAAGTAGGAAAGCTCTCCCCTCAGGGCTTCGAGGATATTGAGAATCCCCGCCCTCAGGTGCGAGAGCTCGCTCACCATCGAATCTTCGAGGTCGAGCATGACGCCTGGGGCGCCTGAATTTATCATCTTGACCGCAAGCTCCGCGTCATCGGCAGGTCCCGTCATCTGGTTTCGCTGGTCCTCGCACCAAGCGGGAAGTTCTATTCTCCACTTCCCGGTCGTCGCCTCCGAGGGGGGGAGATGGTTTGGCAGAACTCCTCTGTGGGCATCGGCCAGCACACGCTCACGCTTGGCCGCAAGGACTACTTGCCTTGGTGTGAATTCCTTGTGCAGCGGGAGCAAAAATTCGCTAAAATCCGGGGAAATAACTTTTGATGAATCGAAGATGACCGGTCTGCAGCTACCATACTCCAGGCTTTTCGCCTCGTCTCCCGGGCTTTGTATCAGCATTGCCTACCTCCTGAAAGCCCCATCTTTCTTTTAAAAAGAGAGGACAATCACTCGTGGATGGTCAATAATTATGAGTAGAAGCTAGGATCGCTGGCAATACTTGGCAAGTGTGCTTAGGCGAGGTAAAAGAGATCCGGAAAGCCTTTTGGCTTACGGTTCGAACAAACTCAAAAGCCCTTTTCGGCGATAGCAGCAAAAACCATCTCCGGCGTTATGTCCAATATGCACCGCCAGTCAGGGCACGGCTTTCGCGTAAAACAGGGAGAACAGGCAAGACCCACGCGCACGACCGTGTGGATATCGCCGTAGGGGCCGGTTCTAACCGGGCTCGTGGGACCAAAGATTGAAAAGGATGGAACGCCAAGGGCCGCCGCCAGGTGCATGGGCCCCGAATCGCATGTGACCAGAAACTGTGCGCCCTTGATTACCGCCGAGAGTTCTTTTAGCGTTGTCTTTCCGGCAAGAGAAACCGCTCTTGTGCCTGAAAGCCGCGCGATTTTTTCTCCCAACTCCGCATCGGAGCCGGCGGCCACTATAACTGAGGGAAAGGGAAGAAGGCCGGCAAGACGACCGAAATATTCCGCGGGCCACCTTTTTACAGACGTTCCGGCCGAAGGGGCGATAACCGCATAGCGGTCCAACCCCTTAACGATCCCCGGCGGCTCGCCCGGGTCGGGCATTGGGAATTGCGCTTCCGCCCGCTCGCATCCCACGAATTGAGCGAGCAGCAGGTTCTTTTCCACGGCGTGCAGTTCGGTCTGCGTCCTGACCCTGTACTTATAGAAAAACCTGGCCCCCTCCCTTGCGCTTTCAAACCCGACCGTTTCCCGGGCGCCGGTGAAAAGAACCATCAAAGCGCTCCTCAAAAGCCCCTGGAGGTCGATGACCAGGTCGAAGTTCTCGTCTCGAAGCCCGCGCCGCAGTCTTACCAGTTCCGACCAGGTGCTCGCAAACCGCCCCGGCCGTTTCCAGGAATCCTTGTCTATTACCCACAGCCTGTGAATCAGGGGATGATCTTCGAGGATTCCGGCAAAAGGTCTTGCGACCACCCAGTGAAACTCGGCCCCGGGGTACCTCGCGCTGAGAGCATGGAGCACCGGCAGGCCATGAATGACATCGCCAAAGGAGCTGGGCTTTACAATGAGAATTTTGCGAAAACCTGAAGATGGGATGCGGAATTTTTTCACATCAGTTGGGACCCTTCCTCACCAGGGCCTCGACACCGCCAAGAACGTCTTCGACCGTTATGTCCGCCATGCAGCGGTGATCGCCCGGGCATTCCCTTTTGAGACAGGGGGCGCACTCGTTATCCTTACGCACCAGGAAGAGGTTTGAGCAAACCGGGGAGGTGACGCGATGATCGGTTGGGCCGAAAAGGGCCACTACGGGCCGTCCGAAGGCCCCCGCCACGTGCATGGGACCGGAATCGTTGGTTATGACCAGGTCCACCGAGGCCAAAAGCGCCATGAGTTGGCGAACGGAAGTGACGCCAATCATGTTGCGGGCGCCGGAACTCATATTCGACATGATCTCTGAGCCGATGGCCGCCTCACCCGGCCCGCCCACCAGCAGCACCTTGTATCCGAAATCCGAGGCGAGAGCCTCGGCTACCTTCGCAAATCTTTGTGGATACCATCTTTTTGCCGAGCCGTAAGCAGCCCCGGGGTTTATCGCCGCCCATCTGCCCGGCCCGAGAGTTTGCGCCGCCCAGTCCATCTCCGCCCGCGTGCACTGGAGTCTTGTCTCACATCCGGCGGGACCTACCCCCACCCCGGCCAGCATGTTCAAGTAATACTGCGTATGATGGACACTTCCGGCATCCCTTCTCACCCGTACCGCGTCGGTTAGAAGAAATCCGCGCCCGTCGGTGGAGTAGCCGGCCCGCTTTTTAATGCCGGCAAGGACCGCGATGATCGCCGCTTCGATAGCGTTTTGGAGAAGTATTGCCAGATCGAATCGTTGCGAGGAAAGGAGCCTGCCAAACTTCCAGAGGCCTGCCGCCCCTTTGTGCTCTCCCTTTTTGTCAAAGACTATCGCCGAATCGCAAAACGGGTGGGGACTCATGAGTTCGCAGACCGCGGGGTTAGCCGCCAGCACTATCTCCGATGACGGGAAAGCGGCCCTGATCGCTCCCATGGCCGGGGTGCTCATAACAGCATCCCCGATCCAGTTGGGAGAGCGCACCAGTATCTTGCGGCTATGCCCCCGCAGGCGCTTTAAAACCCGGCCCTGGCAAGCAGCGCTTCCCATCTTTCATCCACCTGCCTTTGGAATTCGCACAACTGTTCGGCCGAGATTTTCTTGAACCGGCCCTGCATGGCAATGTAGTCGTCGATAGGCTTTTTTCCGCCGCTTCTAGCGATGCTGAGGCTTTTGCCGGTCAGGCTGAAACGGCCCTCTTCCACCTCGTAGAGCGGAAATATGCAGGCTTCGACCATCATGCGGCCGATCTTGACCGTATCCTTGGTGGGATACCACCAGCCTGTCGGACAGGGCGCCGAGAGGTGGAAAAACCTCGTTCCCTTGATCTCCCTGGCCTTTAGAAACTTTTTGTAGACGTCGGCGGGGTAGGAACTCGAAATGGCGGCCATATAGGGCAGCGAGTGGGCATCCATTATCTTCATGAAATCTTTTTTGGGCTGCTCCTTGGGCTTTACCGGCGTGGTCGTGGTCACCGCGCCCACAGGGGTGGCGCTCGAGCGCTGAGAGCCCGTATTCATGTAGGCCTCGTTGTCGTAGCAGACATAGATGATGTTTTCGCCGCGTTCGGCGGCGCCGCTAAGGGACTGAATTCCCATATCGAACGTCCCGCCATCGCCCGCCATGGCCAAAACATGCCAGTCTTCGCGCCCCGTGGCCTTTAAGGCCGCGGAGATTCCCGAAGCGGCCGCTCCGGTGCCCGCAAAAGTATTGTTTACCGTGGTCGCCATGACCGGCGTCTTGGGGTATATGCCGTGCAAAATGGTCAGACAGGAGGCCGGCACGCAAACGACCGTCTTTTTTCCCAGCGCCTTTAAGATAAACCTGTAAGCTATAGTAACCCCGCAGCCGGCACAGAGCCGGTTGCCGGGGAGGATATATTCCTGCTCGGGATAGTCGAGAATTGCAATTTGCCCAGACATTGCCTACCTTTGCCTTTTACCAGTGTTGCCTTCTTGCTCTATTGAAATCCGACCCATTGCGTTCTATCGGGCGCAGTACCGCTTTTAGCCGCCGCAATGCTCTCACCTGCCACCTGGATAAGCTCGGTTGCCGAAACGTCCTTTCCGCCAAGGCTCACTATATAATTGGAAATCACCGGGGCCGGCCCGTCTTTTCCATAAAAAGCCGCCTTGATCTCAGACATCAGCGCACCTTCGTACCCGTAGCTGATCGCTTTCTCGATGACCGCCACAGCGTGCCTTCCCCGGAGCGCCTCGTAGAGCTCTGCCGCCGGGAAGGGCCGGTACACCCGCACACCCACGACTCCGGCTTTTACGCCCTTTTCTCTCAAGGCGTCGGCAGCCTCGGATGCCTCCCCGACCAGCGCTCCCATGGCAACGAAGAGAAAGTCCGCATCCTCGGTCCTGTAGTGGAAAAGGAGATCTTCGTAGGAGCGGCCGAAAACTTCGCCAAACTCGCGCCCGGCCTGGCTTATAACCGGCAGGGCCTCCTCGAGGCTCTTCTGCAGCCGGAAGCGAATCCCCATATACCCTGGCGACATCACGCCGTCGGGGTCGGCGACAGGGTCGCTCGTAATCACCGGATTGATGTTGACCGGGTTTTCGGGATCAAGAGTGTGAAACGGCACATAAGGAGGCAGGAATCGATCCACTTCCTGCTGGCCGGGCATTTCCACCGGCATATAGGTGTGCGAGAGCAAAAAACCGTCGAAGCAGACCATGCAGGGAATAAGGAGCTGTTCGGCAGCCTTGAACGCCACGATGACAAGATCGAGCGCTTCCTGGTTATTCATGCAGTAGAATCTGCATCCACCCGGTGTCGCGCTGCGATATGGTGTCCTGGCAATCATTCAGGATCGTCCAGGGCGCGGCCACCCCCCGGTTGGCGACAGGCATCACAATCGGAAGGCGGGAGCCCGCGGCCCAGTGAAGCTGCTCGTGCATGTAGGCCAGGCCGTTGGCCGAGGTGGCCGTAAAAGCCCTGGCGCCGGCAATGGATGCGGCTATGCACACCCCCATCGCTGAATGCTCGCTTTCCACCCGCACGAATTCGGCCTTGAGCACCCCGCGCTCCACATACCCGGAAAGCGTCTCGGGGATTTTGGACTGGGGCGTGATCGGATAGGCGGCTATCACCTGAACCCGGCTCAACCTGGCGGCCTCGGCCGCCGCCTGTGCTCCGGTCATAATCAAAGTTTGTTCCACTGTTGCGCATCCTTTCTCGGGAGGCCCCTGGCAAAGCAGTACTCAAAGCGTACCGCACGGGCTGCCGGAGCGCAAAATTCACCCATAATTCCATAACGGATGACCACATGAGAAGTCAAACGAAAAGAAAAATCATCAGCGAGCGGGCTGGAATTAAAGTGGCGACGGCCCGACCTGGATCGGCGAGAGCGATCCTCCAGGGCACATTGGCCTGCCGGAGGCCGCTCTCACGAACCGGCTATGGATGCTACTTCTTTTTGTTGTTTCTCTTGGAAGCCTTGAGAGGATTGACTTTCTGCTTGTCCTGCACTTCCATCTTGGTATGAGTCGCAAAATTGCAATTGCTGGCTTTCCATTTGATGGCAGGATTTGGATAGCTGGAGCAAAACTTCCCGGCGGGAAATTCGACAGCGCGCTGGCACCCCTCGCACTGTTCGACGATCTGAAGGCAGGTGCCGCCGCTATAGCCGCATCCTGCTTTGGTCATGAAGGCGCATTCAGTCCCGACCTTCACCGTTGAGCAAATCATGACAACCACCCCCTGTTCTGATATTATTCCTTCGCCCTCTTCCGGAGAAAGCGTTGCGAATAATAACCGGGTTATAATTGCTGTCAAGGTATTTTGTCTTTTTTTTATTCGATTTTACTCGAATATTGAACTATATGGTTCGGTTTAACCGGGAGCGCACAACGGTGTCGCGCAAAACGCCCGCATGCGGGCAAGGTCTTTGGGCCTCTTTTGAAGGATTTTGATCCGTGGCCAAAAAGATTGGAGAATTGCTGGTCCAGGAGGGACTGGTCACCGCCGATCAACTCGATCGAGCGCTCGAAGAGCAGCGCCAAAGCGGGGATCGCCTCGGCGCCGCGCTGGTAAAGCAGGGGGTAATCGACGAGCATACTCTTTGCGAGTTCGTAGCCAGGCAGTTCAGCTGCCCGCAGGTTATTCTCTCCAGGCTAAACGTCCGAAAAGAAATCCTGGGACTAATCCCCCTGGACATCATGCACAAATACCAGGCCGTCCCGTTCGGGCTAATGGGCAGCACCCTCCACGTGGCCATGTCGGACCCCGGAAACCTTTTCATCATTGACGACATCCGCTTCCTCACCCGGAAAAATGTCCAAATCCATGTGGCCCCGGATTCCGTAATCAAACAGGTAATCGGCTCCTGCTTCTCGCAAGAAGACTCCCTTGATGACGTTATCGGAATGTTCAAGGATGAGATCGATGTCGACCTTGTGCAGGCAACCGACGAAATGGACCTCTCGACGCTTGAAAATGCCGCCGAGCAGGCCCCCGTTGTCAAACTGGTCAATCTCGTCCTGATGGACGCAATCCGAAAACATGCAAGCGATGTTCACATCGAACCCTATGAGAAGACGGTTCGCATCCGCTTGCGCATCGACGGCGTGCTCTACGAGGTGATGAGGCCTCCCATTCACCTCAAAAACGCCATCACATCGCGCATAAAAATAATGGCGCGCCTCGATATCGCCGAAAGAAGGCTGCCCCAGGACGGGCGCATACGCCTTAAGACCAAGGGGCGCGAGATGGATTTCCGGGTTTCGGTGCTTCCGACCCTATTTGGCGAAAAGATCGTCTTACGACTGCTCGATAAGGCGGGTCTACAGCTCGATATGACCAAGCTCGGCTTCGAAGAGGCCCAGTATAAAAATTTCCGCGAGGCCATCGCTTTGCCCTTCGGAATGGTGCTCGTTACCGGTCCGACCGGCAGCGGCAAGACCACGACCCTCTACAGCGCGCTCGCCGATCTAAACAAGGTGAGCCATAACATCTCGACCGCCGAAGACCCCATAGAATACAACATGGTCGGCATAAACCAGGTCCAGATACACGAGTCCATCGGCCTTACTTTTGCCGCGGCCTTGCGGGCCTTTCTCCGCCAGGACCCGGACATAATAATGGTCGGAGAAATTAGAGACTTTGAAACCGCTGAAATTTCAGTCAAAGCAGCCCTGACCGGCCACCTCGTGCTTAGCACCCTGCATACCAACGACGCCCCGAGCACGATCAACCGGCTGCTCAACATGGGAGTTGAGGCCTTTCTGGTCTCCTCGGCGGTAAACCTCGTTCTCGCCCAAAGGCTCGTTCGCAGGATATGCCATGAATGCAAGACCGTTGAAGAGATCTCCGCTGAGACACTCCTCGAGCTCGGGATCATGGACGAGGAAATTGGCACCTTTAAATGCTATCGCGGCGCGGGATGCCACGCCTGCAACAACACGGGCTACAGGGGACGCATTGCCCTCTACGAGGTCATGCCGCTCTATGAGCAGATCCGTGAACTCGTCCTCATGGGCGCTTCCGCCGCGGAAATCAAAAAGGAATCCATTCGCCTCGGCATGACGACCCTGAGGCGCGCAGGCATTAACAAGCTAAAAGAAGGCTTGACCTCTATCGAAGAAGTCATCAGATCTTCGACAAAAGATTGATTCGACACACGCTTTCAAAATTGAATCCGGTATTCCGGCAGAACCACGCCCAAATGATTTTCAGGCTCACCCCTTCTGGACTGCAAATTGCATAAATTGCCTTCGTTACTCTTCACCAATATTTATTGACACCACAGGAGAGCAGGCATGGCGATTTATCTATGGTCAGGCAAAGATCGCTCGGGCAGTAAGCAAAAAGGGGAAATAGAGGCCGACAATCTCCCCCTGGCCCGCCAGATGGTCATAAAAAAAGGAATAACGATAAAGGACGTAAGACTCAAGCCCAAGGCTCTGGGGGACTACTTTCCGGCCATGGCGGCCAAGATAAAGGACAAGGATATAGTCATATTCGTTCGGCAGTTTGCAACCATGATCGATGCCGGCCTCCCTCTTGTGCAGTGCATGGAAATTCTCCAGGAGCAGCAGGACGAACGCGAATTTCAAAAGAGTTATTCGACAGATCAAAAAAAGCGTCGAGGAAGGCTCAACCCTGTCGGACGCAATCAAAAGTCACCCCAAAGTCTTTGACAACCTTTTTCACAACCTGGTGGCCGCGGGAGAGATCGGCGGCATACTGGACGTGATCTTGAACAGGCTCGCCGCGTACATCGAAAAGATGGAGAAGTTAAAAAAGAAGGTCAAAAGCGCCCTGACCTACCCTGCCATCGTGGTCTCGATTGCCGTGATCGTCGTAGCGGTTATCCTGATATTCGTCATTCCGGTCTTTTCCAAGCTTTTCCTGGACGCGGGCGTGAAATTGCCCGCAATGACAATGATGGTGTTGAATCTGAGCGACTTCGCAAAGCACTACACCCACTGGGTAATCCTTGGCGTTGGATTGGTTGTGTACGGGATTCGCAGGTTCCGTAAGACGGAAAAGGGCAGGCACATTTTCGACCGGATGTTCCTGCAGGCCCCCGTCTTCGGCATCCTGTTCAAAAAGATTGCCGTGGCGCGCTTTACGAGAACCTTGGGCACGATGCTTTCGAGCGGAGTGCCAATTCTTGACGGCCTGGACGTGGTCGCGTCAACCGCCGGCAACTCGGTCGTGGAAGCTGCCATCAGGAAGGCCCGCATGTCGATTTCCGAAGGCCGGCCGGTTGCCGAACCTCTTGCCGAAACACACGTGTTTCCCCCAATGGTGACCCAGATGATAGCCGTTGGCGAAGCCACGGGCGCACTGGACACCATGCTTGGAAAGATAGCCGATTTTTACGACGATGAAGTCGACACGGCCGTCGGATCCTTGACATCCATGCTGGAGCCTTTGCTGATCCTGTTTCTCGGCGTTACCATCGGTTTTTTGCTGGTGGCCATGTACCTGCCGATCTTTCAACTTGCCGACGTCGTTGGGAAATAGAGCCCCAAATGCTTGAGCTCGCCGCCGGAGAGGTTAATGGCACAGATGAGGGCCGACTAAGGAGTAAGCTCAAAAAACTCCTTCTCTATCGGTTGATCCTTGCCGTTTTTTTCCTCCTGGTAACCATTGCCGTGCAAAGCAGAATCAATGGGGGCCTTCTAAACGCCCTGCTTCAACCTCTCTATATAGTTTCCTGCGCGCTCTTCGTGTTCACGATTGTCGGAGCCCTGAGCCTCAAGGGCGTGCGCCGGCTGGAGCTGTTCGCTTTTATCCAGATCCTGTTCGATCTGGGAGCCGTGAGCGTTCTGGTCTATATGACCGGAGGAATCGAGAGCAGCTTTTCATCGCTCTACATGCTGGTGATCTTGAGCGCGGCCCTTTTGCTCCACCGCCGCGCGAGTCTTTTGACCGCATCGGCCTGCTCTCTTATCTACGGGCTCCTGCTCGACCTTCAATACTTCGGGTGGATATCTCCCCTTCAACTGAGCGGGGGTGCCGCACATGCTAGTGACTCCGGGGCCTACTTTTTCAAGATCCTCGTAAATACCGCCGGTTTTTTCCTCGTGGGCATTCTTGCCGGCTACCTCGCCCGGGAACTCCAAAGGTCCAAACTGCGCATTCGTCAAAGCGAAAGGGATCTCAGCACGCTGGTGACCCTTCACACGAGCATCGTCAGCAGCATGTCAAGCGGCCTTCTGACCGTCGACCTCCAGGGGCGCGTCATATTTTCGAACAACGCCGCGCAGGAAATGCTCGGGATAAAGCAAGGCGATATCACCGGGCGGCCCCTCGGGGAGGTCTTTACAGACATCGACTTCCCGCTGCTCCAGCACGGCGCGGCACACAGCCCTCCAACGCGGCCAACCCGCATGGAGACCTCCTACAACCACCCGGCCGGCATTCAGACACTGATCGGCTATTCGGCCTCGGTCTTGAGGGGAGAGGACGAAAAAACCTTCGGCTGGCTCATCATATTCACCGACCTCACCAGGCTCAAAGCCGTCGAAGAGCATATTCAAAGAATGGAGAAGTTCGTTTTGGCCGGCAGACTGGCCGCAGAAATCGCCCACGAGATAAAAAACCCTCTCGCCTCGATGAGCGGAGCCGTGCAAATGCTCGAGGCCGAAACCGGCCTTAGCCCGTTTAATGAGAGGCTCTTTCGAATCCTGCAAAGGGAGATCGGGCGCGTAAACTCGCTGGTAACCGAATTTCTCTGGATGGCCAAAGGCTCCCCCCAGTCGGCCCGCATAGAAGAGGTGCAGGTATGCCCGGCAATCGAGGAGATCGTAGCCCTCCTTAAAGCCAACAAAAAGGCCGCGGCATCCCACACTGTAAGGACCGATTTCCGCGCAAGCCCCCTTGTCTCCATCGATCCGCTCCATATGCACCGGATCCTGTGGAACCTTCTGGTAAACGCGATCGAAGCCATGCCCGAAGGCGGAGAGCTTTCGATATCGGTAAACGTCGAACAAAGGCTCGACAACCCCGAAAGGCCGATTAGAATAGACATAGGCGATACGGGATGCGGGATTCCCGACCCCGAGCTGAAAAGAATTTTCGACCCCTTTTTTACCACGAAGACAAACGGAACAGGTCTTGGGCTGAGCATCGTCTACCAATTGGTGGAAAAAGCAGCGGGAAAAGTGGAAGTAAACCGCAATCAGCAGGGCACAGGGACGACCTTTTCACTTTTTTTCCCCCCATCGGGTTCTTTTTCGCTTGCCAAATGAAGCTCTGATGATTAAAAGCACTCATCATAGACGAGTGCTAACACAACCGGGCGAGGCTCAAGTCTTTTGCTTTGCCCAATTCTCTTTATTTTTCAAAACCGAAAGGAGTTGTTATGAACCTTAGACCGCTCAACGATCGCGTGGTGGTCAAACGTATGGAAGAGGAAACCAAAACCGCAGGCGGGATCATCATTCCCGATACGGCAAAAGAAAAGCCCATCCAGGGTGAAGTCCTCGCCGCCGGCAACGGCAAGACCATGGAAGACGGCTCCAAAAGAGCGCTCGACGTGAAAAAGGGCGACCGCGTTCTTTTCGGCAAATACGCCGGCACCGAGATCACCATCGAGGGCCAGGAAGTGCTCATCATGCGCGAAGACGACATCCTCGCAATTGTTGAGTAACTCAATAGATTCTTTAAAAATACCAGGAGGAACATACTAATGGCGAAGCAGTTGATATACGATACAAAAGCACGCGAGATGCTGCTAAACGGCGTAAATATCCTAGCAGACGCCGTCAAGGTGACCCTTGGCCCCAAAGGCCGCAATGTTGTCATTGAAAAGAGCTTCGGCGGCCCGACAGTGACCAAGGACGGCGTCACCGTGGCTAAGGAAATAGAAATCGAAGACCGGTTCGAAAACATGGGCGCCCAGATGGTAAAAGAAGTCGCCAGCAAGACCAGCGACGTCGCGGGCGACGGGACGACCACGGCAACCATTCTGGCCCAGTCGATCTACTTTGAAGGCTCCAAGCTCGTTACGGCCGGCCACAACCCGATGGCCATCAAGCGCGGCATAGAAAAAGCCGTCAAGATCGTGGTCGATGAACTCAAAAAGACCAGCAAGCCCATCAAGGATCAGAAAGAAATCGCCCAGGTCGGCACCATTTCGGCCAACAATGATTCCACCATCGGCAACATCATCGCCGAGGCCATGAACAAGGTGGGCAAAGAGGGCGTTATCACGGTCGAGGAAGCCAAATCCATGGAGACCACCCTCGAAGTGGTCGAAGGCATGCAGTTTGACCGTGGATATATTTCCCCGTATTTCGTTACCGACCCCGAAAAGATGGAAGTGCTGCTAAACGAGCCCCTGATCCTGGTAAACGAGAAAAAAATAAGCGGCATGAAAGACCTTTTGCCCGTTCTCGAACAGATCGCAAAGATGGGCAAACCCCTTCTGATCATCTCCGAAGACGTCGAAGGTGAAGCTCTTGCCACCCTGGTGGTAAACAAGCTCCGTGGCACCCTCCAGGTCTGCGCGGTCAAGGCCCCCGGTTTTGGCGACAGGCGCAAGGCAATGCTCGAAGACATCGCGGTCCTTACCGGAGCGCAGGTCATCAGCGAGGAAAAGGGCATCCGGCTTGAAACTGTCACCCTGAACGATCTTGGCCGGGCAAAGACCATCCGGATCGACAAGGACAACACGACGATAGTCGACGGCGCAGGCGACCGGAAGGCTCTCGAGGGCCGGGTCCGCCAGATCCGCACCCAGATCGAAGAGACCACCAGCGACTATGACCGTGAAAAGCTGCAGGAAAGACTGGCCAAGCTGGTCGGCGGTGTTGCGGTGATCAGTGTGGGCGCGGCAACCGAAACCGAGATGAAAGAGAAAAAGGCAAGGGTCGAAGACGCCCTTAACGCCACCCGAGCGGCAGTCGAAGAAGGCATCGTTCCCGGCGGCGGGGTTGCCTACCTGCGCTGCCTCCCCTCGCTTGCAAACGTCGATTTCGGTGGAGATGAGCAGCTTGGGCTCAAAATCGTCAAGCGCTGCCTCGAGGAACCCGCACGCCAGATTGCGGCCAACGCGGGAGAAGAGGGTTCGGTAGTGGTTCAGAAAGTCAAGGAGCAAACGGGCGCATTTGGCTTCAACGCCGAGACCGGTCAATTCGAAGACCTGATCGCCGCGGGCGTAATCGACCCGACCAAAGTCACGCGCACCGCGCTGCTCAACGCCGCCAGCGTATCGGCCCTCATGCTCACGACCGAGTGCATGATTGCCGAACTGCCCAAAGAAGACAAAGGCGGCCCCGCAATGGGAGGCATGCCGCCCGGAGGGGGCATGTACTAGGATGTAAGCATGTCGGGTTAAAACGGCCGGTAAATGGCGCCGTTTACCCGGCGTGAGAGGTTTTTTTCCGTTAGCCCCCGCCCCCCTTCAGGGGTCCGGGGGCTTTCCATTTCCTGATGCAGGGTAATTAAGATACTTTTTCGCTTTCGGGGGTGGTTTTCTTGCAATTCCCGGCCCGCCGGTTATACAATGGAGCTTTCTTGATTGACGCTTAAAGGTCCGCATTCGTCGATGCGGCGTGTTTAAATGGTATTGCCCGGCACAGGGGGTGGTTTTAATGGTGAAAACTCCGTTGGAAAAGCAGTTGGAGGCGCTTCAGGATGGACTCATCGACCTTGGGGTGATGGTCGAACGAAGCATAATCGATGCGATCGAGATTCTCATTCAGAGGCAACTCGAGGATGCCAAACGTCTGATCGAAGCCGATTCGGAGATCAACCGCAGGCGCTACCAAATCGAAACGGACACCCTGGTCCTCATCGCCACGCAACAGCCCATGGCCAAAGACCTCAGGACCCTTGCGGCCATACTCGAAATTGCCGGTGAACTCGAAAGAATTGCCGATTATTCCAAGGGGATCGCAAAAATTGTGATCGAACTCGGCTCAAACCCCCTGGTCAAACCGCTGCTCGATATTCCGAGAATGGCGGCGCTTGCCTCCGACATGCTCCACAGAGCACTCCTGGCATTTGTCGACAGGGACACCGAAGCCGCCTATGCGATTCCCTGCGAGGACCAGCAGGTTGACGATCTCTACAACCAGGTATACCGCGAACTCATGACCTACGTTCTGGCCGACCCGAGAAACATCGACGGCGCCAGCCACCTCATGTGGGTCGCTCACAACCTGGAGCGCTCGGCCGACCGGGTCGTCAACATCTGTGAGCGCGTAATCTTCACTGTGACCGGCGATCTGATCGAATTCGACGACAGGCTCCCTCCCAAGTGCAAAAATTCCGGCAAATCCTGCGGCGAGGAAAAATCTAAATAATGCTTTAGAGACGCTCACCTCTTTGCGATGCCGCCCTGTTTTTGCTCCTCGGAGGCCCAGTATGGATGAGTGAGGTCTTCGAACACCGACAGGGCGGCCTCGGTCCCCTGGCCCATCGCAGTGACTATCTGTTTGTAGCCCCCTTCGACGTCCCCCGCGGAATAAATTCCCGCGATGTTGGTCCTGTGATGTGAATCGTGCCCGATGAAGCCATCTGGTGAGAGTTCGATGCCCAGGCTTTTAGCCAGCCCCACCGAAGGCTCGTATCCGATCGCGACAAAGACCCCCTGCACGGGGAACGGGTAGACCTCGCCGGTCCTGTGGTTGCGTAAAAACACTTCGGTGACCTTTTCCTTGCCCCTTATCTCCACTACTTCCGTATCCCAGAGGACCTCGATGTTGTTTGAGAAGATATTTTTGGCCAGGTGCTCCTGAGCCCTGAGGGAGTTTCGTCTGTGCACCAGAACGGTCTGTACTCCCATGTTATGGAGATGGAGCAATTCGGTCACCGCGGAGTTTCCCCCTCCCACGACGATTACCTTCCTGCCTTTGAACAAAGGACCGTCACAGGTCGCGCAATAGCTTACCCCGCGGCCCATGAAGTTCATCTCGCCGGGGACGCCCAGCCTTTTGTAATTGGCACCGGTAGCGAGTATGAGAGCCTTGGTGACAAATTTTCTCCTGCTCGTAATCACTGTTACCGGCGGGCCGCTTTGAATCTCGATCACCTCTTCTCCCAGGAATATCTGCACGTATTCCAGGGCATGGCTCACCAGAATATCGACCAGTGTTTTCCCCGGCACCCTCGCAAACCCGGGGTAGTTCTCCACTACAGGGGTTGTGGCCACCTGCCCCCCGAGCGCCCCGCGTTCGATAACGGCCGTCCTGAGCCCGCTTCGCACCGTGTAAATCCCCGCGGCAAGGCCCGCCGGGCCTCCACCGACGATAACGACATCGGTTTCGATTACCGGAGCGTCGGTTTCCGGGATGAAAACGGTCTGCTGTTCGAGCTTTTCGAGTGACAAGGCAAACAATTCCTCCGGCTGCGCCCCTTGGGCAACAAGGATATCGTTTGCAAAGGTTTGCGGGACGCTGAACGCGGAATAGCGGTTTGCCGTTTCCTGGTTGGACTGGATGTCGATCATTTCCAACGATACGATATCGGGCCTCTCGATGGCCGCCTTTACAGCGTTCACCGCCTGCTCCGGGCAATAGGGACAGGTCGGGCTGACAAAGACCTTGATTTCCCTTCTGGAACTTATCCTTTTCATGACATTTAGCGACTGATCGCTCATATTGCCCGTGCGAAACCCGACAAGCAGGAGCGTCCCGACAAGCGTCCTTCCCTCCTCGCCGTAAGGAACGCCAAGGTACCTTATCGAATAGCGGTCCGGATCGAAAATGAGGGTCGGGGCGCTGGTCACGTTTCGCTTCCTGGCCTCCTCGCTTTTCAAATCGAACTCGCTAAGCTTGATTTTCTTCGATATTTTGCTGAAACTCCCTAGCAGATCCTGCGCCGCCGTGTTTAGAACCTCGTTTCGGCCCTTCTCGGTAAAGAGCATCACGGGAACCTCGTTGGGAAGCGCGTCGAATGCAGCCCTGAGATTTTTTTCGACTTCAGTGCCAAAAAGAGAATCTTGCTGTCGTTCAGATTTGTCTTCAGCCATTTCCCCCTCCTTACAACTTTGATGAGACCGATAACCGCTTTGAAAATCGCATCGATTTATTAAGGTAAGCATTGCCTCGTTCCTCTGCCACGTTCAACGCCGCTTGCCCGCAGCCCCGGGTGAGGTCGTATTCTTTCTTGCATTAAGGAAAGTTATCCATAAAAATGACAGCCGTGAAATTTTCCCGGAAAAAAGGAGGTCCTATGAATTACGATCCGCTAAAAAATGATCATGGGCTGCAGCAAAACCCTTTCAAGTCCTGTGTCTTACCACGTCCTATAGGCTGGATCTCGACTCTAGGAAGAGACGGCGTGCATAACCTGGCTCCTTTCAGCCAGTTCCAAAACCTGACCTTCGATCCCCCTTACGTGATGTTTGCGGCAAATCAGACCACGCGGGGAACGCGCAAGGACACGGTCAACAACGTGGAGCAGACGGGCGAGTTTGTATACAACATGGCCACGTACGACTTGCGCGAAGCAGTAAACCGTTCTGCTTCGGAAGTGGCCCCGGAAGTCGACGAATTCGAACTGGCCGGGCTGACCAAGGCCCCTTCGGTCATAGTTAAGCCCTCCAGGGTCGCGGAGTCCCCGATTCAGTTCGAATGTGTCTACTATCAGACCCTCCGCCTGCCCGGCGGGGGAATCATGGGGACGGTGGATGTCATTATAGGCCGGGTAGTCCGGGTCCACATCAAAGACGAAGTAATCGGCCCCGACGGGCGAATCGATGTTGCGGCTGTCCGCCCGTTGGCGCGACTCGGTTATTACGACTATACGACCGTTGACTCGGTCTTTGAAATGACGATCCCCGGGGAAAACGATGCCTTGCTCGCAGGTCTTGAGGGGGCGGCGGAAAAAACGAAAAAGAAGGCCGGTTAGCCAATACAAACCGTGCGGGATCAGAAAAATCTCGGCGTAATCCCATTGCGTTTCATGACCTCATCCACCAACCGGCGGACATCGGCAAGGCATCATCTTCCCTTGGGGTTCATGGCGGCGCACTGGCAGCCGCCGGCCTTTTTTTCTCTCATGATTCTATCGACAATGGTGGATTTATTACTCTCCAGGACATCCCGCTCTATATCGGAGGCAGTGTAGCCAAAACAAAAACATACCAGGTCCCGCATCAAAATTCCTCCCGATGACCGCGCAATTGCTTTCCTTTTACAGTTTCCATACTACATGCTTCAGACTATTTGCACTTTTCCCGCTGTATTATATCGACATCGGCTCCGGCAAAACAGTGTGGATGGACGGCCCTCATGTGGGAAACCTCAGCGCCGGGAGGGATTGCCCCGGCAGCCGGGCGTAAATATATTAACCGCTATGAAATCCGGGCGTCGCCGTGGGTTGATCCACCAGGACTTTCCCTAAGAAGGAGTGCGCACATGAACGATCCGTTGCTCGAAAAAATTGGCAGCCGTATTGCGGAAAAAGAAGGATATATCGGTCTTAAAGGGCTGGATGGAGTTTACAGGTATATCGTCGACAAATATCGATGGCAACCCCCGGATGTGCGCAGACTCGGGCAGGAAGACCTGCATCTTCTGCTGGCGGGATATGAGGAAAAACCCACAACCGCATGGGACTGAGAATGTCAGGGTGGGCACGGCCTCACCAGTTTTCACCGTGCCCACCAGATATCTTAGATGATCGCCCGGTTAAGGGTTTGTCCGTAAATAAAACCTTTGCGCTTGCATCCGGCTTTTGGCCTGCTTTGGCCGCTCCTCAATCGCAAAATCCTCGACGTAGCTCTGCTACACCTGCGGTTTTGCTCAATCTTCGCAACCAAATCAGTCTCAAAATCCGGCGCAATCCCTAAAGGCTTATTTACGGACAAGCCCTAAGTGTTTGATCCGGGGCGCAATCCGGCACGGCCGCCAAGCGATCCCGGCCCCCCCGTGCGGAGGAGGGGATTTAAGGGATCGCTTTTTAAGTGGCGCCGCGCCTTATCACCCGTTCTACTCCCCCACGCCCACGCCGCCGGACTGGTCGTAGTCGATCTTGCCGGTTTTTATGCGCTGGTTGTAGATCCCCTGGAGGATTCTAAGACTCTGCTGAAGCTGAAAGACGCCGTGCCAGTGAGAATAATCCGGCCCTTCCATCGCGGCGCCATGCCGCATTCTTCTGCCCTCATGGTGCCACATGTAGTAATACGTTCTGAAGGCCGGGTCGGCCCAGGGGTCTTTCATCATGAGATTTTTCTTCTGGAGCGTTCCGATCATCTCCGATGCGGCGTGAGCGTACTTGTTGTAGAGTTCTACCTGCTTGTCGGCCGCGCTCAGGTAGTTTTTCGCAAACTCACCCGAATGGCAGGCGGAGCAAACCTGCAGCATGTCACTTCTTGCGGCCTTGGGGCCCTGGGGGTTTCCGGCCAGTGGATTGCCCGCCGTTAGCTTGCCCGTTTTCGTGTAAGTCTCAACCGCCGTATCATAGCCGCCTGTTCTCGCTTCCGAAACAGGGGCCCAAAGGTTCCACATAAGTCTCATGTCAACGTTATGAGTCGGCTGCAAACCGTTTATACCGCTCATGTGGCATGTGGCGCAAGTGGGAGCGGAATAGTCGGCGGTCGGCTGCCACCCGCCGGGGGGGCTGTCCCAATGCCATTTGTCTCCGCGGGCCTCAAACAGCATGCCGTGGACCGACTGCGTGTAAACCTCGATATCCGGGTGGTCCGGACCCAGGTGGCATGTGCCGCACGAAGAAGGCTTTCTAGCCTGTCCGATCGAAAACTGGTGGTTGAGGTGGCATCCCGTGCAGTTTCCGACCCCGCCGTCGGGATAGACGGTGCCGATGCCGTGGACCGGCCAGGAGGTGGAAAGCGGCATGTGATCGGCCCCCATCTTTATCACCGAACCGTGACACTGCGCGCATCCGGTCATGAGTACCGCGTCTTTGAACTCGGGCAAATTCATATCTTCATGCGCGAGCAGCGCGAGGCTTAGAGGTTGGACTTCCATCTGGATCGCACCGCGGCCATGGCCGCTTTGCTGAAACTGCGTCACCTCGTTTGGGTGGCATTTCGCACAGGTCTTGGGCGATACCAGCGCACTGACATATATGTCGGTGCCCTTGACCCCCGGGCAGTTCTGGTTGGCCATCGGGTTGTCTTTCGATACGGTATGGCAATCGAAACAACTGACTCCCGCATGGGCCATCGAACTTTTCGACCAGTCCTCAACGACGGCCGGGGTCTTGCTGGAATGGCAGGAGATGCACTCCGCCGCCTGTTTGGTTATCCCGGTGCCTTTTGCCAATGTCATTTTCTTCTGGAAGGCAATATTGGGATAGCGAAGAAATGAACTGTCGCCGGGCTTGCCCGGACTGGTTATCGCCCCTTTGGGCGAAGGCGGGTTATCGGCCGCCATGGCGATATGCCAGCAAAGACTGCCGATCATGACCAGTGAAAAAACTGCACCCGCCGCTTTTCGCATACTGACCTCCATAGTTATTTTTTGACAAATTCGGCCAAGTGTTGGTGACCCGCATCGCTGTGGCAATCCGCGCAGGTTTTTGTCGTTGTCCCGGCAAAATACATTCTGTGGGGCAAAAACGCCGCAGGGTTCGACAACGACTTATTTTGCAGATTGGAGTGGCACTCGAGGCATCCGGAGTCATAGACAAAACGGCCCGGTTCCTTCAATTTTTCGGGCCAATCTATCTTTGCCGCACTTTGGAAGGTTTCAACCCATACATCGTTGATGCTCGCTTTGGCTTTGACAAATAGATAATCGGCCAGACCGTCGTGCGGAAGGTGGCAGTCGTTGCACCGGGCTCTAAACCCAAACCGGTTGTTTCCGCCATGTTCGTGAATTCTAAAAGATGCGACGAAGGGCCCCATGCTGTGGCATGAGCCGCAAAAATTTGCGCCGGCGGTAGTTTCAGCGACCTCGTAGACGCCAACCGAAAAAAAGATGCCAACGGCCAGACCGATTGCGAAAAGGTTTAGCGCGCCCTGCGCCCATCTTGGCTTTTGCATGAATAACCTCTCACCGGCTTGGGGCTGCGGGCCGAGAGCGCGGCCATCCCGCCAGGGGGGGCAAATCCCCCCCCCGTGCGCTGCGCATACCTCGACAGGATTTCCGGAGCCGATACTCCAGATAATAGAGTTTTTCGCGCAACGCCTTGACTTAAGTCAATTCGAGAGTTTTTTCCCGGCAGGCCCGCCGGTCCGTGTCATCCGTTCGGGGACTGAAGACTTACCCGCCACTTGGTTCCTTCGGGGTTGTCTTCGAGCTGGATGCGTTTTTCTTCCAGTTCCTTCCTGATTCGGTCCGATTCGGCAAAGTTTTTTTCGAGCCGGGCCTTGTGCCGCAACTCTATCAGGTCATTTAGCTCTTCTTCGCTCATGCCCGTCGTCTTCAGCTTGAGCTTCCTCTGACGGTCGAAGAAGACCTCCGGGGCGAGCATCAGAAGCCCAATCGCCCGGCAGTGCTTTTGGAGAGATTCGGCCGACATCGCGGCAAGCCGCGCGGATGGGCCCTTCAGGCTTTTCCTGCCGGATTTATCCAGGAAACGCTGAAGATTTCGCTGGAGCGCAAAAATATAGCCAACCGCCTGGGCAGTGTTGAAATCGTTGTTCATGGCTTCGAAAAACAAAGCCGGAAGCGACTCCAACTTTTCATAAAGCTCGGTATCCTGCTTTTTGAGATCACTCTCCGGATAGTCGGCGCCCCCGTCTTTGGCCGTTTTTTCCAGGGCGGTTTCAATGGTGGAGTAGAGGCGTTCGAGTCCTCGCTCGGCTTCCCCGACGGTTTCATCGGAAAAATCCACCGGGCTCCGGTAATGCTTGCTTATGACGAAAAGCCGGAGCGATTCGGGGTGCACGGATTGGAGCACGTCGCGAATCGTGATGAAATTTCCAAGCGACTTGGACATTTTCTCGTTATTTATGTTAACGAATCCGTTGTGGACCCAGTAGCGGGCAAAAGGGGTGTCGAAGGCCGCCTCGGCTTGCGCGATCTCGTTTTCGTGATGAGGAAAAACCAGGTCCTTGCCTCCCCCGTGCAAATCGAAGGGGCTCCCAAGGTATTTTCTCGCCATGGCGGAACACTCGATGTGCCAGCCCGGCCTGCCGGGGCCCCATGGGCTCTCCCAGAACGGCTCCCCGGGCTTGCTGCCTTTCCAGAGAACAAAATCCATGGGGTTGCGCTTGTTTTCATCCACCTCGACCCGTGCGCCCGCCACCATGTCTTCGAGCTCACGCCCGGAAAGCCTGCCGTAGCCGGAAAACCGGTCCACGCTGAAATAGACGTCGGTTCCAGCCTGGTATGCCGCGCCTTTTTCCACCAGCCTGCCGACTATATCGATCATTTCAGCAATGTGGTCGGTTGCAAGCGGCTCCATGGTGGGGGGCAATAATCCCAGGGCTTCCATATCCTCATGGAAGGTCTGGATGAAACGGTTGGCTACGGTGCGGTAATCGACCCCTTCGGCAGCCGCGCGCCGCAGGATTTTGTCATCGATATCCGTAAAATTGCGCACATAGGAAACCTGGTAGCCCAAACTCGTCAGGAAGCGGTATATCACATCGAAGACAATGACTGAACGCGCGTGTCCAATATGGCACAAATCGTAGACGGTGATCCCGCACACGTACATTTTGATCCTGCCGGGTTCCAGAGGCACGAATTCCTCCTTTTTACCCGTCAGAGTATTATATATCTGCAACGCCATTGCCGCCGGTCCCCTCTTTCGGCTTTCCTACGAACGATTATCGGTTCACACTTCGACAAAAGGTCTTTTACGCCGACTCTTCGATCAGCGCAACCGCATATGCCGCTATGCCTTCCTCACGGCCGGCAAAACCCAGTGTCTCCGTCGTCTTTGCCTTGATATTGACGCAACCGGGGCTAAGCCCCAGGTGGTTGGAAATCCTTTCGACCATGCGCGGGATAAAAGGGGATAGCCTGGGCCTCTGGGCCACGACGGTCGAATCGATGTTTTTCAACTCAAACCCTCTATCCTTGAGAAGCTCGTAAGTCCGCAGCAAAAGAAACAGGCTCGACACGTCCTTGAACGCGGCATCGGTATCCGGGAAATGAACGCCTATGTCGCCCAGGGCCGCGGCCCCGATCATGGCGTCGCAAATGGCGTGCAAAAGGACGTCGGCATCCGAGTGGCCGAGCAGTCCCAACTCGTATTCAATTTCTATCCCGCCAAGGATAAGAGGCCGTCCGGGCACCAGCCTGTGCACATCATAGCCGAAGCCTACCCGCATCACCGCCTCCTGACGTCGAAATATACCATTCAGCCCACCGCAGATCCTCGGGCGAGGTTAACTTGATATTCGTTCGCTCACCCTGAACTATTGTAACGGCACATCCCATGCGCTCGACAAAAGAGGCGTCGTCTGTCCCCGTCCATCCTTCAGAAACGGCCCTTTTATAAGCCTTTGTCACGATCTGCCGGTGAAAAACCTGGGGCGTTTGTACAAGCCAGATCTCTTCTCTCGAAAGGGTCTGCAAAACGACGCCGCCGCGGGCATGCTTTACCGTGTCCGACGCCGGCACGGCGGCTATGCAGGCTCCCGTGGCCCGAGCGCCTTCCCAGACAGCCCGGATAAGGCCCGGGGACGCAAATGGGCGCACGGCGTCATGGATCATTACCAATTCACACTCCCCCGGCAGCATCTCGAGCCCGTTGTAGACCGAGTCGCTTCGCTCCTTGCCGCCCGCCGCCACGCAGACCTCGGGCAGGCTCGACTGCTGATCGCGGCGCCACTGCGATAACAGCTCCCCGGCCCTTTCCACGTAGCCCTCGGCAACTGTCAGCACAATCATCGACAGGAAAGGCAGCTTCGCCAGACAGCTCAACGTGTGAGCAAGCACAGGCCTTCCGGCCAGGTTCATAAACTGTTTGGGTATGGTCCCGCCCATCCTGACGCCGATACCCGCGGCGGGGATAATCGCGCACGTTTCATTCATGATTCAAAACAACCGGCATGGGAAAAAAAAGAGAACCGGAGCAGGGCATAAGCCGGGTTCTGTTCCCCGAACGCCCGAAGGCGAACGAGGCATGATCATTCCTCTAGCCCCGCCGTTACCGGCGGGATCAAGCGACCAACCCGAGAGCATCGGGCGGGCAGCCCTCGAACGCTCTCCTATTCGGTCTTGCTCCAGGTGGGGCTTGCCTGGCTCCCGATGTCGCCACCGGGACCGGTGAGCTCTTACCTCACCGTTTCACCCTTACCCCTCGCAAAAAGCGCGAGAGGCGGTCTGCTTTCTGTTGCACTTTCCTCCTCGTCACCGAGACTGGGAGTTACCCAGCACCTTGCCCTGTGGAGCCCGGACTTTCCTCCCGCCGCTCTTGTAAAAGGCGGCCGGCGATCATCTGCCCTACTCCGGATTACTCCTTTTTCAGGTTTAGTGAAACTTACCATAATTATATTAGCAGATTTGCCGAGTTATGCAAACGCTCCGACCTGCTTGCGCGCCCGGGCAGTGATTTCGTTTAACGTCACCTCGAGTTGAACCCGGTATTTTTCGATATCGGCCGACGAAGCATTCCGCTCCACCCTTATCACGGGTCCATAGGACACGGCTATCCTGGAAAAAGGCATGGGGATCACCGTTTTGTCCCAGGTCGACAACCGCCGGCATCTGCTTGCCGCTATACTTACGGGTATGATCGGGGAACCGGAATACATGGCCAGGACCAGGAGCCCTTTTTGGGCAATTTGCGCCGGCCCCTGAGAGCCATCGGCGACCAACCCGCCTCCCGGACAAAGCTTAAAGGCCGAAATCATCTTTTTCAGCGCCGCCGCGCCGCCCTTTCCGGGCGAGCCTCTAAAAGGGGCAAACCCCAGACTTTGCGACATCCCGGCGGCAAACTCGCCGTCCCGGCTCCGGCTGGTTATGGTGAGGTAACCATTGTCACGATAAAAGTAGAGGATGGTCGGATAGGTGAAATGCCAGAAGGCGGCGATTTTGGGCGCCTCTATCTCGCAGGCCCGCAGCCAGTGTTCCCGACCCACTTCTTCGAACCTGCATGTACGGTGAAGAAGCCTGATAAAGCCCCCGGCAAAGCGAGGCAATACCGGAGCGAGAGCCGCAATATTGGTCCGTTTTTTGGGCATATCGTGTATATTTGGGGTCCCGGCAACCATAACTCTCTATAACTTACTTGAAATGCACAGACAATGAGACAGCGCAATATAGCACTTATTGGATTTCGCGCAACCGGCAAGAGCACGGTGGGGCAAATTCTAGCCTTAAAGCTTGGCCGAATCTTCATCGATATGGATCGCCGCCTGGTTAGCGATGCGGGGCGCGATATTGCCGCCTGGGTTCTACAGCACGGGTGGGGGTCTTTCAGACGGGCCGAATCGGGTCTTCTGGAGGTCATTCGCCAGCGGGAAGGCCTGGTTGTCGCAACCGGGGGCGGAATTGTACTCGACCGGCTAAATGGCGAAGCGCTCAGGGAGGATTTTTTTACCGTCTGGCTCAAAGCCACGCACCAAACGATCTGCGCCCGGTTAAACGCCGACCCCGAGTCGCCTTTGACCCGACCGCCACTCTCCGAGCTTTCCGCCGAGGAGGAAATCCGGAAAACGCTTTCCGAACGCGACCCGTTCTACTCACAGATAGCCAATCTGGTCATCGATACCGAAGAAAAACAGCCTGAGCAAATTGCCGAAGAGATTGCGGCCCGTTCACGCGACAATTGAACTGGATAAAAAGCGCGGGGAGCCGCCTCCCGCGCGTTTTTTGTCTTTCCGGCGCCTCTACGGTTCGTCATTTCCCAATCCGCTTGAACTCGACATTGTAAACCGCATCTTCTCCCGTTCCTCCCTCGGTGTGTTCGATCTTCCACCCGGCAAAGCTCCAAATCGTGCACCCTTCTTCTTTACCTCCGACTTGCCGGCATTTGCTTTGAGCCAGTTCACCAGGGCGGCGGCAGCCGGATTTTGGTCCCTTTCCGAAGAATCAATCAAAAAGCCGCTGACTGCGCCCTTCTTGTCGAAGTCGAACAGGATGGTAACCGGCGCCGTCTCCGGAACGAGCTGAACGTCATATTGCAGCCGCTCCGCGGTATCGAGTGAGGGCTCTTCCTTTATGACCGAGGAGAGCGCCGCCTTTGCATCGGATCGGGTCATGCCTTTACGGATTTGGATGGTCTTTCCCAGTATCTTGACGGGAATCGGTCGAACGTCGGCTGTCTTTGCCAAGGCGGCGGCAGATACCCCAAAAAGCAAGACCAGCAACACAGCTCCAACTTTTTTCATGAAATCCTCCCTGCTTTCCATTGTGTATTTCGATTGAGGCCATGGAAGTGATATGAGAAAATCAAGCGGGAAGTTTTTATCAAAATGCGCGCCGGGGTGGTACAAAAGGGGATATTTTATAACGTATCGATATTTTAATAATTCACATGCTGGACGCGACGGTTGCTCGACTTCCTCGCACAAACATCGGAGCGCAACACGTTACAGACTATCATGTAACGTCACTTTTTGATCATACATCCGGAATCTATGCCAAGGTGGCGACAACCTGCAGATCTATCACGATTACGGCGGTCCGCTGGGCAACCAGCTTCAACTCACTCATCGCGGTCTCCTGTCTCCATGCGCGGTATCCAGGACCAACCGGGCAACCCTTTCGGATACGCCCCCCGAGCCAAGTTGATCGCGAATTCGCCCGAGCTCCAGCCGTTGAGCCGCGAGGAGGCCGGGGGCTTTCAATAGCCTCACACCGCTTTCGCCCAGAAGCTGCCCCGTTGGCTCCCTGCGTGTAAATTCAGGGACTATTTCCCTGCCTGCTATCACATTGGGCATCGCGCCGAAATCTCCTGAAACCAACAACTCCCCGATCAGTCTGCTCAACCGTGAGACATCGTAGAAAACCACCATGGGGGTTTGCAGAATCGCGGCTTCCAGGGTCACCGTGCCGGACTTGCTCAGGATCAGGTCGCAGGCCCTTATGACCCTGTATGTGTCGTTTCCGACAACCTGCACCGGCAAACCCCACCTGGCAACCCTGCTTTCGAGCTCCCGCGCATCCACCGAGGAAGCCACGGGCATTATGAACCTGGTCTTGGGAAATGATTTTAGGACAATCCGCGCCGCCTCCATCAGCATGTCCAGGAAGCGCTCGATCTCCTTTCGCCTGCTGCCGGGCAAAAGCCCCACCAGGGGGCCGTCAAAACCATGATAGACCAGGTCGCACCCGGCCTTATCCTCCACATCCTTCATCGATTCGGCCAGGGGGTGGCCTACGTAGTCGACATCGATTCCGTAAGAACCATAAAAGTCTTTTTCGAAAGGCAGGATCACGGCCATCCGGTCCATGAGCCTTCTAATTGTTCTAACACGCCCTTCCCGCCACGCCCAAACCTGGGGGCTTACGTAGAAAAAAACCCTTGCGCCGATTCTTTTGGCGAATCTTCCAAGCAAAAGATTGAAGTCGGGAAAGTCGATCAGGACGACAACGGAGGGACGGCTGGAAAGAAGATGCGATCTTATCTTCACCCATGCCGCATATATCGATCGTATTTGCGAAACTACTTCGGATACGCCGACAACTGAAATTTTTCGATTGTTGACGATAACCGGGACACCGGCGGCTTCCAGTTGAGGCCCCCCAAGACAGGAGAGTCTGGTCTCGGGGGCAATTGACCATATCGCGCGGGCGAGATTGGCGGCGTGAAGATCTCCCGAGGCTTCCCCTGCGCTTATGAAAATTTCCAATTTTCTCTCTCCGGCTCAACTTCCCTAGTGCGCATCTGCTCCCCGACAAGGCTCGATATCTCCAGCGCAACGGAAAGCGCCCGGCGCCCCTGCTCTCCGTCCACTTCAGGCCGGCTGCCGGTCATGACGCACTTGATAAACGAGCTGATCTCCTCTTCGAGGGAATCCTTCTCGATAATTTCGAAATTCTCCATCGAAATCTGGGGAAACCCGTCCTCCCCCGACTCCGCTTCCTTGTAGACCGCATAGGCGCGCTTTTCGGAATAGTCCGCGGAAAAATAGCAATTATCCTGGAAGATGCGCAGCTTCCTCATACTCTTTATCGAAATTCTGCTCGCCGTAAGATTTGCCACAGCCCCGTTTTCGAATTCCAATCGCGCGGTCGCGATATCGGGAAGGCGGCTTAGAACTGAGACACCTGAAGCATGAACGCTTTTCAAAGGGGCACCGATGATACTGAGTACGATATCGATGTCGTGAATCATCAAATCGAGGATAACGTCTACCTCGAGGCCTCTTTCATTAAACAGCGCAAGCCTGTCGGCTTCGACGAACATCGGGTGGGACAGACGGTGGCGAATCGCCGTAAAGGCGGAGTTAAACCTCTCCAGATGGCCGACCTGGAGAATCGCGCCGCTTTTCCCGGCGATGGCGATGAGTTCGTCGGCCTCCTCCAGGCTCTTTGTCATCGGCTTTTCGAGAAGAACATGCACCCCCGCGGCCAGGAACTCCTTTGCTATGGCGAAGTGCTGAGGGGTGGGCGTAACGATGCTGACCGCATCCACCTTGCCGAAAAGCTCCCGGTAATCGGATGTGGACCGGGCCCTGACTTCTGCCGCGACCTGTTCCGCCCGCCCGCCTTCGATATCAACTATTGCCACGAGATCGGACTCGGGGAGCCTGGCATATTTTTGAGCGTGAAAACGGCCAAGGTAGCCGACGCCGATTACCGCCGTCCGTATTGCACCGGGGCGGGGACTGCGCACCAGCACGGCCCTTGATACCGCCTGCGGCTCTTCCGTATGCTCCATGGGGCGCCACCCGTTGGAATCGGGAAGATTGGATTTCAGAACGGCCAGAGCGTCATCGTCCTCATGTTCTTCGGCGCCGGAACCGTCGCTGCGAACGACAATCGAAATTCCGGCCGAATCGGCGGCGTCTATCGTCCTTTCACGGTCGAACAGCAAAGTTCTGCCGGCTTCAAGAACAAGTACGCGCGCGTTAACCCTCTTCATCACCTCGATGGTGTCGGAACCGGCGGCTGGAACATCGAAGCGCAAATCCTGCATGGGTTTACTTACCTTGATGATCACCGCCCCTTCCCTGCACAGCCGCCCGCCACGCATAATGGTGGCGTCGGTGCCGTCTATGCCTTCGACTGCAAGCACCGCCCGGTTTTTGACAACCACGCATTGCCCGATATCGAGCCTGCCTATAGCCTTCGCCAAGTTCCATCCGAAACCGATGTCCACCTGCTCCCTGCGGTTTGGCTTGCGCCTGGTGAGTATCCCCTCGGGGGCCAGAAGTTCGGGCAGGAAAATAGTGGAAGGCTGGATCAATATCCCTTCGGATTCCAGTTCATCGGCAAGGGCCCTTAGAAGAGAGTCGTCTTTCCTGTTTCTAAGCTTTCCGATAAACCGGATGGCCCTCCAATCGGGCCTTATTTTCGTATACATACGGGTCTTGTTGATGGCCCCGGCCATGGCCGCGTGGGTTATTCCGGCGCTCCTGAAAGTCCTGACAAGCCGGTTCAACTGTCCCAATTTCAGCATGTGAAATTCATCGACATACTTCGAAAGCGTCGGGTCGGTTTCTCCATCAAAACCCACCGCAAGCACCCGAACCGAAGCCTGACGGGCCGCATGGGCAAAAAGAAGCGGAAACTGCCCGCTTCCGGCAATAAGCCCGACCTCTTTGATCCTGCCTTCCGATCCCGGATCCTTTTCCAAAGACATTATCTGGTAAGACCTCGCTTGGAACTGGCTGTTACGAACTCGATCAGCCGTTCTATTTCCGGCAACACCTCTATTTCCTCGCGAACCTTGACAATAGAGTCATTGATCGTCAACCCGGAGCGGAAAACCACTTTATAAAACTTTTTGATCGCCTGGATGGATTTTGCCGAAAAACCCCGGCGCCTCAGACCGATGAGGTTGGGGCCGAACAGCTTTGCCCCCATAGCCCCGGAGGCCAGCATGTAGGGGGCAACATCCATGCGAATCGCGGAAAATCCGCCCGCGCAACTGTATTCCCCTAATCTGACAAACTGGTGCACGGCGGTGATTCCGCCAATCACCGCATACTGGCCGACTTCGACATGGCCGCCGAGGGTAGCGCCGTTGGCAAGCAATGCCCCGTCTCCGACCTGGCAGTCGTGAGCCACATGACAATAGGCCATCAGAAAAACCCCATCCCCGACCCGTGTGACTCCATGGCCCCTGGCGGTGCCGCGATGAACGGTGACATATTCCCTAATTATGCTGTTATTTCCAATTGATACACCTGTTTCCTCGCCCGTGTAAGTTAGGTCCTGCGGATCCTGACCTATCGAGGCGAATGGAAATATGCGGTTGTTTTCTCCTATCGTGGTTTTGCCTTCGATCACTATATGGTGCCCCACGACGGTCCCGGAGCCGATCACGACCTCAGGACCTATTATGCTGTAGGCCTCGACCGTGACGTCTTCGGCAAGCTCAGCACTCGGGGATATAATCGCAGTAGGGTGGATCACCATCTTTTCTCCATATTCCTCCAGGCGGCAGGCCGCGCGCGAAGGCGACCGGCGTCGAGCCCCACCCGCACATACCAGCGGATAGGTACCCCGGGGACCACTTACTCAGCACACCTGGGAAAATTCATCTTTATGTAACGTTTGCCATCATTTCAGCTTCAGCCACCAGCACATCGTCGACAAAAGCCTCACCAAGCATTTTAAAAAAACTGCTGCGCTGTTTTTGAAGCTTCACTTTCATTACCAGACGGTCTCCGGGGCGCACCGGTTTTCGAAACCGAACCTTGTCGAGGCTTGCGAAATAAAAGGGCTTGTTTATTAGTTCAGGCCACACCGTAAAGACAAGAACGCCCGCTGTCTGGGCCATGGCTTCCAATATAAGCACGCCGGGCATAATCGGGTCGTTGGGAAAATGTCCCTGGAAGTAAGGCTCGTTTACCGATACGTTCTTGATCCCGACTATCGCGTCGGAGGAGCACTCGACGATCCTGTCCACAAGGAGGAAAGGATAGCGGTGTGGAATGAGTTCTTTAATCTTGACAACGTCCATCATCCTTTTTCAGGGCCTCCTCGATTCTGCCTACCTTTTCATCCAACCGTTTCAAAGCTTCCCTGAGCCTTGGCAGCCGCCTGATATCACGAAATGTATTCAACCACTCGTCGTAAGGGACTGCCGGCAGGCCGCCCATAATAACCTGGTTTGCTTTCAGTGAATTGTGAACGCCGGCCTTTCCGCCAATCTTTACCCCGTCCCCTATCTCCAGGTGGCCGAGTATTCCGGCCTGCGCGGCCAGCACCACGTTTTTCCCCAACTGAGTGCTCCCGGCTATCCCGGACTGTGCAACCAGAAGATTGTCTTCCCCAACTACCACATTGTGGGCGACCATCACCAGGTTGTCGATTTTGGCGCCGCGCTTTATCCAGGTCTTCCCGAAAGTCGCCCGGTCAATCGTGCAATTTGCCCCGATTTCGACATCGTCGTCAATCTGAACGATGCCGATCTGGGGGATTTTGATATGCTTGCCGGCCTTGTCCTGGACGTACCCGTAGCCATCGGCGCCGATGACCGTCCCCGAATGGATGATGACACGGTTGCCAAGGATGCACCCATCGAGAATGACGGCCTTGGGATAAATGAGGCACCCCTCTCCGATTTGAACATTCCGGCCGACAAAAGCCGAAGGGGCGACAGTTGTTTTGCTCCCGACCCTGGTACCCTCGCCTATGTGGGCCAACGGACCGACCGAAACCCCCTCCTCAAGAGTCACCCGCTCCCCGATAAATGCCGCCGGGTGAACCCCGCAAGCTTCCTCCGGGGCGGGAGAAAACAGTTGGGCCGCTTTGCTCAGGGCAAGATAGGGATTTTCAACGACGAGCAGATTGAATTCGAGGTCCCGGAACTTGGGCGAGACGATGAGGGCCGAGGCCCGGCAAGCGGGCAGAAACCGCTTGTAGCGAGAATCGGCCAAAAAGCTAAGCTGTCCGGGGATTGCCGCATCAAGGGGGGCTATCCCACTCAAAGCCAATTCCGGGTCGCCTTTGACCTCGGCGTCAAGCAACCGGCCAAGTTCGGCCAGGGAAAAAGAACCCTCATGCTTTTGATTGCTGCTCACAATGGTTTCCATCCGGATAAAAACTAATGCCGAGAGGACGCAAATGGCCGTGAAACAACGTGGCGAGAAAAGCTTCCCTTCACAAACGACCTCGAATGGATCGGTCAAAAAGGCGGGACTGAGTCCCGCCTTAGACCAAACATCCGCAATTTGTGCCAAATCAGTGCGAGCGGTCCAGTTCCGAAATCACCTTCGAAGTAATGTCGTCTTTGGGGTTGGCGACAATAAGGGCGCTCCTGTCGACAACCAGATCGTAGTTGTCATCCTTGGCAATCCGGTTTGCCGCATCATACATCTGCTTGAAAAGAGGCTCCATCGCCTGCCTTTTTTCTTCGGTCCATTTGGCCTGTGAATCCGACAGAAGCTTTTGCAATTGGGCGGCCATTTGTCCCAATTCCTGCTCCTTGCGGCTCCGGGCCTTGGCGTCCATGATATCTCTTTTTTTCATGTAGGAGTCCCTGGCGGACGTAAACTCATCCTTTTTCCTCTGCACGGTGTTGCTGAGTCGTTCCTGATCGCCCCTCAAGCTTTGGCTGATCTGTTTGCCCCAGTGAGACTGCGAAATTACTTTGGCAACGTCCAAATAACCGACCTTTTCACTGGACGCAACGGCATGCGTGCAAAAAGCAAGGGTAACTCCCACCGTCACCAGCAAACATCCCCAAAATCTATTCATCGTCATCTCCTTAAAAGAATGCTCCGGCAGAAAACTGCCACTCGTATGTTGGATCGCCTGTTTTTCTGTCAAGGACGTAGCCCATTTCTATTCGAAGCGGTCCAAAAGGTGAATTCCATCGAATTCCAGGGCCTATATCCTCCTTGAAACCTGAAAGATTGATTGGCGTGCCCGCGGGGAAGGCATTTCCAGTATCGAAGAACAGCACCCCGCGCACGCCGTAATGCTCCACTATCGGGAAGAGCAGTTCTGTATTGATCACCGCGTACTTGTTGCCACCAACCACCAGGCCCGCAGGGTCCTGGGGCCCGAGGTAACCGAACTTCCATCCGCGCATCGAGTCGATTCCTCCAAGGAAGTAGCGCTCGAAGATCGGAATGTCGTCGGTGCCGTTCTCAAAGCCCGCCTCAGCCCGGATATGCCCGATAAATTTCCAGAAAAGCGGATAGTAATAGCCTGCATGATACTCTTGCTTAAAAAGATTGTAGTCGCTGCCAAGATCCTTGGAGTCGTACTCGAGCGTGACTCCGACATAGGAGCCTTTGGTAGGCAAAAATGGTTGATCGGTCGTGTTTCTTTCGAAAGCGAGGCCAAAACCGCTTTTCAACTGCCAACCGGTACTCTGCGCGGCGATAAAGACCGGATCAACGGATGCGAGCGAATCAAGGTCGGTGATCTCAGAGTTTTCAATTACGTAATAAGCACTCACATTGCTATAATTTCCGAGAGGGTACCCGGTTCGCAATTTAACTCCGTAAGAGTCGACCGCAAAATCCTGATAGGCTCTTAACCAGTCATATACATCAAAGCCGCCGGAAAAACGGGTGTCAAAAATCCAGGGTTTGGTATAGCTCAGCATGTAATACTGGGCATCCTGGGCCACCATGGCCTGCAACCCAAGGTTTTCCCCCGAGCCGTTCAGGTTTTTCTGCTGTATCTGACCGGTAACGAAAAGACCATCCTGAGTGGAGTAGCCTCCGCCAAAGCTTATGGTGCCGGTTTGCTTCTCCGTCACCTTGACATTGAGGTCCATGACGTTTGGCCTGGATGTTGGCACAGGGACTATATCGACGTTTTTAAAGAAGTCGAGCCTCCTTAGCGCGAACAGGCTATCCTGTATAGCCTTGGCATTGAAAATATCGCCCTCGGTGATCTTCATCGCGCGCCGAATGACATAGTCTCTCGTCCGTGTGTTCCCGGTGACGTAAATCCGGCCGATTCTGATTATTCCGAATTTTTTAACATATAGATTGATTTCGATAGAATGTGTTACTGAGTTGCGCTTTATCCTGGGATCGACTTCGACCTTTGCGAAACCTTTGTTCATGTAGACATTTTTAATCAGGTCCAGATCGTGGCGGATTTTATCACCGCTGAAGTATTCATTTGCCTTGGTTTCCATCTTATCTTCTATCAGACTCTTGTGATTCGAGATAAGGTCTCCGGAAACAACGGACGACTCTATTTTGTATCGTGTACCTTCATTGACCGGTATGGTTATATGAAAACCATCCTTTTCAAGGGTAATGTCAGGAGACCCGACGACAGCATCCATATACCCATTGTCACGATAATACGCATTCAACCGCTCTATGTCAGTGTCTAGAATATCCCGTTGGAGAACACCTCTATCGGTTACATAAGACAATAGACTCCATGGCCTGGTTTGCATCTGGCCAATCAGCTTGCTCGATTTTACCTGGCTGTTACCTGTAAACTTTATAACCTTTACGTAAACTTTGCTGTTTTCCTTGATATCGAAGGTAACTATCGCCTCACGCGTACTTTTCGGGAAGGTGATGTCCGAATCGACCTCGATGTTGTAAAAGCCCTTTTGCTGGTAGAGTTTCTTTATCTTCTGAACATCGCCGGCGATATCGCTGCGCTTCAAAACGGCATATTGTTTCGTCGTGATTGCCGCCAGGATGTCCTTATCCTTTTCCTTCTTGTTTCCCTTGAGCACCACTTTGTCGATGATCGGATTTTCTCTGACGACAAAGATCAGGACCTTTCCCGCAGCCGTGTTCCTGACCTCGGCATCCACCTTTTCGAAGTACCCCATCTTGAATATTGCGCGGATGTCGTCGCCAACCCGGGCCGGATTGTACAATTGCCCCCTGCCGCTTTTGACCACATCCTTTATCGCCGCTGCTTCTATGCGCATATTGCCTTCGACTCTCACCTCGGCGACTACCGACTTGCCCAGCACATCAACGCTCGTTTGCCCCACTATCTTTTCGACGGCCGAAGCCAGATTCTCCCCCCCTGCTGCTCGGCCAGAAGAGCGACCGGTTTTTTGTTCCCGGACATATCCACCAGGGTGGCCTGGATGGAAATGGTGTTGCCGCTCTGGCTGTAGTCGCCATACATTACGTAGGAGGCGCCCACTTTGTCACCTACCGACTTGGCCTGGGCCTCCGAGCGCACAGGGCCTCCGGCCGCCTTTTCCACCAGCGCCGGATCGATCAGCGCCAGACCCGACCTGGCGCCAAGGCGGGTGAAAAGCGCATCCAGGGACCTTTGGGTCTTGGCCTGACTCGCGCCGCGAATTACAAAAGGCAGAACGGCGACCTTGGGCTGAGCGTCTTCGCACCACGCCGTCGGAAACCCCAGCACAAAGGAAATCAAAAAACTTATTATTATCCAGGCTCTTCTCTTACCAAGCATGATCTCGGGCCCCTCCTTCAATGCGCCTTGCCGGCAAAGCAAGACGCAATAATCCTCACACCACAAATCCCGTTTCCAGGTGGTTTTTCAGGACCTACCTAATACCATCCTTCTCGACGCATGCCCAACAGAATTTTTCAAGGCAGACGATACCGCTTCCCGCCCCCCTATAAGAAGCAGATCATACCGTGAGCGTCACACACTCCGCGGTCCGATCCCGTTCCTCTTTTAGATGGGCGTCCTTTAGTCGCAGAACCCGGTGCATCATCGAGGCCAGCTCCTGGTTGTGCGTAACGATAACCATGGTCAGGCCATCCGATTCGTTGAGGGAGACCAGCAACTCGTGCAGAGACCGCCCGGTTCGACTGTCGAGGTTTCCGCTCGGCTCATCGGCCAGGAAGAGCCTCGGTTTTAGCAAGAGCGCCCTTGCCACTGCCACCCTTTGCTGCTCGCCCCCGGAAAGCTCACCCACGCGGTGTTTGAGCCGCTGAGACAACCCCAGTTTGTCCAGCAGCTCCGAGGCCCTGGACCTTGCTTGCGATCTGGGCAGCCCCGAGATCAAACCGGGCATCATCACATTCTCGATGGCGTCGAATTCGGGCAGAAGACAGTGGAACTGAAACACGAAGCCTATGTTGCGATTCCTGAAATTGGCCAGTTCGCGCTCCCCCTGTATAAACACATCGGAACCGCCGTAAAAAACCTTTCCAGTCGTTGGCTTTTCCAGGGTGCCGAGAATGTTCAAAAGCGTCGATTTGCCCGCCCCCGAACTCCCGACGATGGCGATCCTCTCCCCCTTGCGGATCACAAGGTCGAGCTCCTTGAAAAGCTCGATCGTATGGCTTCCGTTCTCGAAGACTTTTGAAAGTCCCAGGGTGTGGACTTCTATGCTTTGTTTGACTTCACTCATACTTGAGGGCTTCTGCGGGGTCGAGCCCCGCGGCCTTGCGCGACGGGTAAAGAGTCGCCAGAAGGCTTATGACAATTGCCGAAAGCGCGATTGTAATCAAATCCGAGGCTTCCATTTTCACCGGAAGGGTGGATATGTGATAGACGTCCTGGGGCAGATCTATGAATTTGTACCTTTTGAGCAGATCGCACAAAACGCTGCCGCCCAAAAGCCCGAGGACCGTCCCGCTTGTGCCTATGAGAAATCCTTCCAGGACAAAAATTTTCCTTATACTGGCCGTGGTCGCTCCCATGGCTTTTAGTATCGCTATGTCCCGGCCTTTCTCCATGACCAGCATGGTGAGAGAGCTTACGATATTGAAAGACGCAACGAGTATTATAAGGGTAAGGATCACGAACATTACCGTTTTTTCCAGCTTTAGCGCCGAGAAAAAATTGCTGTTCATCTTTATCCAGTCGGTGACATAGAATGGGTAGCCGAGCGACTTTTTTAAGGATTTACCGATTTCGCCCGCCTTGTCTATGTCATGGACCCTTACCTCGAGGCCGGTTACACAGTCCCCGATGCCGAGGAATTGCTGTGCCACCGAAAGGTCTACGTAAGCAAGCGTGCTGTCGTAATCGTACATCCCCGACCTAACGAGCCCCACCACCTCGAAAAGCTCGCTTCTCGGCGCCTGCCCCATAGGGGTGAGTCTGCCGGTGGGCGAGATTATCGTAAGAAAATCACCTACCCTCACCCCCAGGCTGCTCGCAAGTTCGCTGCCGAGAATGATTCCGGGGTAGGCCCTGCCGTCCTGTTTGCCCGAAGACCGCACGAGGTCGGCGAGTTTTCCCTCGATAAGATTTTGCTGGAGCTTTATGACCCTTGAGGCCGAAAGCGGGTCTATTCCATACAGGATGGCCCCCGAACTCCTGTTTGCGGACATCATGACTGGAGCATATATATAGGGCGTCGATTCCACCACGCCCTCCTGCTTATCTACCTTGCTCATCGCCCCTTTGTAGTTGGATATCGATCCGGCATAGCTGGTGATGTTCACGTGAGCGGTCACGCCAAGGATGCGGTTTTGAAGGTCGGCGTGAAACCCGTTCATAACCGCCAGAACGACGATGAGCGCGGTAACCCCGACCCCGACCCCCGCAATGGAAATAAGTGAGATCAAAGACACAAATGTCTGTCTTCGCTTGGCCGACAGATATCGAATGCTTATAAAAAACTCGAAGCCCATGATCGCGCCGCTTACTGACCCTTCTTCTCAGGTCTCATATGAGGGAAAAGAATCACGTCCCTTATGGAAGGCGAGTCGGTGAAAAGCATGACCAGCCGGTCGATTCCGATCCCCTCCCCGGCCGCGGGGGGCATTCCGTACTCGAGGGCCCGGATGTAGTCGTCATCCATCTGGTGGGCTTCCTCGTCACCCGCCTGGAACGCGGCGATCTGCCGTTCGAACCTCTCGCGCTGGTCCCTTGGATCGTTTAGCTCCGAGAAGGCATTGGCAATCTCGCGCCCGGAGATAAAAAATTCGAACCGGTCGACAAATTCAGGCGCAGCCTCGGTTTTTCTCGATAGAGGCGACACCTCCAGAGGATATTGGTATATGAAAGTCGGCTGGATAAGCCTCGGCTCGACCACCTGGTCGAAAATCTTGGTCAAAAGCTTCCCGTGACCTTCGAAGCGCTCGATTCCTATGCCCATAGACCTCGCGTAGGCCACGGCCCCTTCCATGCTCTCCACCGCCTCCTGCGGCACATCCCCGATCCTGGTGAGAGAATCGAGGAAAGTGTAGCGCGCCCAGGGCGCTCGGAGGTCGATAACGTCCCCCTGGTATTCCAGGGTCGTTTTGCCCTCGTTTACCTCCACGCACAACTGGCCGAAAAGCTCCTCGGTAAGCCCCATGAGGTCTTCATAAGTCGCGTAGGCCTGATAGAATTCGACCATCGTGAATTCCGGGTTGTGCTGTGTGGAAACGCCTTCGTTTCGGAAATTGCGGTTTACTTCGAACACGCGCTCGAACCCGCCGACAAGGAGCCTCTTTAGATAAAGCTCAGGGGCTATCCGCAGATAGAGGTCCATGTCCAGGGCATTGTGATGGGTCTTGAAAGGCTTTGCCGCAGCCCCCCCGGCGATCGAATGCATCATGGGGGTCTCGACCTCGAGGAAATCCCTCTCGGCAAAAAACCGCCTGATGGAAGAAATTATCCTCGCCCTTTTGCGGAAAGTCTCCCTTACCTGCTCGTTTACCATGAGATCCACGTAGCGCTGCCGGTAGCGCAGTTCGATGTCTTTTAGACCGTGGAATTTTTCGGGCAGCGGTCGCAGGTTTTTGGTAAGCAACACGAAATCTTTTACCGCCAGCGTCAACTCACCGGTTTTCGTCCTGAAAAGAGGCCCCCCGACACGAATTATGTCCCCGATGTCCACTGTTTTTGGCCAGGGAATAGCTCTCGTCACCGATCAGGTTCTTCTGGACGTATACCTGAAGTTTGGAATCCGAATCCGAAATATGCATGAAGACGGATTTGCCGAAAGAACGAACCGAAAGCACGCGGCCTGCAACCGTAAAGGCCGTTTGATCGGCTTCCAGCTCCTCGCCGGTTTTCCCGCCCGAATCTTCCAAAAGCCGCCTTATCCTGTCCGGTACCAGATAACCATTGGGATAGAGCGCCACGTTTTGCCGTTCCAATTCGGCGGCTTTTTCCAGCCGCTCCCGCACAACGATATTCAAATCTTCCATATGCCACAAAACCCTCAAAAGGGGCGGAACGCGCCCCTTGTTATCTCTTTTTCCAGTTATCCCGAAGACTTCCCCTGAACTGCCCGCCGCTAATTATAACAGCCCGTCAACCCAAATTTGGAACGTTAGATGATTTGGCCTGCCGCGTCAAGCGACTTATCTTTTCTTTACCTTGAGCGCTCACGGCTTGTCTTTCCCTTTCGATTGCCCTTTTTGGCCCCTGCTCTTCATCATCTTCGAAACGGAAAAGGCCCCTATCAGAGCGCCAAGAATCATGGGAATCCAGTCCATCCTGAAAAGCCCATATAAAAAGATTATCGCTCCGCCTGTCAAGCTGAGCCATTGCAGCGACGGACCCATGATTTTACCTCCCGGGTTTCGATCCGCAGACACTTACGCCGGACGCCCCTCACCCCGATCCCGGGAGCCGGGCGCCGGATTTATTCCCGAAGCTTTGCCAAAACGCGTAATACCTAGCGGCTTTTCGTTCAAAAGGCAAAATAAAAGAATTTCAGGGAAGAACCCGAATTGGCTTTTTTGTAAATAAAACATTGGTCTTGACTTCTACGCCCGGCAAAACCTCTGGCGATCTCATACCAGGAAGTTTTACCGTGCCCACCCTCAAGTTTCCAGATGGGCACTACCTAACGGGCTGGAAAGTCGGAGCGTTCGCAGACGTCTTCCCCTTGAGTGTCAGATGATAGAACTGGTAAGTCATGGGATGTCCGTCACACAGGACTTCCGAACTTACGGCCTCCCCGATAAAGATGGTGTGGCTTCCAAGGTCTATCCGATCCACGACTCTTGCCTCCAGGACCGAGATGGTATGCTCTGTTACGAGGGGGCACCCGGTGACACCCGGTTTGGACCGGACCCTGGACAACTTGTCGATGTCCCTGCCCGACCTGAACCCGAAAAGGCCGATAAACGTCAAGGGTGTGGTTTCATCGAGAACCGAGATGGCAAACACCTTGCTCGTATCGATAAAATCGTGGGTCAAATTCTTCCTGTTGACGATCACTGCGGCACAGGGCGGCTCGGAGGTTACCTGAATAGCCGCATTTATAACCTGGCCGTTTAATCTATCGCCATCTCGGGATGTAACGATGTAGAGACCGTAGCTCAGATCTCTAAAAACCTTGACAGGTCACTGCCATACCCGCATCCCTCCCGCAAAAGCCCAGCAATACGCATGCACCTTCGCATTAAACGCGCAGAGTTTAAGTGGAAGAAAAAATTCAGGCAAGCAATAAAGAGAATTATGAAAAAACGCGAATGGTCCGCTCTTGGTAACCGTTCAGGGCCACTGCACACAAGGTTAGACGAGGGTCGGATGTGGAGCGCCCGCGAAGGCGGCCGTCATGACCTGAGCAAGGAAATGAAAAGGGTTTCGATTCTGGAGCCTGCAAGTCCTGGTGACGGTAAGGGAGCGTTCCGTGAACCGTTCCCCAGATGGCGATTGGCTGCCGAAACAGATTTTTCGCCACTGCACGGCAAAGCGCAATGCGCGCTCCGCAGCGTTGTTGGTAGGCTCAACGCCTTCATGGAAGATGAAGGTAAAGAGGTGATTCCAGTTCTTGAGCGTCCGGCAGGCGCGGGTGGCGACAGCAGTGTCGCTGCTGGATTGATAGTGTCGGCATAATCGCTTCATGCGGCCTCGGATAAGGGCGCTACTCTGCCTGAGTTCTTCACGGGTGAGGGCTTCGTCGAGGAAGGCATACCAACAGGTGAAGAGCTTTTCTATTTCGTTTAGCATGCATGTGGCGAACCGGCGGGCGTCGGGGCTGCCGCGGACTTCCTCCAGGGCTTTGAACTTCCTGATGAGGTGCGCCCAGCAAAGTTGTCTGAGGCCGTTCCTATGGTAGGAACTGTAAGCGGAATGGTCGTCGCTCGTTATGATTCCAGCGAAGGCTTCTCCCAGTACAGAGGAGAGAACGCATGAGCCACGGCTTGCGGCGACGCAAAAATAGACCGCAACGGATGAGAGAAAGACCCATAGGGTTCGGCGCTCTCCCTTTGATTTCCAGCCCGTTTCGTCGATATTGAGGTTTTGTGCGTTGGGCAATGTTTGCCGGATTTCATCCACTACGGGCTCAAGCTCACCGGTGACTCGAGCCAGAATATTACAGACCGAGCCCAAAGAGATATCGATACCAAACAAAGTGCTCATGATCTCGCAAACACCTCGCCGAGTGCCGAGATGGGATGAAACCAGATAGGCGATGATGGCGTGGACTCCGGGACCAAAGCTGCCTTGGGCTGCTTGCGCGGGCATTGAGGCACGGGTCCTGTGACCACAGGCGCACTCAGTTTCGTGACAGCGATATTCGGTTTTGATAGGTTTAAGCTCCGGGACTTCAAAGACTTGGTGTCGAAGTGGCGGGGAGGTTTCCTTGGCTCCGTCAGTTTCCAAGGGTAGGCAACATTTCTCGCATCTGGTAGCCCAGAGATCATGGACGTGATCCATCTCCTCGACAGGCAAAAGTTCCCGGCACTTCCCCGTATGACCGGTTTGACCGCCGTGTTTTTTCCCTTTAAGCGCGGCTTTTTTCCTGACGACTTCGGGACCGTCGGAAGATGGCGGCTTCGAGGAATTTGTCGAGTTTTGTTGCTGGGAGCCGAGTCCGTTCTTGAATGTCCTGTTTTCGAGATCAAGTTCCAGAAGCCTTTTAACGGTGGGCTCCTTTCCGGAATCGTAGAGGGCTTCGGCTTCGCGCTTATCCACCGCACAACCTCTGTTTGAAGTCGCAGCGGAGGGGATAGCCCCAAACGGCTTTGAGGGACCGGTTGGGCTGATGAGTGAGGTCGTCTTTACCGCGACCCGTGGTTTTGCCCATGTATATCCAGTTTGCGGCCCGATAGCAGGTCCCCTTGAAGCGCGCAGTATCGACAAAGGTTTCAAGGAAATAGAGAGGATGCCCATAGATTTGCTCCCAATCTCGGGAGATCCTTCCGGCCATCCTTGCCAGCAGATGGGAGGCAAGATTTTGGACGCGGACCCAGGGTGGCAAGAGAAATCGCGTGTTGTAGGCCAGCAGATGGAGATTATTGCGCCGCATTTGGCCATCCCATCCAATGAAGCGGTCCCGGCAGCCGATGTGCCGCGGGGCGGAGGACCACGCAAAACAGGCGATGGGGCGTTCCTGTGAAAAGGCTATGTATTTGAGGTGAGACCCAACGGGCTGGGCGTAGCCCAGGTAATGGAATTGGGCGATGAGGCCGTTATAGAGTTGTTCAAATTGAGTACGCCTTACCTGGCGGACTACGATGGGGTGGAGTTCTTTGAGGTTCGTTTCGATAGGAGTTTGGTCAACTTCAACCAATTGGGGAGCGTTGCGGGCGATGTGCCAGCCTCCCGTGCGCCGTCGTTTTGGAGGCAGCTCTATGAGGCCATGCCGCTCAAGATCTAAAAGAAGTCCCCTGCAAACCATGTCCTTGGGTTGGCCGTTGGGTTGTACCCAATTCCATGCCCGGCAGATCTTTCGGGAAAGAGAGGTCCTATGTTCATCGGGGTATCTCTCGATCAGCTCCCGGATGAATGCGATATCCCCCGCGCCAACGGCACGGCCTCTGTGAACAAGGATCGTTTCCATGTGTCCACAGATACCTGATTTGGCGAATGAACGCACGCAAAAAAATCATGACCGTGCAGGGGGGCTGAACGATT
>CAWEZA010000114.1:0-21942 GCA_963813125.1 uncultured delta proteobacterium | reverse complement strand
AAGTCAGGTCGCCGTTGATAAGGGACGTTGTTGACAAGGGGCGTTTAATCTTCTAATCGGTACGGCTCGAGTGGGGGGACAAGCATTCGGATGGATCACACCCATGTGCAAAAAGAAAGGTCAAGAGCATGATTTACGACACGCTTGAAAATTACGGGAAGTATTTTCAACCCGAGAGCCCCTTGTTCCGCGCGATTTGCTTTGCGGCCGGGTTCGATCCCTTAAACGCTGACGGAAGATACGAGATAGAATCGGAGAATATATTCGCGATTGTTTCCTCTTACGAGACTACCCCCGCGTCGCGAACCAGTTTCGAGATTCACCGGAAGTATGCCGATATCCAGATTGTCATCGGAGGCGAGGAAAAGATCGAGGTGTCGCCGGCATCCGACCTGAAAGAGGCGGGTGACTACGATGAAGCCAAAGACAAGGCCACCATGGAATCCCCGAAAGACTCAACCGGACTGGTGATGAGGCCGGGAGTTTTTGCGGTGATCTACCCCAATGAGGCCCATCGCCCGAATTGCGATTTGCATGGAAAGTCGCAGGTGCGCAAAATCGTATTAAAAGTTCGCATGACTCGGGGACATCAGTAAGATTCGCGTTTAACAGTTTTCTGTTTCTCCAAAATAATTTTGGGATTGCTATCGGCGTTTTCGACATCCCACGTGTTTTTGGCTATTCCTTTTATTGTACTTCGAGATGTTACGATATAATATGTGAATGTAAATATAAGCCTGACCGTATTGGACTTATCTAAGGGTATAATTTGCAGGTCATTTCCCATAACATATTTGAGACTGGACCATGACCCGAAAAATTTAGTTTTATCTTGAACAATGTAGCCTTTTGAAACCAGGCCATCGGAATAATAGTTAATGCTATTTCCATAAAATGATAGCACTTTGTCCAATTGCTTATTTTCGTTAGCTTTAAGATACCCGGTAATAAATGATGTCATGGTAGTATATAAGTCTGGATTGCCATCTTTGCCAGCCACGGACTTGTTTATATTATTTGCAGGAGTTACAGCATCAGGATCAGGTTGCATAAAGCCGTGATCATTCGCCAATGTGCTTGTGATGAGTCTACAGGCACACGACGAACGGGAATGACAAGCGACCCCGCCGAATAACAAAAGCAGGAACAGGTAACCGGCAATGCTGTTTTTGGGGAGCTTTGAAACACGTTTTCTCAGGGCTTTATTCCGGCCATGGATACCTGGGATGCTAATTTCAATGTGTTCCACTTATTTGCCCGCTTTCTAATGAGGGAGTCATTCCTTAGTAATACGACGCACCCATCACGTTTTTATCTATCACTCACCATATTGACTCCTGATATTTAAAATCCCCCCTGCCCCCCTTTAGAAAAGGGGGGAAATTGGTATCTGACACCCCAGGTGCGCGTGTGGGTAATTGTCAGAAGCTTTGCCGTGCCCACCACGAAGTTTCCGGATGGACACTATCTAAGAATAACTGTCATATTCTCGGAGTGCCGATACCGAAGGGCTGAACGGCTATCTACATATACGTTTTCGCATCAGGCACCTCCATGCCCTGGGCGGATCCGGACGGTTTGAGCCAAAATGGCTCGATACCAGTGAGAGAATCTCAAAACAGGGCTCAACCGCAGATACTATATCCTCCGCAGTCCGTTGAGGAGGCCCGGGGCCTTTTCGTTCCTCATCGGCGTTGCCAACGAGCGTCAGCCACAGGCCTGCTTCTTCCAGGTGCGAAGCGACATTTTGGGCAAACCTCCCGCGCTCCTCTTTAGAGCCGAAGGAATGAAAACAGCCCCTGTCGAACGCAAAACCGAAAGGAGCTGACTCAATCTTGTCGTCAAGAAAATCAGCGAGGATGAAACGGCATTCGACTTTAGCCTCGAGGGCTTTTTTCCTCGCATTTTCAAGAGCGATTTCCGAAGTATCGGCACCGGTCACCAGAAAGCCGTTCCCGGCAAGCCATATCGAATTATCCCCAGTTCCACACCCAATGTCCAAGGCTTTACCTCCCGGAATGGGCCAGCTGGTAACAACCTCGACAAGGTTGAAATCGGGCTTTCCTATGTCCCAGGGAGTGAACCCCGACTCATACATTTCTTTGAAACGATTCATGCCGTTTTAGCTTTCTTTGCAGATGATCTCAACCTCGAGGCTCCCCCAAACCTGCTGGTAACGGAGCGGCCCACGCCACTCAGGGCGTGAGAGCAGATCAAGGATTTTATGCCTTCATTTTCCATCTCTTTCTTTGTATCTCTTCGACACTCATTTCTTAATCCTGTCAACGGCGAGGCCGATGAGAGCCGCAGTCGGGCTGCTTCAATCCTTGCCCCAGCGCCACTTGGGCGGCTCACCTTTAAGCCAGCATATTGCAAAGAGCAAAACGGTCAAAAAGCCGGCAAAGGCAAGGAAATAATAAGGATCCCGACCAGGGCGGAATCTCAGAGCGCCCAAAACGAGCAGACCAAAGTATACTACCAGCACAACCCAGCCCTGCCAGGAGGAGGGCGGACCCCAGCCCCACCCGTAGCGTTTTGCGCGAAACCAGTATTTCTTTTCTTCCGGCATGAGACAAATTCCTCGCGAACCGATATTAAAGCATTTTTAATCATTGCCGCTTTGATGCTCTACCCGTGCTCTTCAAAGACCTTTTTGGCTATCGTTGCGGCGGATACGGCCGTAGGCCACCCGGAGTAAAACGCCAGATGCGTTATTACCTCTCCAAGCTCCTCTTTGGTCAAGCCATTATCGAGTGCAAGCGCCAGGTGATAGGGAAGCTGCTGAGTTCGATTCAGGGCGATAAGCGTCGCAACGGTAATGAGACTGCGGTCCCGTTTGGAGAGATTGGGCCGCTCCCACACATCGCCGAAGAGAAGGTCTTCAGTAATATCGACAAGCTTTGGTGCGACATCTCTAATGCTGTCGAGCGGCGACAAGTCGGGCTTTTGATCTGCCATACGATTTCTCCTTTGCGGTTGACATGGAAGTGGCTCCGAAGGGCCATTAATCAGTTTCCATCCGGAGACTTCATGGTGGGCAGCGCTTGCGCTTTTGCCCACCCTACACACCGGCAAGACAACCTTCCGTCAGTCACTTACTGATCTACCTTAGCATATTATACTTCAGAAAAAGGGTAAATGCTAACCGGGTTTAGATACACGGTAAATTGGTTCCGCCGGGAATTCCTCGTCTTTGTTGAGGTGCAGGCTTCCAGCCGCGACGGTCCTTGTTCGCGGCTGGAAGCCGCTCCTACAGGCGTTAACAGGCGAGGGACTTTAAAGAACCGTTCATCCGACTTATATATACAAAGTTATTCCATATTCATTTTGGCAAAAGGGCATGGAGCCGGTTAAGGCGGCGGGAGGGATTTAAATGAAAATAATGATATTAGCGTCACTTATTTCAGGATTGATTCTGGCGGCATCGGCGTTCGGCGCCGAGAAGAGTTCGCCTGGCGAAGACGAATACGGTGGATATCCGAGGGCAACATTTGCGGGGGGCTGCTTTTGGTGCACTCAAACCGATTTTCAAAAAGTAAACGGGGTATTGAAGGTGACATCGGGCTACACGGGAGGGCACACCGAAAACCCGACATACGAAGAGGTCTCATCCGGGAGGTCCGGACACGTAGAGGCCGTACAGGTCATCTACGACCCAAATGCGGTGAGCTACGAGCAACTGCTCGATTTTTTCTGGAAACATATAGACCCGACAGACCCCGGAGGACAATTTGTCGACAAGGGCACCCAGTACCGCAGCATAATCTTTTATCACAGCGAGGAACAGCGGGCGGCCGCCCAAGCATCAAAGCGGGCGCTTTCCGATTCGGGCAGATTCAAAAAACCGATAGCCACCCAGATCCTGCCGTTTTCGAAGTTCTACGAGGCGGAAATGTACCACCAGGATTATAATGAGAAGAACCCCTCGCACTACTTCCAGTACAGGTTTTTGTCCGGACGGGACCAGTTCCTCGAAAAGATATGGGGCAAAGCCGGCTCAAAACCGGAGACAGCGCCCTACGAAAAACCGGACGACCAGGTTCTGCGGAGCAGGCTGAGCGCACTGCAATACAGGGTTACCAGGGAAAACGGCACGGAACCCGCCTTCCAAAACGAATATTGGAACAACAAAGCCGAAGGGATCTACGTGGACGTCGTGTCTGGAGAACCGCTTTTCAGTTCTCTTGACAAGTACGATTCCGGGACCGGTTGGCCAAGTTTCACGCGGCCTCTCGAGCCGGACAATATCGTCGAGAAAACCGACTGGAGCCTGCCGGCCGTGAGGACCGAGGTAAGGAGCAGGCACGCAGACTCGCACCTGGGACATGTTTTTAGTGACGGCCCCCCTCCGACCGGTCTGCGATACTGTATGAATTCAGCCGCCCTGAGATTCATCCCGAAAGCGGACCTGGAAAAGGAGGGTTACGGACAGTACACTTCCCTTTTTTCAAAATAGACACCGGGGGCGAGATTCAACCGGCAATCGATTCGGCATAAATTTCGACGGCGTGCTTTACCTGGATGTGTTTTCCGGCCCTGGACAGCAGGTCGCTCATTTGCAACATGCAAGCCGGGCAGCCGGTTGCGACCGTCGAGCACCCGGACTCGATAATCGCCTCACTCTTTCGCCGACCGATCGAAGCCGATATGGGGTAATACTGGAGGTTGAAACTTCCCCCGCAACCACAGCACCTGTCGGCATCGTTCATTTCCTTTAAAACATACGCCGGGTTCAAACCAATGAGGGCTCTTGGCTGAGCCGCCACGCCGAGGGATTTTTTCAGATGGCACGGATCGTGGTAGGTAACGAGAGTTTTATCGCCGGTGTAAGAGGGAGCCGCAGCGACGATATTTGTCCGCTCGACCAGAAACTGGCTAATATCGAGCGTCTTTTCGGCCAGTTCATTTATCCGCGCCTTTTCAGGCTCGCTAAAGCCCTCCGAAAACTGAGGCCACAGCTTCCTGATCGTGGACGTGCAGGTGGCGCAGGCTGTAACGAGGAAATCGAAGCCGCGCGGATCAAACCTTTCAAGATTATAGCGAAGCAGCTTTTGAAAAGTATCGACATCGCCCGAGGCAAGCGCCGGGATACCGCAGCACCCCTGCTCCACCGGCATGAATACGGATGCCCCGTTGTGGCCGAGAGCCTTCAAAACCGCATGGCCGACATCGGGATAAATTTTATCGATCACACAGCCAACGAAAAAACCCGCTCTAAGTCCCGAAGCGTTTCGGGTCGAAACGGCGCCAACGGATGAGCGAAAAGAAACGGGCGCCAGGGCTTTTACGCGCCTGTCGATCACCGGGATCGAAAACCGTGCGCAGGACAGGCCCGAGAAGTCGTCGGACGGAACCAGAAAGAACTTCTGCAGTTTTGCCGCGGAGCCTAGAAGGCTGTCGAAAAATTCGGGGTGGGCCAGCATGCCGCGAAAGATGGCTTTTTTTACAGGATTTAGCCCAATATAGCCGGTGAGTATCACCCGGGCTTTGAAAAAAATGTCGAGGACCTTCACGCCGCTCGGGCAGTTGGCTGCGCACGAACCGCACATGAGGCAGCGCGACAGCCGCTCGTTTACGCCCTCCGGGTCCTTGAACATCTCGTGGATGAGGCCGTCGAGCAGCGCGAGCTTTCCGCGCGCGACATCGGCTTCACGGCCCGTTTCGGCGAAAACCGGGCAAACCGCCTGGCACATTCCACACCGCATGCAGGCCACAAGCTGATCTTCGAGGTTTTTGACCAGATCGGCCAGCCTTTTCATGTCGTACACGCTCACCCTCCAATGATCTTGCCGGGGTTGAGGATGTTATTGGGATCGAGCGCGGCCTTTATCCGGCGCGAGTACAAAATCGCAGGCCGACCGGTTTCTTTTTCCAGGTATTTGGACTTGGCCGTTCCGATCCCATGCTCGCCGGAAAGCGTTCCCCCGAGTTCGAGGGCTTTATCGAAAATGGCGTCAATCGCCTTTTCCACCCTCCCCCACGCTTCCTTGTCACGACGGTCGCTGAGGATGGTCGGGTGCAGATTTCCATCCCCGGCATGGCCGAAGGTTCCGATCTGGAGGTCAAATCTTCGGCCGATATCCTCGATCGAGCGTATCATGGCCGGCACTTTGCTTCGAGGAACCGTGGCGTCTTCGAGCACGGTGGTGGGCCGGATTCTAGACAGGGCCGAAAGGGCCGCGCGGCGCGCCTCCCAAACCTTGTCGCGCTCGGCGCCGTCCCGGGCGACCTGGATCCGCATCACACCCATCTTTTTGCAGATGGCCTCGACCCTTGCGGCTTCCTCCTCCACCTGGGCGGGATGACCGTCCACTTCGATCAGGAGAAGCGCCGCGGCATCCACGGGGAGCCCCGCGCGGCTGAAATCCTCGACCGCCCGGATGGTGAAATTGTCCATGAATTCGAGCGTAACCGGAACGATCCTGTCGGCAATAATTGCCGAGACCGTCTCGGAGGCCGCCGGAGACATCGGAGAAGACCGCCATCATCGCCTTTTTGGCAGCGGGCATGGGTATGAGTTTTAGCGTGATCCGGCTAAAGACCCCGAGAGTGCCTTCCGAGCCTACGAGCAAGCCTCCCAGGTTGTAGCCGGTCACGCATTTTACGGTTCGCGCCCCGGTTTTTACCGTCTCCCCGTTGGCATCGAAAAATTCGAGCCCCATGACATAGTCGCGCGTAACCCCATAGCGAAGCCCGCGCAACCCCCCGGCGTTTTCCGCGACGTTTCCCCCAAGTGTCGAAACGGCCTGACTGCCGGGGTCCGGGGGATAGAAAAGCCCTTTTGACTCGACAAGGGAGGCGAATTTGGCCGTCACGACCCCGGGCTGCACGACCGCATAGAGGTCCTGTTCATTTATTTCGAGGATTTCATTCAAAGCGTTGGTGAGGATCACCACACCGCCCTGTATGGGGATCGTGCCCCCGCTCAAATTGGTGCCGGCGCCTCTAACCGTAAGCGGCAGGCGGTTTTCGTTGCAGACCCGGATGGCGGCCCCGAGCGCTTCAACCGACGTGGGCCTAAGGACAAGGGACGGCAGCGAAGGATCGAGGACCGCCGCGTCATAGGAGTAGGCATGGCGGTCGGTTTCATCGCTAAAGACATTGTCCTTGCCCAAAATTTTTTCGAATTCTTTCAACAGGCCGTTTGTGCTCATCTTCGCTCCCGGGAATCAGGCAGCAGGCTATGCCATTCAAGGCCCGCCGCCCATCGGCGGGCACACCCAAAAAAATAGGCAGTCTATGATAGTAACCGACTTTTCTCAGACAATCGATCATAATTGGCCCGTCATCCACGGAGGGTTGAAAATGGTTAAGCATGAGAGCGCATCGCAGTTTGCCGAAAGGGCAAGGGCAGTCCAGACCGTCGTAACGGAAGCAAGCGACCTGGCCGCAGTCTTCGAATATGCCGCAGCTATCACCTCGAAACAGGGTGGGAGGAGCATCGCGGCCCCCGGTCTCAAGGGAAAGGAAAAGGCTCAACTTCTGGCGGTGTGCCAGGAAAAGGGATCGAACTGATCACCGAAGAGCTGAGGGAAAAGGCGTCCATGATAAGCACAGGCCTTACCGGCGCCGACTGGGGCATAGCCGAGACGGGCACGCTGGTCATCGATTCCAAATCGGAGGACACCCGGTTAGCCTCCATGCTGTGCGACACCCACGTGGCCTTCCTCAAGAAGTCGCGGATCGTACCTGATGCGGGGACAATCGAAAAGGAGCTTTCGCGGATGATGAAGGCTTCCCACGGCTACCTTGCCTTTATAAGCGGGGCGAGCCGCACGGCGGACATCGAAAGAGTGCTGACAGTAGGAGTGCACGGCCCGAGCGAACTCCACGTGCTGATCATCGGCGAGGAGGGGTTTAAGTGATAAAGACACCCGGCGACGTAAAGACATACAGAAAAGATTTGAAGCGGGCTCTTTCGAACAAATTCCTGGGAGCCACACTCGACGCTTTTGCGACCGCTTATCCCGCATCACGGGCAAACGCTTTTTCGGGGATCGATTTCGACGACCTTCGCGGCCAAAATAGCTGTGGCAAAAGACGAATCCATCCCCAGGCTCGAGGAGCTTTTGGAAGAATTCACCGCCCGGGCGCAGAAAGCCGAGGCCGTGGTCCATTTCGCCAGGACCGCTTTCGAGGCCAATTCCATAATTGCCTCCATAGCCGAAGAAAACGGCGTAAAGCGGATCGTCAAAAGCAAGTCGATGACCGCCGAAGAGACTTCGTTAAACGAACACCTCGAGGCGGCGGGCTATGAAGTGACCGAGACGGACCTCGGCGAGTGGATCATTCAACAGCGGGGCGAAGGGCCCTCTCACATGGTAATGCCCGCCATTCACCTCTCCCGCGGGGAGGTCGCCGAGCTTTTCACGAAAGTGACCGGACAACCGCAGGACCCCGACGATACCGGCGCAATGGTGACGACGGCAAGAAGCTTGCTTCGGCGCAAATTTTTCGAAGCCGACATGGGGATAAGCGGCGCAAACTTCGCCATCGCGCAAAACGGCGCCATAGGCATGGTTACAAACGAGGGAAACGGGAGACTGGTGACGACCCTTCCGCGCGTTCACGTGGCTCTTGTGGGCATCGACAAACTCGTCCCCGATGTCAAAGCGGCCATGAGGATACTTTCCGCCCTTCCCCGCAACGCCACGGGCCAGCTCATATCGACCTACGTCACATGGATTACCGGCGCAACCGAATGCAAAACGGCACCCGGGGCGAGGAAAAAGATGCACATCGTTTTCCTCGATAACGGCAGGCTCGCCCTGGCAAAAGACCCGATCTTTTCGCAGGCCCTAAGATGCATCAGGTGCGGGGCATGCGCAAACGTCTGCCCCATCTACAAGCTGGTCGGGGGGCATAACTACGGCCACGTCTACATCGGCGCCATAGGACTCGTTTTGACCTATTTCTACCACGGGCGGGCAAACGCGAGGGCGATCGTCAAAAACTGTCTCAACTGCCGGGCCTGCAAGTCGGTGTGTCCCGCCGGAATCGACCTCCCCCGACTGATAAAGGAGGTTCACCGGGCCATTCTCCAGGTTGAGGGCGAAAAGCCGCTATAGAACTTACTGCTGAAAATGACGCTCGAAAATCGCCGGCTCTTTCACTTTTTACTTCGAAGGGGTTCTCTCGCGCAAAAACCCATTGCCGAGGGGCGGTTTTTGCGGCACCTGCCGTTGATTTTTTCCGAGGAACACCGGTTTAGGAGACTGCCCGCACTGGCTGAAGTCCCCTTGAGGGATCAGTGGGAAAAGATCAACCCGAGGGTTCAAAACCCCCGTCTCAAAGTGGCTTTTTTTGGAGGATGTCTCACCGATTTCGTCTACCCCGAACAGGGGCAGGCTCTTCTCGAGGCTTGCAAGGGCCACTCCGTCCGGTTCGAATACCCCATGGGACAGACATGCTGCGGACTTCCGGCTCTCATGATGGGAGAAAAGGAAACCGCAAGACTTGTCGCCGTTCAAAACATAAAAGCCGTCGACCCGGCGCAGTTCGATTACGTGCTGACGCTGTGCGCATCCTGCGGCTCACATCTCAAGGAATATGTACACCTTCTATCGAATGAGCCGGTCCTTGGCGTTAAGGCCGCTCAACTAAGGGACAAGGTCATCGATTTCAGTTCGTTTATGATCAAGGTGCTAAGAGTCGATCCCGGAGAGTTCCGCGCCGGGGGAGACAAAACGGCCTATCACGCTCCTCGCCACCTTTGCCGCGGACTGGGAGTCAGAGAGGAGCCAAGAGAGCTTCTTTCCACCGCCGGCCTGGAATATGTCCCGACAAAAGAAGAAGAGGTGTGCTGCGGGTTCGGGGGTTCCTTTTCGTTGGATTTCCCCGAAATATCGGCTGAACTGCTAAGGCGCAAACTGGACAACGTGGCGGCTTCCGGGGCTAGTACGCTTGTGACCGACTGCCCGGGGTGCGTCTTGCAGCTAAAGGGCGGAATGAAGAACAGGGGCTGCGCAGTCGAGGTAAAACACATAGCCGAGTTTATCGCCAAACAAAGGAAATAGCCTTTCCCGCCGGTTCCGGGGCTGGGCGTGGGACCGCCGGCACACAGGGGCGGGCCGCGCAACACGGGCTTTTCAAATAGAGGCGATAACCGCGGTTATATTGTCCCTGCCTCCGGCGTCGAGGCAGGCGGCAAGGATTCCGGCCAGTTTTTCCTTCAAGGCGGACTCGGCAGACAGGAAGGAAGCGATCCGGCTGTCGGGTATGAGATCGTGGAGCCCATCCGAGCTAAGCAGAACGCAGTCGCCCTCCTCAAGATGGAAGACGCCTGAATCGGGCTCATGCTGTTCGCATCCCACGCACCGGGTCAAGACGCTGGAGTAAGGATGCACCCGGGCCTGTTCCACGGTGATTTCGCCATCTTTAAAGAGCATGCCCGCAACGGTGTGGTCATCGGTTATGCGGACGAGCGCGCCTCCATGATAGTGATAGATGCGCGTATCGCCCACATGGGCCCAGAAGCCCGAGCCATTATCGAACACGAGCGCAGTCAGAGTCGTGCCCATCCCCCGGAAGGAAGGAACGGCGCTGGAGCGTTCCACGACCGCTTCATGGGCCATCTTTATTCGACCCAGCAGTTCGGCGCATATGTCGGCGCCGGCGGGGCTCCAACCCTCGAAACTCGACACGGCAAGTTCGGCGGCGATCTCACCCGCCGCATGCCCACCCATTCCATCCGCAATGACCAGGAGAGCGCGGTCGCTATCCAGGACACTCACGAGGAAACGGTCCTCGTTATTTTTCCTGAGTAAACCGACATGTGTAATCGATTCGATTTGCATATCGCATCCGTTGTCCGGATCAAAGACAAGTTCGACCTGAAAAAGCCAGCCCAAAAACAGCGATAAATCATGGCAATAAATCAATGATAAGAAGATAACCGAATCCAGGCTCATCTAAAAGGTAAATCAAGCGGGTGTGCTTTTTATCGATCAGGAAACCGGCAAGCGGGCGGTCACCGCTCAAAGCCGGAAAAATTTAATTCATGTATAAGTCGTGCCCAAGTCGACGACAAGCCCCCGAGCCGGCGATTTCGTTCAAAAAATCTATCCCTTTGCCCCTTTACTTCCTCCTTCCGGTGGCTAACTATGGGATATAGCAAGCACCTTTGCGGTTTTCCCGAAGCAATCCGGTCAGCTAAATCGCCCGGACAAGAGGATTGAAGTTCAGTACGTTCAGCAACGAGAAGAAAAAAAACACATTGAAGACGAATGATTTGGAGGTCAAAAAGATGAGAAAGTTTAACCTGTGGGTATCATTTTTAATGATTGCCGGTTTGGTTGTTGCCGCCCCTGCTTTTGGCGCAGAAATGAACAACCAGGGCTCCTCAATGAAGAACCAGTCCAATCAAAACCCTAACGAGATGTCAAACCGACCTTTCACCCATTCGATCGGTCTTAGCTATCTTATGAACAAATCCGTAAGGGACGAACAGGGCAAGACTATCGGAGAGGTCTCGGACGTCGTGGTGGGACCTGACGGTCGGGCGGAATTCGTGATACTCTCGCGATCCGGCTTGCTGCGGACATCGGGTAAATACATTCCTGTTCCATGGAAGACTTTCACATCCCACTGGACAAACATGGCCCAGGTCGACAGATCGAGACCGGTCATCCTGTCCCTTGCGCAGAGTCGGCTTGACAGCGCTCCGGGTTTCTCAAACAAAAGGGATTTGACAAGCGGTGCCACGCGGCAAAGGGTCTGCCAATACTTCAAGGGGGACTGCGCGCAAAGCGAATTCAATCCGAGGTCGTCTCTATAGCGGTCAGGGAAAACCGGAATACAGCCTCAGCCCTCGACTTCGAGAGATGAGGTGAGAACTCCACAAAAAACGGAGAACGGGCGGCATGCGACATAAGGCGTGCCGCCTGCTTTTTTATGAGTAGAACAACCCGGGTGTGACGCTATTGTTCCGCTTTCAGGTCCATCTTGTCGCCGACCGATACAAAATCATAGGTTTTCCCCAGACCGCATTGCCGAGCGGTGGCGGCATATCGAGCCAGGACGAAATCTTTCATGTCTCCGCCGTTAAGAGTGACGTCGAATTTAACGTGGAGGTCGGGCGACACCGTGGACCCTGGATCGTACTTCCAGGAATGCCAATGCGAACCACCGGCTTCTATGTCACGCGCTTCCCATTGGGCTGAATCTCCCCATCTGAAGAAGTAGTGAATGGGCACACCCGTAAGATTTTTCAGGCACACCATGCCATAGAGATAAACGCTCGTGGAGTTGCCCGGGGCCGGTGCGGCGGCAGGAGCCGGTGTCGGTATCCGCATCGCTGTCATCGGCGCAGGTGTCGGTATCTGGGGCGGTGTGGGCTTGGGTATCGGCGTCGACTTCGGTGTTTCAGGTTGTGCCCCGGGCTGTACACGAGAGGGGTTTGAGGCTGCTGTTTTGAGATGAGATGAGCCTCCGACAGGACCGACCACCACTTTGCGATGCGGATGGTGCAGCAAAAAGTACAAACCGGCGGCAATAACCAAAACCACAAGGGGAATCCCGCCGAGAATATATTTGTACCGAGAAGGGCGCGGCACGGGGCCGGAGTGTGGGGGAGGTTCGGGTTTCTTCCGGGGCTCGTCCCGAGGCAAGGCAGAAAGCTTCCTGTATTCCACTATGTACCAATCAACGGTAGTGGTGAGGGCAATGAAAGCTTCTCTAACCTGTTGGCTGGAAAATGGTTTGGGATGGGCCCCGAATGTCCCCAGCCGGTTCAAGTTCCTCATGGAAACGATAATATATTCCGGGACTGATCTTTTCCCTGGCGAAACGATCCAGAATGCCATCCATAGGTTCAGAGCCCCGGCTGCGCTTGAGCTCGTTTTGGCAGATTTCCGTGACAATTACTTCCAGCGCCCGCCTTGCATAGGTAAGAGCAGCAACTTCTTCCATGTTGTTGAGCAACCGGCTCAACTCGTCTTCCAACTCGGTCGCTCTTCCCTGGAGTTTATCGTAATAGGTCCGTAATTGTTCGCGTTCCGAATTCGAAGCATCTACCATCGCATTTGCTTTCATATTTCAAACAGTCGCTGAAAAGCATCGGCACAGTTTCAAGACTGCTTCACCAAATCGGCCAACCGTGTAAACGGTCGCCAAATCCCACAATTACAAGCTAATAAGCAGGATTTCCATTTCAAGAACCAAAGGGACTCTTGAGGCGGGATTCACAGTGCTATTTTTCCCAAGTAGCAAACAAAATCGCGTTAAACCGGCACAAAGGCTGATCCAGGGACTTTTTACCCAAGAATCACGTATGTTGACGCAGTCCCCGCCGCGACCGCTTGACTCGGGAGAAAGTTATATTCATCTTAAATAATGCCAGGATAGAAAATATGGCGAATACAAGTTTAAACAATAACTTCTGAGGCGCACGCTCAGGATGCGCCTCTAAAGGAGAATAGATATTATGGAAAAGCAAGAAGTCAGGGGAGACGGCAAGGGTATAGTTTTCGACAAATCGATAGTCGAAAAGCTGGACCTGTCGAAGATTCCGCTCGGCGCCAGGGAGGAGAGCGCCGAGGTGTCCGCCCAGTCATATTACGGCTGGATCACGAGCCCGTGTAACGGCGAAAAGTGGCACTTTTCCGGCCTCCACTGCGGGTACAATACGCTCCGGGACGGGACTGGATGTGTATGGACAGAGCATATATTCAATTGCTAGCGCCTGAACGGGGCCGGCAAGGCCCCATGAGGCGAAGATAGCGCCGGGGTCGCCCGTGGTTGTGGCTGCGACTCCGGTCGGACACCCCTTTGGGGAATGAGGCAGGGGACGGCCTCGTTCGAAATCCAGCCCGGCGACGGCGTCGGGCGGAGACGATGAAAGTGCAAGATGCGCATGCCCGGCTCTAACCAGTGTCCTGCCGCGATCCGCCCCGATCTCCGGACAAGGCCTATCATCTCTGCGGCGATCGCGTTGTACCGGTGGAACGTAACGCTCTTGCGCTGGGCCTGGATTGTGGTTCGTCCCGTCTTTGCGATCTTCATGGCAGCCTCGCTCGGCGAGCTTGCGGTCAATCTGGGCCGCCAATATGAGACCGCATTGATCGCTTCGGTGGTTGGCCGCCTCGCGAGCCAGGGGTCGCCCGGCGGCGCGCCGGCGGCAAACTGGCTGAACGCGATGGTGCCGGAGGGGCTGATGCAAGCGGCCGTTTTGCTGGTCGGCGTTATCGCTCTAATGACTCTGATCCAATTCGCCTTTCGGGCGATCGACGCGCTGGCCAACAGCCGCATGATGGCCTCGCTGCAGTCGACATTGCATGACAAACTGCTGGGGATTGGAACCCTATGGCACGATCGGGAAGGCAATGATACGGGCGGCAATGTTCAGATCATCAATCTGGCGCCTGTGGTGCAGCAATCCCTGGCGCTTGCCGTGAAATCGCCGTTTGTCCTGGGAATTAGCGTGGCCGCCTCGTTCGCGCTGATTTTACAGGGTCTGGCGCAATTGCCGCGCACGCCCCTTTGGGTCGCTGTGGTCGCGGCCATCATGCTGCTCGGACTTCCGGTGCTTGCCTGGCAACTGTCCCAACCCGTTCGCCAGGCGAATGAATCCGTGGTGTCGGCACAAAAGAACGTTTCGACCGAGTTGCTCAATTCCTTGTCTCAGCCGCTCGCCATTCAAGAGCTTGGCGGCGTGGACCAGCGCTCGGCGCGCATGCGGGAACGGCTTCAGGCACTGGCCATGGCGCGGTTTCGGACCGCAGTGGCCGGCGAGGCGGCAGACAGTTTCAAGGGCGCCCTGCCGTACCTGTTACAGGCGCTGTTCCTGGTTTATGCAGTGATTTCGATAGTTCGGGCCGGCGGCGTTTCCGGCTCTTCTCTCGGCGGGTCTCTCCAGGCAATCGTGCTGATTCAGGGGCTGGTTCCCGAAACGGTCGGGTTGATTCTGTCGATCATCAACATTTTCACCGGCGTCAACCAGCAGTGGCCGATGATCGCAAGCGTGGGAGAGGTCCTCGATATGGCGCCGCCGTACGAGGCGCCGCGGGCTGCCGGTTGGCCAGGGGATACGAATGACATTGAGTTTCATAAGGTCAGCTTCGGCTATGGGCCCTCAAAACGGTTGGTGCTCGACTCCATCGATTACGAGTTCACCCCGGGGGTGGTCACGGCCATCGCCGGCGCCAGCGGCAGCGGCAAGAGCACGATTTTCCAATTGCTGACGCGACTGCGGGAGCCGACCGGCGGGAGCGTTACCGTGTCGGGTATCGAGCTGAATTCCATCCGGTACGACGAAGTGCGCCGCCACATCGGCATCGTCCATCAATCGCCGCCTTTCCTCACTGACACGGTGCGGGCGAATTTCCAACTGGTCTCGATGGAGGCAAGCGATGCGCAAATTGAGGCGGTCTGTCGCAAGGTTGGCATCTGGGACTTACTGAGGGCCAAAAATCCCGCGGCGCCGCTGGATCAGTTCATGACCCGGGACGGTGGGGGGCAAAATGGATTTTCCGGCGGCGAGCGCCGCCGGCTGGCGATAGCGCGTGGACTTTTGACCAGGCCGTCGATCCTTTTGTTCGACGAACCAACCGCGGGCATCGATCCTCATTCGCTCGAACTCGTCGCAGATGCGATCAAGCGAGCCGGCGCGGGCATCACCAGCATAGTGATCGAGCACAATCTCGATTTCATTCTTGGCGTCGCGGATAAGGTTTGCGTACTATCGGGGGGCCGTTTTGTCGAGACCGGGAATCCGCGTCTATTGGCCGAACAGCCGGGGCCGTTTCGCGATCTGCTTTTGGCGGTGCGCCGCCTTGCGGGGGATATAACGGTCAGCACGACGTCCTATCCCATGCCGGCGAGGAGCGATTACACAGACTCAGACATCCGTACGTCCTCTATCACGCTGGTTGGACAGCGGTTCGATGTCGGGTCTGGTGTGGGACATCATCCCGATGCGCCTCCGCCCGGGTAACGCCCGAATCTTTTTGTGCCGGAACGGCAACGTTACGGCCGGCAGTCTCCAGAGGATGAGTTCATGATTAGAAGAGATCGTTCGCTACTCGAACATTTCGGCATGCAGCCTGAAGATACCGCCCAGCTGCGGTTGCTGCTGACAACCGCCGTTGAGGCAATCGACGCCGATGAGGGTTCACTTCTTTTGCGCGATCCCGACACAGGCGATCTATATTTCACAATGACGGTCGGGGACCCCGATCACGAGCGCGAACTCCCGGGTCAACGGGTTCCGGTCGGCAAAGGGGTAGTCCAACTGGCGGCGGCGACCCAGGAAGTCCAGATAGGCGCCCCCACCTTCCGGGACATTGAGCAGACCGAGCGTGAAACGGAGGGGCCGGAGGCGGTCATTGCAGCGCCATTGATCAGCGGTTCGGACACCATCGGCATTCTTACCGCGGTTACCTTCAAGCACGGCCGGCGCTTCGGCGGCGAAGAAGCCAAGCTCTACGGCCGGCTTGCGACCATCGCCGCCGTGCTCATCGAACAGCACCAGCGCATCTCGGGGATGGAAGGCCGCACGGCGATTCAGACAACAGCTGTCGACCCGAGACACAACGAGGCGCTTAGCGAGATCGACCGGGCACTCAGCCGGATCGCGTCCCGACATCCAAAGGCGCTGCCAAACATCGCGGCTATCGTTACGAATTGCGAAGCCGCGATCCGGGACTAGGCGGCCCATGCGAACGAACTCCCTCGTCGAAGCGCTGACCACGCCGATCGATCAATGGTGGTCACGGTCTCTGGCTCCGGTCGACATCGCCGTTCTGGACAGCGGCATCGACGGTACGCATCCCGACCTTTCCGGCCGCCTGGCGGCGAGCTTTGCGGTCGAGGACGTGGCCGGCGAACCTCAATTGCGCGAAGTCCCGGTTGCATCCGACAATGACGTCTTTGGCCACGGCACCGCGGTGGCAGGCATCATCGCCAAGATTGCGCCCAATGCACGCATCATCGATATCCGCATTCTCGACACCCGCGGCGAGGGGTCGGCAGCCTGTTTCATCCATGCGCTAGACATGGCTGTGCGTAGAAAATGGAAGGTGATCAACATGAGCCTGGCGATGTCGAGGCGCTTTGCCGACGCCGCCCGGCCGCTATGTGAGGCCGCCTGGCATCAGGGCCAGGTGTTGGTGAGCGCCGCCCGCAACATGCCTCGCCCCGATCTCGGGCTGCCCGCCGAATTCGCGACTTCGATCAGCGTCAATTCGGATAAATTCGATAATCCGCGCGGTTTTAGATTTCAACCCGGCGAGATAATCGAGTTCGTAGCTTGCGGCGAGGCCGTGACCGTCCCCGCCAAGGGCGGGGGCTATACCTTGGGCAACGGCACGAGCTTTGCTGCGCCGGTAATGTCGGCCATATGCTCCGTGCTCCTGGGCGCCTTCCCCGGTCTGCTGCCCTTTGAGGTGCGAAGCGTTCTGAAAAATCACGCACGGTTGGAGCAATCTTCTATTTCTTACATCTCTCGGTAAACAAGGGAGTAGATGGTTTGACGACAGTCGAGCTGATAGAAAAACATGTTCGCGCACTATCAGGCGATCTTTTCGCCGCCGCCCGAAAACTCGGCCCGCGGGAGGTCGAACTGATCAGCTCCAGCGGAGGCATGGGTCCCGAAATGGTGGCGGGGCTAACGGTCGCCGAACTGCAAAGGCACGAAGACCCGACGACCGTTCTCGCCACGATCTGCAGCCTGCTCATACGGCTTGGCGACGATGGTTCCCTGCGCCTTGTCCTGAAGCTGTCTTACAAAATCCGCGACCTCGAACTCGGCCGCGCGGAGGATTCCCCTCTGCCCGACCTCTACAGGGGAATCAGCCAGACCGGGCTCGGGAAAACCGAAATCGGGACAAAGAACGTGCTGGCGGGTTTGTCGCCAATGCGCGGCATACCGATTGCTCCCCTGGATAAATGTTTAGGGTACCGGGCGCTCATGAGCGCGGCGATTGTGAACAGAAACATCCTTCTGGCGTTGAGGTACGGGGAGGAATGGCTCGCGACCGCAAAGGATTTCTCGCTGGACGAACAGGCATTCAACGCCAAAGCGGCCATGCAGATTCTTCGCCTCCTGCTCGCGGACGCCCCCTGGTGCCTGGAAAACATCAAAGAGCTGACACGGGCGGTTTCGCAAGAAAATCAGGAGGCTGTTCGGTTCCTCGAAACATGGACTCAGATGCTTGGCGATGGGAAAGAAGCTCAATTCGAAGATTTCCATGAATCGCTTCCATTGCTCCCGGGCCTTGACTGGCGCGACCTCGGCCCCACGCACGACGACACGCGTTCGGCCGATTTCAAACTTCTGTGCAACCTGACCAGAAGGTTTGACCGCAAGAGCGGTCTAAGAAAGCTGTCCACGCCGCAACTCACCGACCTGGCGCGCGTTTTCGCGAACTGGGAACTCGCGGGGCGCTTTAGCGATGCCGCGGAGGTCCTCAAGGAAACGGACACCGACGCCTACCTGCACTTCGATATGGCCAGGATCCTGGGAACACACGCGCTGGAATTTTCCACCCGTGCGCCTTCCTCACTGCCGGGTTTCAGAATCCTGCCGGACGCCGTTATCTGGATGATGGACGTGAGGGGCTTTTCCCGGTTTTCCCAGGCGTATCCTCCGCAATCCCTCTTTGAAATTCTGAGCCCGTTGTACAAAATCATCCACGAAGAACTCGAAAGCGCCGGCGGAACAATACACGAATTTGTAGGCGATTCGGTCATGGTCGTCTTCAACACAGGCGAACAGAACCGTTCCGACCCTCTTGACATACTGTCGGGCACGGTTCGCGCAATCGAGCGCATACGCATCCTCAATTCCTTAAACCTCCCGGCGGGCATGCCGGAGCTTCGCATCGGCGTGGGGATTAACAAAGGCCCCGCGGCCACCGGCTACCTGGGGGGACTCAGCCGATGCCACCTGGGCGTGTTGGGAGACACGGTGAACGTCGCGGCGCGCATCGAACAGGCAACCAAGGAAGCGCCGGGCCCGGTCCTCGTTTCCATGGCCTTCTTCGCAGACCGGGAACCCGAGGTCTGGAGGACCCCTCTAAAAGTCAATTTTTCCCTCCGCGAGGCGGGCCAGCGTTCGATGAAAAACATCTCGAACATCCCGACCCTCTACAGCGTCAAGCCGCTTTTGAACTACTGGGTCGATTTCATGCCGATGGGTTACATGGCCCGCCGGCAAAAAGGAGTCGTCTATATCGACACCGGAAACTCCGCGGAATCGGGAACCATCGACCATCACCATCCCGGAGGTAGTGAAGCGGGAAGCGCATGCGAACTGCTGTTTCGAAAGCCGCAACTTCTTTTGGGGCATTTGCAGGGGATATCCTCTTCACAAATTGAATTTCGCCTCCACGAGCAACCCGACCTGGACTGCGTCGCCACCTTTTATGCGGCCTGCGAGTTGCTGGACGGGGACCCAAGGCAGGATATCATCAAGCTGCTGGCCGATTATGTAAGCAAGATCGACCGGGGAATCATACCTCAACCCGAAACGGTGGCTGATTCCCTCTACGGGGTCTTTATTGCGCATCAAAAACTGGTGGAAGACCAATTTGGGGCCGGGATAACCGATTCAATCAGGCTTGAAGCCGGCTTGAGAGTTATCGACTGCGCTTTCTACCTGATGGAAAGAAGCAGGCTTAAAGCGGATTTCGCCGATATATTCCGGTTTGGGGGCGGCTGGTTTGAGGAAGAAAGACGAATGGTAAGCAATGACTGGAGTCTGTACGAAGAGGACCGGGAACTGCGCGGCCATACGTACAGTGCCAGAGTAAACGGGCGTGCCGGGCCGGTGGAGGGGTTGTGGCTGGACCACCCGCTGAGTCTGCTCTTTAAGTTCTGGGCCAGGAACGATCGGACAGCGGAAGGCGGGGGCGGATATGCGTTCCTGGCGGTCGACTGGTCGGAGGCCGAAGAAGGCAAAAACCGTTTCGTCATAAGCGTTGCCCCGGATGCGGGTCTAAATCTCAAAGGCCTTGGAGAGTCGCTGGAAAGTGAAGAACGCGCGAGACGAGAGAAACTCGGGCGTCAAAGACCGGTCCATCCCATCCGCTATCCCTCGGACAATTCAGACCCCTGGTACTTTGGATGGAGCCATGACCACACCATCGTGGATTCTCCCCGCAACGGGACCGTACTGACCAATCATGAGGTTCAGCGAGTCCACGAGTCCTGGTCGCCGGGATAGCACGGGCACAGCATCATTACAAGACAAAGGCAGAAATCTTGACCTAACCCTTGAACAAGAGGGCAAAACGGAATGGAAAAGCCGACCTGCAATTTCCGCAGATCGGCTTTTCACCTTTTTTCCCTTAGAGGGTGAGTGATCGGGCTCGAACCGACGACCTCTGGGGCCACAACCCAGTGCTCTAACCAATTGAGCTACACCCACCAGAAATGTTGAAGCCGATTTAATACCACCGGACGGAAAATAAATCAAGAGCCGGAATAGCGGTTGAGGGACTCACGTTCCCTTCAGCGCAGCTCACCTGAATACGGCGGGCTCCGGCGGCAGGACGGGCGTCCTGGATGAAAAGCTCGTCGGCCTTGTCAAAGCATAAAAGGAAACGGCTCAACATAATCATCTGCGAACGGTATTTGAGTATGGCCTGGCGTTTGACAGAAACTTCCCGGGTGTAAGACCAAACGAAATCCATTTTCTTCCGTTCACCGGAAAGCCGTCCGGAGGGTCGAGGCGAGCCCCGGAACGCGCCTCCTGATTAACCGGCCACCCGTTATAATGGATCACAAAGGTGATAACCTCCGGCGTAAGACGTGGATACCTGATCGTCAACCCGTCCAGCGCCTTTTCGAGAAAATAGTAGGTGGAGGCGTGGTCCGGATGCTTGTCTTCCGGTCCGGTTGTCGCCACCAGAGTCGGTCTGAAACGAACGATCACCCGTTCGATTTCGTCGTTCAGGTCCTTAGCGCAGTAATCCGCACGAGGAACAATCATCTCGAAGTATGGCGGGCGGGATTTCCTGGTGAATGGAGACCTATAGGGATCAACGTGCCCGCAGCACTTGGAGCGAAGAGAAGGCAACCCGCCGTCGGGAAAACCAAGGAAGATCGCATCCCGCGCCTTCATTCCAAGGGTAGTGAGGGCGCTCATGGCCTCAGTGCGACGAAGTTCCCCGTACCTGTTGAAGTCCCATGCGGTGGGGTGAGAGGTGTGATCGGTCAATTCCACGCCCTCCGGATACCCGTCCCCGTTGGTCATGAAAACGACCTTCACCTGCCCGCCGGCTTCCAGGACACGCTGGATCAGACCTCCGGCCCCGAGGGTTTCGTCGTCAGGGTGGGGTGAGAAGACCATGAGGCGCGTTGACCGCGATATGAGCGGCTCAAGCGAGGTCAATTCCACCGCCTGCGTACAGGCTGGAAACATGCATAAGGCAAACAGCGCAACCGCGTACAATATTCTCACGAGTAAACAATCTCCCTGGCTGGACCCAACCCCGCAAAGCGCCCAGAATACTAAATCCCTAACAAAACAGTCCCATACCCCCGATGCAAAAGTGTAAACTTCTTTACACCAAAATCAGGAAAAGGCAATCAGAAAGACACTTTTGGTCCATGGACTTCGCCGCCAAACACGGGATTGACTTAAAATCCGCTCATACACAGAGTATTGCTATGCAATCGGCAAAATATCTTTCATGCCACGTCGCGTTCAAGATCGGGCTTTCGAGAATCGAAATTGGCAGTCCCCTGACAGAGACGATAGTCGGTCTTGCGGCGTTAGCCCTTGCAATCATAGGACTGAGCCACATTTTTCCCCGGGTGCCGGCGTCAATCGCCGCGATCGCCCTTGGGGCCGCCCTTGTCTTCGAATCAGGGGGGATTGGAAGGCGAACACGCCGGTTTGCGGGGAATCCCCCTCAAGGTTGCCAGGGAGAAGGCCAAGGTATTTTCGGGACTCCAGGCGCTCACCGGGTTGGCCGCATTGACACTGGGCGTCCTGGCGGT
>CAWEZA010000113.1:0-8615 GCA_963813125.1 uncultured delta proteobacterium | reverse complement strand
GGATTGGCGGTAACACCGGAGAAAGTGTAGCTGGTAACCGCACCAACCGATTTACCGTCTACCATGACGCTTGAGACCTGGTAGCCCGAGTTGGCGGTTACCGTAAATTGAGCGCTCGCTCCGGAAAGGACGCTTACTGCCCCCGAAGGGGAAATCGATCCACTGCCCTGGTAAGTCGCAGATATTGTGTAACTCACGGAGGAGGAGGTGGTGGAGGTGGTGGTGGTGGTGCTGCCGGCCGTGGCGGCGAAGGTGGCCGCTATGGTGTGGCAGCCGCTCACATTGGAAAACGTGTAAGTCGACGCCGGACTGACCTGCTGGCCGTCTATCACCAGGGTGGCTAACTGGTAGCCCGAGCTTGGAACTATCGAGTAGGTCTGCGAGCCTCCGGCCACTACAGCGCTCACCCCCGACGGCGTAATCTGTCCGTTCGAAGCCGTTTGCGCCGTTATGAAATCACATGCCAGCTCCTGCGAATAGGGGCTCTCCGCACTGCTGGAATATGCAGTGACGGCAAAGTAGCAGGTCTGTGAAGCCGAAAGGCCGGTTACAGTGTAGGTCGCGCCGTTTCCAGCGTTGATCGGCGTTTGGTAGTCTCCGCTTTGAGTGCCGAAATAGACGTTGTATCCAGTTACGGAAGAGTCGCTTGAAGCGTTCCACGCCAGCACGGCTTGGGCGGCATGGGCGCAGGGAGAAGAACTCATAAGCACTGCAAGCGAACAAATCAGGATTGTTGCCAGGTATCCCAGGTGTCTTTTCATTGTAACCTCCTCGAAAATCGCTTGGCAAATCCAGCTTCCCGAGGAGGTGCTGTATCCGCCCAGCAGCCCTGCGACCGTATCCCGACTTTCCGGAACTTAGGCCAGTAACTTTGCGTCCTGCGCTTTCACGCAGTTTGCCCTTTATGGTTGGTGCCAAATTTCCTTGCCCGATAGTCAAGAGCAAAAGAGATGCCAGGTTGACCACCTGCTCGTCTATCTCTCGCCAAGGCGCATGAGGTAATCTTTTAACTGAGGTACGGGCTTTGGGGACCAGGCTTCCAGGAGGGTAAATCCCAACTCATAAACCGGGTTACATTTCGGTTTGGTAATACAATCGAGCGGCGTAATCTCCGGGGGGCCAGTCGGTCGCCGGTCCAACCGCCTGGAAATCATTGCAATTTTGGTCAAATCAAGGCAAACTTACCGTTACGCTCGGACATTTTTTTCCATAGCCGCGCAGAAGACAAACCCGAAGGGAAAATCACAATGGATCTCCAAAAGCCCGCCTTGGTGACGGGGGCCGCAGGTTTTATCGGTTTTCACATATCCTTGAGCATGCTTCAGGCGGGATGGAATGTGGCCGGTCTAGACAACATCAACGACTATTACGACGTGCGGCTAAAGCAGGAAAGGCTCTCTATTCTCGCCAAATTTCCGGGCTTTAGCTTTCACAGGCTCGACCTCTCGGACAACTCCTCAATTGAGGATATCTTCAAGAAGTATTCATTCGACCTCGTAGTGCACATGGCAGCCCAGGCCGGCGTGAGATATTCACTTGTAAATCCCAGAGCTTATATTAAAAGCAATATCGACGGGTTTTTAAATGTGCTCGAAGGCTGCAGGCAAACCGAAGTAAAACACCTCGTCTACGCCTCGTCGAGCTCGGTCTATGGTGGGAACGAAAAGACACCTTTCTCGATTCACGACAACGTGGACCACCCGGTCTCCCTGTATGCGGCCACAAAGAAATCCAACGAACTGATGGCCCACGCTTATGCTCATCTCTACGCAATCCCCTGCACGGGCCTGCGCTTTTTTACCGTCTACGGCCCCTGGGGACGCCCGGACATGGCCCCCTTTCTTTTCACCCGCGCGATACTTACCGGGGAGCCGATCCGGATTTTCAACAACGGCCGTATGGTCCGTGACTTTACCTATATAGACGACGTGGTCGCGGCGGTCATGAGGATTATCGCCCGGCCCCCCGAGCCAAACCCGCAATGGAGTCGGCTCGCCCCTGACCCGGGATCGAGCTACGCTCCGTTTAAGCTCTATAATATCGGAAATAACAAACCGGTCCCGCTGCTCGAATTTGTAGCGGCGATAGAAGACTGCCTGGGAATCCAAGCCGTAAAGGAGTTCCTCCCCATGCAGCCGGGAGATGTCCGGGCGACTTTTGCCGACATTGAAGATACTGCCCGGGATTTCGACTTTCACCCGAAAACGCCCATTGCCACGGGCGTATCCCATTTCATTGACTGGTACAAACGATATCATGGCCTTTAGCCGGATTGAGCACAAATACGTCGGAATTTTTTACAAACTTGTTATGAGCCTGAAACCGCCACCCACTTAGCGTGGTAGCATTTTTCCTGACTTTTGGTGTAGGTTTTCATTACACTTTCAATACTAAACGGTGCTATCTCTGCTCTTACTTTATTCTTTTGTATCATGCACTTATCACTACTCCAGTCAAGGGGCACTCAAATTGCATCCTTACTGACTGATCCGGGCTCATTTAACACGAAGCCGAAAGCCTGAATTCGGCCATGTTGATGTCTAAGGGGGGGAGTTTTATTGTGCGCACAGAGCGGAGAAAGCACAAACGATTCCAGATCCGCGAAGATTTTTTTGCTGCATTTGTAAATCCTGACGGAGCGGTAATCGTCGGCAGAGTGTTGGATGCCAGCCTCTGCGGTGCGTCTGTTCAGTATCTTGCCACCAGTCAACTCGATACGGGGCCTGTCAGCATCAGCATATTTGGCCCGGATTCGCCCGGAATGAATCGGATAGAATCCACGGTGATGTACGATTTGGAAGTACCCGGGAAATCGTGGAACAATCCTCAAACGAGGCGTTGTGGGATAAGGTTCGAAGGACGCCGCCCTGAAATAAAAGCTCAATTAAAGGAGATGTTCAGAGTGAGCGTCGCCGCTGAGCCGCGATTCCAACTGCTGTGAAGCCGGAGCGGCCCCGAAAAGCAAACGCAATCCCACCTTGGCCGTAAACCTCGACGAGTTTGCACCCTGTTGTCGATTTACTTCGAATTTCGGCATGCCAGTTGATCGTTGCCGCGGGGAAAAATCAACCGGAAAGTGGTCCCCTCCCCCGGCGCGGAATCGAGTTCCATCAGGGCGCCGTGTTTTTCGGCTATCTGCCTGGATATACTTAGTCCCATCCCCGTGCCGTCGGGCTTTCTGGTAAAGAAAGGATCGAATATGCGGGCCTTGTCTTCCTCCAGAACGCCTGTACCGGAATCGTGAATTTCGAAGACCTGCCCCTGATCGGCGTTTGCAAAGGTGCTGACCCTAAGTTTTCCGCCTCCGGGCATCGACTCGATCGAATTGATTATAAGGTTCATCAACACCTGGCAGATCTGGTTGAAATCCATCACGATTTCAGAAAGCTCCGCCTGCAGCTCGACCGAAAGCTCCACGTTGGCCTTCCTCAGATACATTTTCGACATGTCCACGCAGCGCCGCACCGCTTCGTTTAGTTCGGCGGGAAGGAACTGCGGGTCGCTTGGCCGCGCGAACTGCAAAACCTGCTGAATAATGCGGTCCATCCTGCGTATCTGCTCGAAGACGTCCTGGAACATCTCCTCCTGGGGGGGTTTTAGTTCCAGCTCGCGCCTCAGCATCTGCGTGTTGAAATTTACGGTGGCCAGGGGGTTGCGGATTTCATGGGCGATACCGGCCGCAAGCGTCCCCAGCGCCTTGAGCCGCTCTGACTGCTGGAGTCGCTGCTCGAGGATTCTTGTCTGCGTCGCGTCCTTTTCATAGTAGACGACCCGTTCGAGTTCCCCGGAAGACACGTTAAAGACCGGAAATGCATAATAGTGATAGTAGCCCCCCCAACGCGGGTGAGGACCCTCTGTTCGAACCGGCTGGGCCTTGCCCAGGCACTCCCGGATGGGACATTGATCATGAGGCTCTTCGGTGCCGTAAATTATCGGCGGGTATTTCTGCCCGACGAGGTCCGGCCCGTAGACCACCTCGCTCGTTCGGTTCACCCTGTAAATCCGCATCCTCCTGTCAACCAGGAAGATGGCGTGCCTGATGGCGTCGAAGCTGATTTCCAACTCCCTTTTCGCACGTTCTATGGAGTCGAAAAGCTTTGCATTCTGGATCGAGACCCCCAACTGGTTTCCGATGGCGCTGAAAAGCTCGCTCTGCCCGGGACCCAGCTTGTATGCCCCGTCATTTGTCACATAGAGCAACCCGACAACATTGCTGTGCGACATAAGAGGGATGCACATGATTTCCTCGACACCCTTTTCCTTCATGCGCTCACGAAGGGCGTCGAAATAGAGCTTCGATATCGGAAACCATCGAACGGGGACCATCTGCCAGTACTTGTCCATCATCTCCGAGGGTATTTTGAGGTACTGGACAGTGTTTAGAAGCCTTGGGGCAAACCCGTGGTGCGCGGACAGCTCCAGCAGCCAGTTGTCGCCCGAGGCTTCCTTTACGAGGTAAAGAGCCCCCATCTTGCACCTGAGTGTGGCAAGAATATTTGCGAGCGCTCGTTTTAAAACGTCCTGAAGATGTGGTGAACTGGATAGGGCGGAAAAGATATCGTAGAGTATCTGGAGTTCGAGATGCCCGGCCAGGCCTTCCTGGCGACTTTCTGCGGACCCGGCTTTGCTCATCTTTGCCTTTCCGGCTCAATACCGAACCATGCCGTCACGGGTTGTAACGAGCGCATCAGCTCTTTTCGCTTTTTTTTGCGATTGCCTCCCACCTGGCTCTCACAACCTGGGCGACCCTTATGGACGCACCATCGACCATTTTTCCGTCAAGGGCGATCGCCCCCACCCCGGCGCCTCTCCCCTGCTCGTATGCTTCCAGGATCCTCGCCGAGCGTTGGACGTCAGCCTCCAGGGGAGAATAGACCTCGTTTACAATTGCAATCTGGTCAGGGTGGATAACCCATTTTCCATCGTAGCCCAGACCGGCGCTCGCTAAACTTGAATGACGAAGACCTTCCGGGTCTTTGTAATCCCCATAAGGGGCATCTATGGCCGAAAGCCCGGCGGCCTTGGCCGCCATCACCATCCGGCTCAGCGGGAAGTGGTACCTGTCGCCGGGATAGAGGTCGACTCTTTCGCCATGACCGCTTATGCCGCCGCCCGGCATGGTCACAGAAGCGCTGTAATCGGCAATCCCGAAGACGAGCGCCTCGACCCTTGGCGAACTGAAGGCGATCTCTTCGACCCTCATCATTCCGGACGCGGTCTCAATGGAAGGCTCGAGGCCGATTCGTTTTTCAAGGCCCATCCGCAACTCTATCTGGGTCAGAAAATAATCCACCGCTTTTACTTCGGAACCATCATTTACCTTGGGGATTACGATCGTGTCGATAAATTCACCCGCGGCTTCGACTATATCAATTAAGTCACGGTAAGCAAAGGGAGTATCCATTCCGTTGATCCGGTACGACAGGACCTTTCCTTTCGGCCTGGCTCCACGCAGAAAGGAAATGGCCAGTTTGCGGGCCTCCTCTTTCTGATCGACCGGCACGGAATCCTCGAGATCGAGCATAATGACGTCGGCATCGAGGCCCAATGCCTTGGCGGCCATCTTCTCCCGGTTGGCGGGAACCGAAATTATCGAGCGGCTTAGACGGATAGCTTTCACGGCAGGCCTCCATTGATGTTTTGCTTAACGGCTTTTGATGCGGGAGATCGAGATGAGCCCGGCCGCAGGTTTCGGCGGCCCGGTACTGAGGGGGAGCGGGAACGGTTCGTTTTTGAAAGAAAAGATAAGGCCCACCCGGTCCCAAAGGACCGGGTGGGCCTAAAATAAATCAGATTTCAAGCCACGAGTCCGAGTAGAGCGTCTGGCCCATGATAACTTTGGCCGACTTTACGAAATTGCGCTCTTCATCTGTAAGAGGAGCCATGTCGATGGCTTCTCCGTCCTCGACCTTGTGTACGAGGGCTTCGAGGTTGGGGTGCTTGCCTCTGGCGATTTCATGGAGCTTCGTGTCGTAGGTGTCCACGATTGCCGAATACATTCCATGCCGCTTGAGAATTATCAGCATGACCTGGTTAAGAATCGGGCGCAGGTGGTCCGGGGGACCATTGGACACGTTGGACAGCCCTATAGTGCTTCTGCAGCCGGGGGCGATATCGGCGAACATCTTCATGAATTCCAAAACGCTCATGATCTGGATCTGCTGTACGTTTACAGGCGTCTGGATGGGATCGATAAAGATCCGCTCGGGCTTGATGCCGAACTCACCGGTCGCCTTGAACACCAGCTCGGCGCAAAGGGCTCCGCGCTCGTTTTCATCCCTGGGCATCCCTTCGGGTCCCCAGAGAAGGCCTACGAACTCGGCGTCATATTTTGCGGCAAGCGGCAGCAGCGCATCCATTCTCTCGGGTCTTACCATGATCGAATTGATGAGCGGCCGATTCTTCTTGCACGCCTTCAACCCGGCCTCTATGGCCTTGACGTTGGAGGTGTCGAGGGCGAGCGGGATATCGACGACTTCCTCGATGGCCGGAACGAGCCAGCTCATCAATTCCACGCCGGTCTTTCCCGGCGGGGCCGATGTTTAAGTCAACGTAATCCATCCCTGCCTTGGCCTGCTCGATGGCCAGTTCCTGAAGCGGCTTTGCATCTCTGCCCTTCAGCGCCGCGCCATATTTCTTGCTCATTATGTTCAGGTTTTCGCCTATCAGCTTCATTACATTGGCCTCCCGTCTACGCCTTAAAACTCTTGAGGTATTTTGGAATCTGGCTTGCCTCCCTCGGACCGACCGAAACGGTCCAGCCCGCGCCGAGTTCCTCTTCCAATTCGCCGCTTATGCCCGCCGCATACCCGGGGATAACGATCGTCTTGTGCTTGATCTTGTCCTTGATCCCGCTCTTGTTGATGAAGGTGCCGACCGATTCGCCCGAGAACTTGCCGGCCGCCCATGCGGTCATGACCGAAAGCCCCTCTGTGTCCTGAACGAGCAGCCAGGACGGAACCCTGCTCCCCTCGATCTCGCCCGAAACGATGAAGTAGGTAAGCGAGAAGTTGCAGGTAACCATAACCGGGGAGTTCTCGTCGGGATTGTTGATCGGGTAGATTCCCTGTTCGGCGGTCATCGGCCGCTGCGGGTCGGTGTAGATATTGAGCCGTTCCAGAAGAAGCGGGAAAACGACGTGGGGCTGAATATCGCTCATCACCATCACCGCGCCGTACTTTGCGATGAACGTGGCAGCCACCAGGGCTTCTTCCATTATCCCGTTGCCCATCTCGTTTGCCATGATGATGGTCGGAAAACCTAAGGGGCGGAACCTGTCTTTCAAAGCAGAGCGCCGGATGAGAATCTGCTCTTCGAAAGCTTTTTTAAGTTCTCGCGAGCCGGTGTCGATGACGATGTCCTTTACGCCCATCCCGGTGAGTTTATCGCTAAGAGCGATCACGCTCTCGATGCTGCCGTCGCCCTTGATCGCGAGAGGGCATTCGGCGGCCTTGGCGAGATTTCCGAGCGCTTCGGCATTGGCTGCCGTTGCCGCGTAAAGCAGAGGCTTTTTGTCCTTGAACTTATCTGTTGCCGCGGTTAAGACGTCCACCGAGTCGGACATGAAGATCATCGAGGCGCCGACCTCGTCTATGACCTTCTTGGCCAGGGCGCAAAAGGCATCCGCTTTGCCGCCAACGTCTTTTATCGCGAAAATCTCGGCCCGAAGCTTAAGACCAACACGGTCATATTGAGCTTTTTTGAACCGGTCGATCTTTCCGGCAACCGAGGCCGCGTCTTCATCGGTCGAAACCATGACTGCAAGGCCGGGAGGATTTACAAAAGTCTTCTCGTGCCTGAAAAGAACAGTCTCACCGCCGACTTTTACCGCATATTCACCGGTCCCTATGGTGAGGGGCCGAATTGGAGGAGCCGATTCGGAAGCCAGTTTATCCTTGGCCTCGGTCGACACGTAGGGACAGCTGTCAAGTTCGGCCTTGCCCGAGGCAAGGTTCATCGCAAAGGCCAGGCAGGTAGGAACCCCGCACTCACCACAGTTTGTCTTGGGCAGCAATTTAAAGATTTGAATCCCGGTAAGGCCCATGTGCGTCTTCTCCCGCTAAAGGTTCGATTTCTCGTATTGAGACCGGGCGCGCCCCGTAAGAGACGCGCCCGGACAGTCGATCAGCCAAGAATGCTTTCCATGGTCAAAGCGGGATGTCCCACCTTCTCCAGGAACGCGTAAACCTCGTCTTCGGTGGTGCCGTCTTCCTCGGTGGCGATCATGTCGATGAAGTTCGGTATGCCGATTTCCTCACCGCGCTTGATAAGCCTGTCTCTCAACTCTTCCTTCAAAATCTTGGGTATCCACACGAGACGCTGGAGGCCGCCGTCGCCCACGATGAACTTGCGCTGCGTGATGTTGTACTTGCTGTGGCCAACAAACCCCGGCGTAACCAGACCACCGCCGATGGTGCCGGCAAGGGTCGTAAACTTCATGCCGCTCGGGGTCATGCCGGCGTAGTCGCGGTTTACCGACATGATGCCGTTGCACATCGGAAGGACCGCGGCGATGCACTCGCAGCACCCGCAGGTGGTCATCGGGTCGTATACGAGGCTGTAGAAATTGTAGGTCGCAATCGACTGCCTGGAGGCCTTGTAGACGAAATCGTTTA
>CAWEZA010000112.1:0-54547 GCA_963813125.1 uncultured delta proteobacterium | reverse complement strand
GGCCCGTGCCTTCGAGAATCACGTCAATTTTCATTTCGCGCCACGGCATTTGACCCGGGTCTTTGATTTTGAGGCATTTGACCGGCTTGCCGTCAACTATCAACTCATCTTCGGTTCCCTGGACATCGTGAGGCCAGACACCGTGAACCGAGTCGTATTTGAGAAGGTAAGCCAGTTCGGACGGGCTTGCCAGATCGTTTAAGGCAACGATTTCCAGCGGCAGCTTTCTGTCCATGATAATCTTGAAAATCGTGCGTCCGATGCGTCCAAACCCGTTTAGAGCTATGCGAGTAGCCATGTGATTTCTCCTTTGAAGTAAGCGAAATGCAACTGTCAATTCAAGAAAACCGGATGGACCGGATAGGCGATTATACCTTATTACTTCTTCCTTTATCAAAGATTCGATCCGAAAGACGGAATGTGACCGGGTTTCCCGGGTGCAGTTTGAGTTTCGAGGCAGCACTTGCCCGGTTCAGGGCTATTTCTATAAAACCCGTGCTCCCGGCCAGGGCGAGCGCTTCGCCGGCTGCGACAACCCCATAGGTCCTTTGGATCGAAACTGTGGATTTACCCGCCGAAACCACCCATTTTTTTAAAGAAGCCATTTTTTCCAAATCCTCGGCGGCCACATTGGTGACCGCGTTTCCAAAGCGGTCTATGTGTATCACCTCGCCCCGCAACCAGATTCTTTCGACCCTGGGTTCACCCCAGGGCGCGCAGACCAGGCCGCAGACGGTTCCAAGCGAGTGGAAAGGAACGGTCGCGGCCAGGTGAGCGGCGGCCGGAGCGAAAATATCGCGGCCATGAAACGTGCTGCCGACGGGGTTTCGCCAGAATTGATCATTTTCCAGGCACCTTGCCTCCCATCCGGTTTCTTTTTTTAAAATAAGCGAAAAAAGGCCGTTGTCAGGTCCCACAAAAAAAGAGGCCCCGACCCTGATGGCAACCGCTCTTCGATCGGTCCCCACCCCCGGGTCGACCACGGCCAGGTGGATGGTCCCGGGCGGAAAATATTTATAGGAGGCGTAGAGGACGAAAGCGGCCGATCTCACGTCCTGGGGGGCGATGAGATGCGTTATGTCTATGAGCCTTGCGGAGGGGCAGATCGCGAGGATGACCCCTTTCATCACCGCGACATATTCGTCCTGGAGTCCGAAGTCGCTAAGAAGGGTAATCACGGGTGAATTCAATGGACCTTGCCTCCCTCCGAGGTGAATATTAAAGCAATAGCAAAACTTTTATTATTCTGCTAATGAACCGGTAGAGGAGTCAACAGTTGATTGTATGTCCACCGCCGATGAATATGCCAATTGCTTCAAGGAGGCGAGAGATGATGTTGCACGATGATGAGCAGGCCGTAGAAAAGCTGCTCGTTTTTGCCAAGGATGTAGTTTCGGGCGCCGGCGAGAAAGCCTTGAGCCTCTATGGGAAGGGCAATGCGGCAGTCAGGTTCGATGAAGGGCTCGTGACTTCAGCCGAGCTTGAACTGGCGGATTTTTTCAAAGAACGGCTCAATTCGGTTTTTCCCGGGCACGGAATCTTTGGGGACACGCTGCCTGTGGAAGACTACGTCCACGGCGATAAAAGATATCTCTGGATATACGATCCTCTCGACGGAGTTGCCAATTTTCAGGCAGGAATTCCAATTTGGGGGATATCGCTTGCGCTTCTCGAAAACTATTGGCCGGTATTTGGAGTCACTTTCATGCCGGTTACCGGCGACCTTTTCCACGCCATCGTGGGCCGGAAGGCCTATTGGGGCGAGAGGGAAATCAAGACTCCGCCTACCGGTGGGATCAGCAACGAAAGCGTGCTGCTGACTTATTCCCGGTTCCACAATCACTACCAGTCGACTTTTCCCGGCAAGATCAGAAACCTCGGGTCCACGGCCGCACACGTTATTTATGTCGCCATGGGACGGGCCGAGGGGGCGCTTCTGGCAAACGTTTCGTATGGCGACCTTGCGGCGGCCCAAATTATATTGGAGGCCGCGGGCGGCAAGATTCACCGAATGGACGGCAGGCAATTTGATTTGAGCGATTATCTGGGCGGGCAACGTATCGAGGAACACCTTATCGCGGCCCCCGAGGGTTCGTTTGAAGCGATCCGCATGTATCTGAAAAGAAACGGCGAGGAGTAGCCGGGCTTTTGCAATGGAAAAAATAGAAGCGGCGGTTCGGGAACAAGGTCGTTTGATCAGAGTGCTCCTCATAGAAGATGACGAAGACGACTTTGTCCTTCTAGAACGTACTCTGGCGGAAGTGGGGTCTGCGCGCTACGAGCTGACCTGGGCGCGGACATATGAGAAGGGCCTGGGAGAAATCGAAAGAGGCATCTACGATGTATGCCTGCTCGATTATTACCTCGGGTCGGAAAATGGCCTCGGGATTTTGGCCCGGGTCGCAAAATCGGCGACGGCGCCGCCCGTAATTGTTCTCACCGGGCGGGGAGATTACCTGGTAGATCTAAGAGCCATGGAAAACGGGGCGGCCGACTATCTTGTCAAAGACCAGGTGAGTGCTCCTTTGCTGGAAAGGGCGATCCGCTACTCGATAGACCGGTTGAAATCCAAAAAGGCGCTGCTCGAGTCGGAAACCCAGTTGAGGCATCTGGCTTCGGCTCTTCTGAGAGTGCAGGAAAGTGAGCGCAGGATGGTGGCCGCGGAATTGCACGACTATTTCGGTCAACTTCTGCCGGCATTCAAGTTCAACATCGAAAGCGTTCTGCTGCGAATGGACCCGGGAGATGGTTGCGCCAAGGACCTAAGAGAGCTTGTCCCGAGTATCCAGGATGGTATCGAGCGCGTCCGCAACATGTATACCGAACTTATGCCCACGGTTTTAGAGGATCTGGGAATTCTTGCTACTCTTGGCTGGTTTTGCAGAGAATTCCGAAAAGACCACCCGGACATCGACGTGGAATCCGAACTGGGGGTTAAAGAACATGAGGTGGCCCCCGATTTGAAGCTGGTGATTTTCAGGATAGTCCAGGACGCCTTCAAGAATGTGGCGGCCCACAGCGGCGCGAGCCTCATAAGGGTTTCCCTGGTGGGAACAGATGAATGCCTAATCCTTGATATAGGCGATAACGGCAGGGGGTTCGACACTGTTCGCGGGATGTTTTCGGCGGGCAACCCCGACGGGTTTGGACTGATGAGCATGAAAAGAAGAGCGGAGCTTTCGGGCGGTTCGTTCCAGGTGGAGTCCGCCAAAGGTGCGGGGACTTCAGTCAGTGTCCGGTGGCCGATCGAGGCGCGACCGGTTCTTAAGAGGTGAGCATCCAGCCGAATTGTTACGTTTTTGCGACAACGGCCTTTCGCATATCGACTTCGTTTGATTCTCCTTCCATTTGCTCCTCAAAAAAGTTTACATACTGCCGTTGTTCCCAATACCCATCTGTTTGATACGTCCCGCAGCTTCGCATGTGAGGTTGTGGGCGTTTCCGGCAAGGTCCTGGAGAGAACTGATGCGCAAAACCTATGTAATGGATACCAATGTCCTGCTCCATAACCCGAACGCCATCTTCGCGTTCGAAGAAAACAATGTCGTAATTCCTTTCGCCGTAATCGAGGAAATAGACAACCAGAAAAAGCGGCAGGACGAGATTGGCAGAAATGCCAGGGTTGTTTCAAGGCAACTTGACGCGATGCGGGAAACCAACAGGCTTTCCGAAGGAGTTGACCTGCCCGGGGGGGGGCGGTTGACCATCGAACTTAACCACTCGGGCCTGGTGGATTTTCCTCAGGGTCTGGACCGGGAGAAATATGACAACCGGATTCTCGCGGTGGCTTATAATCTAAGCTTGTCCGGCAGTGACCCGGTCACTTTGGTCACAAAGGACCTCAATCTGAGGATCAAGGCCGATGTGCTCGGGATTCGGGCCGAAGATTTCTACAACGACAAGGTGGATTACGAGCAGTTATACTCTGGGGTAGGCGAAACATATGTGTCGGCGAAGGAGCTCGATATCTTTTTCAAAGAAGGCGGGCTGAATCACCGTGGGAACAACGCTTCGCCAAATCAGTTCATGCTCTTAAAATCCAGCGATAACCCTTCACAGTCGGCGCTTGCCCGGTATTTTCAGGGGGCCTATCTGCCCCTGATCCATGGCGAGAAGAGTTGCTGGGGAATCAGGCCGCTCAACAAGGAACAAAAATTTGCTTTCGAGCTTCTTCTAAACGACCAGATAAAAGTTGTGACCCTGGTCGGTCGGGCCGGGACGGGAAAAACGCTGCTGGCTCTGGCAGTGGGACTTGAAAAGGTTCTCGAAGAAAATGCCTACAGCAGGCTTTTGGTGACTCGTCCCGTCATTCCGATGGGAGACGACATAGGTTACTTGCCCGGCACGAAGGAAGAAAAACTGCGGCCGTGGATGCAGCCTATTTACGACAATCTTGAGTTTCTTTTCAGAAATTGTCCGGAGCCTCTCGATGTGCTTCAGGACCTTAACCGCAAGGGAATGCTCGACCTGGAGGCGCTGACATATATTCGGGGGCGAAGCATACCGCGGCAGTTCATAATTTGCGACGAAGCACAGAATCTGTCGCCCCATATGATCAAGACGCTGATCACCCGAGTGGGGGAGGACACCAAAATAGTGCTTACCGGAGACCCCGAGCAGATAGACAACCCTTACCTCGATGTCAGCAGCAACGGACTGACCTACCTTGTGGAAAGGATAAAAAACGAGGACATCTCCGGTCACGTGATCCTGATGAAGGGGGAGCGCTCGAAGGTTGCGGAAATGGGCGGGAAGCTGCTCTAAAGCCAAGAGCAGGCAGGACGGCGTTAAGCTCCGTTTGGCAAGTCGATCTTTCGCCGCCCTGCTATTTGTGGTCGATCACGAAAGTTCGCGAATAGATGTTGTCAAAAGAAATCTGCCTTGCCAACCCCGTTATGTCGGTCGGGTCCGCGCCGGCCGCCCTTTCAAAACTCCGTACAAGACTTTTCCGATCCGCGGGCCGACTGTCCCGCCCGGATGAGGCAAAGTGTTTTTGGGTGATGGAGTCGAGTTCGGAGAGCATCTGTGCGGCCATGTCGCGCTTATCCTTTCTGCCTTTGCAGGAGACATACTTTCCGTAGGTGTATTCTATATCCACCAGGCGCTGGTCTGAGGCGATGAGGTAGAAGGTCTCCCTGCCGGTCATTTTATCGAGCTGAAACCAAGCTTCTCCTTCAGGGACGTAGTAATTGCGGTCCACGCGGTAATCGGAATCGAACTGTTTGGGGCTGTAGGGGAAGAGCATGGTCAGATTTGCCTGCGAATCTTTGTAGATCAGATAGACAAAGCATTTGTCCATTATCCGGATCATCATTTTGAGTTGGTCGCCCGAGTGAAGAACCATCCCGGTGGTTACAGGCACGGCTCTGCGATGGCTGGAGGAGGCGCGCAAGGCCCCGAAGGCCCAGAGCATCCTGGAAGCGTAATGATTTTCCGGAGCACCCCAGGCCGGCGTTTGAAAAAAAAGCATGGCAAAAAACAGCATGAATAACCGTGCTGGAAGGGATGAGCACGTTTGGCCAAATCTCATAGGTTTGCCTTTCTCGTTTGATTAAAACAGAGTGAGTGGAATTTTACGCCTTCGCCCGGTGGGTGTCCATCCGGAAAACCGCTTGTCGAGCACGGGCGGCCCTGTGGGATAAAGACCCGTTGGGGGTCCTGTGCGGGTCGAAAAATGGCTGTTGCCAAAGTGCGGGTTTCGGGATAAAAGTTTAGGTAAGCAAGTTCCAAGAGGGGCGAAATGATCATAGGCGAAGATGTCCTTGAGCAAACTTGCAAGGACATGATTGAGACAATTCTTCTGTGTTTGAGCAACGCAACCAAGGGAACAATTTACAGAATCGGTCCGATGCCCGAGTTGCGTACCATTCGCGTCACATCCGGTGCGCGCGCCCAAACAGACGGTGAAATCCTTTGGGGTATCAAGGAGTTTTCCGACTACGACCACCCCGGGAAATGCTGGGAGGATTATAAGGACAAGCCGGGCCGCCTGCGCGAGGCGATGGCCTGGTGTGTCGGAAACGGCAAGAGTTGGACTTCCGACGATCCAAACCAGGACAGCCGAAGCATTCGAAAACAGCTTGCCGACGAAGCCGAAGATCACCATCACATGGAGCCCGTCCTCATAAACAGGAGCTATCTTTTCGGGGAACACGCCGATGACCTCGAGTTTCCTGTCGACCACCGTGGGCAGCCGATCTGGAAAGACAATGAAAACCTGGTGGTCGCGGTAATAAAGATTCACTTCAAAAAGGGCTGCATAAAAAAGGGAGACAATTCCACCAAGGTCATTAAGAAGCTGTCGCGAACCCTTGGCACTCAACTGCTTTCGCTCCACATCCGGGGAACTCTTTCGGAAGCGCGGCAGGAGCTGTCCCGCCAGCGGTTGCAGAGTTGCAACGTCCTGGCGCACGAGCTTAGAAATACGCTTATCAAGCTTGGGTTTGTCTTCTCCGCGATAAATGCGGAGATCAGCTACTTAAGGGAACAGTGGGAGTCCGAAATTGCCCAGGCCTGCCCGGAGATCGAGAACAAGGGCGCCATCCTGGACAGGCTGTGCGAGTTGGTCGAATCGAGCAGTTCGGTTGCAAAACGTCCCGTCGGGCTTGCGGGGTTGTGCGAAAAGCTGATCGCCGAACAGGCCGAGCTTTCCGGTGTGGCACTGATGCCCGCGGTTGGCGAAAAATGGGTGGACAATAGGATTGCGCCCAAGTGGCAGGAGTTGCTGCTCGAAAGCGACGCGTGGGAAGAGAGTCGTGCCGAGATAGCATCGCTTCTCGAGCGGTTGAAAAATGCTCTGTGGCTTGGCACAAACGGGGAGATTTCGCGGCGGCTGGTCCATCTGCCGGACGATCTCAAAGAAGTGTGGCAAAAGCTAGCCTACATGGAATTCACTGTCGACAAGCTGGCGGAGCTTGAAGGGATAATCAAGTTTTTGGACCATCCCGATCTGAAGATACCGCACAAACAGCAGACGAAAAAAATATTGACTTCCCTTAAAGCTCTTGTCGAAACGATCCCCGAGATGGAAGAAAAGACAAACCGCATAATCTTCTCACTGAGAAACGGTGTCTTTGAGAAACAGTGCTGAGCGCGCTCAAAAGTCGTAGAACAGTTCTTCCATGGTCAGGATTTCGCATCCGGTCGCTGTAACACGCACCATGTTCTCCAACCTCACGCCTCCAAATCCAGGCAGGTAAATTCCCGGTTCCACAGTGACTATCATGTTTTCTTCGAGCGTGGTCGGGTTGACCTTTCGCAAGCCCGGTTTTTCGTGGACCGCCAAGCCGACTCCGTGTCCCAGGCCGTGGCCGAAAAAGTCGCCGTACCCGGCTTCCGAGATGAGGTTGCGCGCCGCCGAATCGACCGTAACCGAATCGATTCCCGCGCGAATCCTGTCCTGTGCCGCGAGTTGGGCGTTTCGAACAAGCTTGTAGATTTCCTTCGATTTTGGGTCGGGATCGGTGGCTATCCACGTCCTGGTCATATCGGAGCAGTAGCCGTCGAGTTTTGACCCCAGGTCAAGGATCACCATATCCCCGGGGGCGATTTTGCGGCTTGTGGGCACGGCATGGGGAAGAGCGCCATTGGGACCCGCCGCGGCAATGGGTGGAAAGGATACCGCCTGGCCCCCGGATTCGCGGATCGTTTTTTCGATCAGCCAGGCCATTTCTATTTCGGTCCTGCCGACGGCCAAAGCGTTCCAGACGGTGTGAAGGGCTTTTTCGGTCAAGCGGATGGATTTGCAAATTTTGTCGATTTCGGCCTGATCCTTTATGATCCGGAGTTTTTCGACCATGTCCTCAAGACCGATGACCCGGGCGGAGGGCAGTGCATTAGCCAGGGCTTCTTCGACTTCCCCGAATCTGCTCATCGTAAGGAAATGCTGTTCGACTCCGAGCTTTTGGCATTTAAGATGCGAGAAGAGGTCGGGCAAAATCTGCTTGAGTCCGGAGGAATAAATCTCGATTTTAAAATCAGGGGCTTCCTTCTTGGCTTCTTCTTCGTATCGGGGGTCGGTCAGCAGGTATGCTTCCGTTTTGCTGATGAGAAGGCAGCCGGAGCTTTCTGTAAGAAGCAGGTCTTCGGCTTCAAAGCCGCTTAAGTAACAGCGGTTTTCCGGGACAGAGACGAGAAAAGCATCAAGTTCGTGCTCTTCGAGCAGCGAGCGAAACCGGCCGAGTCTTTTGGAAAACACCTCTCGCATTTTCAGGCCCTTCCTCCACGGTCCAGAACCGATTTAATGAGTTTCTGGACCTCATTTATCTGCTCGCTTGTCGCCTGCGGAGTCAGATAGAAGTTTTCGCAATCGAGTGCGTCAACCAAACCTTCCCTGTACATCTGGAACCAAAAGGGCATCGTCGGGTGAAAGCCTATCTCGGGGTCGGGCGAATCGGGGAACTCCAGAAATATGGTTCCCTTGAAGATCTCTCTTATCCACCTGAGTGCTTCCCTTCCCCGGCCCTCACGATTTCTGCCGAAAACCTCGAGGTGATAAAGGGTGATTTCCTTGCCTCCATCTTCAGTAAGGCAAAGGCTCAACTGTCCTTTGAAGCGTCCGGAGACCTCAAAGACCAGGACCTCCATCGGCCCATAACCTTTGAGGACCGTGAGCAGTTCAGGTATGGAGAGGCTATTGTAGTAAGCTTCCCACTTTGCGCCTTTCCAGTCGATATTTGCCATGCGGGTAGACTCCCGAGACGTGGGTCCGGAATTTTTTCGGGGCAACTTTGAACATAGAGCCGCAACCTTGCGTTTGGCTATCGACACCGCGCGCTGCACAAGCGGTTCCCATTCGGAGTCAAAAGGACGGGAATCACTCTCTTCGCCTTGAACGAGGAGGCAAGAGCTAAGGGGCGGAAATTGTTTCAAGCAGTCCTTGCTTGCGAAAAGCAGAATTCAAAAGCGTCTGCCTTTCTGGAGCACGACCGGGTATAGCCCCAGCCGTTCAATTTCCGGACAAAGCTCATACAGACTATACTTGATTTCGTCTGCACGCATGAAGGTTTCCAATCGTAAGCCTGACGGAAAACCAATGGCGCCGCGCTTTTCGCAACGCCGAGAACCGAAAGCGGCCGAAAGCGATTCTTTAATTGTGCAACTGTCTCAACGCTTCAAAAAGAGCAATCCCCACGGCAGTCGCAAGGTTGAGGCTTCGAACCCTGAGACTGTCAATCGGGATTTTTACCATATCCCCCGGGTGTGAGACAACCAGTTCGTCGGGCAGACCTCTTGTTTCCGGCCCGAACACCAGACAGTCTCCCGGCCGGAAGGAAAAATCATAATGGTGCGTCCGCGCACGGGCCGAGAAGTAGACCAGGCGAGAATGGCTCATATCCGTGCGGGCGGCCTCGAAATCGGGATAATGCTTCATCCGGACATAGGGCCAGTAATCAAGGCCGGCCCTTTTGAGATACTTGTCGCAAATTTGAAACCCAAGCGGCCCGACCAGGTACAAAGGCGTGTGGGTTGCTGCGCAGGTCCTCGCGATGTTGCCCGTGTTCTGAGGAATTTCCGGCTGATAGAGAACCACGGAAAGCGCTTCGCCCAAAACCGCGGTGGTACGGCGGCCGGCGGGATTGCGGCAAGTATCGCAGTTTTTCAAAATCAATCGGTGTTCCGGGTGCGAACGGCCCGAACGAAGAGGTTGGCGTAGTTTTCCTCCACCAGGTACATGTCGCCGTAATAAAAATCGGCGTAGCATGCTTCGTGCCGGTGCCCCTCGCGCGTGCTCGACGACCAGCAATTGCGCTGATTTTCAAATATCGGATCGATGTAGAGGCCGCTCATCCTGTCTTCTTCGCTCAGGATCAGGCCGGCAAGCTCACCTTCTGTGGGATAGCGCCAATCACTAAATCCGGCAAAACTATCGGTGTTGAGTTTTTCGATATAGCCAAAGCCATCTTTCCAAACCACCCTGGCGGTCGATGCGCCCCGCTGCCATACGAGGCCGGTTTGGTTGTCGACAACAACATTTTCATTTTCCAGAATAAACCTTTGTTCCATGATACCTCCCGGTGCAAATCGATCCGACTTTTTAAGCCGGGCCAAGGAGCACATTGCCTATGAGGGCCCGGTGAGCGAAGTCGCGCCATGGCGTTGGAAAACAGGCAGCCGGCTGTACGGGAAAAATCGATGGACTCAATTCTTAAGAGCTCCCCAGCCGAAACTTGAGGATTATAGCCGATAGGCCGAAGAAACAAAAGGAAGAAACAAAAGATAGAAAAGTTGGGTGGTTTTTCGGTTCGGGGTGATTGGGCGGGTGGGGGGAGCTCGTGCCCGTCCGGAAAGTTGATGGTGGGCAACGGGCTGTCGGAATTAAAATTGTTGCTTTATCACGGCCTCTTGCGCTTCGCGCCCGGATAGCAAGTATCCGGGCCACCCACGGAGATTCAATATGATCAGAGATATCCTGATTGATGGTTCTGATCTGCGACCCCTCACGGGGTCGTCTCTTTCTTTTTCGTTCTTTTCCGGGGGGGTCGGCCTCACGGCCTCAACCACCGGCTAATGGCTTTGATCCCTTCGGGATCACGATCGTCGCTCTAAAAGAGCAGCACCGATTCCAGCCCATCCGGAAAGTTCATGGTGGGCAACGCTTGCGCTTTTGCCCACCCTACAAGATCGGCACTTGGTGAGTGCACGCAGTAACGTGTCCGTCGCGGGCAAAATCCGCACCCGGTGTAAGCCAGGCCGAGCGGGCAAAAAAATTCTAAACATTTTAGATGAAATCGCCGTATAAGTTACTATCGGGATGCAATAGACTCCAAATCATTTTTTAGAATATTTGTCCATCAAGAAAAAAACAAAGAGTAAAGGTGGAGATTAATACTATTCTCGGTTACATGCACCGATCTTTTGTGCTATAAGCCTACTCCAATGGTGGAGATTACTTTCGATCGAATTTCACTTTGACTCAAGGGCGCGGCAATGATGAAGGTCGATCCATTCGACGATAAGGAAATCCAATACCGGCTTTCCAAGATTAAAGAGCTCCCCCTTGCCCACGTCCTTGAGACGGCTGCTCGAGATAATCAACTCAGAAGTCGAAACGCCTGGAGAGCTCGAGAGCATCATCTCGTATGATCCCACCCTTTCGGTTAAAGTCCTGTCGGCAGCCAATTCGGCGTTTTATGGATACCGAAAGCAGGTCGGCACGATTTCAAATGCAATAGCGGTCATGGGGACGTCCAAAGTAAAGTCGATTTGCATTTATACTCTGTTGCTGGGTTTATTCTCCAACGGTCTCACGATTAGTGAAGATCATCGTGAAGCGTTGTGGAAGCACGCATTTGCCTGTTCCAGGATTGGAGTAGAGGTGAACAGGATACGCTCCTGGATGAGCGTGGACGAAGCGGGGTTGATGGGGTTGCTGCACGATCTTGGCTGGATTGTAATGGCTGCTTATTTAAGCGAGCAGTTCGACGTTATTTCAGAAAAAGTCAAGGAAGAGAATGTCCCCCCATGGTGCATTGAAATGCGCTACGGGCTCGATCACGGGAAGCTCGGCAGCTATGTTGCGAGCCGATGGGCCTTGCCTGAAAAATTGAAAGCAGTGATGGAGTTCCACCATGCCCCGGAAAGGAAGACGGCTTTTGAGCCGGAGGTGTGCATGTCGTACCTGATAAATGTTTTGGGCCATTCACGCGAATATCCCGGGTTGGTCAATGAGGAAGCGACTCTTTCGCAATGCCGGAAACTGTTCATCTCCGAGGAGGAGTGGGAGCAATATCAGGCGGTGACGGAAGGGATTTGGCCCGAGGTTGAGCAGTTGTGGATATTGCTCGGCGGAGGGCCGAAAGAAAAATGTTTAAGCTGAGTCAGGAACGGTGAAGAGGGGAGACAATGGACGACCTTGTTGCCGAAATGATGAAAATAGGGCTACTCGAAGCGAAGAGCCAAGGGGATGAGGTAGGCCGTTTTGTATCAGTAATCCAGCGTTTCACGGAGGCAGTCTCAGTGGAGCGGGAAGCGACGGCGGCCTGCCGGCATTTCCTGCGGATATTAATTGAGGAAACTGAATTTGAAAACTGTTCGATTCTTCTCTGGGATAAGGACTTGGGCAAGCTTTGCCTGGCTGCCGCCTACGGGTTGGACGATCAGTTCGAAGTAGTTCGCCGCCGCTACAGACACGAGCTTCGCTTTAGACCGGGCGAAAACATTGCGGGGCAGGTCTTTTCGTCTGAAAAGGCCGTTTTTATCGAAAACTCATCCGATAAGTCCATCCCCGAGATACAAAATTCCGTGGTGACCCCCGTTTCGTTGGCCTGTGTTCCAATCCTTCAAATTGGGGTGCTCAACCTCAGCGCATCCCGGCCGCAGGAGTTTTCTCCCATGCTCAGGCGCAACTGGGAGACGGTGGGCAAGATAATCGGCCACCTTGTCGTGGGACTCCAGGGTATCCCCGGGTCCTCGCATCAAAGCGCATTCAACCCGGCAGAACGGTCCAAGACCAATGGGAACGGCCAACACCCGATTTCGGACCTTGTCCTTGACTTTATGCCGCAGGGGATTTGCGTTCTCGACACGCAGGGAAAGATCGTCCGGACAAACAGGAGCATCGCAAATATACAGGGCCAAAAGCTGCCGGAGATCGTAGGCCGGTCGCCGTCGGTGCTTTTCCAGAACCCGGCCGTCTTTGACAAGCTGCTCGTAAAGGCATCCGAACCCGAGGGCGGGCGTGTGGAAAAAACGGATGTGAGTCTGATGAACTCAAAAGGCGAGACTTATGCGGCGGACATAAACCTGGTCAAGCTGAGCGAGGCGGGCAAATGGGTGGGCTACCTTCTGGTAATAGAGGACATGACCAGGAAGAAGGCCTTTTCGGACAAGATCATCCAGTCGGAGAAACTTGCGGCTCTGGGCACGATGGCAGGAGGAGTCTCGCACGACTTCAACAACCTTCTTATGGCCATTCTCGGTCATATTCAGCTCATTTTGCCCGAAATTGAAGACGAGGAAATCCGGCGAAGGCTTCAGAGCATAGAAAAGGCGGTATTCGACGGTTCGAACACAGTCCGGCGGCTTCAAAGATTTACCGAGAGGGAACGAGACCCCAATGCGGCGGTACCGGTAGTCGACATCGACGAAGCGGTAAAGGACGTGGTCGAACTCACCCGGCCCCGCTGGAAAAATCTCATGGAAAGGTCGGGGCGAACCATAGACATACGCAGGGACATTCAGCAAAACAGCCTTGCGGCGATCAACGCCTCGGACTTACGAGAGGTGCTGACGAATCTTCTTCTCAATGCGATCGACGCTATGCCGCAGGGTGGGCGTCATAACTTTCCATTCCCACCTTCGTGGCGAGCAGCTTTTCCTGGAGGTGAGCGACACGGGCATCGGCATGGGCAGGGAGGTATCCGAGCGGATATTCGATCCTTTTTTCACCACCAAGGGAATCGGGAACTCGGGGCTTGGACTGAGCGTGTCATGGAGCCTGATCAGCAGATATGGGGGCGACATTCAGGTAAAGAGCAAGGCGGGCAAAGGCACGACATTCGTCATAAGACTGACCAGGGCCGAACCGCTAAGAAGTCAGCTGGCTCAGAAGACCGACGAGGGAGTAAGTTCGTTTCGACTGATGCTGGTCGAAGACGACCCGGAGATACTCAACCTGCTGCGGGATATGCTAAGGCTCAAGGGACACCGGGTCGTGGCGCTTAGCGACGGCGAAAAGGCGCTGGAAATGATAGATTCGAGCAATTTCGACCTGGTGCTGACCGACCTCGGGATGCCGGTGATAAGCGGCTGGGAAATAGCCAGGCGCGCCAAGGCAAAAAACCCCGCGGTACCGGTGGTGATGATAACCGGGTGGGGGGCGCAATACGAGGACACAGACCTTGCCGCCCGGGGCGTGGATCTCATGCTCTCGAAGCCTTTGAGCTGGGACAAGCTGCTCAATTCAATCGAAAGACTGCTCTAGATGCCCTTTTAAACGGCAGCGCGGACTATTGCTGAAAATAGCCCGTAATCGATGCCTTGCCGAGGGTCTTTCCCTTAAGCGCTTCTTTAAAGCCATCAAGAGTTGTGTGCGGTGCGAGGTCGAGCCTTTCGACGTTTAGCGCGTAGACGGTTACGACGTATGGGTGGGGACCTGAACCCGCCGGAGGCTGAGGACCACCGTAGCCGACATCTCCGAATGAATTTACCAGTTCAACCGAGCCGGGGGGCATGAGCCTTCCGGAACTGCCTTGGGGAAAAGACATGACCCGCGCGGGAATGTTTATGACCACCCAGTGCACCCACATCGCGGCGACCGGGTGGTGGTCGACGATGGAGAGCGCGAAAGATTTGGTCCCAAGGGGCGCGCCGCCCCATTTCAACGGAATGGAAATATTCCTGCCCCCGGCGGCGGGTCTCGCATAGCGTGCGGGGATAGCGGTGCCATTTTTGAAGGCGGGAGATGCCAGATACATTGCAGAGTCCGTGTGCAACGTGTCAGCCATCGATTTGTCGACGAGTCTTTCGGCCGGGACCATGAAGCCGGACGCGTGCACGGCGGTAAGCAGCAGTGCCGCGGCAAAAAGGAGCGATGTCGATGATCTGCTCATTGCGGTTCTCCTTGTATGCAGAAACTGGTTTTAAACGCGACTAAAAATTATATAATAGAATTTCGAAGATGAAAAAGCCTCAAATTTTTTCCACCCCAGCGCGCGGGAAGCAAAAGTGAACTTCAAAAACGTTTTTTCCAATGTTTTGGGATGCATCGGTAATACGCCGCTTGTCAGGATAAACAGGATGAATCCCAACCCTGCCGTCACGCTCTACGTGAAGTTGGAAGCGAGAAACCCGGCGGGTTCGATAAAGGACAGGACTGCCCTATCGATGATCCTGGCTGCGGAGCGGGAGGGGAAGCTTACCGCCGGCAAGGTAATCGTCGAGGCAACGAGCGGCAACACGGGAATAGGGTTGGCGATGGTTGCGGCGGTGAAGGGCTACCGGGTGCTCTTTACGATGCCGGAGACCGCGAGCCTCGAGCGGCAAAAGATTTTGAAGGCGTTCGGCGCGGAACTGCTTCTCACACCCGGCTCGCTTGGGACCGACGGGGCGATCGAGGAGGCCTACAACCTGGTGAGGGAGAACCCCGACCGCTATTTCATCACCGATCAGTTCAACAACCCGGCTAATCCGGAGGCTCACTACGGGGGCACCGGGCCGGAGATTTACGAGCAGACCGAAGGCAAGGTGACTACGGTTGTGGCTACGCTCGGCACGGCAGGCACGGCCATGGGAATTCTCAAGGCGATGAAGGAGAAAAATCCGTCCATAAGAGTCATTGCCGTTGAACCGTATCCCGGTCACAAGGTCCAGGGGCTCAAGAACATGAAAGAGTCATATGTTCCCGGGATTTTCGACCGGTATGCCTTAGACGAGATCGTCAACGTCAATGACGAGGATGCTTTCGAGGCTGCCCGCAGACTGGCCCGGGAGGAAGGGCTCTTTGTCGGGATGAGTTCCGGAGCGGCCATGGCGGCGGCAATGCAAACAGCATCCAAAATGAAGGACGGAGTGCTGGTTGCAATCCTGCCCGACGGCGGCGACCGCTATCTCAGCACGAACCTTTTTACGAGAACGCTCGAGCCTGACTTCAGGTTCTACAATCTGCTCGATCGGCGCAAAGTGGAGTTCAAGCCGTTCAAGGAGGGCAAGGCGCGCATTTGCGTAACCGGCCCCCCCCTGGACCAGCCGCTTACGATATCGGATGCGCGGCGTTTTTTGCTTGCGGACCTTTTGTCCCGATTTTTCCAGGCGAAAAATTTCGTGGTAGACGAGGTGGTTTTGATCCCCGATTTCGACAGCCGCACCATAAACAGTTCGATTGCCGCCGGGATGTGCCTGGGGCCATACACACAGCAGCGGTTCGAATCCTTCCTGGGCGACCTGGACTTGCTCGGCATAAACCGCGCCTATCGATATCCGCGCACGACCGAACACCTGGATGCGATAACCGAGTTCACCCGGGAGCTGATTACCCGGGAGTTTGCATACGAGAAGCTGCGTTCTGTGTATTTCGACCTGTCGCGGAGCAACAGCTACGGCAGGCTTTCGGGGATCGACCCGAAGAAGGTTCTCGCCGGGAAAACGGTGGATTTGAGCGCCTATGAGAAACTAAACCCCAGCGATTTCGCTCTGCTAAAGCGCGCGACGCTTTCCGAGCTCAAAATGGGCGCTTACGTCAAAACCGACTGGGGCAACGTCATACCGACGTGGCACATATCGGCGGCTTCGGCGGCCATCCACGACCTGGGGCCGCAGATCGACATAGTGGTAAGCAGCATGGATTTCCTTTTTCCACACCTTGAAAACGTGCGGGAAATCGGGGAGGCCCTGACGGGCAAGCCGTTTGCCAACACCTGGATGATCGCAGAACGCGTCTGGTCGGCAAGAATGGGCAAGGCGGGCGACCCCGTGGATGAGAACACCCCGGTGCGGGAACTGCTGGAAAAGGGGTTTTCGGCCCGCGAGGTCCGATACTGGCTGCTTGGCACCCATTACCGAAAGCCGATACACGCTACTTCCAGCAACATATCGAGCACGGTCCGCGGGCTGCGGCGAATCGACGAGTTCATCGTCAAGGTGCGGGCCTGCGATGGGCAGGGACCCGAAAACGATCAACTCTCAAAGATGATCTGCACTTTCGACCAGGAATTTCTCGATTCTCTTGCCGACGACCTGAACATTCCGCGCGCTCTCGCGGTAATTTTCAGCTTCATCCGCCATGCGAACCCCGTGATCGACAAGGCGGGGATCGGCGGTTCACAGCAGCTGCAGGTGCTCGAAATCTTCCACAGGGCCAACTCCATCCTGGGCTTTTTCGACTTGAGTTCGCGCCTGCTGGGTGCCGCGGAGGAAAAATTGATCAGCGACCGCGAAATTGCCCGAAAAGAGAAGAACTGGTCCGAATCGGACAGGATCAGGAGCGAACTGTTGAAATGCGGGGTCCGCGTTATCGATACCGCGGTCGGAAGCAGGTGGGAGTATTGCGAACCCCGGGCAACCCAGGAAAACTGACAGTGGTCAATTGGACCGCCGTCCTTATCATTCGGGGATTTGCGGCCCCAGTTTGCAGGGTTTGCGGATGGAGCACGCGGCAACCAAAACCCCGTTGTCGGCCCTGAAGACCTTGACGGCCCCCTCGGTGTTGGCGACCCAGATATTGGCGCCATCGAAGGCGATGCCATCGGGGTAGCATCCGGCATCGTAGGTTCCCACCAGGCACCCCGCGGTTGTAAGCTGTGTCAGCGCGCCGTCGGTTCTTGCGACCCATATGTAGCGCCCGTCGGAGAAAATGCCAAGTGAATCGATGCCCACAGGGATCTTGCCTATCCTGGAGCCGTCGATCACGTTCAACCTGGTGAGTTCGGTGCTTCCGTAGTTGGCCACCCACATGGATGCGCCGTCGAAGGCAATACCAAAAGGATGATCTCCCACCTTGTATCTGCCGACGATGCAGCCGTTCGAATCGAGCCTTGTCACGGTGTCGTCGTCATTATTGGTGACCCAGACGGTAGACCCGTCGTAGGCCATGCCCCAGGGATCATCCACGGGACTGGTCCACACCCGGGTCCCATCGACAGCCCTCAGTTTTGTGACGGAGCCCGAAATTCCCCGGCTTGCGACCCAGATGCAGGAACCGTCGAAGAGGACGGCCCTGGGATTGACACCGGCCGGGTAGATTCCGACCAAAGCCCCGTCGGCGGTCCTGATTTTTGTGACCGTGTCGCGGGAATAGTTTGCCACCCATATGTTTTGCCCGTCAAAGGCCATACCCCACGGACCGGTCACCTTATATGTCGCGACCAGGGAGCCGTCGTCGGCCCTTAGTTTTGTTACGGTGTCAAGGGAGTAGTTGGCGACCCAGATATTGGCCCCGTCGTAGGCAACGCCGTAATGACAGACCCCGATTTCAATCCCTTTTGCGGAGCCGGAGGCTTCCATGGTTTGAAATACGAGAACGCTTGCGATCAGCAGAAAAACTATTCTTCGAACATTTTTCATCTCATCGCTCCCTGCCGGATGGGTATTGAGGATGGAAGAACCGACTGGGTGAAAGGAAATACCGGGGGGAGCATTCCACAAGGTAGGTGTGTGGAGTAAAATGTGTCGCGAAACCCAGGTTAAATGAGCGAAAGGGTAAGCTCTATCAGGGCGTTCATCTCCTGGGTCATATCGCGCATCGCCTCCCCGACGGTCCGGTTTGCGTCGTTGGCGGGAAGCGCGCTTGCGCCTCGCTTTACCATATCGTCGAGGCTTTTCACTTTTTCGAGGGCAATGTGCGCTATCTGGGCGCCGCCCCGTGTTTCGAGGAACTTTTTCTTCTCGATGGTCCCCATTTCATTGAGGAGTGTCCTGATCTCCTGCTGCCAGACAAAGATCTTCTTCGCGTCGACCTTGCCGGTCAGTTCAAGCAGGTCATCGATCAGTCTGACGAGAATTTGACCGCACTGGGCCGTAACGCAGCATCCGTTTTTCAGTTCATCCCGGGGCATGGGTGCCACCTCCATGTATCATCCTTGAATAATGAAAGCCAGGCGCCACGCTTCGTTGGAACTCGGGGGAAGGGATGGCCGCCCGCGTCTGAGGGGTCCGATAACAACTTGAGCAAGGTTCGTTCCATAAATCGCGGACCCTTGATGCGAAACGTTTTGCGATAACTGGGGAGGGAAAAACGGGCTTTAGCGGCCCAGTTGCGAACATTTCCAATGACACTCGATGTAACCGGAAGGTTTCAGGTGGAAATCGAGCCTTGATAAATCTTGGTAAGGGTTAATTTTTTGGTGTAAGTTATGTGGGAGATGACAGATAAAACCACGCCATTTGCACAATGTGATTTCGAGGTTTCAGAAGGACAAAGCGGGCAAAGACTCGACCTGTTTTTGAGCGGGGTGATTTGCGACCTTTCGCGAAGTCATTTAAAGAGGCTCATCAAGGAAAAACAGGTAGAGGTGAACGGGACGCCCGCAAAGCCGAGCCATGAGGTCCGGGCGGGGGACCGGGTTTTGGTGAAAATGGTGGAAGGGCCGGGGCCGGATGAGGCGCTAACGCCTGCCCTGATGGACCTGGATATTCTTTTCGAAGACGAAGACCTGATCATAGTGAACAAACCCCCCGGGCTGGTAGTCCACCCCGGGGCCGGCCACAGGGAAGGAACGCTGGTCCACGGACTTCTCGCGCATTCGAAGCTGGCCCTCCAGGGTGCTCCCCTTCGGCCCGGCATCGTTCACCGCCTCGACAAGGACACCTCGGGAGTGCTTGTCGCCGCCAAAAGCGAACGGGCGTATTTGAACCTCATAAAGCAGTTCAAGGAAAGGGAAGTCAGGAAAGAATACCTGGCAATGGTTTACGGGCGTCCGGCCGAGCGGGAGGGAGTGATTTCGTCGCTTCTTGGCAGGCATCCCACGGACCGGAAAAAAATCGCGGTGCTTCTCAACCGGGGACGCCAGGCACTGTCGCGATGGCAAGTGGTAAAGGACTGGGGGGAAACCTCGCTTTTGAGCGTGCGTATCGAAACGGGCAGGACTCACCAGATAAGGGTCCATCTCAGCCATATCGGACACCCGGTTATCGGCGACGAGTCCTATGGTGGAGGCAAAAGGCGGGCAAAGGATGTCAAGTGCGGCCCGATTCGGGATGCCCTTCTTGGGGCAAACAGGCAGATGCTGCACGCAGCGCTGCTGGAATTCAAACATCCCGTCACCGGCGCCCCTGTTTTGGTAAACGGTGCGCCGCCCGGGGATTTCACAGACCTCGCAGAGAAGCTGGAAGCTTTTTGCCGCCCGGGCCTGTAATTTTCAGCATCCTCAGCCCATTGAAGATGACAATCAGCGAAGCCCCCATGTCAGCGGCTATCGCCTCCCACAGCGTGGCCACGCCAGCGGCGGCCATACCGATGAACAGGCATTTTACCAGCAGAGCAAAAAACACGTTCTGCCTGATCACCGCCATGGTTTTTCTAGAATGGCGAATCAGCCAGGGTATCTTGGCCAGATCGTCGGACATGAGCGCTATGTCGGCGGTTTCGATGGCGACGTCCGAGCCCATGGCGCCCATGGCGATCCCGATGGTCGCAGCAGCCAGGGCCGGGGCGTCGTTTATGCCGTCCCCAACCATAGCGATCGGGCCAAAGCGTGCAATGAGTTCTTCGACCAGCCTGACTTTGTCGCCCGGGAGCAGTTCCGAGTGGAATTCATCGACTCCAACCTCCGCGGCTATCAGTTTGGCGGTCTTGTTATTATCGCCGCTGATCATTACGACTTTTTCGAGGCCCAGGGCTTTTAGACCGGTCACGACCCCGCGCGCTTCCGGACGCACCCGGTCGGCAACGGTTACCAGGCCACAGATGTGGTCGTCGCACCACATGGCCATTAGAGAGTTGCCGGCGGTTTCGAGTTTTTCTATCTCATCGTGAAAGACCGGGCTTTCCCTGCGCCACCTCTCGAGCATCCTGTGGCTTCCGATCCAGTAGGTCCTGCCTCCAATACTGCCAAGAGCCCCCTCACCAGGAAAGACAGAGAAGCTCTCAGCGACCGGGGCGCTAATGCCCAGGGATTTGGCATGCCGGATGATTGCTCTTGCGACCGGGTGGGTGCTGTGGACTTCGAGGGCGGCGGCGTTTGCCAGCAGGGTGGTTTCGCTGTGATCGCCCACGGGCATGACCTGTTGTACGGCAGGCTCTCCGCGGGTGATGGTCCCGGTCTTGTCGAAGGCAATGGCCCTTATGCGGGCCGGGGCTTCGAGGTAGGCCCCCCCTTTTATCAGAACGCCGTTTCGGGCAGCCGAACCAAGGCCGGCGACGATCGTAACGGGAGTAGAGATTACAAGGGCGCACGGGCAGGCGATAACCAGCAGGACCAGACCCCTGTAGAACCACACCGTCCAGGCGGCGTCAGTCAAAAGCGGGGGGAGTACGGCGATTGCAAGGGCGATGATCATCATAACAGGGGTGTAGACCCTTGCGAACCTGTCCACCCACTGTTCCGCGGGCGCTCGCCTGGCGCGGCCTTCCTCGACCATCCGGATGATCCTGGACAGGGTCGTGTCCGATGAGAGGCGGGTAGTCCTGAACTCTATGGCGCCTTCTTCATTGATCGTTCCGGCAAACACCTCCCCGCCAACCTCCCTGGCAATCGGCGCCGATTCCCCGGTGATGGGCGCCTGGTTAACGCAGGTAGTCCCCCGTGTTATCACGCCGTCAAGAGGAATTTGCTCGCCGGGCCGAACCAGAACGGTCGTACCAACAGGTATCCGGTCAACCGTTTTTTCCTCGATTTGACCGTCATCAGGGCAAATGAAGCGGGCGACACGAGGGGCGAAATCCAAAAGAGCGGCAATTTCGCGTTTGGCCTTCTCGAGACTCCAGGATTCGAGCAGCAACGCAAGGGAAAAAAGAAAACTGACAGAGGCCGCCTCCAGCCATTTGCCAAGGACAATCGCCCCCAGCACAGCCACCATCATGAGAAGATTCATGTCGGCCCTGAGCTTTCTTGCGGCATAGAGGGCCCTTGGAATAACAAACCAGCCTCCCGCAATAACAGCCGAAAAGTAGAGGGCAACCGCAATGGGCGGAGCCGGGCTTTGCGAGGTCAAGGCGGCCGGTACATCCCCGGCTCTAAGCACCTGCAGAAAGAAGGCGGCTGCCAGCAGCACTGCGCCGGCAACGCATGAGAAAAGCCTTCCATGCTTTTCCCAGAGGCTCTCCTCGGCGGCGGGACATACTCCCGCGCCGCACAGGCCGTCAGAGGCAACGGCTTCCATGCCGGTCCCGGCAACAGCTGCGATGATCTCTTGAGAGAGCGTCTCGTCGATATTGCCCATGATGGTCATGAGACTTCTCAGCAAATCAAAGGATATGTTGTCCTCGCCGCCTACGACAGGCGCCACCACGGATCTCAGGAGCCCCACTTCTTCGCCGCAGCACATACCTTTTATGCGAAAGGATTGTTTTTCCATACGCCTCTTTTCACCTGGACGTTTCGTCATCCAAATATAACGCCGAACCATGCCGATTCCAATACAAGATCAAATCGGCGAGCCGGCGAACGGGGCAGTGGGGGTAAAGCTCATTTGGCTGGTGAGCCGCTATTGCCCTGAGGCTGAAAAATAGTCGTAGGGAATTTGACCAATCGCTGCATCACCCCCAGAATTTCATGTCCGACGGCCCCCGGGGAAAGCAGGACAACGGATGGGTCGGCGAGGTTTCCGCTTACTCCCACCGGTACGGTTATGAAGGCATCCTTCAAGACCCGCCCCATGAAGGGAGTTGCGTTCACCACTCTTTCCACCGTGCGCTGCGGCGCCACAAGGGCGGTCACGTTCAATTGGCGCTTTACGAGATCGACCTGTCCGCTAAAGACCATTTTTATGGACGGTCCATCCAGGACCGAGTCGGACAGGACGAGCATGCCGTTTTTTATGGTCCCTTTTACCAGCAGGGTTTTATAGGGGCATCCTTTGGCGATAAGGTTCGGGACCACCCCCCTGTATATTTCGGATATGCTTAGAAGCGAAATTATTTTTGTAAATGCGTTGAAGCGGAAAATCCGCCCGTCGTTCGCTTTGAACTCGACCTGGCCTTCGAGGGAGGGCGCAAACCCTTGCGGGCCGGCCGGAACTTTGCCAAACATTTTGGCTTCGACATGGCCGCTCAGTCGATAGCTTCCCGAAAGGAGCTCCCGTTCATGGAAAAAACAGGCGAGCGACGATTGGAGATCTTTTCCACCCGCCGATATATCCAGGGAGATGTGCGCACCAGCGGGCGTGACCAGGATTTTGCCCGGAGTGGAGATTCCGCAAACTTTTGCCCGGGTCAAACGAATATCGGCAGACCCCTGATTTATGGTCACATCGCCTTCAGCGGGGGCCCAGATCAATCCCCCATAGGACAGTTGCCCGCTTTTTACCCTTACGACACCCGTAAGCGGCATGTCCCAGGTCTTTTCCGGAGAACAAAGGCGAAGAGGGCCGGGTTTTCCCCGGGCTTTCCCGGTTATCCATTCGGATTTCAGGATGCTGTCGATGTCGAGGCGTTCGGTGGAAGCGTTCATGTCCAGGCGGTAGCCGGCGCCCGTGACGTCGATGCCGCCCGTAAGGTTTAGCCGGCTGCCTTTCCAGGTAGCCACGGCCGATTTTATGACGAGCTTTTTCCCGCCGGCTTCGACCGTCGCTTTTTCTATCATCGAGGAGGGAGGCAGAACGCACGGCACCTGGAAATCCGACAGGGTGATTTGGCCATAACCGCTCGATTTTTGAGGACTCCCGGGGTAGAAATCGGCCTGGAATTTTCCACTTACCGGGCCTTTGAACGGCCAGTTGCCGTTTAGAAGAGCGACGGCCGTTTTGTTGGCAAGCGCTCCCGAAAAGCCGATCCTGAACCCGTCTTGCAGGGAACTTACACCAATTTCGGCATCGGAGTCGTTGTCCTTTACGGTAAGGCGCCGGAGGTCAAACCGGACTGGTGTTTCGACGACATCGGCCTCGACCAGCGGTCCACCGGAAAGCTGCATCTTACCGTTAAAAGTGGTTTTTGCCCCTTTTTCCCAGGTGAGGGTGGAAGCGAGCAAGTCCGTGCGGGATATGGGTTTTAGCCAGCTCGGGAGCCCGGCGAGAGACGCGGCGATTTTGTTGCCTTCCGGGCCGAGCCGGCCCTTCAATTGCAGGTCCAGCGCGGGATGTCGTCCCAAGAAGCCCCTGAGGCCGCCTGAAACCGACAGGGTCGAATCGGCCAGGGCGGCATCGACGCCGGTAAACCCAATTTTATCGCCATCCATGTCAAATGAAGCGCCATCCAGGGAGACCGGACCGGGAAGTCGGCCATAGCGGCACGAAAGGTAAAAACGGCCGGTGCTCACTTTGACTTCGAGCGCTTGCAGATTTTCACCGATCACCAGCCTGCCGCGAGTTTTCCCGGTCACGCCGCCGATTTGGGCCAGCTCATGTTCAAAGGCGCCATCTTTTGTGGCGAGGTGATTCAGGACGGCGGGCAGTTCGGACAGGTCGGCTTCGACAGGAAGGTCGAGGTGGAAAAGGGGGTTGTCATGAGGCAGTCCGATTGTCAACTCGCCGCCTCGTGTCGACGAACCGCGGGTCTTACCGGAAATCCGGGTCGCGGTCAGTACGGAGTTTTTTATGAGCACGTCCGCGGAGACGTTCGAGACGAGCAGGCCGGTTTTGGGCGCAAGGACGACGCCTTTTTCTATCGGGCATTTCAGGGTCATGTTTTCGAGCTTGAACAAGCCTGAGAGGTCGTTTGCCCGCGAGCTGAAATGAATCTCCGGCACTTGGGCCGCCCGAAGGATCTCGAAGAAATCCTCGGTGCCTTTGGCGTCCTTCCTGTTGACCGCGAGAAGGATGGAGCGCAGCGTGGCGGCATCGGTGCGGCGGCCGTCGATAGCAAGGGAGAAGCTTCCATCGGAGAACTTTTCCGTGCAGCTTGCGGTCAGGTTGATATGGGGCTGGTCGAAGCGCAGATCCGAGATGGAAAGTTGAACGGTTTTGGCATCGGCGATAAGTAACCCGGCCAGAAAGCCTTCTTTTATCGTCATGCTGTGCGTGCCCAGGCCGAATACAAACGAGGGGGCCGAAGCAGTAAAGTCTGCTCGGAAGTTTCCGGGGCCGCTATAGAAGAGCGCCGCCGTGATGTCGGCAAGCGAGCCCCCCAGGCGGCATGGTCCGGAGCCGTAAAGACATCCCGCGATGTTTTCCGGATTTCCCCCCGTTACATTCAGTTCTCCTGAACCCTTGAGGGAGTAGGGATCAACCAGGCCTTTCAATTCAAAGGTTTGCCAGAAACTGGACTGGCCGATCACCAGTCGGAAATCGACAGCGCGGTTTTTAGCCGAGCTGTCGAAGTCGATGTGCTCGAAAAAGAAGGAGCGGCCACTGGGGACAAAGATTTTCAGGGCGCCGCCGCGGGCGAGGATGGCCATGTGCTCCATTTGGACCAGCAGAGGGGCCTGGGGGCGAAGAATCCATTTCACGAACCCCGCAAGCTTCTGAGAGGGGGTGGCCTCGGGGGGCACGGCAGGTTCGTGGTGCAGCCTCAGGGTAACCACGGGATTTTGAAGTTCTATTGCGGCGGGCGAAATTCTGCCGGCAAATAGCGGCAAGAGATGCAGATGGATGAATACGGTCCCGACCGTTCCGTCGAGCGTTTCCGGAATGGTTGCCCTGACTTCGCGCAAGGCCACGACGGGAAAGGGCCGAAAACCGATACTGACGCGCTTTGCGCTTATGTGGTAGCGGGTCTCTAGGTCGGTCTGAAAATTTCGGCCAATCACGCCGGTATTGAAAAGGTGTGAAAGAACCAGGGCTGCGCCGGCTGCCAGGGCGAAAAGAACCCCGACGGCGCAAGTCGCGCGGATAATCATTTTTCGGGCTTTATTTCCAACTTTAATCATAAGCTCTCTAACGATGAAGACCCGCTGACGGGAGTTTAAGAGATGCGGTCAGCGGTTCGGCGATAGAGGAAAGCTTAGCAAGTCGGAGGGGAGAGGGCAAGGGGTAACAGAGGAAAGACACAAGCGCGGGGAGCTGTGCCCCCAATGCTGTTGCTTTAGAAGAAGCGTCCACCACGTAGTCCCATTGTTTCCTTCGTGCTCTTCGTGCACTTCGTGGTTGAATCTTAATCCTGCGGTCCGTTCAGGGCTGCGGGTCAGTAGTCAACCACGAAGTGCACGAAGAGCACGAAGGAAGAGTAAAAGTATGGGATTTTCTTAAAGCAACAGCATTGAGCTGTGCCCCCAGCACCCCCGCGATCCGAAAGCGCTCGCCGACACTGATCAAATTCGCCAGGACGGTTGCCTTAGAACTGGAGTTCGACCTTTCTGCGAACGTCGACGTTTAAGGGGCCGTACCCGAAAATGGCGTTCAGGTGATGCAGGAAAGCGTGGCCGCCTTCGTTTTTCCAGGCGGCTTCCTCCTTGCGGTCCATCTTGCGGTAAAAGGCCTGCATTTCGGATAGGGAGCGGGGTTTGTCGCGAGCCGCGTCGGCATACTGGGACAGGAGGTCGAGCCACGTCTCGGAGACGCCCATAATGAAGTACGGCCATGCTTTTTGGAGGGGCAGCGACCAGGCGGGGTCGCTGGTGTCCTGTATTTCGGGTTTGGCGATCATGTTCGTGTCGTCGGTTGTGACCTTATCAACGAGCCCTTTGGCCTTCAACTGTCGAAGAACCGGGCTGGACCCTATCGCCGCGTATATTTTACGGGCATTTGGCGCCGTGGCGTAGAAGATGAAACTAAACCGGTGTCCCGTTTCATCCCGACCTGCCCTTCTGTGAAAACGCCACAGGACAATGTCTTTCCTGTAGCGGTTCAACACGGGTTTTACGACCTGGTGGGCGATCAATAAATCCATATACCATGCGGGGGCTTCACCCCGGGGCCAGTCGATCTTGAAGCTTTCATACCACCATCCAGGGCTTCCGGCGGGAGCGGCGGCGGTCCCGGCGGGCCGGACCGTGCGGGTCGTGGCGCAACCAGCCATGGCCAGAACTGCAAGGCCCAAGATACAAGCGATGATACCCCGTGGTTTTAGTCGGTTCATAGGTTCACCATCAGATAGACTTCATAGAAAACCAGCCCAAGGTAGAGTATGGGCACAATTGCCAGAAATACGGCGGTCCTGACTTTGCCGTTCAGGAATTGATAATTTTTAAAGATGAGCAAAGTGAGAAGTCCGGAGGCGGTTAAAAACCATTTGGCCAGTATGAACTGAAGAGGCCCCAGTTCGAGAAAGAAAGCCATTACCGGATTGAGTTCATTTATGCTGCGCCCGACCAGCGCGAGAGTCAGAAAGGCGTCAACGACCGACAGAACCAGGGTGATCAGAAGCACAGCCGCGGAAAGCGGGCTGTAGAGGTCCACGAAAAAGTATTTCCGGGTGTCTGCCTTTCTCCGGTAATGGCGCCTTGCGCCAAAAAGGCTTCGAATGGCGAAGGGCGAAGTGTGACGGGCGCGCCGGTCGGTTCCGGAGCGTCTTTCCACGAATCCAGGCTCATCCATAAGTTTGTCTCCACATCCCCCGGGCTGACATCCAGTCAGGCTGACATCATGATAGAAAGACCCCTTATGGATCATTATCGGAAGAAGGCGGCCGATTCATTAGCGGGGAATCGACAAGGCGTGCGCTCCGACTCATGGGGGTAGGCCCCGCGAGTCGGAGCGCGGCAGGAGGGAGGGACACTTGCCTGGTGTCTTTGGCTGTTGCCGTCTCAAAGGTCTTCAGGGTTAGGGGGTTTTTCCCGGAGTCACCCCTTTGGCTTCCATCTGCTCCAGGTATTTTTTCGGGTCCTTGTTGAATTGAGCGATACAGGACTGGCAGCAAAAATAAATGCGTTTGCCCTGGTAATCCACGAAGACTTTATTGTCGATCTTGTTGCTCAGGACCGGACAGAGAGCTTCAGGCTCGGCGTGCGAGATTGCCGGCATGCCACAGCTAAAGGTGAGCAGTCCCAGGAGCACCCCCAGAAATACGATAAACTTAAATCTTGTCATTTTTTCTCCTTCTCAGTAAAAGCCGGGTTTCCGGCTTACCGGCCTCTTTAAAAAAGGGTGGGTGGCCGATGCGCCCTATTCGTGGTCTACGGCCAGAGCAATGTTAAAAGCCGCCGCAAAACGACGGACGACAATCGAACAAATTAAAACCAATCCCATGATTTTATTCAACGCAACTTTAAGGGCTGTTTTCGAGGGGCGGCAATTTTTCTTCTTTACAATATATCGGTGAAAGCGGGATAAATCTTAGCGGTTAGCGGCTTTTCCCCGAGAACAGAGGAGATGTCTTAAAAAATGGAGCAGTTAAAGAAAAGACTTCGCGGTGGGATTGCCCTGGCGGTCCTGGCGATCATCGTTTGCGGCTGTGCTTCCATCCCCCCGGAGGAACGTGCGCTCATAAGCAACAAGTCGATGTTGGAAAAGGAAGTCATGGCTTCGAAAGACCTGCCGGAAGCAGCGGGGGACCTTACTTCCAAATCGACCCTGAAAGATTATCTAGTTTATGCGGCGCTTAACAATCCGGGTCTAAAAGCCGCATTTCTCAAGTGGGAAGCGGCGCTGGAGAAAATCCCGCAGGTTACGGCGCTGCCCGATCCTCATTTTACCTATTTCTACTTCATCCAGTCGGTGGAGACGCGGGTGGGACCTCAAAACCAAAGTTTCGCCATGACCCAGACTTTCCCGTGGTTCGGAAAGCTCAAACTTCAGGGCGATGCCGCGGCGGAAGCGGCCCGGGCGGAAAAAGCGCTCTACGACTCCGCAAAGCTAAAGCTCTTTTACCGGGTAAAAGATGCTTATTACGAATACTATTACCTGGCGCAAGCCATTGCCGTGACAAAGGAGAACCTGGGTTACGCGAAGTACCTGGAAAGCGTTGCCCGGGCCGGCTACGGGGCGGGAATAATTCCGTACGCGGACGTAATCCGGGCGGAGGTCGAACTGGGAAAACTGGAGGACCGCGTAAAGACCATGGGCGATGAGGCTGAGCCGGTAGCCGCAAGGCTCAACGCCGCACTCGACAGGCCACCCGATGCCTCGCTTTTCTGGCCGGAGAAGATAAAGGAAGAAAAGGCATCGTTTACATCCGGACAACTGTTGAAATGGCTCAAAGATTACAATCCCGATCTGAGGGCCATAGATTTTCAGGCTGCCGGGGCGAAATGGCAGATCGCTCGCGCAAAAAAGGACTACTATCCGGATTTTACACTTGGCCTTTCGGGAATCGACACGGGCTCAGCCGTGACAAAGCCGGCGCCTCCCGACAGCGGAAAAGACCCCATCATTGCGTCGGTTTCCATAAATGTTCCGATCTGGTGGAATAAATACCGCGCCGGGGTGATACAGGCGACGGAGCACTACGAGTCGCTGCTAAAAGAGCGGACCGAGCGCGAAAACACCCTGGCGGCGGAGGTCAAATACGCCGACTACAAGTTTCGGGACGCGGACAGGAAGATCGCGCTTTACCGCGGCGCGCTGATCCCCGAGGCCAAGCAGGCGCTCGAAGTGTCGCTTCAGGCTTACCAGACAGGCAAAGAGACCTACGCCAACGTGGTGGATTCAACCCGGACCCTGCTCGAGTTCGAACTTGCCTACGAGCGTGCCTTAACCGACCGGGAGCAAAGTCTTGCGGAACTGGAAATGCTCGTGGGAAGAGCGGTTACGGTGGGGGGGAATTAGGCACAACCCCCGCGGATTGTTGACTCTTACACAGCGCCGATATCGATATGTTTTGGAAATTCCCCGAAAAGATCGCTTTTTACCAATTCTCCCCCCGGGTTAAAAAAACGTATATCGCCATCGTCGTCGCAGAACCAGACCTCTTTAGCCCCTGCCTCGAAATATAATGACATTTTGCCTTTCATTGCCTTTTCGCTGTTGGAGGGCGATATAACTTCGACAACGATTTCGGGGGATTCCAGGTAGGGATCATTATGGTTGTTTCTATTAAGAAACTCGGTGCTTCTCCATGCGACATCGGCAATCTTAACGCCATCGGAAGTCTGGACGTTGCATTCCTGTATCGCTTTGTTTTCTTGCCCATGGTGTTCGAACCAAGCGGTTATGCGCGCCTGATAAGCCCTATGTTTGTTCTTGGCCGCGACCATCATGATGTACCCTTCCGCATTCGTTTCAATCTTGAAAGGCAGGTCTTTCAGGCTTGGATGTTCGACCACTTCACGCCATTCCATCCGTGTCTCCTCTGTAAAGCGTCTGGTGGGAAAAAAGGCGCGGTCCTCATCGGGTTCGCGGTGAACCTGTGGCTCGTCTCTCGACTTGGGGCCGTTCGAAGCCGGTTACTTAGCAGGAACGGGGTCCATAAGGAACGGAGTCTATGATAAATAGGGCAAACGACCACCTTTCCATTTTTTGTTTCCTCTACAGTATACGATCTCTTCGGGCTGTTCGCCAGTGCTTTCAGGTTGACATAACCGTCACAAGGAGGACCCTGGCATGTCCTGCTCTCCCGGTTTCAGGCCGTCTCGGGCGGTTAGGGGGGATTTCAACAGGAAAGATTCTTGGCAATCCGGTAATAGGATCTCATGAATGCTCGCTGAAGCGTCGTTTTTTGGTCTTCGACGTTTCGTTCAGTTATCGAAGTACATCAAACTGTCCCATTTTTCAGAAAAATTGCACTTTTGGGGGCTGAAGACTAAGCCCTCTTCTGCCAAGCTCTATTTTCAACACGTGCTATCGTTCCTTCCTCGGCTTTCGAGATGTCCCGCTTTGGATCGGGGGCCGAGGTACGCTTGGAGGCGTTCAGCCAAAGCCGAGGGTGGGGAGCGAAAGGGGGTGCGGGTAGGCTGCGAGCGGCTTTTGTCCGCCCAACAAGTCATCCATGCCCGCAAGCTGATAGGGAAGGGGGAATGCCTTGACGATGAGGCAAAGTCCCTCAGGGTATCGCGGCGGACGTTTTACAGGGCGTTAGCCACGTATGGGCGTCAATCGTCGTCGGTATCGTTGGAATGAAAAATGGCGTCGAGATCACGCGCGGAATGCAATACGCGGACAACCTCAATGCCGTCAGGCAGGGGCAGGTAAAAGATGATGTACCTGCCAATCGGAAAACTTCGCAACCCCTCAGCCAGTTCATCACGCAAGTGCCCTATAAGGGGACGCGCGGCCAAGGTCTGAAAGTTCGAGTCGATCTTTTCAACGAAGGCGTCTGCGCGGGCTTCGGTATCGTCTGCGATGTTATCCCATATCTCGGCAAGGTCGCTTTTGGCGCGTGGCAGTTTGACAATGACGGGCATCTATGCCTCTGGTTTAGTAGTAGTTGCGCGGGCGGCTCTCCTTTTGCGGCCTTCACGTTTGATTTCGTCGGGGTTCCACGGCGTGGGGTCGCCACTATTGAGCCCGTCGCGAATATCTTGCCTCAACTGTGTAAGCTTTGCCGCACGAACCCGATCTTGCACTTCCATGAGGCGCAAGGCCTCGCGGACAACTTCGCTTGCCGATGTGTAAAGGCCGGACTCGACCTTTTGCCGTACCATTTCTTCAAGCTGGGGCGTTAGGTTGACGTTCAAGGCATGCCACCTCCGGTTCTGTGCGTTTTCAGAAGGATAACCAAGTTGTCAAAACCTGTCAATTATTGACAAGTTTCCAAAGTAGGCAGGGGCTTTTCCCGCCCGTCGCTTTTTAGTCCAGCTTCAGAGGCGCCATACGGTTAGTGAACCCGAGTCATTGCTGCATCGGGATTTCGGACACGGGACAAAATACAAAACCGTCCCGATTTTTAGAGGCATTCAGCCAAAACGGAGAGTGGGGAGGGTGGGGGAGCGAACCAGGGTAAGCTTTATCGAGCCGAGCGGGAAAGTTTCGGAGAATCGATGCAATCACTGGGTCTAATTTGCCACTTTTCAGAAATCCGGCGCCAAGCCGGCGGAATTTCGCCTGGCGGCCTTGATGTCGGAGATTATCTGCTCGGAGCTTCTATCGTCTCCCCATGAACCTGAGAGTTCCAACAGGACTTCAGCCGACGTCTTGAGCGGCAACCGTTTTTTCCCGGCGAGGTACTCTCTTATCAGGAAAACGACCTCCTGCGCCACGGAACGTTTCTCGGCCGCAGCGAGTTCCTTGATTTGCGCATACAATTCCTCCTGGATGCCCTTAATCTGTAAATTCGCCATACCCCGCTCTCCTTTAAAATAAAGCTGTTCGTGGAGAAATAATCCATTTTCATGAACGGGTCAAGGTAAGCCCGGCCAGTCTTCTGTTCAGTCGAGCACCTCGTCAGCGGAGGTCGGCTGCATGGAGGGATCGAGGCGGCCACGTGTCAAGTAGAAATAAAGCACGGGATATATCGTCAGTTCGAGCAGAAGCGAGGTCACCACACCTCCCACCATGGGGGCCGCGATGCGTTTCATCACTTGGGAGCCTGTGCCCGTCCCGTGCAAAATGGGAATGAGTCCAGCAAGAATGGCCGCAACTGTCATGATCTTGGGACGGATGCGTTTTACCGCTCCGTGGTAGATGGCCTGTATGAGATCCCCCCGGGTGCTCATACGGCCCAAACTTTGCCAGAGCTCGTGGGCAAGATCGAGGTAGAGGAGCATCACGACACCGGTTTCGGCGTCGAGCCCCGCCAGGGCTATCAGTCCGACGGCGACGGCGACAGATAAGTTGTAGTGAAGCAGGTAGAGCAGCCAGAAAGAGCCAACGAGGGAAAAGGGGACTGCCAGCATAACCATTGCCGCCCGGGTAAAGGATTTGGTATTAAAATAGAGCAGTAAAACGATGATCACAAGAGTCACCGGAATGACGATCATGAGTCTCGCGCGGGCCTCCAGCATGTATTGATACTGTCCGCTCCACTCGATATTGTACTTTGTGGGCAGGTGGACTTTCTCGCTTACGATCTTTTTGGCTCCGGCCACATAGTCGCCGATGTTCGAGGTGCTAAGATCCACATACACCCAGGCGGACTTGCGGGAATTTTCGGTGAGAACCATCATCGGCCCATCCTCGATGCTGAAGTGGGCCAGGTAGGAAATGGGCACCTGCGTGCCGGTCGGGGTGGGCACGAGCACCTGTTCGAGGGCGGGAATGTCGTCGCGGTAGTTGCGCATGTAGCGCAGATTTACCGGATAGCGCTCGAGACCCTCAACGGTCCTGGTGACATTCTCACCGCCAAGGGCCGACTCGATGACGTCCTGAACATCCTGAACGTTTAGTCCGTAGCGTGCCGCGGCGTCACGGTCGATGGCATAATCCATGTAATATCCACCCATGACCCTTTCGCCATAGGCGGAGCGGGTGCCCGGGATGTTGCGGACCACTCCTTCGACCTGCTTTGAGAGTTTGGCCAGAATGGCGAGGTCGGGCCCCATGACCTTGATTCCCACGGGGGTCTTGATCCCGGTGCTCAGCATGTCGATCCGTGTTTTTATAGGCATGGTCCAGGCATTGACCAGCCCTGGAATATGGACGGCGTCATTTAGCTTGTCTATCAATTCGGGCTGAGTCAAGTGGTGTTCTTCGGGCCAAACAGGGCGAAGAAGCCCTTTCATCCAGTCGGGCGCCCAGGACGAATACCACCTTTTTTCTTTTACCAACGGCCATTTGTCCGGATTCTGATGGAGTTGAATGGTGGTCTCGAGCATGCTGAGGGGCGCGGGGTCGGTAGCGGTGTCGGCGCGGCCGATTTTCCCGAAAACGGATTTTACTTCGGGAAATGTCGCGATGATCCGGTCGGTTTGTTCGAGCAGGCTTTTTGCCTCGGTGATGGAAATTCCGGGAAGGGTGGTCGGCATATAGAGGATGTCGCCTTCGTCGAGCGGGGGCATGAATTCGGAGCCCAGTTGCTGGAGGGGCCAGACCGCTGTTGCCATGATCAGGAGAGCCGCCAGCAGAACCGTCTTTGGGCGGCGCAGCACCCATTGGCACACCGGATGATACATGCGGATAAGAGAGCGGGTGACGGGGTTTTCACTGTCGGGCCTTATACGGCCCCGGATGAAATAGCCCATGAGCACAGGCGCGAGCAGGACGGCCAGAAAGGCCGCCGCCCCCATGGTGTAGGTCTTGGTGAAGGCAAGGGGTTTAAAGAGCCTCCCCGACTGGCCGGTCAAGGAAAAGATGGGTAAAAAGGAAACAGTGATGACCAGAAGCGACCAGAAAAGGGAGGGGCCGACTTCCTTTGAGGCGGATGCGATGATCTCCCAGTGGCGCGCTTTGTCGTAGCCGCGCTCCATTTTTTTGTGAGCGTTTTCGACCATGATGATGGCCGAGTCGACCATCGCGCCCATGGCGATGGCGATGCCGCCAAGGCTCATGATATTGCTCGTAAGACCCTGAACATACATGATTATGAAGGCCGAAACCACTCCCAGCGGCAGGATCAGGATGGCCACCAGGGCGCTCCTGAAATGGAACAAAAACAGGATGCACACAAGCGACACGGTGACAAGCTCTTCTACGAGCTTTCCCCTTAGAAAAGCGATGCTGCGCTCGATGAGGGCGGAGCGGTCGTAGACGGTGACAATCTTGACGCCCGCGGGAAGCCCGCTTTTGAGATCACCCAGCTTCTGTTTAAACTCCGCGATGACTTTGAGCGCATTGGCGTTAGAGCGCATCACGGCTATCCCGCCAACGACGTCGCCCCGGCCGTTTAGGTCCGCGAGGCCGCGCCTTGGCGCAGGCCCGAGATGGACGTCGGCCACCTGGCCGAGGAGCACGGGCCTGCCTCCCGGGTCCACCCCTATGCACACCTTGCCCAGATCGCTTATTTTTCTGATGTATCCCAGCCCGCGCACCATGTATTCGGTTTCGGCCCTTTCCACCAGCCCTCCGCCCACGTCGGAGTTGGAGCGTTTGATGGCGCTTTGGACCTGTTCGAGGCTGATTCGGTAGTCGGCGAGCTTATTGGGATCGACTTCGACCTGGTATTGCTTGACGAAACCTCCGATGGGGGCAACCTCAGCGATGCCGGGGACGGTCTGGAGCTGGTAGCGCAGGTACCAGTCCTGGAGGGATCGCAATTCCTGCAGGGAGTGTTTGCCCGACTTATCCACAAGGGCGTATTCGTAGACCCACCCGACTCCTGTGGCGTCGGGTCCGAGTTGAGGCGAGATCCCCTGAGGGAGCTGAGCGCTGACGTAGTTAAGATATTCCAGAACGCGGCTTCTTGCCCAGTAGAGGTCGGTTCCGTCTTTGAAAATAACGTAGACTAGCGAGAAGTCGAAATTCGAATATCCCCGCACCACCTTGACCCCGGGCACCGAGAGCATGGCCGTGGTAAGAGGGTAGGTGACCTGGTCCTCGACCACGCTCGGGCTCTGTCCGGGGTACTTGGTATAGATGATTACCTGCGTGTCGGAAAGGTCGGGAATGGCGTCCATCGGGGTGTGGTAAATGACCCAGACGCCCGAGAGCAGCAGAAAACCGGTTAAAACCAGGACGAGCAACCGGTTGCGGATGGACCAGTCAATGGCCGAGGAGATCATTTGGAATGAGCTCCTTCGTTTAGCATGGCCTGGACGGCCGCGTGGAGCCTGCTTTCCGAATCGATGAGAAACTGGGCCGAAGTCACCACGAGGTCTCCAGCCTTGAGACCGGCTTTCACCATGACCATTCCGTCGTTGCCCTCAGGGCCAAGGACCACTTTTCTGCCGGCAAACCTCCCCTTGCCGAGCGCGAGGAAAACAAGGCTGTCGGTCGATGAGGCGCGTATTACGGCGTCCGCCGGCACCTGGACGGCGTCGTCGGTTACCGGGGAACTCAGTTTAACCGTCCCGTACATCTGGGGGAGAATATGCTCCTTCGGGTTTGGGAGAACGATTCGAACCCGGGCTGTGCGGGACATTCCGTCCACGTAAGGATAGACGTAATCGACACGGCCGTCGAAAGACTCGCCGGGCATCGAGTCGAAGGCGACCGTCGCCTTCATGCCCTTTTTCACCATGGGGACCTGGTCTTCGTACACGTAGGCATTGACCCAGACAGGGTCGATACCGGCAATCCGCATAAGGTTTTTGCCCGCCATGACGTAATCGCCCTGGACGACGTCGAGGCGTGTGACGATGCCGCTGATCGGGGCATAGAGGGTGAGGGTCTTGCGGACCTTCCGGGTCCGCCGCAGTTCGGATATCTGAGAGTCGCTTATGTCCCAGAGCTTAAGGCGCATGCGCGCGGCCTCGGGGAGTTTTTCGGCCGCCCCGGCCATGACGCGCAGCGGACTTCCGGCAAGCGTTCCGGCGTTGTCGATGGCCGCGAGATATTCCTGCTGAGCGCTCACGAGCTGGGGCGAATAAATCCGGATGAGCGGTTGGCCTTTTTCCACCAGCTGGCCGGTAACATTGACATAGAGCTTTTCGATCCAGCCGTCCACCTTGGTGTTCAAAGCGGCCAGAGTCGTTTCATTCCACGCGCTGGTCCCATAGGTCCGTATGGTCTTTATGAAGGGACCGACGGTGGCCTTGGTGGTGGTTACGCCTATTTCCTGCACCACGGTGGGGCTGATGTCGACCTCGCCCGAAGTTACCTCGTTTGCGTAGACCGGGACCATGTCCATTCCGCAGGGGGCTTTGCCGGGATGATTCGACACGATGGAGGGGTCCATCGGGTCCATGTAGTAGAGAATCTTCTTTTTGGGCGCCGGTTTTTGGGGAGCGGCGGGCGCGGGAGCCGAGGCGGCCCCGGCCTGCTTCGATGCGGGGGGCGGGGCTTTGGCCGTTTTCTCGCTGATTTGACCCGCCACAAAGGCTAGCGCCGCGATAAATGCGCACAGGACCGAAAAAGAGATAAAACGGGTTTTCTTCATGGTATTTCCTTTCCAGCCTGTTCGAACAGGAGGCGGGAGATTTTCGGCAAATGGAAGACCTATTAAAACAAACGCTTAAGAATTAATCAAATGGGAGTTTGGGGATTTGTTGCGCGGGGTAAGGGAAAAAGGCAGGGGCTAGGGAAAGAAAGGCAAGGGACAAAAGCGCGGGGAGCTGTGCCCCAAATGCTGTTGCTTTAGGGGAAGAGTTCACCACGTAGTCCCATTTTTTCCTTCGTGCTCTTCGTGCACTTCGTGGTTGAATCTTAGTCCTGCGGTCCGTTCAGACCTGCGGGTCAGTAGTCAACCACGAAGTGCACGAAGAGCACGAAGGAAGAGCAAAAAGTATGGAGAACAGGTTCCTCGATTCTGCGTGATTTTTCTTAAAGCAACGGCATTGAGCTGTGCCCCCCCGCCAAATTTCTATTCTGACACAGTCTCGTCTTTGTCTCCGTAGGCCATGAAGTAGACGACAGGCACCACCAAGAGGGTGAAAAAGGTCGAAACCGCGATACCGAAGATCAAAGCCCAGGCAAGGCCGGAAAAGACCGGATCGAGACTGATGGGCCAGGCGGCAAGCATTGCGGCAAACGAGGTAAGAAATATCGGCCTGGTTCTAAGGGCTCCTGCCTCGATGAGAGATCTGCGCAGCGGTTTTCCCTCTTTTTTGCGCTCTTCGACGAATTGGATCAGAAGGATCGAGTTTCTCGTGGCGATACCCGAAAGGGCGATCATTCCGATCATTGCGGTGGCGGTGAAAAAGACCGGGTTGGCCCATCCGCCGACAGGGTGAGCGGTGAGGAGGTTTAGAAGCCAGAACCCAGGCAGGATGCCTATGACCGAGAGGGGCAGGGCGATCAGCTGGATAGCCGGAAGGAGATAACTCTGGGTCTGGTAGAGCAGCAGGAGGTAGATTCCGAGGACCGCGATCCCGAAGGCTATCCCGAGGTCGCGGAAAACACGGATCGTGATGAACCACTCCCCCTCACCCGACCAGACAACGTTTACGTCTTTCAGGGCGAAAAGAGGTCCGAGTTTCTTTTCGAGTTCGAGCACCGCGTTTGGCGGAGGAAGACCGGCGGTATCGCCGAAGACGTAGACGACGGGTTGGAGGTTTTTGTGATAGATGGGCTGGTCGATGGTCGTGTCGACGAACTTCCCGAGATCGGACAGGAACACCTTCTGTCCGCTCGCCCCGGTGATCATCAGTTGCATCAGGTCGGCTTTAAGCGCCCGCTCCTGCCTGGGAAGGCGAAGCTCGATATCGACGGGGCGGACCTCGTTATCGATCATGAGCGCGCTGGGGTGAGCCCCGAGGACCGAGCCCTGGAGCGCCGCAGCGATTTCACTGTCGGATATGCCGTTTAGAGCCGCCTTTACCCTGTCGACCTGGAAGATGGTCTTTTTCTGAGGGGCGACGAGGAAATCGTCCACATCAACCACCCCGGGCGTCTTTTGCATGACGGACTCAACTATCCTGGCCGCCTTGACCAGCTTCCCGTATGGTTCGTCGATGCTCCCGTAGACTTCGGCAACCAGTGTGTCGAGCACGGGAGGCCCCGGCGGGCTTTCAACTATTTCTATCCGTGCGCCGTCGCGGCGGGCTATGGCCGTGAGGGCGTCTCTTATCCGCAGCGCCATGGCGTGGCTCTGGTCCTGCCTGTATTCCTTGTCTATGAAGTTTACCCTGACATCGGCATACCGAGGTCCCCGCCTCAGATAGTAGTGGCGCACCAGGCCGTTGAAGTCCATCGGGCTGGCGGTCCCGGAATAGCTCGTAACGTCGGTGGTTTCGGGTTGGCTCGATGAGATAGCGGGCAATATCGGCGGCGGTTGCCTGGGTCGTCTCGAGCGTGGCGCCCTCCGGCATGTCGATCACGACATCAAATTCGTTCTTGTTGTCGAACGGGAGCATCTTGAGAGGCACACCGCCGGAGAAGACGAGCAACACGGCGAAGGCCATCAAAATTGCGATCAGCGCGATGAGCCCCCTCCGAAGTTTTCGACTTTTGAACATGGGTTCGAGGATGCGGCTGTAGATTTTGAAAAGGGGGTCTTCCTCGATGCTGTACGCTTTGTGGGCGGGGTGTTCGTAGCTGCCTTTCAGCATGTGGAGAGAAAGCCAGGGAGTTATGGTAAAGGCCACAAGGAGGCTTGCAAGCATCGCGATGGGAACGTTAAGGGCCATGGGGGCCATGTATGGACCCATCATCCCGGTAATGAAGAACATGGGCAAAAACGATATTATGACGGCCAGGGTGGCCAGGATTATGGGCGGCCTGACTTCGTTCACAGCGCTCACGATGGCGTCGAAGGGGCTTTCGTTTCGCATCGCGAAATGGCGGTGAATGTTTTCAACGTCCACTATCGGGTCGTCGACGACAAGGCCGAGGGCCAGGATGAGCGCAAAGAGGGTGACGCGGTTTATGGTGTAATGGCAGAGAAGATTTACAATCAGGGTGATGCTGAAGGTTACCGGAACGGCGAGGGCGATGATTATGCCTTCCCGCCAGCCAAGGGTATAGGAGAGGAGCAGCACAACGATGACGATGGCGACGATGAGGTCTTCCATGAGGTCGTTGACTTTGGCATCGGCGGTCTGCCCGTAATCTCTTGTGACCCGGAGGTAGACTCCTTTGGGCAGCGCGGTGCGCGCGAATGTTTTGGCTTCCTTTATAACTTTATCGGAAACCCAGACCGCGTTGGTCCCCCTTCGCTTGGCGACGGCCACGGTTACCGCCGGGTAATCGCTGCCCGGCTTTATGTCCGGAGGCCTTCGCTCTCCGTGGGCCGCCGGGTCCATGTAGGAGAAGGCCCTTTTGGCAAAGGAAATCCGGACGTAGTTGTCGGGTTCGTCCGGCCCGTCCCCCACTGTCCCGATATCTTTCAGGTAGACCGGCTTCATGTCCCGGACGCCCACAACGAGGTTTTTTACCTCGTCAGCCGAGGTGAGAAAACGGCCGGCATGAAGCTCGACAACCTTGTCGTTCTGAATAAGGCTGCCGGCGGGAAGCGAACCGTTTGCACCGCTTATGGCCCGCTCGACGGCGTCTATTCCAATGTCTCTTCCCGCCATGCGCTGCGGGGAAAGATGGACGGTGATCCGTCTGCGCCTTCCCCCCACGATATAGGTTTTGCCCGCGTTTTCAACCGACTGAAGCCTGATTTCGAGCTCTTCGGCAAGGCGGTGGAGCACGTAATCGCTGTAACGCGTGCTAAATAGTGTGAGATTGATAACAGGGACGTCGTCTATTTCAACAGGCTTGACAGCCCAACCGGTGACTCCGTGCGGCACGATATCCAGATTGGAGTTGATTTTGTTGTAGAGCTTTATCCAACTGCGCTCGCGGTCCTCCCCGACGTAGAAACGGACCGTGACAACGGCCTGAGACGGGTAGCTGGTGGAATAGACGTATTCCACGCCGTCGATCTGGTAGAGCAGTTTTTCAAGCGGCGTAGAAACCTGGCGCTCCACCTCGCGCGCCGACGCCCCGGGCATATTGACCAGTATGTCGGCGATCGGAACGACGATCTGCGGGTCTTCCTCGCGCGGCGTAACGGCGATGGCCACCACGCCAACGATCAGGCTCATCAGGATGAGGATGACCGAAAGATTCCCCTGGAGGAAAGTGGTGACTATCCGTGTCATCCCTTTGTGCTGCTTTACCTCTGTCACGGAACCACAACCTCCTCACCGCTCTTTAGCCCCGAGAGAACCTCGACCGACTTGCCCCTGGCGTTCCCCGGCCTTATGAACCTCCTTTCGAGGCGGCCTTTGGAGTCGACGGTGTCAACCAGGTACAATTCGCCCACCTCACGGACTGCGTTGGCAGGTATTACGAGCGCGTGGTAGGAGCCGCACGGAACGGATATTCTCGCAAAGAGTCCATTAACCGTGTCGGAGGATGCGGGCAGGGTGATTTTTACCAGGACCGTGCGGGTGGAATTGTCGGACTGCGGGACGATTTCCCTTACTTCTCCGGTGACCGTGTGGTGCAGGGAGTCGATGCCCACCTCAATCTTTTGGCCCACCTTGAGGTAGGGGAGAAGGGATTCGGAGACGACCGCATGCACTTCGGCCCGGGAGGGCGCATCGATGAAAAAGATTGGCCGGCCGGGGGAGGCCATGTCCCCCACATCGAGGAGCTTTTTCACTACGCGGCCGGTAAAGGGCGCTTTGATCACCGCGTAGCTCAGCATGACCTTTGCCTCGTTTTCAGCCGCCTCGGCCTGTTTTTTTTGGGCCTCAAGCCGCGCCACCTCACCCCGGCCCGCCTCGACTTCCTGAACGGCCGAGGAGAGTTGCGCGGAGGCGACCTCGCGCTGGGTCCCGGCGTCCTGGGCGCGCTGAGCGGTGGCCGCGCCGTTTTTCAATAGGTTCTGGTATCTCAGAGAATCCGATGAGGCCTTTTGCATGTTGGCCCTGGAGGCGGAAACCTGCGCCAGCGCAGCGCGCAGTTTCGCTTTGGCAGCGTCTACCGCGTCCCCGAGTGCATCGACCTGCGACTGGGCCTGGCTGCAGTTTCGCCTCGACCGTCCTGTCGTCGAGTGTTGCAAGCACTGTCGGCGCGCCGCCGCCCTCGGGCCCGTGGACCCACTCACCGGGTTCTACGCGGATTTGCCTGACCTGGGCCATGAGGTGGCTGCTTACCCGCGCTTCGCTTCTCGAGCGGATGGCCCCGACCTGTTCGACGATCAAGGGGAATGTTTCCCGGGTCACCTTGGCCGTTGGCAGGCCGGGATTGGCGGGACGCGAGGCCGTTTTGGACCGGGCCGATTCGGGCCCGACCTTGCTCACAAAGGCCCCGGAAAGCCAGAGCATCATGAGAATAAGGACCGCAAGCGCCGCACCCCCATTGCGGATTTGGGCGCGGAGGGCCCTTTTCTTTTCTTCCCCGGGATTACTCTCAGTCATTTTTTTACTCCAGAAGGCCGGAATAGTTTACTTTTTGCCCTAGTATACTAGTGAATAGCAATTCATGAATAGTGAATAGTGAGAACTAATAGTGAATATTGACTGGCCGGAAGGGTAGAGCCGGGGCTAATAAGCTGACGCTTTAATGGAAAGAGGGAAAAAGCGGGGGCAAGGGCCGAGGCGGGGCCGGTCGAACCGGCCCCGCTTTAATGGCGACTGTGGCTACAGCCGTGAGGCACAACCGCAGGGAAGAGTCTCGACGAGCATGTTCGACCAACCTGTGTGCGGATTGGTGAAAACTCGCTGACAGGTGATGGTCGGACAGCAGGCGCCCACATAGTTAAACGAAGCCGGACTTTGAAAAGAAGATGCGAAGACAAAGCCCGGAAAAAACGACAACGCAAAAAAAAGAACTGCCGCGATTATTGTCTTCATAGGCACTTTCGCCTCCTTCCTCATAGATTGATTTTAGTCACTAACTCGTTTTGCGCAACTGTTTGGGCGCGTGCGCAAGGGTGAGGAGAACAACGTCGGGAAAGAGTTTCCTGGAGGTCTATCCGCCGCCTATGGTCGAATCAGGGCTTTATGTAGACGGGCGTACCGATCCCGGCCACCTCGAACAATTCATCGATGTCGCCATTGTCCACCGCTACGCAGCCCAAAGTCCAGTCCGGCTTGCAGCCACCCCCGTGGATAAAGACCATCCCCCCCAGGGCCGTGTTGGAGGGCGGCAGTCTCACTGCCTTGTCGGCGTTTTTTATCATGCAGTACTGGCTGAAGGAAATAGTGCCTGCCGACAGGGCCGCCTGGGCGTCCTCGATAGTAGGGTAGCTAAGTCCAAGGGACTTGTGAAAGCGGCTGAAACGGTTCCTGTCGCAGATCTCGAATTTTCCCTCGGGCGTTCTGCCGTCGCCTTGAAAGTACTTGGTCCCCTTCGGGTGGGGTCCGAGCGCGCAAGGGTATTCGCGAACGAGCGTTTTGCCTTGAACCAGCAAGAGCCTGTGTTTTGACTTGTACACGTAAATGGTTGGACTCGAGATTTGTGACAGCGGCACATTGAAGTCTATGGTCGAGTAGGGAACAATCTCCTGTGGGGGCCGCGGGGGCGGCGGGGGCTGGACCTTGCATACGACGGGGGGTGGACAGGTCGTTTGGAATAACGAGCATGAACTCAACGTCAAACACAAAAGTGCAGCGCAAAAAATATAAAGCGCCATTTCCCTTAGGATTTGCCCCCGGCGGTACATACCCAACCTCCTCTTGCTGCTGTCACAAAAAGTTTACGAAATTCCCCCGGCCCCTTTGGTGGACGACTCCAGCGGTCAAAAAGCCCCGGATAAATCGCTCGAACATCAAAACCTCTGCGAACCTTATCCCAGAAACATTTCCGGTCGAATTTTCAGCGGGTTTGTGAAGAATTGTCATAAGTTTAAAATACGAGAAGACAGTCTTGGCGGGTGAGATACATACGTTAAGTTGAGATGGTTTGCAAGGGAAAGAAGAGGGCGGACCGGGGGGGCGTGCATTTTGGGCGTCTGACCGGGCGATAATATCGATATACCGGTCCATTGCGGTGTAGGCGCAAATGATTATTATTGAATCTTATTATAAACGGGACGAAGTTGCAGCTTGGTGTCGTGCTAAGGAGGGCTAAATGATGACCAGGGAAGAAGTGATATTCCTTAGAAATATGCTCGTTGACAAGCGAAACACCATCCTGGAGAGGGTGAAAAGGCTTGCCGCCGCGTGGCAGGAATTGGAACAGCCGGAGACAGAGATGGAGGAGGAAGCTCAGAAGGCCAGCATTGCCAAGCCCTACGACAAACTGGATGAAAACAGAAAGGCGGAGATCGAACAAATCGACCTGGCGTTGATCAAACTGTCAGTGGGTGATTACGGGATTTGCGAATCGTGTGGTGACGACATCGCACCGAACAGGCTGAGGGCGATACCCTGGGCCCGCCTTTGCGTAGAGTGCGCCCGCGACCTCGAAAAGCACCACGGAAGTCTGCCGGAGACATCCGAGATGGCGGTGTCGGGAAAAATTCCCGATGAATATCAGGACTTGAGCAATCAGCAGATAATCGAGCTGATCTACGAACGTCTGCAAAACGATGAGAGAATCGAGACGGAAGAACTCAAATTATCCATCAAAAAGGGAGTCGTCCTGCTGGACGGCAGGCTCGACAGCGAAAGCGAGCACGAACTGGTCCTCCAGTTGCTTACCGATTCGATGGGCTTTTCGTCTATCGTCGATCGAATAGAGACAAGCGAGTCAGGCATTGAATCGGGTGAGGTTTCAGCCTCGGAGGAAGATGATGCGGGAGGCCTTTTCTACGATCAGGAGCTGCGGGAGGAGACTTTCGAAGCAAAGGGGATTTTTTCTGCCGCCCTAATCGCTTAGCTCGTTTCCATCCGGAAACCTGATGGTGGGCAACGCTACGCTTTTGCCCACCCTAAAAGATCCGCGCCCATGCGCGGATGTGATTCGAGGGTTGCGGGGGGCGCAACCCTCGAACTTTTTGGCCCCGGAAGGTCTGGAAAAGGGGGCAGTGAAGAGTCACGGACGAGTGTGAACAGTCATGCCTTGCAGTACGCGATTCCGGTGAGATCGAGCGAATCGAGGTCGAATTGCGATTGAGCCTGAGAGAGGAACGGCAACCTCAGAGCATGAACAAGGATAAGAAGCTCTTCGGGAAGAAGAATTGTCATAGAGCGCTTCGCGTGCGGTTAAAGGACACGCCGTCGATCCTGGCCGTTAGCAGCTATTTTGAAAGAGAAATCCGCCCCCGGGGGTTTCCTTGAGCAATTTTTGCGCCAAAAATCCGTAGAATTTAATTTAGATAAGAATAGCGGATGGTTATGCGGCGGGAGACAAAACGCTCTCGAAAAAAGGTGGCGAAAAACGTTCAAAGTGGACATTTCGAAACGAAATTGTACTATCGAGATGACAGTTTGACGTATTCCGAAAGTTTCACCGCCTGATGCCCCGGGTTGTTGCCTTTTGCCTTCGACGCGCGATTACATCCTGAGCTGGCGGGCGCACGTGTTATAGGCAACGCCCAGATGCTCGTATGCGAGCCGGGTGGCCAGGCGGCCGCGGGGAGTTTTGTTGATGAAGCCTTCCTGGATGAGAAAGGGTTCATAGACGTCCTCGATGGTGTCTTTTTCTTCGGAGACCGATGCGGCGAGGGTTTCGATGCCCACCGGTCCCCCGTCGAATTTTTCGATGATAGTGGAAAGGATTTTGCGGTCCATTGCGTCAAAGCCCTTGTGGTCCACGTCGAGCATTTTCAGGGCGGCGTCGGCCACCTCGAGGGTGATGGTGCCATCGGCGCGGACTTGGGCATAGTCGCGGACCCTTCGCAGAAGGCGGTTAGCCACCCGTGGGGTGCCGCGCGAGCGCCTTGCGATTTCAAATGCGCCTTCCTGCTCGATGGCTATGCCCAGGATTTTTGCCGAGCGGAAAATGATGCTTTTCAGTTCCGAGGGGCTGTAGAATTCGAGCCTTAGCGAGACACCGAAACGGTCGCGAAGAGGCGGGGACAATAGACCCGCCCGGGTGGTAGCCCCTATGAGGGTAAACGGGGGCAGATCCAGTTTTATGGTGCGAGCCGATGGCCCCTGGCCGATGATGATGTCCAGCTTGAAGTCTTCCATCGCCGGGTAGAGGATTTCCTCGACGACGTGATTGAGGCGATGGATTTCATCGATAAAGAGGACGTCGCCGCGCTCCAGGTTTGTCAGGATGGCGGCAAGGTCTCCGGGTCTTTCGATAACCGGCCCGGAGGTGCTTCGAAGGCTCACCCCGAGTTCGTTGCTTATGACGGCGGCAAGCGAAGTCTTGCCAAGGCCGGGGAAGCCGTGAAAAAGCACGTGGTCAAGGGGTTCCGAGCGACCTTTCGCGGCGGAGATAAAAACGTGGAGGTTTTCCTTGACCTTCTCCTGGCCAATGTAGTCGGCAAGGGTACGGGGTCGCAGGCTGCCTTCCACGGGCAGGTCTTCTTCCTCTTGCTGCGGAGTGATCACACGGTCCGACATCTGTCAGGAGTCTTTCTGCCGAATGCATCAAAAGAGGAGCGGCAATAGACATATACCAAGTTGCGTTCAAGCCCGGCCGCCACGTCCTCGGACGCGGTTTGAACGAGAATGAAACTTCGAGTTTCATAAGAGATCGGGCGGGGATAAACCCCGCCCAACACAGGAAAGGCCTCTAAGCCCTCCAACCGGTGCGATTGATCCGCTCACACCAGCGATTTTAGCGCCCCTCTCAGGAGAGCTTCGATGGAGGGGGTTTCACCCAACCCCTCTTTTGCCTGTTTCAGGGCTTTTTCCGCCTCGGCCGGGCGGTAGCCGAGGTTTACGAGTGCGGAAAACGCATCCGGGAAGGTGTTGCCCGAATCCTCGAAGGGCTGCTGGGGGCCGGGCTTTTCCCTGCTCTTGCCCTGCACCTTGTCCCGGAGTTCGAGCACGACCCGTTCGGCAATTTTTTTCCCGACCCCGGGGATGTTTTTGAGCCTCAGGTGATCCTGCCTTACGACCGCCTGCCTCAGTTCATCAGGACTTATCCCTGAGAGTATCCCCATGGCGAGCTTTGGGCCGACGCCGTTTACGCCGGTAAGCATCAGGAACATCTGCTTTTCGGCGATCGTGCGAAAACCGAAGAGCAAAATAGCGTCCTCACGCACGTGGGTGTGAATATTCAGCACAACGGGCTGACCGAGATCGGGCAGGTCATAGAAAGTGCTAAGGGGGACCTGGACGTTATAGCCGACGCCACCCACATCCACGATGACGCATTCAGGGCTTTTGGCGCGCAATTTGCCTTCGAGAAAACCTATCATGGCTTTTCGGGGACCTTCCACCTTAAGTTGGACGACCAGGTGCTGATATGGCAGACCGCTACCGCGAGGGCATCGGCGGCATCGGGCTCAAGCACGGCGTCGATGCGCAAAAGCCGCTGGACCATTCCGGCAACCTGTTCTTTGGCCGCTCTGCCGTACCCGGCAACCGACTGCTTTATGCGCAAGGCGCTGTACTCGTGAATGGAGAGCCCGGAACAGATTCCCGCAAGGATAACAGCCCCCCGGGCCTGTCCGAGAGTCAGCGCGCTTTTTACGTTTTTAGCAAAGAAGACCTCTTCGACAGCCATGAACTGGGGCTCATAGGTCCCGATGGAGTCTTTCAGCTGTTCGAAGATGATCTTCAGGCGTTCGGCAAGCGGGCGCGAGGACGGAAGCTTCACCGTCCCGTGGTGGATGTGCTTTAGCCGATAGCCATCCCCCTCGACGATCGCAAATCCCGTAAAGCGGGACCCCGGGTCCACTCCGATTGTTCGGATCATCATCTATTCCAGCGATTCCATTATCTCGTCGGGGATGTCGAAGTTTGCGTAAACATTTTGAACATCGTCGTGGTCTTCGAGGATGTCCATGAGTTTGATGAGCTGCTGGGCGATCTTCGGGTCTTCGACTCGAACCGTTGTTTGCGCCGACATCGTGACTTCGGCCAGGTCGTAGCGTATGGCTTTTTCGTCGAAAACCGATTTCACGTTTAGGAAGTCCTCGGGTGCGGTAATGACCTCGAACTGGTCTTCCTGATCCTTGACATCTTCAGCCCCGGCATCGAGCGCCAGTTCCATGAGTTCTTCCTCGGGCATGGTTTTCTTATCGACGAGGATGCTGCCCTGCTTATTGAACATCCAGGAGACGCATCCCGCTTCGCCGAGGTTTCCGTTGTTTCTGCTGAAGATGTGGCGCACTTCGCTTGCCGTCCTGTTTCGGTTGTCGGTCATGATATCGACGAGAACGGCAACCCCTGCCGGGCCGTAGCCCTCGTAGGTTATTTCCTCGTAATTTACGCCTTCGAGTTCGCCGGTGCCCTTCTTAATTGCCCTGTCGATATTTTCCTTGGGCATGTTTTCAGCCTTTGCGGCCAGGACCGCGGCTCTTAGACGGGGATTTCCGTCCTGGTTTCCGCCGCCCATCCGGGCCGCCACCATTACCTCTTTTATCAACCGGGTAAAAATCTTTCCCCTTTTGGCATCGGCCGCCCCTTTTTTGTGGCGGATGGTTGCCCATTTGGAATGACCGGACATAAACTCCTCCTGATCTATGCTTTTTTATTCATAGCGAGAATATAAATTTCCCTGCTCTGTTTCCTGGTGGCCTCGGGTCTAACGACCCGGGTAACCGCGAATTTTTTCTTCACCTCGGCGAGCAGCCGGTGAAATTCGGAGCCATGAAACAGCTTGGCAAGGAAAACGCCTCCGGGCGCAAGCGCCCAGAGCGCCACTTCAAAGGCCCTCTCGAAAAGAAGCGCCGAGCGGGCTGCGTCGGCTGCCTTGATGCCCGAGGTGGCCGGGGCCATGTCGCTTAGCACGACGTTAAACGGGAGGTGGCCGCCCAGGGCGGATTCAACGAAACCATTATCGAAGATGTCTCCCTGAATAGTCAGAACGTATTTTGGGAAAGCATGTTCGATCGGTTTGAGATCGATGCCCACAACGAGGCCACCACCCCCGACGATCGGGCCGGTAAGCTGTATCCATGAACCGGGTGCAGCCCCAAGGTCCAGGACGCGGTCACCCGCCCTCAATATCTTGAATCTTTTTTGAATCTCTTCGAGCTTATAAACAGCTCTTGCAAGGTAATTCTGCTTTTTAGCCTTGCGAAAAAAATGATCCTGGACCGTAAAAGCCATAATGTCGCCCTAAGGATGTGAATTGTTTCCTATATCGGAAAATTCCCGGTTTGTAAACCAGGGCTTGCCGAAAAGGTGATAAAGTCTGCCGATTCTTATTGTAGACGAGGAGGACAGGAATGGAAAAAATAATCAACGAAAAAAAACTCGTGCTCCTCCGGGGCGACATAACGGACCTTGCGGTCGATGCGATCGTCAATGCCGCAAACTCGCGGCTCCAGTTGGGCGGAGGCGTTGCCGGCGCGATCAGGGCCAAGGGAGGACCGAGTATCCAGCAGGAGTGCGACCGGATGGGTCCGATCCGGGTGGGAGAGGCGGCCGTGACAGGAGGGGGCAGCCTCAAGGCGTCGTATGTGATTCACGCGGTCGGCCCGGTTTATGGCGAGGGAGGCGAGGACGAAAAGCTCGAAAACGCAACCCGCAGCAGTCTCGAGCGGGCGGCGGAAAAGGGGATGAAGTCGATGGCATTTCCGGCCATAAGCACGGGCATCTTCGGGTTTCCCAAGGACAGGTGCGCGCGGATCATGTTGAAGACGGTTTCGGAATTTCTCGCGCGGCCCGGGACAAGCCTCGAGAAGGTGATTTTCTGCCTGTGGTCGCAAGACGACCTCGCCCTGTTCGAAAAGACCCTTGCCCGGTCATCAGAAGACCCTGAATAACGTCGGCAGTATCGAGGCCTCATGGAGCCTTTGTATGAGTTGGAGCGCCCCGTAAATCCACAGGAAATAACTGGCGTCAAGGATTGCTTTTTTAAGCTGGCTGATGTTTACCTCGCAGGTATCGGGTTCGGAGTAGAGCGATATTTTGGGGATAAACCTCGGTACCCGTTTGGCATATGTTTCGAAGGCCCGGCCGTGGATTTTACGCAGGCTGTCTTCTTCGCCAAGGATTACGAAGGGGTAGTAAAGCCCAAACGACAGGGCGAGCAGAAGCAGAATGAGAAGGCTGCCCGAAGCCAGCCCGATTCCCGCGGCCCCGATCAGGCTGAAGAGGTAGAGCGGATTTCGGGTTGCGGAGTAAGGCCCTGAGTCCACCAGGGTGCTGGTTTTTCGTCCGGCAATATAGACGGAGCTCCAGACCCTGCCGAAGGCGGCGACGATTACACAGCCAAGGCCGGCAAAGCTGACCAGGCTCCGCCCGAGACCATCTCCCAGCCTGCTGCCGCAAAAAATTATCAGAAGCAAGATCAAAACGGCCATCAAGCGGGAGTGAGCGATACGGATCTTTGAATTTTTGCCTGCGTCTAAAAAGTTCATTTCATAAATTCCAGCAAAACATAATGGGACTTGATTGATCTTTAAAGCCACACCCTCCGGGAAAAGGGGCCCGCGAACCCGGCCCGCCCATTTGGGCTCGGTGGCCGATGGTCATAGCTGTCTATAGAAAAGTCGGTGTAAAGACAAGCAAAATCGGCCGGGTTAGGCGGGAATCGGACCGGCCCGGTGGAGAGGGCCGTGAGGAAAAGTTGTTGACATTTTACGGTAATCTAATTTATGAAGCGTTGGTTCCACTGCCCGAGAAGGGGGGACGGGGATGAAGCACGTTTTTTCCCTTGCTTTTGCACCTAAGGCGCTCGTGCGCTTCATTCTCCCGGTTGACAAGACTCTTGGGCATTCCTCGTCTAAATCTGTTCCGAAAATTTACTCGGTGGAACCGAGCGTTAACCATGAGAGCTTTTCAGGCAATCCCGAAGGAAAGCGCTTTCGGTCCGGCATGAAAGAATCCCAAGGTTTTTGGCTCTAGAACGGCAATGCCCTTTCAGACGTGTATTCGGCTGATTCAGGTGGGCTCGAAAGCCTGATCGGCTCGCGGACAAACATGGAATCGACTCTCAAGAAGGAGGCTGACCTTGACATTTCAACCATCAAAGCAGGTGTATTCGGGAAAAATCAAAGAGGTAACCCTGGGTAGCGGAGACAAGGCGGTTACGATCGGCGGCAGAGGTGTCTATGCTTTTCATTCATTCGAGGGCGCGATGCCAAATGCCCCGAGGATTGCGATGGAAGTGTGGGACAAGGATCCGAGCGAAGACTGGGCCGCGGCTGCCAAGGCGCCTTTCAGCGATGTTTTGGGCGACCCGGCTGCCTGGGCGCGTAAATGCGTGAGCGAGTACGGGGCCGAGATCATAGTGGTCCAGACCAAGAGCGCCGACCCGAACGGCGACAACAGGCCGGCGGCGGATGTGGCCGCAACGGTTAAAAAAGTAGTGGACGCTGTGGACGTGCCGGTGGTCGTCTGGGGCGTAGCCAATCACGACAAAGACGTGGATGTCATGAAGCTGGTGGCGGAAAGCTGTACGGGGCGAAGGATCGCGCTGTCTCCGGTGGAGGAAGGCGACTACAAGCAGATAGGCGCCGCTTCTTTGGGCTATCAGCAGCTGGTTGTCGCGTCTTCGCCGATTGACGTAAACCTTGCCAAACAGCTCAACATCCTGCTTGGAAACCTCGGGGTAAGCACGGATAACCTGATAATCGATCCCACCACCGGCGGTCTGGGATACGGGCTCGAGTACACCTATTCGGTTATGGAGCGCCTCGGGCAGGCCGCTCTTACCCAGGAAGACGAAAAACTCCAGCAGCCGGTCATAGCCAACGTGGCCAACGAGACGTGGAAGTGCAAGGAGTCAAACCTGAGCAACGAGGACGCTCCCGAACTCGGCGACGCGACCCAGCGCGGGATTTTGATGGAGGCGGTAACCGCCGTCGACCTTTTGCTCGCCGGGGCGGACGTGGTGGTAATGCGCCATCCCGAAGCCGTAAAGATGGTGAGAAACTATATAGCTAAAATGATGTAACTCTTGCCGAGAATCGTTGAGCAAGTGTTTTCGGTAAAACGAACCTCCCCAGGAAGGGGAAAAGAGGTGCTTACATGGCTGATGAAAAGAAACCGGTTGTGGTTGTAGAAGAAAAGAAGGCAAAAAAAGTTGATTTTCGGGATGTGACGACCTGCGAGACCACTCTGCAGATGCTCAAGAAGATGGATGCGGACGGACAGGACTCCGCCTTCACCCGCGCGGCGGAAATGAAGCCCTGCCCGATCGGGGCCGATTCCGCCTGCTGCAAGCACTGCTTCATGGGCCCGTGCCGGCTGAACGCAAAAGACCCTTACGCCAAGGTGGGAGTCTGCGGCGCGTCGATCGACACCATCGCCGCGAGAAACTTTGCCCGCAACGTGGCTGCCGGCTGTGCGGCTCACACCGACCATGGCATGGGGATGCTCGACCTTTTTCGGGAAGTGGTCAACGGCAAGATCGAGCATTTCAAAATTCAGGATGTAAAGAAGCTCAAAAGCGTTGCCGAAAGCATCGGGATCGAGACCGCGGACAGGGAGGTTATGGATATAGCCAAAGACCTCTACGCGGAACTCGAACGCACATACACCCAGGTGGAGGGAGAAATTCCGTTTGCCAAACGCGTTCCTCCCAAGACGCTGGAGCTGTGGAGAAAAGAAGGAATCGTTCCGCGAGGCGCGATGCGCGAGATCATGGAAATCATGCACCGCTCGCACATGGGCGTTGACCAGGACTATGAGAACATCGTCAAGCAGTGCTCGCGCACGGCTCTTGCGGACGGATGGGGCGGTTCCATGGTTGCGACCGAGATTTCCGACATCCTTTTCGGAACTCCTTCGCCCAAGGTTGCCGGCGTCAATATGGGGTTTTTGAAGGAAGACCAGGTAAACATCATAATCCACGGCCACGAGCCGCTGCTTTTCGAAGCGATGATCGCGGCTTCGAGCGATCCGGCAAACGTTGAAAAAGCCAAGGCCGCCGGCGCAAAGGGCATCAACCTGCTTGGCATGTGCTGTTCGGGTGCTGAAGTGCTGGGACGGCACGGAATTCCTCATGCCGGCAATTTCCTTTCGGTCGAGCCGGTTATCGCGACAGGCGCAGTCGATGCGATGGGCGTTGACGTCCAGTGCATCATGCAGTCCCTGGTGAAGGTTGCCTCGTGCTACGGGACGAAGTTTTTCACCACCAACCCGAGAGCACACATCGAAGGCGCCGTTCACATCGAATTTCGCGAACACGCGCCCTTTGATGCGCCAAACCAGATCATCGGCATGGCGATCGAGCGTTTTTCGGGCCGGACGGCGAAAATCGTGATTCCTTCGCGCAAGGACTACGGCGTGCACGGGTTCTCGCACGAATACGTCAACTACATGCTCGGAGGCGAGTTCCGCGAATCGTATACGCCTCTTAACGCCAACATCATAAACGGCAAGATCCGGGGCGTTGCGGGCGTGGTAGGATGTACCAACCCGCGCGTAAAGCAGGACTACCTGCACGTTGAACTGGTAAAAGAGCTGATCAAAAATAACGTCCTGGTCGTTCAGACGGGTTGTTCGCAGATAGCGCTGGCCAAAGCGGGTCTCATGAGGCCGGACGCGGCGGTCCTTGCCGGCGAAGGCCTCCAGGAAGTGTGCGAAACGGTTGGAATCCCGCCCGTTTTGAGCCTTGGGTCCTGCGTCGATAACAGCCGCATACTCATTGCCGTAGCCGAGATGGTAAAAATCGGCGGGCTTGGCGACAAGATATCCGACCTGCCGATAGCGGGCGCGGCCCCCGAGTACATGAGTGAAAAGGCCATCTGCATCGGCCAGTACTTTGTGGCTTCGGGCGTCTACACCGTTTTCGGCGTAACCTTCCCGACGGTAGAAGGCACCAAGTTCCATGACCTGCTGTTTAACGGTCTCGAGGAAAAGGGCTTCGGAAAGTGGGGCTTCTCCGGCGATCCGATCGAGATGGCCTACATGATGATTGATCATATCGACAAGAAGAGGGCTGCCCTCGGCATTTCCGAGCAACGCGAACGGAAACTGTTCAGCATGGATGACCGCAGAACGGCTGAAGGCTGAGCCGGCGGGGTGCTGTAGAGTCTATCCATACGTTAATTCCGGCTTGAAGCCGGTTCTCGTTGCAGGGAAAAAGACAAAAGGAGCAAAGATATGTCCAGGTTAGTCGCTTTCGCAGCGATCCAGGGAGCTTACAATATAGTTTCCAAGGCCGAAGGCAAGTTCAAACAGGCCATGGATAAGTACGGCCCGAACCAGCCGTTGGAATTCCCCAACACGGCTTATTACCTCCCGATCATTTATTCGATCCTTGGAATTAAGGTCGAAAAACTGGCCGATGCAGAGCCGGTCATGAAGAAGTGCCGCGAGCTTTTGCCCAAGCACATCAAGCCCGAGCACAACATTCACCTTCCATACCTTGGAGGGACCCTGGATTCGGGTATGGCCGCATTACTGGCCGAGGAAGTGGTCGAGGCGATCCGGTACGTGGAAGACCCCGATTTCTATACGCTCGGCGAAGATTGCGATCCGAGTAACGGAAAGATCTGGCTGGGTGCTGCCGACGACACGATCATGAGAAAGCGCGGCGTCGAGTTTGTCGACGGATCGGCCCCCGGTTTTGCGGCTATCGTCGGCGCGGCCCCCAGTCCGGAGATCGCCAAGCTGATCGCCGAGGAGTACCAGAAAAAGAACCTCTATATTTTCATGTGCGCCAATCAGAACGGCACCTCGTTTTCCGAGCAGTTGGTCGAGGCGGGCGTTGAGATCGGCTGGGGCACCAGGCTCGTGCCTTTTGGCCCCGACATCTCCGGGGCGGTATTTGCCCTGGGTTTTGCAAACCGCGCGGCCATGGCCTTCGGCGGTGTCAAGCCCGGCGATTACCAGCAGATTTTGAAGTACAACAAGGACAGGATCTTCGCGTTCGTAAACGCTCTTGGCGAAGTCAACGCCGAGTGGGCGGCAAACGCGGCCGGCGCGATCAACTGGGGCTTCCCCACGATCGCGGATAGTGATATCCCCGAAATCAACCCCTATGGCGTGTGCACCTACGAACACGTGGTCTCGTCCATTCCTTACGAGCAGATGACCGCAAAGTCGATCGAAGTGCGCGGACTCAAGGTAAACATTACCGAGATCCCGATCCCCCTTGCCTACGGTCCGGCGTTTGAAGGCGAGCGCGTACGCAAGGACGACGTCTACCTGGAATGCGGCGGCGGAAAGACTCACTGCTGCGAACTGGTGAGAATCGCCCAGATGGACGCCGTCGAAGACGGCAAAGTCGAAGTCTTCGGCCCCGACATCAAGGACGTAAAGCCGGGTTCGAGGCTGCCGATGGCGGTTCTGGTCGAGGTTGCCGGCCGTAAGATGCAGGAAGACTATGAGCCGATCCTCGAGCGGCAGATGCACCACCTGGTCAACTACGCCCAGGGCATCATGCACATAGGACAGCGCGACATCGCCTGGTACAGGATCGGCAAACAGGCGGTCGATAAGGGCTTTACTCTGGAGCACATTGGCAAAATCCTGCACGCGAAGTACCATCAGGATTTCGGTGCGATCTTCGACAAGTGCCAGATCAAGATTTACACCGAAGAAGCCAAGGTCAATGAAATGCTCGATGTGGCGCGCAAGGCCTACAAGATCCGCGACGAGCGCATCGAAGGCATGACCGACGAGTCCATCGAGACCTACTACTCGTGCACTCTGTGCCAGTCTTTTGCGCCCACGCACGTCTGCGTGATCAGCCCCGAGCGTACGGGTCTTTGCGGCGCTTACAACTGGCTCGACTGCAAGGCTTCAAACGAGATCAACCCCACTGGTCCCAACCAGCCGGTTCAGAAGGGCGAAACCCTCGATGCGAAGCTTGGCAACTGGAAGGGCGT
>CAWEZA010000111.1:0-42749 GCA_963813125.1 uncultured delta proteobacterium | reverse complement strand
ACCTGCATCTAGCCAAAACCCTCTTTCAGTTCACAGTTCGTAGTTCTTAGTTCGTCGTTGTCCTCGGACGGGCGCCAACTGTGAACTGCGAACTCTGAACTGCTGCCTTTAGGCAGCAGCAAACTTTTCCTTCTCCACTCCCTGTTAATCACCACCGCCAAATCGTGGCCCGTGGCATTGATGACCGTTCCAGCCGCTGTGCCGGCGAATTCATCAGGACGAGAAGCTTCGAGAAGATCTTTTCCTTGCCCGGCATCAACGAACGGAGGTTGCATGAAGAGCCGATTTCCGAAATGCTTACCCGTGTGACCGTGACAACCCTTTCACTGCTGATTTCCTTCTTATCCGGCAGTAAACCCAAATCAGGCATATTCCTGAAACGGTTCGTTACGATGCCTGCTCTGACAAGTCTGTCGCTTGCAATACCTATTTTCAAGAGCGGGTTGAAATCGTTGCGGACGAGTTATCGTCCCAATGCGGATACACTAAGTTCCGCCGCCATAATGGCGAGTCTTTTGGCTGGTCGCGATATATCCGCATTGACCATTATCTGGCTTGCTGATATCGCCGAGTTGCTCACCGCCTACACCATGGAACGGACCCGCAAGGCAATCAGTGATATCCTGTCGATCGGGGAACAATTTGTCTGGCGGATAAACGATGATGGCCTCGAGGAAAAAGTAGCGCTCGAATATCTCCGGCAGGGTGACCGCATTATGGTGCACACCGGCGAAAAAATCAGTGTTGACGGGGTGGTGGAATCCGGCGAGGCAGCCGTCGATCAGGCCTCTATGACCGGTGAATTTCTCCCTGTCACAAAGAAAAAGGCCGACAAGGTATTTGCCGGGACCGTAGTGAAAAGCGGACGCCTGGTGATCTGCGCCGAAAAAGTCGGCGACCAGACAGCGGTGGCTCGAATCATTCACATGGTGGAAGAGGCTACCTACCGCAAAGCCGATATTCAAGCCACAGCCGACCGTTTTTCAGCGAATTTCATCCCCCTTAATTTTGTGCTTGCCGGGATTGTGTTAGCGGTGACCAAAAGTGTTCCCCGAGCCCTGAATATGCTGATCATCGACTACTCCTGCGGCGTCCGACTCTCAACGGCTACAGCCTTATCCGCTGCGATTGGCAATAGCGCCCGAAACGGCATTCTCATAAAAGGCGGTAATTTCATTGAAATGCTGGACAAGGCCGATACGCTGATTTTGGACAAAACCGGCACATTGACTGAAGGCAAAGCACAGGTCATCAGCATTGTGTCCCTCGACGGTCGAATGACTGAACAAAAAATCATTGAACTTGCCGCTGCCTCCGAAGAATCGTCCACTCACCCGATGGCCGTTGCCATCATGGATAAGGCGAAGCGCTCCGGCTGGCGCGTTCCCAGGCATACCGACACGAAGGTGCATGTTGCCCGGGGAGTGGAAACCAAAGTTGGTGGGAAAACTATTCGGGTGGGTAATCTCAAGTTCATGGAAGAGAACGGGATTGTTGCCCAAAGCGCGCATGAGAGTATGACGCGGCTTGTGCGTCGCGGGGAAAATGTCGTGTATGTTGCTCGGGATCAGGTCCTGGTCGGTATTCTTGGCATTCAGGATATGTTGCGCGAGAATATGAAGAAGGCTTTGAATCGCCTGCGATATAGCGGAATAGATGACATAATCCTGCTCACCGGCGATGTGGAGCAGCATGCGGAAATCGTGGCCAGTCGCATGGCTATGGATCGTTATATGGCGGAAGTGATGCCAGACGACAAAGCCGAAACCGTGCTGAGGCTGCAATCAAAGGGCGTTACGGTGGTAATGTACAGTAAATATTGCTCCCCCTTCAGGCATATTTCCGGGCTTCGATTTCTCCCCCATGCTGTTTAATTATTCCATAAGCGACCGACAGACCCAGTCCGGTACCCTCACCCAGGCATTTTGTCGTGAAGAACGGTTCAAAGATTTTGTTGGCTATTTCAGCTGGAATACCCGGTCCGGTGTCCACAAAGCTCAGAACTACCCGGCCCGTGTCCTGGTCAAAAGAACTGGAAATAACGAGACGCCCCTTGTTGTTCATCGCGTATGCCGCGTTGGTGATGAGATTTGTGAATACCTGTTGAATCTGTCCCGCATCGCCTGTTACGGGCGGCAAATCAGGCTGGCAGCACAGTTGGAAATCTATATTCTGATAAAGGTTGCCCAGAAGAGCTATGGACCGGTCCAGCAGCGTATTGATCTCGATGTTGTTCATATGTCCGATGGGCTGGCGGCTGAATTCGAGAAGACGAATGACGATCTGCTTGCAGCGCATGGCCTGGTCTATGATTTCCTGGAGATCCTGCCTCAGTTGCGGCTCCTGCTGCAACTCGCCCATAAGGATCTCCGCATAGATGAGGATGCCTGCCAGCGGATTGTTTATCTCGTGCGCAACGCCCGCCGCAAGCCTTCCGAGCGACGCGATCTTCTCCGACTGTAGAACCTGCAGCCTTGCTTCCTCCAACTGCTGTGAAATCTTGACATGTTCTCGCTGGTCGGAAAAAATTCCGACACTCGCGATTTCCTCTCCTCCATGTCTTATTGTCGAGGCTGAGATATCGACCGGAATAAGTTCCCCGCTTTTAGCCCTCAGCGATATCCGGGTGTTGCCGAGCTTGCCGGGACCGTACCTGTTGCTGCGCATCTTGCGCATATTGTCCCTCGCCACAAAACCGTCTAAAATCATACGGAAGGCTTCCTTCCGGCCTATGACTTCCTCTGGTTTATAGCCGAGTATCCTTTGGGCGCCCTCATTGAATATCAAGGTCTTGCCCGTGGTATCCACGACTATGATGCCATCGAAGGACCCCTGTATGATGCTGTTGAGGAAATTGTTCGTTTTTCGAAGTTCCCTTTCCACTTCTATGTGATCGGTAATATCGCGAAAGTAGATACAGGCGAGTCTGTTTTTCCCGATGCACGAAACGCCCACGTCGGTTTCGAAGCTCCTTGCGCCAACCTTGGATGCTCTGCGCGGGCCCGACATGCCGCAAAAACTCAAGCGCCTCTCACAATCCGCTTTCCCCAAGAGGTCTTTTATGACCTCCAGTTGTTCGGGATCGAGAATTCCGCTGATCGACATTCCTTCGAGCTGTTCAACGGGAAGGCACGAGATTTCGGCCATCTTGCTATTTGCAAACACTATCCGGTAGGATTCGTCCACCATCAAGATGCCTTCCTCGGTCAACTCCGTCAAAAGCTTGATCTTCTGCTCCGCCTCGACGATTGAAGAGATATCGCTGATAAACTCAAATGCACCTGTGATCTGCCGGTTCGAATCTGTCAGTATGGAGGCATTTACGACCACCGGGATTCGCCTGCCCGAACGATCCACAACTATGCGCCGCAAACCGCTCACCGGTGCCCCGGAATTCATGGCCTGCCTGACTGGACATTCTTCGCTGTTGCATGCGGGTGTGGGAAGCACCTCGGCGCAGGTGAGCCTCCCGATGGCTTGTTCCTTGGAAACTCCGGTCAGCATCTCCATCGGCGAATTCATGGTGGTGATCACCATGTCCCGGTCAACCGCAAAGAAGGGGGTGGGGAAGTTGTTGATTATACTGTCGAGCATTGCAATCAACTTCTGGCAAGTCTCATGGACGGGACGATCCTCCTTGAAATTTCTCATCATGGAGATGCAGCCCACGACGTTACCGGCACAATCCCTGACCGCGGTTGCAGTGACCGAACACGCAAGCCATTGACCTTCCAGGTTGCGGACCATGACAGGCATGGCATCGATCTTTTTGCCTTCAAGGCATTCATCGAGGAAACAATTGTTCCCCACAATAGCCCTGGATTCCAGCACTCTCTCTATATGCGGCGCACTCTCGCCATTTTGGGCCCAGCCCATCAAGTCCTTTGCGGTACTGTTGAGAAATACCATTTTTCGGGCGGCGTCGGTCGCAATCACCGGGTCGGGGAACTCGCCAAGGCAGGCCTGCAGGAAATCGACATCCAGGCTGAACCGGCCTCGTTCACCCCCTGCGGTCGAACGGACGTTATCGGTGGTGTTATCTGTGGCTGACTTCATGCACTGGAGCCTCGGGTTTTAGAGTCGAACGATACTAATTCACATCTATTCTAAACCCTTCGGTAATTCCGCCAAAATGAACCATTTTTGCCTGCAAGTGAAAAAAATGGATCGGACGTAAACTTAAGAAACGCAGGTCTGGATGAAAACCAGTTCAGATCGAGTTTCAACAGGAGCTTGTGCACATTCCGGCAAAGAAGTGGTGTCACTGTTTCAAAGGATACCATAAAGGTATACTTTTTCAAAGCGGTTGTGCACCTTCCTTCGGCCCGCACACCAACGAACGCTAAGTCGGGCGGGAAGTTTGCACAATCAGCCCCGGACATCAAAATCACCGTGCACGGCTCCCAGGGAATCATTCAGATCGGACGCGTCGACGATCACCGACATGGAGGACACCGCGCAGCTGATCGCCAGAGGGTTTATCCCGGCTTTCCGCAGGCTTCTGACCATGGCGACGACAATTCCGAAGCGATCGCCGAAATGCGGGCCGTGCATCGTGAAGCACGCATGCTTTTCAGTGCGTTGCGGGGTGATTGTGATGGAGAGGCCGGCGAGCAGCCCGCCCACATTGTTCCTATCGGTCCCGGAAAAGCAGGCCGCAAATCTGATCGATTCCCTCCGGGTCAAGACTCCAACCAGGAAAGGAATCTTTACTCCTGTGGACTGCATTTGCTCCAGGGCTCTTCCGAACGCGCCGAGTTGTTCTACCCCGACACTGAAGTTGAAAAGTCCGAGATCGGAGACGCTCGTGACGCTATAAACCTTTATGATTTCCTCCTGGTAGGAGCATATGATTTCTTTGAGTACATGCTCCTGGCCGGTGTAAGCCGCGTGCCACGCACTGGGCGTTTCAAACGCGGGGAATTCAAAGGGCCCGAACAGGCTGTCTGTAAGGTTTTCGATATCATTAGAAGTCACAAGAACGCTCAGCGCGGAGGGCGAACTCGCGATCGTGTAAGGGACTACCTTCCGGTCGGCTAAGACCTGGATCAGCCTTCCAATAATGTCCGGCCTGTTTTCGTGGGGAAAGATCGACACAATGCCGGCTTCCAACTGGAATCTCAGGGAGTCGTGGAAACCGTCTTCGGAATTCACGCACAGGTATGCCGTGGCGCCCCAGGCAGCTTCCGTACAAAGTGAGGTCCGGCAGGTACCCATATGGTCTTCGGCGATATGGGCAAGCAGCATGAGGTTTAGCCGGCGGGCCGCCAATTTCGAGCAGACATTCTCCAGGAACGCCAGGTCGGTGTGACCCGACCCGGCTAGAAATGTACAGTCATTGAGAAGCCGGATGCCCCGGATTTTTATCCCGTTCATTTATCTCAGCAGCCGTTCCATGGTGCTAATAAGGGTCGCGGTGTCCACCGGCTTGGCAATGTAGTCGTCAGCCTCCATGCTCAGTCCGTCGGCATGGCTGTAGCTTGTGGTTTTAACGGCTTCTCCGACGGCGGTCAGCAATATCACCGGGATGTCCTCGGTTGCTTTGTCTTTTTTCAACTCAGCGCAAAGGGCATAACCGTCCTTTCTGGGCATCATGACATCCAGGATCAACAGGTCCGGTCGCCGCTGCCTTATCGACATCTCACCTTCTATCCCATCATAGGCTTTACCGACCTCGAACCCTTTGCTTTCCAGCATCATCCCGACGGTTTCGATCATGTCGGGATCGTCATCGACTATCAGTACATATTTTTTAGACATGAACTCACCTCCTGTAGAGATTGGACAAATTACGGAAAATGTATTGCCGATACCAGGATCCTGCCGCCGGGTTACAACTGGCTGGATCAGTTTGAGCCATTTACCGTCGGGCGGGGGAACAACCCCGCCCTTTCAACGATCTCCGGAACTTTCTCTTCCCACTCGATGGCCATGATGTGGAAACCCCGGATTCCGTCCTCCTCCTTAAGCTCCTCGATCTGCTCGAAGACACATCTTGATGCCTTCCTCAGGCTGTTTTTCTTTCGGAACCCCCGCCAACCTCTTGATTACCGCTTCGGGTACGTCGATGCCGGGGACCCTGTTTTTCATGTACTTGGCCATCCCGACATTTTTCATTGGAGTAAGCCCGGCCAGGATGGCGACTTTTTCGTGAAGACCTCTATCTCTCACCTGTTTCATCCAGAGTTTGAACTTCTCCATGTTGTAGATGCACTGGGTTTGAATGAACTGAGCCCCGGCCTCGACTTTTTTGGCCAGTCGCAGGACACGGATCTCGAAAGGGTCGGCAAAAGGGTTTTCCGCCGCGCCGATGAACATGCGTGGGCGACCTTCCTCCATCTGGTGGCCACCGAGCAGCCGCCCCTCATCCCTCATCAGCTTTACGGTCTGAATGAGCCGCGTCGAGTCCATGTCGAACACGTTGACACTGGCTGGATGATCGCCGAATCGCTGGTGGTCCCCGGTGAGGCAGAGCACATTGTGGACCTCGAAGGAGGCTGCGCCCAGCAGGTCGCTCTGTATTGCGATCCGGTTCCTGTCCCGGGTCACCATCTGAAGAACCGGCTCGAGCCCGAGGAGCTTTATTCGAATGCATGCGGCCAGGCTGCATTGCCGCACTACAGCCGTTTGATTATCGGTTACATTGATTGCGTCGACATGATCTTTCAAAAGAGCCGCCTTCCGGGGAACCACTTCCGGGTTTCCGTTGCGGGGCGGGCCGCACTCGGAAGTTACCGCCAGCTGTCCGGCCGCGATGATCTTTTCCAGTCTGCTTGGTGTGGTGGGATTCATAGTCTGACGTCCTCCCTGGTGATCTGCCTTGGTCCACCATCACGGCTGAGAGTCCAGTCTTTATCCTCGTAAGGCGTGCAGAACCGGTCCAACTCGCCCAGCTTCTTCAACCGCTCGTAGATCAGGTGCCAGCCGCACGGCACATCCCTTCCCACAAGCAGGCTGATTTCGCATAAGCCTTTTTCGGAACCTCCGCATGGACCGTTCAGCATTCTTTTCGAGCAGCGGGTAATCGGACAGATGCCCCCGGTATCGGCCAGCACGCATTGGCCACAGGCCTGGCAGCGCTCGCTCCACACGCCCTGCTCCTCGGTTACTCCGATGAAACAGGTGTCCACGCCCGGAAATACCGGTTTTTCGCCGTACATCTCGGTCAGAAATTGGACTCCCGCCCCGCAGGCCAGGGACACCACCGCGTCATAGCTGCCGATAGTGTCCGAAAGCTCCTGCAGGTATTCCTTGTCACACTGGCGGGTAAGACTGACCTCGTCTATCTGAATGCGTTTTCCGATTTGAGAAAAGTGGATGCGCAGGGTGGCTGCCAGTTCCTCGACCTCCTTTTGCCCCCCGGCTTCGCAGATGGCAACGCATCCCTTGCACCCCGCCAGGAGCACCCTGCCAAAGCCCTGCACACGACCTATGACTTCATCTATTTTCTTAAGCTTTGCCATTATCATGCGGCCATCTCCTTTCCGGTGTCCGCCTTCTTTACAAGCGGTCCAAGCTGCCGAATTTTATCCGTCATCTCCCGGGCGATTTCGGCAAACCTCGCTCCCATGCCCGCGGACAGGTTAACCATGGCCACTCTTTCGCCATCGACTCCTATGCTTTCAAGCAGTCGCCTGACATGGAGCACCCGCTTTCTTGCCCGCAAATTTCCCTCCTGGTAGTGACAATCGCCTTCCAGGCAGCCGGCGATGAAGACCCCGTCGACTCCCTTTTCGAAAGCTCTAAGCAGGTGAATCGCCGCCACCGTTCCACTGCACGGGACTTTCACGATCCGTAGATTCCCCGGATAACTCAACCTCATCGAACCTGCCAGGTCCGCGGCTGAGTACGCTCAATATGTGCAACAAAAAGACACTATTACCGGTTCAAACTGCTCCATGGAATCACTCCTTTTGCCTTACTCCTCAAGGCGCCAAAGGGGTAAGCGCAGGACGGCAAGTCTTCCCGAACCCGATCAATTCCCGGGCAGCCTCTTAGCCGGTCATCAGCGCGTCTATCTTGATCATGATCTGGGCGTCCGAGTAATGACTGAGCCTGATCGCCTTGTTCGGGCATTCGGATGCGCAGATGCCGCAACCCTGGCACAATGCCTCGTTTATTTCCGAAACGACATTTTCGTTGATGCGCGGGACACCGAATGGACATCTTCTCACGCACACCAGGCAAGCGACGCAATCGTTTTGATCCACCCTTGCCACAACACCTCCAATGGTCTGATCCTTGTTGGCCAGGAAAGCCCCGGCCCTGGAGGCGGCCGCCATTGCCTGGGCGATGGTCTCGGTTATGAGTTTTGGCCCATGAGCCATACCGCACAGATACAGGCCCTCCGAGGCAAAATCGACCGGTCTTAGTTTGGCGTGGGCTTCGATAAAGAACCCCTCGGTGTTGCGAGGAACTTTCAGAAAGGATGAAAGTTCCCCCGCTTCGGCGGCAACGGTCCCCGCGCTGAGTATTACCGCATCGGGGTACATCTTTATGGGCCTGAGAAGCACGTGGTCCTTGAAAGTGACATCGAGGGCCCGGGTACCCTCGTCTACATTAACCGCGGGAGGTTCGTCCGGGTCAAAGCGGCAGAAGAGCACTCCGCTTCTTCTTGCGGCCGTGTAGTAGCTCTCCAGCACCCCGTACGTTCTCATGTCCCGATAGAGTATGACCACGTTCATGTCGGGATCGAGTTCCTTGAGGTCCAGAGCATGCTTGACCGCGGTCTGGCAACATATCCGGCTGCAGTTGGGATTCTCCTCGTTTCTCGACCCGACACACTGAACCATGACCGCGGATTTCCATTTTGCCACTTCCTTCGGGCGCTCGTGAATGAGCCGGTCCAATTCCGTCTGGGTAATAATCCGGGAATCGCTTCCGTACATGTGTTGCGTCGGCTTGTATTCGTTTGCTCCCGTGGCCACGATTGTCACGCCATGATCTATTTTTCGTTCGTACATACCGGGGCCGACGAGCACTTCCGTGGTAAAATTTCCCTTGTATCCGCGGAACCCGACGATGAGCGCCTCGGTTAATACCTGGATTTTCTCATCGTTTCTTACCTCTTTTGTCAGATCGTCCACAAACGCCTGTACGTCCAGTCCCTCGATAGTGCGGTACACCTTTCGAGCCTGGCCGCCGAGTTCCTTGCCGATTTCTATCAACACCACCTCATAGCCTTGCTTCGACATGTTCAGCGCCGCGGTCATACCGGCCACGCCCCCGCCGACGACCAGGCCCCGTTGATTGATCTGGAGCGGGGTTTCAGCCAGAGGTCTTAGCTGGGCAGCCCTGGCGACGGCCATCCGCACCAGGTCTTTTGCTTTTTGGGTTGCTATTTCCGGCTCCTTCGAGTGCACCCAGGAATCCTGGTCCCGGATGTTGGCCATTTCGAATAGATACTTGTTTAGGCCGCTCGCTCCCAGTGTGTCCTGGAAAATCGGTTCGTGGGTGCGCGGCGAGCAGGCTGCCACAACCACCCTGTTGAGGCGCTGTTCCTCGATAATGGTCTTCATTTTCTCCTGGGAATCCTGGGAACAGGTGAAAAGATTTTCGGCCGCATACGCCACATTCGGAAGTCCGGCCGCATAGCTCCTCACCTCTTTTACATCCACAACCGAAGAGATATTGATGCCGCAGTTGCAGACAAACACGCCGATTCGGGGCTCCTCGCCCGCCACATCACGCTGTTGGGGCCTTTGCCTGGTGTGCACCAGTGTCCCCCTGGAGCCGGCAAGACAGATGGATGCGGCACTGGCCGCCGCACTTGCCTCGGTTACTGCAAAAGGGATGTCTTTGGGGCCCTGGAGCAGTCCGCACACGAATATTCCGGGTTTGGTAGTCGCCACCGGGGCAAAACTTGACGTCTTTGCGAACCCGTAATCGTCTAGATCAAAGCCCATTTGCCCGGCAATCTTCTTTGCTGTCTCGCACGCCTCAAGACCGACCGAAAGCACGACCATGTCGAATTCTTCCGACTTCATTTCCCCCAATTCGGTAGTGTAGTCGAGCCGTAGATCGTCGGAGCCCTGGACCGGGTCTACAGTGTGGATGCGCGAGCGTATGAACCGGACACCGGTCTCGTGCCTGGCACGGTCATAGTAGCGCTCGAAATCTTTCCCGTAAGTGCGCATGTCCATAAAGAAAATTGCTGTGTCCAGCTCCTCTTTGGCGTGTTCCTTGGCGATTACCGCCTCTTTTATGGCGTACATGCAACAGACGCCCGAACAATATGGGTGGGCGTACTGGTGAGAGTCGCGCGACCCAACGCACTGCAGCCAGGCGATTTTTTTTGGCGTCTTTCTGTCCGAAGGCCGCTCCAGATGGCCATCGAAGGGGCCCGAGGCGCTTAGGATCCGCTCGAATTCCAGGCTGCTGACAACGTTTGGATACCTGCCGTAACCGTACGTCTGCAAAGGGGTGGGATCAAAGGCCTGGAATCCCGGCGCCAGCACTAACGCCCCCACCTCGATCCGGTGCACCTTTTCCTCCTGCTTGAAATCTATCGCCCCGGTCGGGCAGAACTTCTCGCAGGCGCGGCATTTGCCGTTTTTGAAAAAAATGCAGTTCTCACCATCTATCAGATATTTGAGGGGAACCGCCTGTGGGTACTTCACATAGGCGGCCTTGCGCTCGCCTAGTCCCTCATTGAAGGAATCCTTGACTTTTTTGGGGCACTTTTTGGAGCAAATGCCGCATGCCACACATTTTTCAGCATCCACAAACCGCGGTTTCTCCCGGACGGTCACAACGAAAGCGCCTGCTTCCCCCTCTACTGTCTCCACCTCGGACATCGTCATCAGTTTGATATTGGGGTGTCTTGCGCATTCGACCAGTTTGGGAGACAAAATACACATGGAACAATCGTTGGTTGGAAAGGTCTTATCGAGCTGGGACATGGTTCCGCCGATAGCCGAGGAGCTCTCCACGAGATGAACGAAAAAACCGGAATTGGCAAGGTCCAGGGCTGCCTGGATGCCTGCGACGCCTCCGCCAACTATCATTGCCGAACCAACGGAATTTGCCGGTATGGTGTGCATCGCTCTACTCCCCCACTATGCTAAGCAGTTTGTCCTCCCAGCCGATCGTGGAAATCAGCACCCCGGAGTACCCTGCCTCCTTGATGGCATAAACCGACTCGGAAGCTATTCGGATGCATTCCCTCGTTCTGTCGGGGGCCTCCTGGATGCGCGCTATCACACTGTCAGGTATTTGCACGTGCTTTAGGTTCCTTTGAATGTATCGGGCCATTCCCACCGATTTGAGCAGCAGCACGGTGGGGATGATTCTTGGTCTGTAGGCGACGCGTTTCATAAAGTTCGCCACAGTCTGCAAATCGAACACCGGGGGAGTGATGAAGAACTCGACGCCTGCCTCCATCTTCCTCGCCATCTCCTCGATTTCCATGTCCAGTGCGCCCCCGCCCGTCCCTGCGTTTACCGTCGACCCCACGCAGAAGCTCGGAGCCCCCTTCAGCTCCACCCCCGCCATATCCCGGCCGGCCTGCAGTTCCCTTATGGCCTTTAGCAGCTCCAACAGATCGACATCATGTACCGCCTTGGCTCGAGGATGATCGCCAAAACTCGGCTCCTCTCCATTAATGGCCATGATTGTCGATATCCCCAGACCGCCTGCGGCAAGCAGATCGGCCTGCAGCGCCAGTCGGTTGCGGTCCCGGCAGCATGTCTGCATGATGGTGTCCAGCCCCCTGGCCTGCAGCGCCATGCATCCCCCCAGGGAACTCATTCTCATGACCGCATTGCTCATCTCGGGAACCATGAAAGCGTCCACCTTCCCCCTGGCTCGAGCGGCATTGACGAGCATCTCGGAGGCGTCGGCGCCTTTAGGGGGTTCCATTTCGGCAATCAGCACAAACTCTCCCGAGAGCAACTTGTCTTTCATACTCATGAGGGCCCCTCCCAATAGGTATGGCTTTCAGCCTTAAGTCCAATTTCTACCAGTCTTCCCGCCCGCACTCCCGAGGCCACCCGGCTTCTCCTCAACAGGATCGCGTCATGGCGGTGGTTATCGCCAGCATCAGCTCATCTATGCCAAATGACTTAACGTGGTAATAAAAGATCCCTTGATGCCGGATGCCGATCTCCTGCTCGGGGTTGTTCATATCGGTGGCTACGATTATCGGCAGGTTCCTGCGCAACCCCTTTATTATCGATATGGATTCGTAGCCCATGTCATGAGCGAGACTGGCATCCATGACCAGCACGTCGATTTGTTCTTCCTGGAGAGTGATCAGGGCGTCCGTTATGCTGTTGACTGATTTGACGGTGTATCCCCTTTGGCTCAGCGGGTCCATCAACAGACTTGCCAGCCCAAATCCCGGTTCTGCAATCATCAAGGTCTGGGATCTTTCCATCGCGCCCCACCCCTGGTTCGGTTGATTCAATGCAACGTTGTCGCACATTCAATAAGAGCCAAATGCGTACCATTTGCCGGCTGGCCCATTTTGTTCTGTATTATTGGTCTGTTACGATATACTGTCGAAATAGCGCCCCTGTGGGCGGATGGGAGAAAATATCCCGCGGATACGTGAAATGGTTCTGTAAGTAACTGTTTTTACAATCTAATAAGCACAAATGGGTCAAAATGCCGCGTTGAGTAAAAGTCTCCCACTGAAAAAGGGCAAAAAATAGGTTCATCCGAAAACCGGGAGCTGCGGGAATCAGGAAAATACGGCGATTTGCCGCTAGGCTTCCGCACCACCGAGATGCTGTGGGGACAGCCGCCTCGCACAAACGCTTATAAACCGTCTGATCGTTTCGGTGAATAACTGTCACCGATTTGTCACTAATTTTTCATCGTTTAGAAATTGGGCAATTTTGCCGAATACTGCCTGTGTAAGAGCAAAAAAGGCCAGGCAACCCGCAAGAGCCGTTGAGGCTGTAGGCCATGGAAAATTGCCTGCGCGAGAACACTGAATCTGGAGATACCATGTCGCTAAGCCCGGCTTTTGATCGCTTGCCGACCTGTCACGCACCTGCGGAAATTGGTTCGCCGGTCGAGTTGGAGAGGCAAAGAAGATATTTAAATGGTCTTCCGCACTTCCAGGACATACTGAACGCTGTCTCGAACCCGGTCCTGGTGGTCAACGAAACCAGGCAGATAGTGTTTTGCAACCGCAAACTGCTCGAACTTTTAGGCGGAGTGGATGTTCCCAAACTGATTGGCCTCCGGCCTGGTGAGGCCCTGGGCTGTGCCAGGGCCGGCGAAGGCCCTGGCGGATGCGGAACGAGCGAATTCTGCAAAACCTGCGGAGCGGTCAATGCAATTCTGATCGCCTCTGAGGGAATAGCCAACGAACAGGAATGCACCCTCACGCGCAGCAACGCGGGAGTGGTCGAGTCGGTTGAGTTCTCTATCCAGGCCACTCCGCTCGATTTGGAAATGGACGGGCTCGTCATGCTCTCGTTAACCGATATAAGCCACGAGAAGCGCCGAAGAAACCTCGAGAGAATCTTCTTCCACGATATCTTGAACGCAATGAACGGCGTGGTGGGCTTTGCCTCCCTGATACAGGAAAGCAGCCCCGAAGAGTTTCCCGATTTTATGGACGGACTCAGCTCATCGATCGACCGCGTGCTGGCCGAAATCAACGTGCAGAGGGAGCTTCTGGCAGCCGAAAACAAGGAACTCCGGGCGTGCCTGCGCCTAATCGGCACCCTTGATTTCCTCCGCACCGTAGTTTCCCTCTACTCTGTCCAGGAGGTCGCCCGCGACCGCAAAATCGTCGTTTCCCCCGCTTCGGAAAACATCTCGATGGAAACCGACCCCACCATTCTGGGGCGCGTGATCGGCAACATGGTGAAAAACGGACTGGAAGCCTGCCGGCCCGGAGAAGCAGTCATTTTGAGCTGCGAAATGGTCGGCGGCAAGGTTCGCCTCAGCGTCCGCAGTCCGGCCTTCATGCCCCGGGAGGTGCAGCTCCGGGTGTTTACGAGGACGTTTAGCACCAAGGGATGCGGCAGGGGCCTGGGGACATACAGCATGAAACTTCTTAGCGAAAGATTCCTGAAAGGTTCTGTGGGCTTTGAATCAAATCCGGACTCGGGCACCGAGTTTTATGCCGAATATCCTCTGAGGTTGTCGGAGCGGGGTTGACATCCTGCCGGCTGCGGCGGCTGCGCCACGCCCACCCCACGGGGTCTGAAGTATACGAGGTTTGTCTTCTTTGTTTCGGCTTGGTTTCCGTTCCAGCCCCCGGATAGCTAGTATCCGGGCTACCTGGCTGCACGAAGGTAGGGAGATTGGGGCTATTTCCTTGACGAAACGACCTGCCTGTTGTATTTAGTTCAGTATGTCGAACTCGTACGATATGCAGAACAAATCGTCCCCCGCGCCCGCCGTGGATAGGGCCATTATAATCCTCAAGTTTATCGCACAGGCGCGGGAACCTCAAGGAGTCTCCGACCTTGCCCGGGCTTTGTCCATCGGTAAAAGCACGGTTCACGGAATTTTGCAGGGCCTTCTCGCCGCGGGGGCCCTCGAAGAGGCCGGAGGGCGCAAGTACCGGCTCGGACCGCTGGTCGAGGAACTCGCCCGCAAAAGACGGGATGGACGCTCATTATCGGAGATTTGCAGGCCTCATCTCGCGGGGCTCGTCCAGCAGGTGGGCTATACGGGAGTGTTCGGAGTAATTGACGCGGACCGCTTCCGGATAGTGACGGTATTCGAGGGAAGGGGCTCTTTCCAGGTGAAAGCTGTTCAGGGGGGGACCATACCTCTTCTGGCCGGTGCGACCGGCAAGGTTGCTCTTGCTTGGGGTGCGGCCTCCGTGCCCGATGTGCTGCCGCGTTTTACCGAAGACTCCATCCGCGATCCCTCCGTTCTCCGGGAGGAACTCGAACGTGTGAGAGCCGAAGTCTTTGCCATGGATCGCAGTGAATATCTTCGTGGTGTGTATGCCGCTGCCGCGCCCGTCCTCCAGGGCGACCGGCTGCTCGCTATTTTGTTGTCCATGGGTTTCCAGGACCAGGTGGGGGAAGAAGGCCTCGTTGTGCTGGGCAGGGCTGTTTCGCAGGCCGCTCGCTCCGCGTCGATTGAGTTGCTCGAATGGAGACAAGGCTTATAATGATCACAATACTCAGTGAAATTGAAAATATCCCGGATATCGACGATCCGTTTCACAGAACCATTTTGGAAAATGGAGAACCGTTTCTTGGAACCAGAAACAACCTGGTCCACACCGTTATTTCCTATTGGTATGCGATAAAACTGATGTCCGTCGAGGGGGGGGACGGGTCTATCGTTGCTCCCGCGATTTTGCTCCATGATGTGGGGTGGTCCACAGTCCCCGAGGAAAAACAGCTGCTCGCCTTTGGGCCGGTGGTAAAAGAGCTCGATCTGCGAAGGCGCCATGAAATCGAGGGGGCCAAACTTGCCGGGTCCATTCTGCGCCGGTTGAAATACCCCGAAGATTTGACAAGGAAAATCGAGTTGATCATCGACGGGCACGATTCGAGGCTCGAGCCGATAGATATCGACGATATGATCGTAAAGGATGCCGATAAGCTGTTCCGTCTTTCCAGGACGGGGTTTGGAATCTATTCGAAGGTATTCGAAGTCGAACCGTCCAAGTATCTGGCCTGGCTGTCGAAAATCACCGAGGAGTGGTTCTTTACCGCGACGGCCATAAAGCTTGCCGGCGAGGAAATAGCCAAAAGGAAAGAGGATTTGGTCGCAAATCTCTATGAAGCCGCCGATTGGCCGTATAGTCGATGCGAGAACTCTGATGCCAAGTTGTGTTCAGAAGATACCAATGCGAGGGCATGAGGCTTTCTCCCGCGTAGGGGCGGGGTTTATCCCCGCTCGATCTCGAACGCAACTTGGCATGAAGACTGCCGCAGGTGTTGAGCCCGCCAGGGTAAGTCTGACACGGCCCTTAAGCCGGGTGCTTTCGACAGGCGTGCAGCCCGGATCATCTTCCCATCTGTTTTTTTAACTGCAAAAAGTAGCTCGTTATATATTCGTGCTCCCCCGCCGCAAGGCGGCGGGTCTCCGGCAGGGCAAGCCCCTGCCATCTTTTTTCGATGTCACCCAGAATAAAATCTATCGAGGTTTTAGCGTAATGGTAATGATACAGTATATGCCTTAGAACTCCCACGACCCCAAAGCTGTCGAGCTTATCGGCATCGTAGAGGATCTTTGATTCTATGGTCGTCCTTTGCTCCGGTGACGCACTGACGTCATGCACCAGGATCGCGTGGAGAACTTTTTCTTTCTTTTCGGCCGGGAATTGAATCCTGTCCAGCACGGGCCCGGCCTTTCGAGCGCTTAGAGCGCCGTGAGCCGCATCCGGAACGTAGTGTCGGCCGAGGTCGTGCAGGTATGCGGCGGCTATCAGCACCTCGGGGTCCGCATCGAGTTGCCTGCCCAACCGCTCGCAACGTTGCCAAACCCTGCTAATGTGATCCATTCCGTGAACATCGGAAAACCCCGGGGCCTTTTCGATCTCACCGGTTAATTCCTTTTCGAGCACCGGTTTCCATTTGGTCCATCCCTGCTCCCACTGGTCCATGACTGATGCGCCTTATTTATGAATATGCCATCTCAGCGACCTTCTCTTCGGTTGGGGCCTCGAATAGATCGATGGCCGCCCTTGCAATCACTCCCGCAAATCCCGGGTCCTCCATGTTCCCATCGATCAGGGACAGCTCGATTTCGGGCTTTAGCAGGCCCCGCAACTCATCGACGAAGGCCATGTCCTCAGCCGGGTCATAAGTGGGGTTGCCGGGTTCATCGACTGAAGACCAACCTTTAAGCGGGATTATCAGCCGCACCGGCCCTCTGGATCTATTCAATTTTTCAGCGAAGGTTCTTGCCACAAGCCTCAACTCTTCGGGTGAGAGCCTTATCCATGTTCGCAGTTTGTCGAGGTCGTACTTTCGGCGCTGATGATACTCGGGCTTGTACTTTGACTTGGACGGGGTCATGTGATTTACCGCGCATGTCGACACAATCTGCGGAATTCCCATCTTGCCGGCTGTTTCCATGCGCTCGGGCCCCGCATCCCGCATGAAGCCGAAAAGATTTTCGCCAACCCCTCCAGGCGCAAGATCCACCACCCCTTGAAAGAATCCCTGCCCGATCATCTCTTCCATTGCTCGATCGCAGATGCCGGCGGCGGAAAAGCCTATGACCTGGTAGCCCGCTTTTTCCAGTTCTTCGCGCACGAGGCTTGCGCACCGCTCGCAAGGCCCGAGCATCGTAAGGGCTATGGAGCGCTTCCCTGCCGGCCTTGGCGAGGTGATTCTGTCGGAAACCATTCCCAGCATGGCGCATGCCGCCCGGTCGATAACATTTTTGAGTATGGCCGATAATCCGGATATCTCGACCACCGAATGGAACAGGATGATGTCGCCCTTGTCGATGTACCGTGTGGACAAGCCGGGCAGGGCCGCTGTCGAGGACACCATGATCTTGGGGACCCCGAAGGGCAGGGTGCGCATGACGTCTGTCGCCATGAGAGACCCTGTGGAGCCGCCTATGGCTATAACCCCGTCCAGCCGTTTTTGGGCGTAAAGCTCCCCGGCAATTTTGGAAGCTCCGGCTATGGTGATGTCTGTAATGCGGGAACGCTCGCGGGAGTTTTTGATCTCTTCGATGCTGCTGCCCCCGGCCTCGGCCACCTGCGCGGGCAGGATATCGGCGGGGGAGTTTTTATCCCCGCGCATGGAAATGTCCATTAGAATTGGACTCAGCCCGATGTCTTCGATCACTGAGCGCATGTAGAGCGTTTCAACCCCCTTGGTGTCAAGAGTGGCGATGATCAATATGTTCTTAGTCATGGGCGCCCACCTTTTCAGCTATATCTTTTTTTAATGCTTCCTTGTCGACTTTGCCCGAATCTCCCACGATCGGGAACCGATCGACGATTTCGAGCCGCTCCGGCACCTTGAACATGGCCAGCTTCCTGGATTTTAAAAATGCGATCATATCGGCTAACGTAAATTCCATACCCGGCTTGGTGATCACGCAGGCGCAGGCCCGCTCTCCCATCTCCCGGTCGGGGTAGGGCACGATGGCCGCCGCCGATACGAAGGGATGCTCGTTTAAGAGCGATTCGACCTCCGATGGGTAGATGTTTTGGCCGCCGCGAATGATCATGTCTTTGGCCCGGCCGAGTATCCACAGGCACCCCTGGTCGATCTTCACGATGTCTCCGGTCGTGGTCCAGCCTTGAGGGTCGAACACTGTCGCGGTGAGCTTCTCGTCTCGAAAATAGCCCGCCGGCGCATGGGGGCCCCGGAAGTGGAGAACGCCCGGGTTTCCGTTTGCCACTGCCTGCCCGGAGTCTTTATCCAGCAGCCGGACGATGTTTCCCGGCAGCATGCGTCCGACGGTGCGGCGGCGCAGGTCTTTTGCGTCTTCGACCCGGCATCCGGAAACAGAACCCACGTCCTGGGTGCCGAGATCGCTCGTGATCGCAGCCCCCAGGGCCTCTTCGGCTTCCTCGGCCAGCTGCGGCGGCAGGTACCCGCCCGCCGAACGGATAAAGCGTAGGGAGCTGAGGTCGTATCTGGAAGTGTCGCATTCCAGCATGCGCACCAGGTGGGTGGGCACGACACCTATGGCGGTCGCTTTCTCCTTTTCGATCAGCTCGAGGGCCCCCTGGGGTGAGAACTCCTCGAGCATGACCGTCTTGGCCCCGACAAGAGGTGCTGCGAAATAGGTGAGGGTCCCGGCGGCGCCTCCGGCATGCGGGGCTATTGCCAGGGTTATGTCGTCTTTGGTAAGACCCCAGATATCGACTCGCCCCTTTGAAGTGCACACCCTGGGCGCCGCGGGCCATTCGACGAGTTTGGGCAACCCGGTCGTGCCGGAGGTCGTGGTCAAAAGCGCCACATCGTCGGTCGCGCTGAAGCGCCTGGCGGCAAGGAGCCTGCCATCCACCGGGCGGGCCGCTCTGGCCTTGGCCATACGGGTTATGGAAAAGGTGCCTTCCGGGGCGCCGTTGGGGATTTGGTCTTCGAAGAGGAAAAAATACTTGAGGTGGGAAAAGCGCTTCCGGAGTGCCCGGTACATCTGAGGTAGTCGAACTTGCGGTACACATACGGGATCACGACCGCGCTCGCCTGCGTGCGCTCGACCATGTACTCCAGTTCCCGCTCCCGAAGATAGGGGTAGACTGTAAGCGAAATGCACCCGGCCCTCTCGCAGGCTATGCGGGACAAAAAACCGAAAACATTGTTCGGAGACTGGATGATGATCCGCGCATCCCTCTCGATACCCATCTCGACCCAGGAGATCGCGATTGCGTCCACCAGATCCCTGGCCTCGGACCAGGTCAGCCGGTATTTCGAATCCACCAGCGCTTCCCTGTCGCCAAGCTCTCGACCGTTTCGGTCCCAGAAATCGTAGAAAAGCTCCTGGGTCCAGTAGCGCGCGTCGAGAAATTCCCTGATCATTTCCCTTGTGTATCTTATCGGTTTCAACGTCGTGCCTCCTGTTACGAGCATTGTAGGAGTGCTTTGCATTGAGTAATCTGATCCCGACGGGGTTTTCGTTGCTGACAGCGTTGAACCGGAAAGTTGAGCGGTTAATAGGTGCAAACCGCCTTTAAGCAAACTCGGTGCCAAGGGCCTCAACCTAAAAAATAGTGAAATACCGAGAGGATAGTGATGGGAGTTTCCGGTGTGCCGGAAAATTCCTTGCCGGCTGGAAAGATATTTACCGCCTGGCGGTAGGACCGCCGGCTATTGAGAAACCCGTGGTGGGGGCGTGGCACACCCGCCGCGGCGCAGCCGCCACAGTCGCCTGCGGCGCAGCCGCCGCAGCCGCGATTGACGAGGCTGTTGATTCATGCTAAAGAAATTATGATGGTGCATACATGCCCCCTTCAAGGCAGGTCTGCCATTGAAGGAGGTGGTAATTCAGTATACTGAAAAAGCTCGTCCAGCCGGCATCTCCATGCAAGGGGGGCAGCTCATGAACAAAGTCTTGATCGTCGGGGGAAACCCTTCTTTTCAGGAAAGACTCGTACGGTTTCTGGAAGGCCGGTATGAAGTCGTGGTCGCTCGTTCCAGGGAAGAGCTGCCGGTCTCCCTGCGCAGGCTAAAGCCTCCCATGGTCCTTGTGGGCGACGATCCTCCAGGTATTAAGACCCTCGAACTGGTAAAGCTTGTCCGGCAGGAATTGCCTTCTTCCAAGATTATTCTTCTTTCCTCCCACCAGGACATGAACGCCACTATCCAGGCTATGAAGCTTGGCGCATACGATTATGTCCCGGAAGACATCGATTTTGAAGAATTGGACAGGAAAATTCAAAAGGCCATCCGGCTTATCACTCTCAACGCAAAAATTCTTCCGCTGACACCTCCTGAATCGATCACTTCGGACGGCTGCACTCTGATCGGCCAGAGCAGGGCCTTGCTCGATATTTACAAGTTTATAGGTCTTATCGCCAACACGACCGTTGCCGTCGGCATTCGGGGGGAGACCGGGACCGGCAAGAAGCTCATGGCCCAGATCATCCACGACAACAGTCCGCACAGGGACGGCCCCTTTGTTACCGTCGATTGCACCACCATAGTGGAAACACTTTCGGAGAGCACTCTTTACGGTCACGAAAAGGGGTCTTTTACCGGGGCGGTCGAAAGCCAGCGCGGATTGTTCGAAGTGGCCGCCGAAGGGACCATTTTCCTCGACGAAATCGCCGACCTTCCCTTCACCCTCCAGGGTAAGCTGCTGCGTTTTCTGCAAGATAAGGAATATCACCGCATAGGCGGCAGTGCCCAGAAAAAATCGAACGCGCGAATTATCGTCGCCACAAACCGCGACCTCTACGAGTCCGTTGCCCAGGGCAAATTCCGAAAGGACCTCTATTACCGCATGAAGGTCCTGACCGTCTATATTCCCCCCTTGAGGGAGCGCCCCGAAGACATTCCCCTTCTCGTTCAGCACTTTCTCCATAAAATCAACCGCGACCATCATACCGGGGTGTTGAAAATCGAGGATAAGGCGCTCCGGCTGCTTGTCGAATACGAATGGCCCGGAAACGTGCGGGAACTCGAAAACCTTCTCACTCTGGCCTGTATTTTGGGAAAAGAGGAGGTAATCCTAGAGGAGACGGTAAGAGAGATTCTCGTTAGCAGCAAAAGGCGCCCCGAGAGTTCGACTGTTTCCTGGCTGGGCGAGGCCGAGGAGGAGATCATTAAAAGGGCCTTGAATACGGCCGAGGGAAACCTCACTCACGCCGCCAAACTGCTCAAAATTTCCCGTCCCACCCTGCGGAGCAAGATCAAAAAGTACAAGCTCGCTATCTAGCACCCGCCCTGGCGGCCTTCGCTCCCGCCGCCGGGGCGGTAAATATCTTTCCAGCCGGCAAGGAATTTTCCGGCAACTCTCAACGTCTCATCGCTAACACATCGAAACTCCATTTCTTTTTTTCTCAATCCCCTTGGCACCGAATTTGCCTATAAGTAGAAACGGCGTTGACGGTTTTGTCTTTTTGAACAGGAGGGTGCAACATGCGTCTTAGTGGAAAAGTGGCCATTGTGACCGGCGCTGCCCAGGGATTGGGAAGGGAGTTCTGCCTGGGGTTGGCCCGGGAGGGGGCCAGGGTGATGGCGGTCACCCGCAAGGACATGGACAACCTGGACCAGACGGTGAAAATGGTGCGTTCGCTGGGTGGTGAGGCGGAAATGTTTCAGGCCGACGTTTCCCTGGAGCCCGTTGCGCAGGAAATGGCGAAGGCGGCTGTCGACAGGTTCGGACGCGTGGATATCCTGATCAACAATGCCGCCATCTACGCCGGCATAAAGAGAAAACCCTTCTACGAGATCGACCTGGCGGAATTCGACCTGGTCATGGGCGTAAATGTCAAAGGGGCGTTCATCGCCGCCAGGGCCGTCTTCCCATTCATGAAAGCCAATGGCTACGGCAAGATCGTCAACTTGGCCTCGGAAGTCTTTTTTACCGGCTCAAATGGTTTCGCCCACTATGTGGCGTCCAAGGGAGGCATTATCGGCCTGACCCGTGCTCTGGCCATTGAGCTTGGACCGCATCAGATCTGCATAAACTGTATAGCCCCGGGGTTTACCGACACGGAAGCCAGTCGCGGCATAGCCGATGTCGCCAAATACGATGTCTCAAAGACCCCTCTTAACAGATTGGAGAGGCCGGAAGACCTTGTGGGCGCCGCGATTTTTCTGGCCTCTCCGGATAGCGACTTCATCACAGGGCAGACACTGTTGATAGATGGAGGCCGAGCAATGCATTAGGCAACAGAAGTTGTTTGTGCCCGGACTTATCAGCCACACTGCAATTCGAGGGGATTCTTCTTACTCTCGGTAATAATCGAGTCTTCACCCTCACCCTCTTCCTCAGGCCGAAAGCGAAGTTGTCGGCATAACGCGGGATATTGAATTCAAAGGTTTTTCGCCCCGAGTCCAATTCCCGGCGGATTTTCCGGGCAAGTTCCCGGTCTCATGGGGAGACCGGCCACCCCAACCAACAATGAGGAGAGGGAGCATGAAAGTCTACGATGTCGTCCCCGGTTTGGAATTCGATCCGGAAAGAGATTTTGCCCAGTCGCCGGCCTGGTTTCTAGACGGCACCCATTCGGTTCCACCCTGGACCCCCATGTTTGGATGGTTTTGGATCAATTTCTGCCGCCACGGAATGCAGTACGGGGCGGAAAAGCTGAGTCTGCCCACGGTCAAAGGCTGGGACTGGAGGTTTCATAAGGGCGGGGGGTATCTGACCTTGCTGCTGGTCAAAAGCGAAGAGGAAAAGAAAAGAAGAGAAGAGAAGTTCCGCACGGCAATTCTGCCTTTCATCGAAGACTATGACGGTTTGTGGAGCGGCTACGTTAAGGAGATGCTGGGCCGCTACGAAAATCTTAAAGGCCTTGATCTGGATACGGCCACCAATATCGAACTGCTGGATAATTTCGAAGAGACGATAAACACCTGCAGGCGTATGTGGGAAATCCACATGTACATGATGTACGGCACCTACACCGCCTATATCCTTTTTGAGAACATGTGCCGTGACATCGCCGGAATCGACGACACCTCGCCCGATTTTCACAACCTGGTCTCGGGTTTTGACAACAAGGTGTTTCAGGTGGACCGCAGGCTCTGGGAATTTTCCAAAAGAGCGCGGGAAGAAGGGCTGGCGGACCTGGTGGTGAGTTGCAACGCTCCGGAAATAAGGGAAAGACTGAGGAATCGGCCGCGGGAAGAGGGTTTATGAAGGATTTCATGTCCTTCATGGACGAAGACGGCTGGAGGATGCAGCGCATGTCCGAAATGAACCTGCCCACCTGGGTCGAAGACCCCACCCCCGCCCTGGTAAACGTCAAGCAGTTCATCCAGAAAGGCGGCGGCTTCAACCTGGACGAAGAAAGGAAAAAGATCACCGAACAGCGCAAAGCGGCTGAAAACACCGTGCTGTCCAAGGTGCCCCACGAACAGAGAGGCTGGTTCGAACGTCTCATGGTCCTGGCGCAGAAAAGCGGCGTCTTCAGCGAAGAACACGACCACTACCTTGACCTTTACACCCACGCCATGATGCGCAGGAGCGCTCTGGGTCTTGGGAAACGTTTCGTTCAAGATGGGACGCTCGACAAGGCCGACGACATCTTCTTTCTCATCCCCGACGAGGTCAGGAGGGCGGGGTTAAACCCCGACCAGTTCGATTTGCGCTACATCGTCGACCGCAGAAAAGAGCAGTGGAACGAATGGCTTAAGACCCCCAACCCGCCGGCTTTCCTGAAAGAAGGCTTCGACCTGGAAATGGCCATGGGAGTGCTGGTTCAGTCGATGGATCCGATCGCCCTCAAGGTGGTCGTGGGCTCCATGCCCCAGGTCCGCCCCGAACTCAAGGCCGACCTCTACGGCACATGCGGCTCTCCCGGCGTGGCCGAAGGAATCGCAAGGGTGATCTTGAACGAAGATGAGCTCCACCTTATCGAAGAAGGCGATATCCTCGTGGCGGCCAGCACCTCGCCCAGTTGGACCCCGGTGTTTGCGATGATCAAGGGGGTCATAGTCGACCGTGGGGCAAGCCTTTCACATGCTGCGATTGTGGGCAGGGAATACGGTATTCCGGTTGTAATGAACGTCTTCGAGGGCACCACCAAGATCAAATCAGGCCAGAGGGTCAAGGTGGATGCCAATATGGGCGTCGTGTTCATATCGGATAAATGAGCTTTGATCCAGGTCGCGGGTCCGGTTGCATGTCCGGAATTTAAAAGGTTTTTGTTCCGGCTCCATCTCCAGTTCACGTGCTTTAAGGCTTTGGCCACAGACCGCGACGATGATTCAAACCATGCCTGGATTCGGGAAGGAGATGAATTCATGAGTAAGAAGTGGCTCTACTGGTTTGAGGAATTGAATAGCGGCCATAACGAGCTGGTGGGGAAAAAGTGCGCCAACCTTGGGGAGATGACCAGCCTGGGGATGCGGATACCGCCAGGGTTTGCGGTGTCGGTTGACGGGTATGAACGCTTCATGGAGCAAACGGGCGCCGGTGAGTTCATTCGCCGGTACGTCCGCGACAACGTCAATGAGTTGAAAGGCGTAAAAAAGCAGCTGGAGGCCAGCCGGACAATTCGGCAAATGATTGAATCCCAGGAGATGCCTGCGGATATGAGAGACGAATTGTACCGGTATTACGAGGAGTTGGTAAAACGGGCGGGCGCGGATGAGATCGCCGTGGCCGTCCGTTCCAGCGGCGCGGTGAGCATGCCCGGCCAGATGGAAACCTTTCTCAATGTGCGGCGCAAAGAATCGGTCGTGCGCAAGATTATCGAGGTGTGGGGAAGCGCTTTTACCACCCGTGCGATAGCCTTCAGGCTCGAGAAGGGAATGCCGATGGAAAAGGCTCCCATCGGGGTGGCGGTGTTGAAAATGGTCGAGGCCAAGTTGGCGGGTGTAGTCCTTACCGTCATGCCGACGATTGGAGACACCTCCAAGGTCGTGGTGGAAGGCAACTGGGGGTTGGGTGAAAGCGTTGTCAGCGGAGATATCAACCCGGACCAGTTCGTCGTGGATAAAGAGAGCGGGTGCATGGATTGCACGGTCAATAAGAAGACCATGATGATCGTCTACAAGGATTCCGGCACCGCGATGACTGAGGTGCCCGAGGAGCTTCAGTGCAAACGGTGCGTGGATGAGGAGGAGTTGAGGGAAATCGTGCGCATTGCCCGGCAGGTCGAGGCCCATTTCAACTGCCCGCAGGATATGGAATGGGTCCTGGATGTCACGGGGTGCTGTCCCAACAACCTTTACTGGGTCCAGGCAAGGCCGGCCAAATTCTCGAAGGTGAAGGAAAAGGAATCCGAATACCTGGCCGAGCTTATGACCCGCATGTTCAAGTGTTGATCGCTCTGGGAAAGGAGAATCCATGGCCATCCTGTTTGTGCAGCATTGGGACGTGAGACCCGGAAAGTTCGATGAATACGGCTCTTTCATCATGAACCTCTACAATCCGGGTTTGAAGGACATGGGCATACGGCTGGTGGGCGGCTATTACGTGGCGGTGGGGGAAGGGCCCAGGGTAATCGCCGTGGCTTCGGTCGATGAGGCCGATAATCTGCGGCGGACCATTTCTTCGCGCGAGTACCGGGACCTTGTCGGCAAGTTGTCCGAATACGTGTGGAAATACAGCAACAAGGTCTATGTGCCGGTAGGCCGCACCGAGAAAACGCCTTATGTCATTCAGACCGGGGTGTGGAAATTGACTCATTATTACAATGTCCTGCATGGCATGGACGAAGCCCATGTGAAGTTTGTAAGAGAAGAAGTCATCCCGGTGATGGAAGAATTGAACATCCCCGTGACCGGGGCATGGCGAATGGCCCTTGGATCGGGCCCACGGATGCTTTCGGAGTGTACGGGAAGAAGCCTTGCGGCTATCTCTGAGGCAATCCAGAGCGAGCATTTCAGAAAAATGGCCAGGGTCTTGAAAAATAAGTATGTCACGGATTACAGCAGCAGGATACTGGCTCCGACCGGAAGGATAGAAGTACCATATCTGTTAAGCGAAATGATGAAAAACTTCTAATCTGTCTGATACTGCATACATGTTGCTTGAAGTGCGCAAGTGGCGGTGGGGTGGTTTGTCTTCGGATAGTTAAGCGCAGATCGTTTCAGGATAAGATGAAAGGGTTTTTATGATTCCGGAAAGACCGATGTTCTGGAAAATAGACGACGCCTGGCTGTTTTATACAATAGCCTTTGTGGCCATATGCATATTTGCCGTCGGTGTGGGTATACATATAAGCGCATGGTTTAAAAACACATCAAAAGACAAAACGTCCTTTTCCTGGCAGGCAGTAAAAAAATCGATCCTGGAGATCGTCTTTGGCGTCCGGCTGTTTAGAGGAGACATCGCGGCGGGTATGGCTCATTTCCTGATGTTCTGGGGGTTTGTCATCTTGCTGATAGGCACCTCGCTTCTGGCTGTGCACGGCCATGTCTATTCGTTTCTTTCCGGAACGAGCTATCTTGTTTTCGGGTTGTCCATGGAAATCGGCGGGCTGCTTTTGCTGGCGGGAATTGTCTGGTCGCTCGTAAGAAGATACGTGCAGCGGGTCCCAAGGCTGGAACGCAAACTCGAAGACGCCATCGTTCCTCTCTGGCTCCTTTTAATAGCCTGTTCGGGCTTTTTGCTGGCAGGGGTGAGGCTTGCGGCCCAAAGGCCCGGGTGGGACGAGTGGTCGGTGGTCGGCCCATCGATAGCAGGTCTTATCCCCCGGGCTTCCGCTGTGTCGATATACCCCGGCCTCTGGTGGGCTCATGGACTGCTGTGCCTTGCCTTTATCGCGGCGATTCCTTTCACGAAGCTCTTTCACCTCGTTGGGGCGCCCGCTTCTTATTACCTGCACCATTCTCCGGTAGTCCCTTCTCACGACCCCGAAGATGCGATGGAATCGGGTGTCAAATGGAGTATCGCACAACGCGCTTTTCTCGATGCCTGCACGCGGTGCGGGCGTTGTGTGGAAGCCTGTCCGTCGGCTGGGGCCGGTGAGCCTCTTGCCCCCCGAGCCTTTGTCCAGGCGGCTCGCCAAACACTTGCCAGGGAGCAATCGAGCGCCGGGGACATCCGGTTTTTACAAAGCGTTGACCCGGTCGAGGACAAGTCCGCCTGGTTTTGCACGACCTGCGGGGCGTGCATGGAGGTCTGCCCGGTGTACGCCGAGCCGTTTGAGGCAGTCGGGAAAAAACGGGCCATGCTGATCGAAGAGGGCAAGGGCGTGCCCGATCTCATGAACCAGACCCTGGAGAGGCTTTTTAATTACGAAAACCCCTGGGTTTCTTCCAAAAGAGACCGGGCCGCCTGGGCAAAGGGGCAGGATGTCCGGGTCTTAAAGGCCGGCGGGAATAACGACGGTCTTTGCTACTTCGTCGGGTGCACCACCTCCTTTGACGCAAGAGCCCAGGCTATAGCCGTCTCCTTTTCGAGCCTCTTGAAACTTGCCGGCGAAGATTTCGGGATTCTCGGGGACAAAGAACCGTGCTGCGGAGATATTGCCAGAGTGGTGGGAGAACTGGGCCTTTTCCAGGAGAAAATGGATAACTGCTCGGAGCTTTTGGATAAATTTTCCGTAAGCGATATCGTTACCTCCTCTCCTCACTGCTTTCACACACTATCCAACGAATATCGCGGCTCCTCTTTCAGGGTGCGTCATTACTCCGCGGTTTTAAAAGAGCTGGTTTCCGACGGCCGTCTGCGGCCGGGCAAACCGGTCAAAGCCACGGTGACCTATCACGACCCCTGTTACCTTGGCCGGCACAACCGCATTTTCGATGAGCCGAGGCAGGTCCTGCGCTCGATTCCGGGAATAAGACTCGTCGAGATGGAACACCATGGCGCGGACAGCCTCTGCTGCGGCGCGGGCGGGGGGAGGATGTGGCAGGGGCAGGACATTCGCGGCGAGGCGAGAATGAGCGAAATCAGGATAAAGGAGGCGCGCCGGACCGGTGCCGATATCCTCGTCACCGCCTGCCCCTTGTGCCTGATCATGATGGAAGATGCTTTGAAGACCGTGGGATATGAGGGCGAAATGAAGGTGATGGACTTAAACGAGTTGCTCCTTCAATCGCTTTCCAACGGACAATAAATGACAAGGAGGACTGGCTGATATGAGCGAGATACTGCTGTTGGTTGAGGCCAAAGACGGGATGTTGGACAAAAAGAGTCTCGAGTTGATGCGCGGGGCGAGCGAACTTGCCGGGGATCTGGGCGTTGAGGCGTGCGCCGTGGTTGCGGGAAGCGATACGGCTAAGTTGGCCGAGGCTGCCGCCTCTTTCGGGCTGGGCAAGGTCTACAGGCTCGACCACCCGCTGCTCGAGGGCTTTCAGCCCGATGCCTGGGTAAGCGCGCTCGAGTGGCTGTGCACCCGGGTAAAACCCGGGATCTTTCTTCTGAGCCACTCGTTTGTGGGAAAAGAAGTTGGGCCAAGGCTCGCCTGCAGGTTTAATACCGATCTTACAACCGATTGCCTGGCCCTTTCAGTGGACCCGCGGGACGGGCTGCTCGTCCGCACAAAGCCGATCTACGGCGGAAACGCCATCGCTTCGGTAAAGTGTGAGGGGCTTCCGCAGATGGCGACGGTTAGAAAGAACGCCTTCGTGCCGATGGAAGAGGCGCAGTCTCGGAGCACCATTGTCGATATGGTTCCCGACATTGGCGAAGGCGCTGTCAGGGTGAAATCCCTGCGGACGGTCGCACAGGAAGTGGTCGAACTGGACAAGGCCAATGTGGTCATATCCGGGGGAAGAGGCATAGAGGAAAAAGACGACTTCGGAATGCTCGAAGCCCTTGCCGCGGCTCTTGGCAAGTCTCACGGCAACGTGATGATCGGGTGCAGCCGTCCTGTGGTCGACAAATGCTGGATGTCTTCGGACCGCCAGGTGGGGCTTACCGGAACGATCATCGCCCCCGACACCTACATAGCGATCGGCATATCGGGGGCCATCCAGCATCTTGTGGGGATGATCCGGTCCAAAAAGATCGTGGCCATAAACACCGATCCCGCCTGCAACATGTTCAAGGTGGCCGACTACGGGGTCGTTGGCGACTACAGGGAGATAGTCCCCGCCCTGGTTAAGAAACTGGAGGAATAACGATGAAAGAGCCGCAAATCATTGTGTGCGCAAAGCAGATACCCGATCCGGAAGCGCCCTTTTCGGACGTGCGCGTCGATGTCGAGAAAATGCAGGTGAGCGTGGACGCCCCCGATGTCATCAGCCCCTACGATGAAAACGCTCTGGAGGCCGCAATCAGGATAAAGGAAGAGCTGGGGGGCACGATAACCGTTTTGAGCATGGGCCGCAAGGTTTCCGACACGGTGCTCCGAAAGACTATCGCAGCCGGGGCCGACTCCCTGGTGCTGCTCGAAGACCCGCTTTTCGAAGGCCTTAACAGCAGTTCCACCGCCCATGTGCTTGCCTGCGCGATCAAAAAGATCGGCGCCTGGGACCTGGTTTTGACCGGCAGGCAGGCGGGGGACTGGGACTCGGGGCAGGTCGGCCTGATCCTGGGCGAAATGCTCGATGTTCCCTGCGTTAGCCTTGCGCGGTCCGTAAAGATAGACGACGGGAAGCTCCTGGTCGAAAAGTCGGTGCCCGTTGGCTACGAAGTGGTCGAAGCACCGCTTCCCGCTCTTGTTACGGTCAGCAACGAGGTGGGCGAGTTGAGGTATGTGGCCCGAAGCAAGATGCTCGGGCTTTTGAGGCGTCCCATGAGCATCCCGAAATGGAACTCGAAGGACCTCGGGTGCGACGTCGCTCGGCTAAGGAAGCTTCAGCTGATGGAACTGGTGCCGCCTGCCGACATGGGGCGGCAGTGCTCCCTAATAGAAGGCTCGGTGGAGGAGCAGGCCTGCAGGCTCGCCTCTGTGCTGGCGGAATTAAAGTAGAAAAAGACGGGCCGGGTTTTGTTAAGCGCTCATCCGGCCGGAATCCACACTAATCTTTACGAGAAACGATGGAGGGTTGGAAATGTCGGACAAAGCTTATGATGCGGTAATCATCGGTGGCGGTCATCACGGTACGACCATTGCTCCTTACCTTGCCAAGGCCGGCTTGAAGGTCGGGGTCTTCGAGCGGCTCGACCATCTCGGAGGGGGCGCGATCACGGAGGACCTTCCGTCTCCGGGTTTCCGTGGAAATTTCTGCGCCCATTTTACGCGCTACTATGGTCACCCGGCCTACAAGGAGTTCAATCTCCGCGAAGAAGGCCTGGAATATACCTTCCCGGACACAAATGAAGCCATCGTGTTCGATGACGAGACCAGCTACGTCGCTTATGCGGCGTTCACGGTGGTCGATCCCGTGACCGGTGAGACCAGGTTCAATGAAGAAAACGTCAGGAAGACCCACGAACAGATTTCCCGGTTTTCCAAGGTGGACGCCGAAACCTATCTCGACCTGACCGAAAAGTACCGGACCAAATGGCGCGCGGCGTTTGCCAGGCACCGCTATTCGCCCGCAACCCCCTGGGGAGTGCCCGACGCCCTCGAGGAGCTTTGCCTCGATCCCACGAGCGGCCTCGATATCTCCATGCAGTACATGACCGCCAAGCACGTCGCCCGCTACTTTTTCGAAAGCGATGAATTGCGGATCATAACCCTCAGGGGATTTCTCACCTCATGGGGGGTTTTCCCCGACGATGTGCCCGGTCTAAATATCATCATCGCAACCATTCACCTGACCTTGGGCTGGGAAACCGCGGCCATTGCCAAGGGCGGTACGGGGGCTATCACGTCTGCCCTGGTTTCGGCCGGGAGAAAACTGGGGGTCGACTACCATGTAAATTCGGAAGTGCAAAAAATTATCATGAATAACGGCAGGGCTTCCGGAATAAGGCTCATGGACGGCTCGGAGATTACCTCAAAGCTGGTGGTCTCCGACAACGCCTCCCCGCAGCTCTTCCTGCGCCTCCTTGGTGAAGACAAGATAAGCCTCCACGAAAAACGCATGGCAAGGTCCTACCAGTTTGACCGCGGCGAGCTTTTCTGGGGGACTGTCGGGGTCCATGAACTTCCAATCTACAAGGCTTCCAAAGATAACCCCGACGTCAACTGCACGCCCCGAACCTACTTTGCTCCCAAGGACCTTGCGTTCATGGAAGACAAGTACATGCACGAGATTTTTCTCGCGGGCATGCCTTCGAAGATGTTCATACTGACCGCGCCCGACTCCATCTGGGATCCCAGCCGGGTGCCCGCCGGGAAGCAATCGCTTCACGTCGAGGAATTCACCTGTCCTGCCCGGATATTTTCCAGGAAGGAATGGAAACAGATGACCGAGCAGTTTGTCGACATCCTGTTTGAAACGTGGGCCGAGTATGCGCCCAACATGACAAGAGACAACCTTATCGTTCATCGCATCACCAATCCGACCGATATCCAGGACACCCACCTCGATATGAAGGAAGGCGGCTGGTGCGAAGGCAACTGCTCAGGCATCCAGAACGGGCGTTTCAGGGGGACCCCGGGTGGTCACAGGACACCGGTAAGCGGCCTCTATCAGTGCTCGTCCGGTACTTACGGCGGCCCGGGTATAGGGCGCGGGTCGAGCTTTAACTGCTACAAGGCGATAGCCGACGATTTGAAACTGTGGAAACCTGAATAGGTGTTAACCGGTAAAGTTTGGCTGTAGCGCGGGGGGGCCGGAAACGGTCCCCCCGGGAGGGAATCTGTGTGGCCAAAATAGTATGGGGGCGGGTATGAAAGAGGTAGAATTCACTCTGAACGGGATTAGGCAGACCTGTGTCGTCGGAGATGAGCTGGTTCTGATCGATTTCCTGCGAAAAACCAGTGGGTTGACGGGAACCAAGCAATCGTGCGACCGCAAGGGTCAGTGCGGTGCCTGCGCCGTTTTGGTCAACAGGAAAGCGGTCCTTTCGTGCCTGACGAGGGTTGCAAGCCTTGAGGGCGCCGACGTGATAACCATCGAGGGTCTGGGTACGCCCGAAAATCCCCACCTGATTCAGGAGGCGTTCGCCTTGAGCGGCGCGGTCCAATGCGGTTTTTGCACCCCGGGGATGATCATGGCCGCCAAGGCTCTCCTGGAGCAAAACCCCGACCCCGATACCGATGCTATTAAAAAAGCCCTGGCGCACAATCTTTGCCGGTGCACGGGGTATAAGAAAATCATCGAGGCCGTACAGCTTGCCGGACGGTTTTTGCGGGGAGAAATCAGCCCCGACGATGTGCGTCCCGCACCGGATGGACGCGTTGTCGGCGTGTCCCACCCGCGTCCGAACGCGTTGCTCCTTGCGACGGGCAGTGCCCTTTTTACGGCGGACATCCCTAAAGAAGGGGTTTTGGAACTCGCGGCCGTGCGCTCTCCCATGTCTCATGCCATTATAAAATCCATAGATGTCTCGATGGCCGAAAAAGTCCCGGGCGTTGTCGCCGTAATGACGGCAAAGGACGTAAAGGGCACCAACCGGCTCAAAGAAGATCAGCCCGTTATCTGCGATAAAAAGGTGCGGGTGATGGGTGATTGCGTGGCCGCGGTTATAGCCGAAACAAGGGAAATAGCGCTTGCGGCCGCCGAGGCGGTCAAGGTCGAGTATGTACCTCTGCCGGTGCTCAGATCTCCTGAAGAGGCATTGGTTGAAGGCTGCTGCCGGATCCATGAAAAAATTCCAAACCTGTGCTTTTCCCAGCCTCAGATCAAGGGGGACGCAAAGACGGCCCTCGCCAATTCTCATACGGTTGTGGAACAGGCCTTTTCAACCCAGTGTATCCATCAGTCGCCGCTAGAGCCCGAAGCCTCGCTGGCATATTTCGAAGACGACCCCGATGGGCCTCAGCTCGTGGTTGTCGGGCGTAGCATCAGTATTCACCAGCATCTGAAAACCCTCCAGGATGCTCTGGGGTGGGAGGACATGCGATATTTTCAGGCCTTTAGCGGTGGCCAGTTCGGAATTAAGGCAGACATAACGGCCGAGGGTCTGGCCGCCGCCGCCGCCCTGCATGTGAAGCGTCCCGTGCGCTACGTTTGCAGCCTCACCGAATCCATGTGGATGACCACAAAACGTCACCCCTTCGACATGAAGGTGCGGCTCGGGGCCGACGCTTCGGGTAAGCTCACGGGATATGAAATCGATTTTACCGTTGACAACGGCGCCTATGTCTCGGTCGGAAAGTCCATTGTCAACCGGGCGCTGTACATGCTTAGCGGCTCCTATAACATTCCGAATGTCGAGGCGAGGGCCAGGCTCGTATACACCAATAACCCGGCCGGAGGCGCCGCCAGGGGGGCCGGGCCCCCACAGGTCAATTTCGCCCTTGAGTCCGCCATGGAACTTCTGGCCGAACGTCTCGGGAGCGACCCGCTGGAACTTCGCCTTTTGAATTCGCTCGAGCCGGGCCAGTCGATTTCAACCGGGCAGGTCGTAGACGAATGGCCTTATCGCGGATGTCTCGAAGAGATCAGGAAGCATTATGAAAGGGCCAAAAAAGATTGTGCTTCGGCCGGCAATGGTCGCCTGAAGCGGGGAGTCGGGCTTGCGGGCGGAAGCTTCGGTATTGGCAAGGGAGGCCCCGACCGCTCCCAGGTGGCCGTCGAACTCATGCCCGATGGCGGTCTGACCGTTTATGGGTCGGTCTCCGACCCCGGCGAGGGCAATGACGCCATGCTCACCCAGATTGCCTCACACCTTACCGGGATCCCGGCGGCTAAAATCCGACTCGAAACCCGCGATACGGGAAACACTCCCGATTCGAGTTCCGCCTCGGGCAGCCGGGTGACCTACATGAGCGGAGGCGCTCTGGTAAACGCCATCGAGACGCTTAAAAACGCCATGGCGCAGGCCGGCGCCAAAGACTACAATCAGCTCACGGCCCTGGGCAAGCCCACCAGGTATATGGGAACTAAAATTGCGGATACCACCTCGATCGACCCGAAAAACGGCCAGGGCGTGCCTTACGAATCCCGCGTCCACGGGGTGCAGATGGCCGAAGTCGAAGTGGATACACAGACCGGCGAGGTTCGTGTCTTGAAGATGACCGCCGTGGTTGACCCCGGGACGGTTCTAAACCCCAAAATAGTGGAAGGCCAGATTGAGGGGGGGCTCGATATGGGCGCGGGAATGGCCCTGCGCGAGCACTATGTTCACGGCAAGACCCGCGACTGGGTCACGAGCAGGTTCCCAACCACCAGGACGGCTTTCGACATGGAAATCATCCTGCGGGAGACCCCGCGGAAAAGAGGGCCGCTCGGAGCGGTTGGAATCGGGGAATTCGTTCTTTTGCCGACCTCGGCTGCTATAATTACCGCAATCAGGAACGCCACGGGCGGAGAACGGATTTGTGATCTGCCGGCAACCCCGGAAAAAGTTCTCCGGGCGATGGGCAAAGGTTAGGGCTGTAGAGCGTAAAGCCAAAAAGGCAATATGAAGAGGGTCATCGGCTCCACGGAGGTTTTGTTCGACGATGAGGGGTTTTTTCTAAACCCTGAGGACTGGACTGAGGCGATCGCGCAGATATTGGCCTCGGAGATGTCCATCGCCGAACTGAGTGAGCGGCAGTGGGAAACGATCCGGTTTCTCCACGGTTTCTACCGGGCCAACGGCCGGGCGCCGCTAAACAGGGAGTTCAGCAAAAACACCGGTCTTAGCCTTCTCGAAACCGAGCGGTTGTTCCCGGGAGGTATTCGGGGTGGGGCCAGGCGACTTGCCGGGCTTCCCAATCCAAAGAGCTGCTAAGGGATGTTATGATTTACCTGGATAACGCGGCCACCTCGTTTCCAAAACCGCCGGAGGTCCTCGAAGAGATGTTCGAGACCTACTCGCGCATGGGCGTTTCGCCGGGCCGCGGCAGCCACGACCTGGCTGTGCGGTGCGAGCGATACCTGCACGAGGTTCGAAGCCAGGTCTGCGATTTTTTCGGGGGCGAAAATCCCGACAGGGTCGCCTTCGCCTGCAACTCGACCGATGCGCTGAACACCATCATACAGGGGCTGGCCGAACCCGGGTGTCACGTGGTGAGCACAAGGCTTGAGCACAATTCCGTCCTTCGGCCTCTTTATCATTTGAAAGACCTGGGCCTGATCGAGTTCGATCTTGTTCCGTTTGACCCGGAGGGCTTCATAGACCCCCGGGATGTCGCGGGTCTCATCAAACCTTCAACCAGGTTTGTCATTTTGAACCATGTCTCCAATGTGCTTGGGACGATCCAGCCGGTATCCGAGGTCGGCCGGGTTTGCCGGGACGCGGGGGTCCCGCTCGTGCTGGATGTCTCGCAGAGCGCGGGAGTGGTCCCGATCGACATGCGGGCCATGAACGTCCAGGCGGTGGCCTTTACCGGCCATAAATCGCTTCAGGGTCCCACGGGCATCGGAGGCCTCGTGCTAAGCGAGGGGATAGACATCCGGGCGGTGAAGTTCGGGGGCACCGGAGTCGACTCCATGAGTACGAGCCAGCCCGAGGAATATCCATACCGCCTCGAAGCGGGTACGCCCAATATCCTTGGCATAATCGGTCTTTCGGCGGGAATGCGTTTTATTAAGCGACAGGGGATCGGCAACATTTACGGCCGCGAGGTGTCGCTTGCAGGGGCGCTAAGAAACGGTCTCGCCTCCATGAAGGCAGTCAGGATGTACTGCGCCGAAAACCTGGACAACCATACCGCCGTGATTGCCTGCAACGTCGAAGGACTCGATCCGGGGGATTTTGCCGCCATTCTGGACGGCGATTTTGATATAGCAACCAGGAGCGGCCTTCATTGCGCCCCCCTGGTGCATCAGGACATCGGTACGAGTCCGCGCGGAGCCGTGCGCTTCAGCTTCGGCCCATTCAACTCGGATGCCGACGTTGCGGCCGTTCTTGCGGCGGTAGGCGAAATTGCGCGCCGATAGGTCCTAGTTCCCGGTTTGAATTTCTTTGAAAAGCACTGCGGCCTGGGGTACACTCCCATTCACTTCCATCCAAAAGGAGACAACATGGCCATTCTGTTCACCCAGCACTGGGACGTGATGCCAGGCAAGTATGATGAATACGTTTCATTCATCAGCACGGACTATAATCCGAATATGCATAAAATGGGAATACCGCTGGTTGGAGGCTATTACGTAAAGATCGGGGAAGGGCCCAGGATAGTAGCGGTGTCGACGGTCGACGAAACCGAGAACCTGCGCCGGACCATTTCTTCCAGTGAGTATCAGGCTCTTGTCTCCAGGTTGCACCAATACGTCTGGAAGTATTCGAACAAAGTCTATGTTCCATCGGGCAGAATTCAGGAAGGCCCTTACAGGGTCCAAACCGGCGTAGTAAAATTCAACCATTATTACAATATCTTGCTGGGGATGGAACAAGAACACCTGAAGTTCATAAAGGAAGAGTGCGTACCGGCGCTCGAAGAAATGAAGATTCCCATGACTGGGGGCTGGCGCCTCATCATCGGAGAAGGCCCCAGGATTATGGCCGAATGCACGGCCAGAAATATCCCCGTCATAGCCGAAGCCGTCGAAACCCCGCTTTACAGAAGGTTGATGAAAACACTCAAGAATAAATACGCGACGGATTACAGCAGCAGGGTTCTGGCTCCCACCGGAAGGGTGGAGGTGCCATATCTTGTTGACCAGATGTTGAAAAACTTCTGAAATACACCTCCTCGCGGACGAACTCGTTCGAGTGTGGGAGTACTTATGCTGCTAAAGCCTGATTGTATTCCCTGCATCTCAAAGATGGCTCTTTCTTCGATCAGGTTATTGACCGATGATGAGCAAATGCAAAAGGACCTGTTTAGCCGCGTGCTCGAAATACCCGCGTTGCGCGGGCTCGCATGGGACCGGATAAGTCCCGCTGTGCTCGAGCCGGTAATGAATATTCTCATTGAGGCTTTTGGCAATGACGATCCCTTTAGCGAGCTTAAAAAACGCCAGAACAGTAAGGCGCTGGAACTCTATCCCGGACTGAAAAAATCGGTCGAAAGGGCCGAAGACCCTCTTTTTGCAGCCGTAAATCTCGCCATCTTGGGCAATTCGATCGACGTGATGGTTACGGATCGCTCGATTGATGTTGAAGAAATCCTTAAACGTCAACTCCACAAAGGTTCTTTAAAGAAATCATATTCCCTGTTTCGCCAAAGACTCGAGAATACGCGTCTTTTACTTTATCTTGGAGATAATTCGGGGGAGATCGTTTTCGACCGGCTCCTGATTGAAACCATTAAAGAGTTCTTCTCGCCTCAGGTGATATTTGTTGTCCGCGGCGCTCCCGCACTAAACGATGTAACGCTTAAAGAGGCCGCCGAGGTCGGCATGGAGCACACCGCAAAGGTCATATCAAATGGTATGACCGGTCCTGTGCCCGGTACTGTCCTATCTCGCTGTTCTTCTGAGTTGACGGGTCTATTCGAGACTTCCGATTTGATCATTTCAAAGGGTGGGGCTAATTTCGACAGCCTCGAAGAAGTCAAGGACAGATACGGCAAACTCTTCTTCATGCTTATCGCCAAATGCCTTCCCTACTCGAAATATTTTAACGTAGAGCTCCATCAGCCTGTGCTTGCCAGCGGCTGCGCCACGCCCCGTCCACGAGTCCTGATTGGGGGGGCGGCTGCGCAGGACACGTGAAGAAGTCGTGGCGCAGCCGCTAATTCATTAGAGTGAATTATTCACAAAAGAGCCTACCCTCCGGCGTCCTGCCCCCACAGGGCTCCTGCCCGGGGCGGGAGGTCACGCTTATTCTTCGGCTTTTGTAAATATTTTTCCTTCACCCGTGTCTAGGAAACGGTTCTCAATCGGCCCTTTTATCGCTTGACGAGCCGTTTTGCTTGTAGTATAAAATTCAGTGTGATGAACTTGTTCTATATGTAGAACGAATCGCCTCGCGCCCGCCGCTGATCGAGCCATTGTCCTCCTCAAAATTCTCGCGCAGGCGAGGGAACCTCAACTGGAATTGAGACTTTAATGACTAACGGGGAGAAATCACATGTCTTTGCCGGAATTTGATTTCCATGCGCCGGGGACCATTGACGAGGCCTGCCGGATGGTCGCCGAATATGGGGCCAAAGCGAAGATTTTCGCCGGCGGAACGGACCTGATGCTCGACATGAGGCGGAAAAGGATATCACCTGAACATGTGATCTCCATTCCGCAGATCGGGGAACTCACAAAAGTCGAACTTTCGCCCGGTATGTTGAAACTCGGGGCCTGCGTCACTTTGGGCCGGATAGTTAAATCGAAGGAAATCGCCGAAAAGTGGGGCGCGTTGTGCGCCGGGGCAAAAGCTATCGGGACGTGTCTTGTCAGAAACCTTGCCACGGTCGGCGGAAACCTCGTGTCGGCAAGACCCGCGGCCGACATGCCGCCTTCTATAATGGCCTACGGGGCAAGCCTTGTGCTGAGGAAGGCCTCCGGGGAAAGAGTCGTCTCCATAGACGATTTTTTCACGGGTAGCGGCACGACGGTGATGGCGCCCGATGAAATTCTAACCGAAATCCGGCTCTTCGAGCCGCCTGCGCACGCCGGCGCCGGCTACCTTAACCTGGGCATACGAAACGCTTGCGACATCAATATCCTGAACGTTTCCTCGTATATCGCCCTCGACGGCCCCGGCGGGTCGGTAAAGGATGCGAGGATCGTCATGGGTTGTGTTGCGCCCACTCACGTGAGGGCGCTTTCGGCTGAAAAGCTCCTTATAGGCGAAAAGCCCTCGGAAGTGCTTTTTGAGAGGGCGGGGGAGGCCGCATTGAACACCGCGACCCCCAGGGGGGCGTGCGTATTCGCGCGCATCGGCCGAATACAAAAAGGATATGGTTAAGGAATTGACCATGAGGACGCTGGCCATGGCCTTGAAGGAAGCGACGGGGCTTGCCGCATAGGTGAAACGGACAGGATTGGCGGGCTGGAACCCATCTTCTCGACGGGTTCGCCAAGGGAGCGGTTCATGAAAAAGTTGATTCGTGTCACGGTAAACGATGTGAAATATGAAGTGGCGGTTAAGCCCAACCAGACTCTGGTGGACATGATCCGATATGATCTGGGGCTTACAGGAACCAAAAACGGCTGCGGGGAGGGCGACTGCGGCGCATGCACGGTGATCCTCGATGGGAGCCCGGTTAACTCCTGCCTCGTTTTGGCGATGCAGGCCGACGGCCGCACCATCACCACCATAGAGGGTGTGGAAGGCAAAGACGGGTTGCACCCGCTGCAGAAGGCGTTCGTCGAAAAAGGCGCCATCCAGTGCGGGTTTTGTACTCCGGGCATGGTGCTTTCCGCAAAAGGGTTGCTCGACGAGACCCCGAATCCGACCGAGGATGAAATTCGTGAGGGGATATCTGGAAATCTGTGCCGGTGCACGGGATATCTCCAGATCATCGATGCCGTAAAATCCGTTGGCAAATAGCGCCTTGCGCCGCGGCCCCTTTGGCCGGCGGCAGGGATGGGGGAAATATCGATGGGTAAATACGATGTCATCAATACGAGGGCGGTAAGGGTTGATGCTTCCGATAAAGTGAGGGGGCTGGCCCTGTACGTCGACGATATGAAGATGCCGGGAATGCTCTATGGCGCCCTTTTGCAGAGCCCCCTGGCCCATGCGGAGATCCTGGGCATCGACACAACGGCTGCCGAAAGGCTTCCGGGCGTAAAATCGGTTGTCACCTATAAAGAGGCGGGTCTTGTGAAATACGGGGTTAGCCCGGCGCGCTATGACGAGACGATTTTCTGCCATGACAGGGTGAGGCATGTGGGGGATAACATCGCAGCCGTTGCGGCCGTCGACCTCGATACGGCCCTGGAAGCCGTATCGCTTATAAAGGTGGACTACCGGGAGCTTCCCGCTGTCTTTACGGTGGAAGAGGCGATGGCCGAGGGTGCTCCCCTTCTGCACGCGGCCTATCCTCGAAATATGACTGCCGAAGTCCACGACGAGTTCGGAGACGTTGAGGCGGCCTTCAAACAGTGCGACCTGATAAAGACGTGTTCGCTTGTGAACAAGCGCCAGGACGCGGCCTTTATCGAGCCCCAGGGGTGCATTGCCTCCATGGATTTTTCCGGGTACCTGACCCTCTATTCCAGTACTCAGGTCCCCCACTATCTCCAGCGTGTCGTTGCCATGGTGCTGGGGATTCCCGTCGGAAAAGTCAGGGTGGTAAAGCCTTATGTGGGCGGCGGGTTTGGCCCCAAGGCCGGCGCCAACCACATGGAGCTGGCGGCCTGCCTCCTTACGATGAAGACCGGAAAGCCTGTGAAGATGAACTTCGACAGACAACAGGTCTTCATGCACTGGAGGTCGAGGCACCAGTTCTTCCACACCATGACGACCGGCGTAAAAAAAGACGGCACCATCATGGCGCTGAAACACGAATGCCATCTGAACGGGGGGGCCTATTCGAGCTTCGGCATTGCCACCGTTTATTATGCCGGCTCGCTTCTTGGCGGTCCGTACAAATTGCCGGCCATGAAATATGACGGCTACCGCGTCTTCACCAATCTGCCCGCCTGCGGGGCGCAGCGTGGCCACGGCGGTGTTATTGCCAGGGCCTGCTGGGAGCAGCAGCTCGACATGTTAGCCACAGAACTCGGCGTGGACCCGATAGAGATGCGCCTGAAGAATATGATGACCGCGGGGGACGTCACCTGCAACCACCTCGACATGAGCAGTCTTGGAATGAAGGAGTGCGTCGAGGAGGTGCGGGACCGTTCGGGGTGGAAATCGAAAAAAGGAAATCTTCCCCCGGGAAAAGGCATCGGCATGAGCTGCGGCTTTTTCGTCTCCGGGGCCGGCTATCCGATCTACAGGTCCGACACCTTTCACGGAACGGTGATCATAAAGCTCACCGAAGACGGCGGCACCGCCCTGGTCTACACGGCGTCGGCGGAGATAGGGCAGGGTTCGGATACTACCTTCGCCATGATCGCCGCGGAGGCCATGGGGATTCCGCTCGAGTGTGTGAGGCTCGAATCGGGCGATACGGATTTCGGGATGGATCTCGGGGCCTATTCGAGCCGTCAGACGCTCATGACCGGCCTGGCCACAAAAGATGCCGGAGAAGACATAAAGCGCCAGGTGCTCGAAGTGCTCTCGCAGGAGTTGAACGTCCCCGTACAGGACATGGATATCAAAAGGGGCTTTATCGTCTTCAAAGGCGAAAAACCGGATATCACCGGCCTCAGGACCCGTTATATCAAAGAACACCGTGGTTGGAGCGACAACCCTTCCATGGACGAGGAGCTTTCCTTCAGGGAAGCTTCGCGTATGGCCTTTCTTGCCAAAGGCAGCATAGTTGGAACGGGTAAATACAAGCCCCCGGTGCTTGGCGGCGCGCACAAGGGCGCCGCTGTCGGCACCTCGCCCGCCTATGGCTGTTCGGCCCAGGTAGTCGAGCTAAGCGTCGATGAGGGAACAGGCAAAATCAGCATCGAAAAGATGACCGACGCACACGACTGCGGTCTTGCGATAAACCGTACGTCCGTTGAGGCGCAGATGATCGGGTCTCTTTCGATGGGGCTTGGCGAGGCCCTCTACGAGGAAGTAAAATTCGACGATAAGGGTCGGGTGTTAAATGACGACCTTGCGGAATACAAGATTCCGCGCGCGCTCGATATGCCGGCGATAGACCCCATAATCGTCGAAAGCTCTGAGCCTAACGGCCCGTTTGGCGCCAAGGAAGTAGGGGAGGGCGCCATCATGCCGGCTATCCCCGCCATTTTGAACGCCGTCTACGACGCCATAGGGGTCAGGATTTTCGAGCTTCCGCTTAAGCCTGAAAGGGTGTATATGGCGATCAAGGAGTACAATTCAAAGAAGGAAAAGGGTCTCGGGAAGGTCGAGGGAGAACCCCTGGCCGGCTCGCGTTGAAAGCTGCATGGTTATTCTTGGAATTGAAACTTCCTGCGACGAAACCGCCGCCGCGGTCGTGCGGGATGGAAAAGAAATATTGTCCGGTGTGATTGCAAGCCAGATTCCGGTCCACGCCCCCTTTGGGGGTGTGGTCCCCGAACTGGCGTCCAGAAAACACCTGGAATACATTATCCCGATAATCGAAAGGGCGCTGGCGGATGCGTCCCTTACCGGAAAAGATCTCGACGCCATCGCGGTGACGCAGGGCCCTGGACTCGTCGGGGCACTTCTGGTGGGCCTTAGCGCCGCAAAGGCGATGGCTTACGCTTTCAAAAAACCGCTCATTCCCGTCAACCATCTCCAGGGGCACATCCAGGCGGCTTTCCTCTCCGAGGACATGCCGCTCGAGCCGTTTGTGTGCCTTGTTGTCTCCGGCGGCCATACCGCCCTCTACAGGGTGGATGCGGAAGGGGAGAGTTCACTTCTCGGAGCCACAAGAGATGACGCGGCCGGGGAAGCCTTCGATAAGGTCGCAAAAGTGCTCGGTATTGGATACCCGGGCGGGGTCGCGATCGAAAAACTGGCCTCTGGCGCAAACCCGCGTGCGATTAATTTCCCCCGCTCCCGTTTCGATAAGGATTCTCTGGAATTTAGCTTCAGCGGCCTCAAGACCTCGGCCGCTAATTTTATCCGCGCCAGCGGCGCGCCGGAGCCCGGTTCCCGCAGGCTGGGAGCTTTTGCGCTCGAAGACTTTGCGGCCAGTTTCCAGGAAGCCGTGGTCGATGTGTTGGTCGAAAAGAGCATCGCTGCCGCCAAACAATGCGGTCTTGGCGCCATTGCCGCCGTCGGCGGGGTTGCGGCAAACGGCAGGTTGCGGGAAAGACTGGCGCAGGGGGCCGCCGCCGGAAATCTTCGGCTCTACCTGCCTCCGGTTAGGTTTTGCACCGATAACGCCGTGATGATCGCAGCCGCCGCCT
>CAWEZA010000110.1:0-66587 GCA_963813125.1 uncultured delta proteobacterium | reverse complement strand
AAAGGCACTCTTGGGAGATACCTCGAGGAAAAGCTTCGCCAGTTTGGCACAAATCAGCGGGAAGCAAAAGAGGTTCTCAAGGCCCTGGTCACTGTCCAGGGGACCAAGCAGGCCTGTTTTATCGAAGATCTTGTCTCCAGGATAAACAGTTCGGGCCTTTCAATGAAAGGAGACGAACTGAGGCTGAACTATCTCGACAGGTTTGCACTACGCGACCGCCTCGTCCGGGTGGATGAAGTGGAGGGCCGTGCCCGCTACGAACTCAGCCATGAATACCTGGTCAAACACATAGAATCGTGGATCCAAGAGACCGACAGGGAGCTCAAGAAGGTATTGGAGCTTATCGACCGTGCTTACGAAGCTTACAAGGCCACCGGGCTTCTTCTCGAATCGAGTGCTCTTGATCTGATTGCTCCACTGAACAATCAGCTGGTACTGATCCCCGAAAAACAGGCCTTTCTCACGGAATCCAAAACCCGCGCCAGACAAAAGCGCCGGGAGCTGCTGATGCGTGTGGCGGCCATGCTGGCCGGTGTGGCTCTGGTGGTGGGTGGCTTCTTCGGGTACAAGGCGTATAGATCATATCGGGACCTCCAGGCAAATATCGGCCTGCTCCTCAATGAAAAGGGGGACAAGGTCTTGGGGGAGGCCGAAGTCAACGCCGCCAGGCTCTATTACCTCAATGCTCTCGATAAGATGGACCGAGCCCGTGTAGCCGAAAGATCGCATGCCCTGGGACAACTGATAAGCCATCCGGGCGTCTTCAACATGGTCTTGGAGGGGCGCATGCATACTACCACGAGCGTCGTTTTCTCACCGGATGGGAGAACTCTCGCTTCGGGCTCCGACAAGTCCGTCCGCCTCTGGGATGTGGAGACTGGAAAACAAAAGGCTCAACTCATGGGCCATGAGGCGATGGTCTTGAGCGTGAGTTTCTCACCGGACGGCAGGACCCTTGCCTCGGGGTCGGCTGACAAAACCATCCGCCTCTGGGATGCGCGGACGGGAAAGCTAAAGGCTCAACTCACCGGCCACCAAGGCGACGTCTATAGCGTTTGTTTCTCCCCCGACGGGAAAACTCTCGCTTCAGCCTCTGTAGACAAAACAATTCGCCTTTGGGATACGCAAACCGGAAAACAAAAGGCCGTGCTCAATGGCCACAGAAATGAGGTCAGGGGCGTTTGTTTCTCCCCCGACGGGACAACTCTTGCTTCGGGGTCGACGGACACAACCGTCCGCCTATGGGACATCGTGACCCAAAAACAAAAGGCTCTGCGGGACTTCGGAAGTGCTGTCTTTTGCCTCGCTTTCTCACCGGATGGAAAATCTCTTGCCGCAGGGTGCGGAGACAACAACACCCACTTGTGGAATTTGCAGACCGGAGAACAGAAGGCCCTCTTCCCCTACCAGGGCGTGGGGCTTATCCTCTCGGTAAGTTTCTCACCGGATGGAAGGACTCTTGCCTCGGGGTCCTTCGATCACACCATTAAACTTTGGGATGTCGAAACCGAAACCCAAAAAGTTATCCTCTCGGGCCATAATAGTACTGTGCTTTGCGTTGGTTTCTCACCGGATGGGGCAACTCTTGCCTCCGGCTCCGCTGACAAAACCATCCGCCTGTGGGACCTTGAAACCGCAAAACAAAAGGTTGTCCTGCTGGGCCACACCGATTGGATTATGAGCCTTGCTTTCTCGCCTGACTCGACAATTCTTGCCTCAGGGTCCAAGGATCGCAACATCCGTCTGTGGGATATGCAAACCGGAAAACAAAAAGCCCTCATGGAGGGTCACAAGGGTGCTGTATACAGCGTGTGTTTCTCGCCGGATGGCGCAACGCTGGCCTCTGGGTCGACAGACAAAACCATCCGCCTGTGGGATGTGCAAACCGGAAAACAAAAAGCCCTGCTCCCGGGGCACCAGGGAATGATCTATTCTCTCAGTTTCTCACCGGATGGCAGGACACTGGCCTCGGGGTCCGCAGACAAAACCATCCGTCTGTGGGATGTGCAAACTGGAAAACCAAAGGCTGTCCTGGTGGGCCATGAGAGTGATGTAACAAGCGTCGCTTTCTCACCGGATGGCCGAACACTGGCTTCGGGCTCAGAGGACAGGACAGTCCGTCTCTGGAATGTGCAAACGGGAGAGCAAAAGGCTGTACTAACGGGCCATAAGCAAGGTATCTATTGCGTGTGTTACTCGCCGGACGGGAGAACCCTTGCTTCCAACTCATTTGACGCAACGATCCACCTGTGGGACCCGGAAACCGCAAGGCTGAAAAACGTTATACGCGACCCTCACCTCATGCTTGCCATTGGTCTTTCCTTTTCACCGGATTCGAAAACGCTGGCATCGGGAGGCGCCGCAGATAACAAAGTCAGGCTGTGGGATGTTGAAACTCGGACAGAGAAAGCCGTTCTCTCAGGCCACAATGGCGGGGTGATCCCCGTCGCTTTCTCGCCAGATGGGAAAACGCTCGCTTCGGGTGATGATGACGAAACCATCCGCATCTGGAAGATGACAGACTACTACGGCGTGCAACACTCGGTTGTGGAGCGGATAAAACAGGCCGAAGGTGATTACAACGTGCGCCTCGAGGAAATAAATGTGCGGGGGGTAACGCCCTCGGACCATATGCATTCCCCGGGCTGGCCCGAAGACCACCCTATGCACTGGCTTGCCGCGGCGAAAAACAGCGATCCTGGAGCTATGGTCCAACTCGGGCTGATTTATGACCGCGACAACGAAAATGACAAGGCTCTTTACTGGTATCAGAGGGCGGCGGATGCAGGCAACGCCCTCGGAAAGAAGCGTCTGGAGTTGTTGAAGAACTGGGAAGCAAACCATGGCCAGTCCCACTGAACGGAAAAGATGGTTCCGTAAAGAAAAGTTTGGCCCGCCGGGCGCTACGCGGTGGAGGAACCGCCGGCCAACACGGGCGCCCCGGATGATGGATATTCCTTTCTAGTCCGCTATTTTTTGAGCATGTGTTCGACTTCGTCCATGAGCTGAAGGAATTCCTTCGACTGCCTGTACTGGTCGAGTGATTTTTGATGCTGAAGCCAGGTCTCCCACACCTTCATCCACGCGGAATTACGCCAGTAGCAGTCCGATTCGTCCCGGTCCGCCTCGGCCCTGGAACGATATTCCTCGTACTCCTGCAGGCAGGGTTTGCAAAGGCTGTAGGGGGCGGCAAAACGGGCGTATTCCTGCGTCTCTATCTGAGCGCCGCACTTTGAGCACTTCACCATGCACCGGGTACACTGGAATATCTTTCGCAAGGCTTCGATCTTGAGTTGGCGCACAGCGTTGTCCCGCTCCGACTTCACGCTTTCCACTTTCTTTCCGAATTCAAGGATATCTGCCATATTTCCTCATTTTTTGGCTGCTTTGAGAAAGGTTTGATCGTCGGCTTTTTCGTTTTCGGCCTGTGCCGCGTCCACCTCGTCCATGCCCTCGATCAGGTTGAACAGCTGCAGGGTGAAATCCATGTAAACGGCCAGGGTGTCTCTTTGCGCCTTTCTTTTCAAAAACATTATGGGATCGTGCAGCAGTTTCTTGACAATCGACGAGGTGAGGACTTCAATCGCCTCCCTTTGTCTGTCGTCTAAATCGGGGAGTTGGGAAAATGTTTTCCTGAGTTCATTTTGCCTTATCTTCTCGGCCTTGTCCCGCACGGATACTATCGTTGGCACAGCGTTCAGGCTGTCCATCCAGTGCCTGAACTTGATGGTCTCCTCGTCTATGATGTGTTCGGCCGTGCACGCCTGGCTCAACCGTTCTTCCTTGTTGAATTCGATAACTCCCTGGAGATCGTCTATGTCGTAGACATAGACGTTGTCGATTTCGTTCACCTTCGGGTCGATGTCCCTTGGTACGGCGATATCGATGAAAAAAAGAGGTCTGTTGCGCCGTTCGCGCATCCTGGCCCTCACGTCCCGGTAGCCGATGATCGGCTCCCTGGCGCCCGTTGAAGACACTACTATGTCCGTGCCCTTGAGTTCTTCGAGCAGGAGGTCGAAGGGGACCGTTTCGGCTTTGAACCTGGCGGCCAACTCGATCGCTCTTTCCAACGTCCGGTTCGCCACCGTCATGCTTCGCACCCCCTGCCTCAGGAAGTGCTCGGCGGCAAGCTCGGCCATCTCGCCCGCACCGATCAGAAGCACCCTCTTGTCCTTGATCTGGCCAAAAATCTTGCGGGCAAGCTCGACAGCCGCATAGCTTACCGAAACCGCGCAGGAGCCTATGCAGGTCTCGGTGCGAACACGTTTGGCCACAGAAAAAGACTTGTGCATGAGCCGGTTAAGGACCGTTTTAACCGTCCGGCACTCGACGGCGCTGCGATACGCCTCCTTTAACTGCCCAAGTATCTGCGGCTCGCCCACGACCATCGAGTCGAGGCTGGAGGCAACCATGAACAGGTGCTTGACAGCCTCCAGATCCTTGTGGACGTAGAGGTATGAATCGAGCGGTATCGAGGTCGGCAACCCGACGTGGGTTCTAAGCAGCGCCTTTATCTCGCCGATACCTTCGGAGAGATCGCCACAGGTGAACAAAAATTCCACCCGGTTGCAGGTGGACAGGAAAACCAACTCGTCCACGTGCTCGAGGTGCGGGAGCATATGCAGAGGGTTCACCTCTTTTCGACACGCCACGGCAAGCTGCTCCCGAATTTCGACGGGCGCAGTCTTGTGGTTCATGCCTAAGAGGATGATGTGAGACATGCGATCTTACCCGTAAATGTTGCCTGAAATGACCGAATGGTGCCCGGCGAGCAGAAGATTTGCCAGGACGAAGGTAAGGACGGTTGCGCAAAAGCCGATGATCGCGAGCCACGCGGCCCTCCGCCCACGCCACCCCACGGCCAGCCGCTCATGAACAAGTATTGCATAGATCAGCCACGTCACAACGGAGAGCACCTCCTTTGGGTCCCAGTTCCATGGCGAACGCCACACCATGGAAGCATAAACAAAGCCGGTTATAAGACCTGCGGTCATCAGAGGAAACCCCGACATGAGGCACACATGGGCTATCGAATCTATCCGTTCGAGCGATGGCAGCCGTTCATAGAGCAGCCCGAAATTCTTTTTCTTGATGCGTCTTTCCTGGAGCAGATACATCACGCCCAGGCTGAAAAGCATCGCAAAGAGCGCATTGGCCAAAAAAATGCTCGCCACGTGCGCGATCAACCAGCCACTCCCGGATGAGCCGTTTCTCAGTATTTCATGAGTCGGCAGAAGCCGGGATGAAATCATGAAAATTACCGCGAGCGGTGATACGAACGACCCCAGGATCCGGAGCCGGAGTTTTAACTGAATGACCAGGTAAGTGACCACGAAAACCCAGGCAAAAAGGGAGATCGCCTCCTGTATCGAATCGATGGGAAAATGCTTCGTCCCGATTGCCCGCATCGCCAGTGCCGCGCCATGAAAAAGCGCTCCGACCAGCAATATGGACCACGAGATCCTGTGCAACACTTCCCGGTCCTTCAAGAGATAAACCAGGTAGCCAACAGTCCCGCCGAGATAGCATAGCGTTGCAATTACAAGGAAAAGAGATCCCATAGATTTTCCCAGACAGCCCTTGTTTCCTCGGCGCTCATAGCCGGGCGACAGGTTTCGACCGTCTTGTCAAGTGCCTCCCCAACCCGGCCCTGCTTGATCCACTCGGGTACGGGCAGCCGTGCGAGCCTTCCCAGTATTTCCCGGCCCGCTTTTTCAACCACTCCCCTGGATTTGAATATTTCCCTCAATTCCCCGAGCAGCCGGACGAAAAAGTCCCATTCGGCGCCCATTTCCAGCTCAAGCTTTTTCCTTAGCAGCTTTGCCGCCGCCGGGCTAAGTCCCGAGGTCGAGATGGCAATATTTAACGCCCCCCGTTCGAAAACCGAAGGGACGATAAATGATCCCAGCTCCGGCTCGGTAGCCATGTTGCACCAAACGCCCAGCTCGCGCGCATCCGCGGCAATGGCCCGGTTTAAATCAAGGTCGTCGGTGGCCGCAAATACAAGGCTTACCCCATTTAGATGGGACCGCTCGTATCGTGTTGCGACCCAGACGATCAGCTTTTCGGCCCTTTTTTCCTCGAGCCCGGCCGACAACTCACGGGCAACCAGCCGAATTACGGCGCCATACTTCAGAAGAGTCCCCACTTTACGCTCACCTACGGCGCCCCCGCCTACGACAAGGCAGGTTCTTCCCTCAAGGGACAGGAAAAGTGGGTAATAACGGGCGGGCATTCAGGCTCACTTGTCCATCGACGTCGTCGGTTTCAAAAATCCGAACCACTATCCGTAGCGCACACAATTTATCATTGCCGGTGCGATTAAACAAGTGGCCCCGGTTTTTTGGAACGAAGCGCACATGGTGATGGGTTAGCGGGTGCGCGGGATTTCGATGGTGACTAACTTGTGATTGTAGTGCATGGATTTGGAAAGTGTTACCTGGCTAAATCCTGAATTTGACGAGAGGAGAACCGATATGGCGTCAAATGTTCCCTCCGGGGAAAAATTTTCGTGCGTGGCCTGCGGGGCGGACTTCGACAGGGAGTCGGCCGTTTCGGAATGCAGGGTGTGCCACCGCTCATATTGCGAAGAGTGTATCGACGAGCAGGGACTATGTGTTCCGTGCGGGGAGAGTTAAGATCGTATCTTGTGCCCGCCGTTCTTCGGGACGGCGGTTAATCCGGACAAAGCAACCGGGGGGTAGGCGCTGTGAGAGGGTGGTCGGGACTATCGGTAAAGAAACCCTGTGCTTACGCGGGCATGGTTTTTCCGCACGAAGTGGAAATATGTGATAACGGCAAGTGCATGGTCTGCAAAGACGGCGCCTTCGAAGATTATGCCGACCCACGCCCGCCAAGATACGGGCTCTGCGTCTCGGTCGCGCGCGCCTGAGCGCTTTAGGCCCTTCGGCAGGTCACGTAATCGGCAATATCGAGAAGAATGCTTTTGACCGGGCTCTCGGGAAAAATTCGAAGGGCCTCTTTTGCTCTCATCGAATGAGCGGCAGCCTGGTCGATGGTGTAATCTATCCCGCCGCTGCGAGCCACAATGTCGTTTATTTCACGCAAACTTTCGGGTGCGATACTCTCCGAGGTGAAAACCTGCCTGAGGCGAAGACGCTCGGAAGCTTTCGCGTTTCTTAGGGCATAGATGAGCGGCAGGGTCGCCTTGCCCTCCTGCAGATCGTTTCCGACCGGCTTGCCGAGTTCCTCCACCTCGCCAGTGAAATCCAGGGTGTCGTCAATCAGCTGGAATGCGATCCCAAGGTTTTGCCCATATGCCTTGAGAGCCTTCTCCTCGCCTGGACCGCCGCCCCCAAAAATGGCTCCGGATTGGCATGCCGCGCTGATCAGGACTGCAGTCTTCCTGGTGATCACCTCGAGGTATTCGCTCTCGCTTATCTCGAGATTATCCGAATTTATGAGCTGCAGAACTTCGCCCTCGGACATCCTGGTGGTCGCTTCGAGCAAAACCTGCAGGATTCTTACATCCTGGTACCCGACAGCTATCTGGATGGACCTCGAGTAGAGAAAATCTCCAACCAGTACGACCGCGGGGTTGCCCCACAGGGTGTTGGCCGCCGGGCAACTCCGGCGAAACTCCGCATGGTCTACGACGTCGTCGTGGAGAAGTGTCGCCGCGTGGACGAATTCGAACACGACAGCAAGAGTTGCGTCATCCATTCCCTTGTATCCGCAAAGCCTCGATGCAAGGATCATGAGCAAAGGGCGCAGCCTCTTGCCTCCGCTTCCCGTGATATAGCGGCCCACAACGGAAATTAAGGGAATATCGGAATCGAGCAGGCGGTTTATTTCCTCTTCGATCCTGGAAAGATCTTGGCCGACTTGAGCGTAAATCTTCTCTTTCAAGTTTGCCGGACCCACAGGGGTGAAGCTTGGCAGGGCGGAAGCGTCCACAATTTTGAATTCCAAATTATTGTTCACAGTACCGATGTTACATGATTTTCCACAAAAAGCCAAAGGAGAACCGATATTTGATACCGAAAAATTGACGCCGTGTCAAAGCGTTTCGCTCTTTACAGAAAGTATGCGGACAAATACCAAATTTTTTCGATGCCCGCACTGACCCGGACTCGAACATGCTCCCCTTTGCCCACACGCCCGTAAACTACAATAACCACGAGTCGAACCGGCGCAACAATGGCTTTAAGCATTCGAAGAACCCCTCCGCTGCACCCCAGCCGAAAAAGAAGCATTTCCTTTCCGGGCATTACCAGGTAGCGATCTATAGTGGCGACCATTTTGTCTTTTTCCCCGGTGGCTTTCCTTCGACTTCCTCGAGCAGGCTCATGTTGAGTGCAATTTATAGGTGACCGGCAGTTAGGACAACACACATAATGGTTCACCAAGCTTGGCATCGGGGCAGCACTCTGGGCAACGACGCTCGTGAGTGTCACAGCTGTTTGAACCAAACTGGTGACCGCATATCGCGCAGCGCATTACCCAAATTCGGGCGAACCGGTGTGTGGTGCTTTGTTCCTCAGTCTTTCGCACTAATATTTGCTCATTTTTGTTCTTTTGGCCAACTTCCACTGTGAGGCTCCATAATGGGTAAGGGCAAATATCACCGCCGCTTCACGTCTGTGGTGTAAGATGAGCAAGTTCTCGTTTGACCGTCTGCAATAGAGCAACCGATCGACGCCTGGATTTCCGAGGATTTAAGCGCGCTTCGATTTCTTCAGTTCTTTTTCTTTGAGCCAGTCACGCAGAGCTTTGTTTATCCGCGTCTGCCATCCCGCACCGGTCGTCTTGAAAGATTCAACTATATCGGCATCCAGTCTGATATTGACATGGATTTTGGCCATAGTAGCTTTTGGGCGACCACGTGGTTTCAGCATCTCGGCAGCAACTTGCGGCCCAAAAAGGTTCGGCAATACTTCGGAGGCTGGTTGGGAACGATTGAAATCCTCATCGGTCCATTCCGGGTTTTCTTTATCAATCAGCTCTGGCTTATGTTTGCGTTTCATACCGAAGCACCTCCCGGCGATTTGCCTTACTGAAGACTGATAACCCGGATTACCCCTTCGCGCGGGGTGAAAACCAAGGCATGGAGACGATTATCGATTAAACCGAAAGCCCGGTAGCGTGGCTCACCATAATCCAGGCGCGTATCGGGAATGATTACCGCACTCTCCCACTCGAATCGAATGACTTCCTCAAAGGAAACCCCGCGCAACTAAATGTTCCGGGCGTTCTTATCGGGATCGAACTCGATCTGCATATGAATTATTGTATCCACAATAATTATTGCGTCAAGCCATTGCTGCTCGGCAGGCTAAAGATACTGGTCCGCCAGTTCCTTTATCAGCTTTTCCACATCCCCCCCGGCCTCGGGGCAAGGTCGGCCAACGCCGTTTCCAGCCGCCGCCGAATGGCGGGGTCGCCTAACCCATCGAGCGTTCCAAGAGCCCCTCCGCGCCGCCCCAGCCGAAAAAGAAGCCTTTCCCTTCCGGGCATGACCAGGCAACTTTCCTTCGACTTCCCCGAGCAGGTTCCCGTTGTATGCCAATTATAGGTACCCGTTTTGTCAACGGTCTGGATTAAGACCGGAGATACTATGCATAGACCAGTCGCCCTTTGGGGGGGAACTGAGCGGCCAAGCTCCTGTGCGGTCTCGATCCATTCCTGGATAACGCTCTCCACATTAGCTATTACCTCTTGATAAGTTGCCCCATCCACTGCACAGCCGGTTAGTTCAGGAACCTCGGCAATGAAGGCCTGATCCTGATCGCTACAGTAGATGACGACTTCGTAGCGGTATTTGCCTGCCATTATATTCCTGACCTCCGAGGCGATATTTAAGGATCACTTGTCTCACCCGTTTGACCCGATACGGCTTCGCCTTTCCACCGTCTTATGGCCGCAAATTCAAAATTTCCTCCACCCCTTCTTTGATGAATTTGTGGTGACTTCCGCGAACGCGCTCCTGAAAATCCAAATTCCGTAACAGGCTGCGCATGGCATCAAAAGGGAAGTTCGCATCCGAAGTGCCACGCAGTATTCGAAGCAGGAGCTTCTCTTGCTCACTCATCAATATCCTTATAATTCTTCAGGTTTAGAGATACTGGTCCGCCAGTTCCTTTATTAGCTTCTCCACATCCCCCCCCGGCCTCGGGCGAAAGATCGGCCAACGCCGCTTCCAGCCGCCGCCGAATCGCCGGGTCGTCTATCTCATCGAGCGTTCTAAGAGCCCCTCCGCGCCGCCCCAGCCGAAAAAGAAGCCTCTCCTTTCCGGGCATGGCCAGGTAGCGATCTATCGTGGCGAGCATTTTTTCTTTTTCCCCCGGCAGCTTTCCTTCGACTTCCTCGAGCAGGTTCATGTTGTGTGCAATTTATAGGACTTGTAGCGGCTGGTTTAGGGCACAATTCTGATTCTATTATACTCTTCACAGGCCGCTGCGAGGGATGGCGGAGCTTCCTCCGGCTTTATACCTATTGATTTGCACAGCCCCACCAAATGCTTGACCGCCAGCTTGCAGCCGCGTTCCTGTTCCAATTTTGCATATGTATCCTCCTCATTGACCTTTTTCCCATTCAGGTGATGAATCCATGTTTCAATATTTCGTTTCGGTACGACTATAGCCACAGCTTCACCACTTTTTCGAAATGGTATCTCCATTGATTTACATTCTTCTTCGAATTCAGTCATTCGCTCCTGTACATCTCTCAAGTCCGCGTCGATGATCGTGACTAATGCGGAAGCCGCCTTTCGCTTTCGATACCACTTGAGTTCGACGGGGAACCTTTGCCTCACCCATTGTTCCGCGGAGCCTCCCGCTGAAGGGCTTTTTTCCACACGTATCTCTCTAGTGTTCCAGCCCATTCCATTGAGAAAACGCCGAGTAAAGGCTTCATGCTGAGAATCTTCGCAGAGAAGTACGACTTTCACACGTCGCTTCATTCCTCCCACCCCCTGGCAATTTGGTCGGAGAGCTTCAATCCCTCATAGACCCGCGCTGGAATTTCTTTAACGCGTGCCGGCCCAAGAGGGTCCCTCTCAATCAACTTGCCGCATTCCGGACCGAGATAGTCTATCAGTTCTGGATGGTGGCTAATTAGGATCGTTTGCGGAATATACTCGCCGCAGGCGTTGTTGAGTTCCATGAGCCAGGGTTGGATTTCCGGCAGGGCAACGTAATTTTCCGGCTCGTCGATGAAGAGGGCATGGCTCAAATCCTGTAGGCCAAGCAACAGCGTGTAAAGAACGATCATCACACGTTGGCCGTCCGAGAGCCGATCGAAATCAAAGTAGATCGTGCGATCTTCTTGGTCCTGGCTGTTGAACCCGACCCTGAGAATCTTATATTTTCCGGCCTTCTCCAGTTTGAATGCATGAAAGCCGGGGATCCAAACGCGCAGATGCTCCGTCAACTTGATGATTTTGTCCTGATGTTCGTCGGAAATATAGCTGTACCACGAGGCGAAGTTGGTGCCATCACGGTTCAACCAATCCGATTCCTCCTCAGTTTCAGACGTCATGGCCTTCGGCTGTAGGCTGACTATGAATAGCTTCTCGAGCCAGTTCTTAAACCAAGTCAGTTTCTTGTTATCATTCCTTGGAGCAATCGTGGCTAAAGCTGAAATGGTCCAGTCGAAGGGATATCTCGGTCCCGGTTGGTGATCGTCGTAATAAAGCTGGACCTCTCCTCTTCTGAATTCGAAGAGGGGATTTCCGTCTAGCAGGAGGTGTTCGAGCTCAATCCGCTGCTTCTTGATATTTGGGTTGTGCGAAATAACCAGCTTGTAGGAAAAGAGCCCATACTGGCCCAGAACATCGAGTTCAAAGGACTGTTCTGTCTGATTGACCCAAGCGGTTAGTTCCCGTGACGGGAACAGTTTGTCACCCAATGTTTCCTTATCCACGAGCAGGCGGCGGATTTCATACAGCAGATCGAAAAGGGTGGATTTGCCCCCGCCGTTAGGTCCCATCAGCAAAGTCATCTCGTTAAAATGAACTTCGAAGTTGACCAGACAGCGATAGTTGTTTGCATATAGTCTTTTAAGCATTATGCCCCCAAACGAGGTTCAGGTTCGTAAGCGTCTCCTAGACATCCTCCATGTGCGCGATTGGCGAATGGACGGACATCGCGGCCAAATCCTTGACCAAACACTATACGGAGCGTCAGTAACTGATCTTCCCTCAGCGCCGCTGTTCAGTAGGCAGAGGGTGCGAGGAAGCTCCAGTCCACAGCCAGCCAGCGGCCATATCCTCTTGCTCTTACTGAATTGAGATCGTTTCCTCTGAAATTATGGCACAAGGCCGCATTCCCAACTGGGTTAAATATACTGGTCCGCAAGCTCTGTTATAAGCTTCTCCACATCGCCGCCCGTTTCCAACGTCATCTCCTTCAACGCAAATTCCAGCCGTTGCTTGATCATGGGATCGTTCAGTTCATCAAGCAACCTCAAGGCCCCTCCCCGCCGCCCCAGGCGAAACAGGAGTTTCTCCCGCGCAGGCAGAGCCAGATAGCGGTCTATCACAGCGAGCATCGACTCATGATCTTCCGGCAGTTTTCCGGTCACTTCCTCGAGCAGGTTCATTATGTGATCAGACTTCACCTCGCTTGAAATCCCGTCGAGTAAAGAAACAAAGAGCCTGATCTCGGTAGCGGTCTCATCGTCGGATAGAGGCGTAAAGCGGCCCGCCTGCCATTCGTCATGCAGTGGCGAGCGCGGCAGGACGCGCAAGCTTCGAAGCCTTATGAAATGGGGGGAGATCTCGTTTAAGACCCGCGCCGATTCCCTTGCGTGCTCTTCGGACAACTCCCTGCCGCCAAGTCCGGGCATAATGTATTCGGAAAGCTCCATGCCCGCTTCGACTACCTTTCTGCCCGCTTCCACCTGGCGCTTTGCGCTTACGCCTTTTCCGATCAGCTTCAATACCCGGTCCGAGCCGCTCTCCATGCCTATGTGGACCCGGTCGAGGCCGGCCTTGCGGATTTGCTCCAGTTCGGCGGGGCTCATTTTGGCCAGCGTGCTGCTTCGGCCGTAAGAGGTGATCCGCGTGACCCCGGGTATTTTTCGTTTCAAATGCTCGATCGCTTCGCAGATTACACCCGCCGAAAGCACGAAGCTGTTGGCGTCCTGGATGAACACGGAGCCTTTTCCGTTATAGAGCCACAAAGCCGCCTGGCGGTAAAACTCATTGTACCGGGGACTGGTGAACACGATTTCCAGCGCCTCGCGAGGGAAACCGCCATCGTGGCCCAAACCTGACGAAAGGGCTCGAAGGTCCTGGAAAATCTCGGCCGCCACGTCGATATCGGACTTGATTTCATCCAGCGAGCGCCGGCTGAACTGTTTACCCTTGTATACCGTGCAGAAACCGCACCTGTTCCACGGGCAGTTTCGGGTGAAACGGAAAAGCAGGCTTCCCGCTTCGCTCGGAGGGCGGATCGGCCCCTGTTCGAATACTTTTTCTTTCATCGATTGCCCCAAATAACAAATTATCGCGAAAAATCAAAAAGCTCCAGCCATGCGGGTCGAAGAAGGCTTCCCGCGGCTGGAGTCATATGGGCGCCGCCAGGTAACCTTTGCCGCCTCACCACCAGGCGCCGTGCGTCAGTCCCAGGATCCCGACTACGATCAGGTAGATGGCGACGACGTAGTTCAAAAGCCTTGGCGCGACAAGGATCAGAATGCCCGCGATCAAAGCCGCGAGCGGTCCAGGCGGTATGTGCTGTAGGTGTGGAATATACATTCCTTGTCTCCTTCATCCCGGGCGGTCCAGCCGGCACAGTCGGCAAAAAAGGCTGGTGCGCGCCTCCATCCGCCCACAGGCGTTTAACGGTCAATACGCGGTACTCGGCAAAAGTGACTTATCACCGTCTAAAATTAATCATTTTCCTCCGGGGTTTTCAATCAAATGATGCACGCCCCCACCTTTTGCCGGACGGACCAAAACGCCAAGGGGGAGCAATTTGGGCAAAAATAGTTTGGATATCGAAACCGTTATCTAATATTATCTGGCTTCAAACATTGCGGACCCTTCGCCTCTATATCAAGACCTTTTCAAATGCCGCCCTGACTTCCTTTTCCGGTCCTGTTTTCCTTGGGACCTGCTCGCTTAACCGTTGCAGCTCAAGCCCCCCCTGAAGTTGACCGCAATCGAAGCACCGTTCAGTGTCCATAAGAAAAACGTGCGGAGAGATTTTTGACGATTTCAAAATTCACAGAATGTGGCAACTTGTCTTTTGGATCGAAGCCGGTTCATGGTTTGAGCCGGGTCGTTGGAAAGCGCGGGCAGGAGAAAAGCCGCCTGGTTGAGCGTTTTAGCCGGTAGACCCAGATTTGCCGCTCTCCATGCAGGGGACGGCGGGAAGGAGCTAATGGATGAAGCAGGACGGTTCTTATCTCGAGTTTTTGAAACAGGAATACGACGTCGGCAGTCTATTCGACAAACCCGAACCGCTAAAGGGAGTGAGGGTCCTTGAATTATGCTACGTCGTCCTTGGCCCTGCGGCATGCGATTACCTCGCCGAATTCGGAGCCGAGGTGATAAAGTTCGAAGGCCAGAAGGGTGACCAGATGCGCTTCGTTACACCCTACGCTTTTTTTTGGAAAAACATGTCTCCAGGCATGGAGGAACAAAATCACAACAAGTATTGGGTCGGCATGCACATGGGAAATCCCAGGGCAAAGGAGATTTTTCTCAATCTGGCAAAAAAAGCCGACGTCGTCGTGGATAATCTCACCCCGGGCAGACTGGCCTCCTGGGGGCTGAGCTACCGGGAACTGAGCCAGATCAATCCGTCAATTATCCAGCTCCATGTCTCGGGCTATGGGAGCTGGGGGCCGTGGACCGGGAGGACCTCCTACGACGCGGTGGCCCAGAGCATGGGGGGGCTTGCGGCCATCACGGGCTTTGAAGAGCGCGGACCGATCAAATCGGGCGTCTGGATAGCCGACTGGGCCACGGGGCTGATGTGTGCGATCAGCATCATGGCCGCGCTAAACTACAGGGAAAGAACCGGCAAGGGCCAGTTCATAGATTACATGCAGGTCGAAAACGTCATCCGCTGGCTCGACTGGACCTGGCTATTTACTCATAAAACCAATACCGATCGGAAAAGATCCGCGAACCGCGATCTTGCGATCTGTCCCTCGGACCTTTTCAGGTGTTCCAACGGATGGGCTGCCCTCGCGGCTTTTAGCGAAAAAGAGTTTGGCGCTCTATGCGAGGCGATGGGTAAACCTTCGCTTTTCGAAAAATTTAGCGACCCGGTCGAGCGTCTAAAGGACGAAAACGCTCGTGTCATCCTTGAGGCTATCGAAGCCTGGGCGGGCTCGAAGACAGTCGAACAGGTCGAAGAGCTTGGCAGCAGGCTGGGTTTTGCCGCAACGCGCGTTCTTTCCGCACAGGATGTCTATGAGAGCCCCCATTTCCGGGAGCGCGGGACAATACAGCAATACGACGACTGCCTGTATGGCGATATGGTGCAGCATTGCTATCCCCCGCGTCTTAGCGACACGCCGAGCAGGATCAAATGGAGTTCCCGGCCGCTTGGCTTTGACAACGAATATGTGTTCAAAAAACTCCTCGGCCTCACCAGGCCCGCTATCAGTAAACTTGAGGAGGAGGGCGTCATTTTCAAGTGGAACCCAAACATCCGGTCTCATTGTCCGCCCTCCGATTGGGATGAGGTGAGCGGAAAGAAACTTTCCTGAGTCGGGAGAAATGTTATGGACGAAAAGAGAATAGTCGGAATGGCGCACGACCCGGAATTCGCCAAATGGGCCCATGGCTTGACGAACCCGGAGGATATCTTCAACAAACCCGAGGCCTTGGATGACATGCTGGTCCTCGATGCAAGCAACGGGTCCTACGCCGGACTTTTTGCCTCCTCGGTCCTGTCCGAACTGGGGGCCGAAGTGATAAGGGTTGAGCCACCCGGAGGAGATGTGGCGCGCAAAATGAGCCCTTACGGGATGATGGTCGAAGACTCGGGGCTGGCCTACCTCACCGAAGCCAGAAACAAATTCCACGTTACGTTGGATATCTCGACCGAGGAGGGGGCGAAGATTTTCAAAAGACTTGCCCGAAAAGCCGACGTGGTGATCGAAACCTTTAAGCCCGGCTACCTCGACGCTCGGGGTGTCGGCTACCGCCAGCTCGCCAAGGAAAACCCCGGGCTTATTTATTGCCCGATCTACGTTTACGGGCAATTTGGAAAAGATGCCGAAAAGTGCTCCAATCAGCCCGACTACGATATCTCCTGCCAGGCAAGGGGCGTGGTCATGTCGATTACGGGAGAGCCGGACCTCGATACCGAACTCTCTTCCGAATACAAACGCCCCATGAAACAGGGAAACTGGATGGGATGGTACGCCGGCGGCGCGTGGGCTTCCTTCGGGATCCTCACGGCCATGTATCACAAAAGGAAAACCGGCAAGGGCCAGCTCGTGGACTGCTCGCCACCCGAAGGCCTTATCACCATGTCCAATTACGTCATGCAGTATTACCACATGACACGCGAGCTCATGCCGCGAGCCGGAAACTTCGACTACGCGGTTTTCCCTTACACCTACGTGAAATGCAAGGACGGCTACACCTTCATCTCCGGGTTCACCGACCCGAACTGGGCCGCCCTTTGTGAAATCATGGACCGCTCGGACCTTCGCGACAGATTTCCCGAGCATCAAGGAACGCCTGGACCCCGTCAACCAGCCCGTGGCGCAGCGTGAAATCGAAAAATTCACTTCCAGATACACCGCCGACGAACTCCAGGAAATCGTCGGGGCCTATATGAAGAAGCCCGACCGAAAAGGCACCGTGGTCGTCGGGCGTCTCGAAGCGCCGACCGAAGTGGTGCAAAGGGAACACTGGCAGGACCGCAAGACCTTCTACCAAACGGAGGACCCGGTCTACGGCGACGTCTTCATCCAGAACTCGACTTTTAAGTCCATGTCGCTTACCCCCGGCCGCATCAAGTGGGTTTGCAGGCCGGTTGGAGCAGACAACGGCTACGTCTACAGCAAATACCTCGGAATAGGAAAAACCAGGCTGGAAGAACTTAAAACAGCCGGCGTGGTCTGAGGGAGCCGAGCGAAGCGCACGTCGACGAATAAATCATCGCGGATTTAATCGGCGCCGACGGGCGCCCCGGGTCGCGGGGGTAAGCCCCGCGATCCGGACCCCGTGGGGGTGCGGGGGGCACAGCTCATCGTGCACCGTCTGGTCCAGTACCGTCCAACGCGCCAACCCACTGTCCGTCAATGTACATCGAGTACTCTTCACGCATCCGACTTCCTCCTTGTGCATAAAGGACCGCTTGAAATCTTGACCCAAAGTGGAATCGCCTGTATTAAACCGCAAATGGAGCAGCGCTCGCCGTATGCATCCGGAAAATCCAAAAGAAGGGTGAAATCAATCGAACACTGAAAACCGAAAATGAGTGAACTTCGAAGTCAAGGGGCCAATGAGCGCCGGCGCTTAAAAAAACCATTTCGATCCGTGGGCGGATACATGTCTTTCGCTTGCCCGCCAATTATCCGGCGCCAACCGTCAAGTCAAGAAGAATTGGGCGCTTTAGAAGCCGACACGTTCTTTGCGAAAATTTGAGGGGGGGGGACTGTCCGGCGCCACTTCCCGGCATATCTTTATCTAATTTAAATTACATAACTATTAAATGCATTTAGGTAGTGACAACACCCCATGCATACACCCCAAAATCCCCCTTTACAGAATTTGGTATTGGATAAAAATAAAAAAACCCTTAACTTCGACGGGGATTTGGTCCGATATGAATGCTTAGAAGCATAATAGGAGAGATGTCCCGAGCAGGGGAAAATAATGGAACATGTAGCGAAAAATTAGACACGCAAACAACAGGGAACTGAGAAAAGTCAGCAGCCGGGCGATGTCTTTTTATGTGATTTAACTGGTGTTTTCATGAAAATTCAAGTATCTACCCGGCTATTACTTATTCAATGGTTGATTGTTGAATATTGTGTCTTTTATTAGTAGAGCAAAATTAGCCGTGATTTAGGAATTTAATTTTTATACACTGAGTTCTGCGGAGATTTTCCGGCGGGGGCCGCACGCGCAGATCTCCCGCGGATTTGGGCAGACAGTTAAAGCAAATGAAACAAAGGGTGGACCAGGGGATTGCGAGGGGCTTTTCAGCTTCCCACGCCTGTTTTTGGAATCTGATTTACTTTCGCCGCTCCCTTGTTCCAGGACCGAGGCATATTCATCACACTTGTCATCGGCTCTTATGTAACCGAGTTAGCGGAGCTGCACCAATATTGTGCGGTTGATTGTGCAGATGAGTAACTCAACTTTTAGGTCGGAAGGCAAGCAGCCATGCAAGACACATCGTCGCCGAGGGTCCTGAAATTCCCGCTGTCGAACCAAACTTCTTCTTCCGAATCCAAGCCCCAGCAGGTGGATGCTCTGCCCTCGCTGGAATACGATGAGGAAACTTTCAATAGAATTCTCGCCCTCGAGCGCAAGAGATCGGAGAGGTCGAAAAGACCTTTCATGTTGATGCTGCTCTCCCTTGAAGGCATACCCGGCGGGGAGACCGGCAGCGAAGTCCGCGCGAAGATATTTTCATGCCTGGAATCGGCCAAAAGAGACATCGACGTCCTCGGGTGGTATAAGTTCGATTCGATCGCGGGGATCATTTTTACTGAAATATCCGGTTTGAGCGACGGGGCGGTGTCCGAGGTCATTATCAACAGAATCAAGTCGACTTTCGCATTGAACCTGGGTGCGGACGATATCAAAAAAATCGTTATAAATATCTATTTTTTCCCTGAAAAGTCAGAGCCCGAGGGTTGGTCCGGCGGTCGGCTCACCCTCTATCCGGACATCAGGGATCACCTGCGCTCACATAAACAAAGCCTGCTTGTAAAACGGGTCATGGACTTTTCCTGCTCCCTTGCCGCTCTAGTGGTGTCCTCGCCCCTTTTCGCCATTATTGCCGCGCTGATAAAGCTCGGCTCCAAAGGCCCCGTTTTTTTTCGCCAGGAGCGTGTGGGCAAATACGGGAAGCCCTTCACATTTATCAAATTCAGATCGATGTATGTCGATAATGACCCCTCGATTCACAGGGAGTATGTCAAAAAACTTATCAGCGGCTCCGCAAACGGAACGGGGCATGGAGAGCCGGGCAAAGATGAAGTCTTTAAGATTCAGAATGATCCTCGAGTCACCCCCGTAGGGAGATTTTTGAGGAAAACGAGCCTTGACGAACTCCCTCAGTTCATTAATGTGCTAAAGGGCGAAATGTCGCTTGTCGGACCTCGTCCTCCCATCCCTTACGAACTCGAAGACTACGACCTCTGGCACAGAAGGCGCGTGCTTGGCATGAAACCGGGCATAACCGGAGTGTGGCAGGTTGAGGGAAGGAGCAGAACGACTTTTAACGACATGGTGCGCATGGATATCTATTACGTAACAAACTGGAGTCTGTGGCTCGATCTCAAGCTTCTTATCAGGACCCCGCTGGCCGTTTTGACAAGCAAGGGCGCTTACTAGGCAGAGCAGACCGATCAATCCCGGATCGGCCGGGCATGCGTAGAGTTTTCCGGCAAAAGGAGAAGGACATGATCCGGGTGGGCATAGTCGGATATGGGTACTGGGGACCCAACGTTGCGCGAAATTTCAACAATGTGGAGGGATGCCGGGTTGTAAGAATCTGCGATGGGAACCCGGATGCTCTAGGCCGCGCCCGAAAGGCCCTTTCAGGGGTAGAGACAACAACCCTGCTCAGCGAACTCGTTGAGGCGCCCGATATTGATGCCGTCGCAGTCGTTACTCCTGTTTCCACTCATTTTGACCTGGCAAAAAGGGCGCTTGAAAACGGCAAACACGTCTTTGTCGAAAAGCCCTTTACCGCAACTTCCACCCAGGCCATGGAACTGATCGAACTTGCCGAGCGCAAAAACCTCAAGATAATGGTCGATCACACTTTCCTTTTTACCGGCGCGGTTAGAAAAATCAAGCAACTCGTCGATGAAGGCGTGGTGGGCCAGTTATACTACTACGATTCGACCAGGGTTAACCTCGGTATTTTCCAACACGACGCAAATGTCATCTGGGACCTTGCTCCGCACGATATTTCCATAATGGACTACTTGATCTCGGAAAAGCCCGAGGCCGTATTGGCCACAGGGAAAAATCATTTTTGCGAACATGAATATGTGGCATACGTAACGGTCTATTTTGCCAACAATATCATTGCGCACCTCAACGTAAACTGGCTGTCTCCGGTGAAGGTCAGGACCACGCTTATAGGCGGTGAGAAGAAGATGCTCGTCTGGAACGACCTCGACTGCGACGATAAGGTAAAGGTCTACGACAAGGGAGTGGAAATCGATAATCGCCAGGGCTTGTATGACCTTCTCGTAAGCTACCGCTCGGGCGATATGTGGTCGCCCAAGCTCGACCAGACCGAAGCCCTCAAGCTCGAAACCCAGCATTTTATCGACTGTATCCGCACTGACTCCAGGCCCTTAAACGACGGCTGGGCAGGCTACCGCGTAATCCGCATGCTCGAAGCCGCCCACAGGTCGATAAAGAACAGGGGGGAACTCGTTTGTCTCTGAGTTTTTTATCCATTGCCGACGACGTTAAGCTTGGCGAAAACGTAAAGCTTGCCAAATTTATAAATCTCTATGGTTGCAGCATCGGGGACAATACCAAGATCGGAACGTTTGTCGAGATCCAGAAAAACGCGACGGTTGGCAGGAACTGCAAGGTATCGAGCCATACTTTCATCTGCGAGGGCGTGACCATCGAAGACGATGTGTTCATCGGCCATGGGGTTGTTTTTATTAACGACACCTATCCGAGGGCGACCACTTCCACCGGTGGGCTCCAAACCGAAGCCGACTGGAAGGTCGAGCCGACCAGGGTGAAAAAAGGCGCCTCGGTTGGCTCAGGAGCGACTATCCTTGCAAACGTCACAATAGGCGAAAATGCAATCGTCGGGGCGGGCTCGGTCGTAACCGAGAACGTTCCCCCAAAAGCGATAGTGGCGGGAAACCCCGCGCGCATCCTGAGGATTATCGACGAAACCGGCCCGGGGAGCTGACCTGCGCCGCATCGCGCTAAGGTGAGTGACTCCCCCCCACGCAGTCAAGTTACTTGAGGCCTTATGAACGATTTCAGCAGTGGTCCCGTCCCCTTCCTCGATCTGGTTACCCCGCACCTCGAACTCGAAGAGGAACTGGTTCAAGTCTTCAGGTCCGCCCTGAAAACGGCCGGTTTCATCGGGGGCCCGATGGTCGAAGGCTTTGAGAGCGACTTTGCCGCTTTTTGCCAAACAAAGTTCTGCGTCGGCGCGGGAAGCGGAACCGATGCCCTTCGGTTTGCGCTGATTGGCGCAGGCGTTTGTCCGGGCGACATCGTGATCACCGTCCCAAACACCTTCATCGCCACCACCGAAGCTATTTCGCAGGCGGGGGCGACCGCCGATTTCGTCGACGTTTGCGAATCGACCTGCAACATGGACCCGGAAAAATTGCGCCAATACCTGGAGAGCCGGTGCGAGGAAAAGTCCGGGAGGCTCTATCACCGGGAAAAAGGAAGACCCGTTGCCGGAGTTGTCCCCGTGCACCTCTTCGGTCAGCCCGCGGACATGGACCCGATCATGGGTTTGGCTCAAAAATACAACCTTGTGGTGATCGAGGACGCCTGCCAGGCTCACGGCGCGCAGTATTTTTCCAAAAGAGAGAACTCCTGGCAAATGGCCGGCTCGATAGGGGCGGCGGCCGCCTTCAGCTTCTATCCGGGCAAAAACCTTGGCGCATGCGGGGAAGCGGGCGCGGTTACAACCGATGACGCCACCCTGGCCGCCAAGGTCAGGATGATTCGCGACCACGGCCAGGCGAAAAAATACTATCACGATGTGGAAGGCTGGAACGGCCGGCTGGATGCAATCCAGGCCGGCATTCTCCAGGTTAAGCTAAAGCGGTTGGGCCAGTGGAATCAAAAGCGCTCCGAATGCGCCGCCCTATACTCCGAGCTTCTCGGAAATGTCCGAGGCGTAACGGTTCCGGCCGTGGGGCCCGAAGTGAGACCCGCCTGGCATCTCTATGTGATCCAGGCCGATAGACGGGACGCTCTCCAAAAGCATCTGGCAGAGAACTCAGTTGCGACCGGTCTGCATTATCCCGTGCCGCTGCATCTCCAAAACAGCTACAGTGCCATGAATCTTCCCCCCGGCTCTTTTCCCGCTGCCGAGGCGGCCGCCTCGCGCATACTTTCGCTGCCGATGGGGCCTGCCCTTTCCAAATTCCAGGTCGAGCGGGTATCAAACCTCATTTGCCGCTTCATGGCCTAGAACCCGGGATGATCTGCTCCTGATCATGGACTTCGAATTCATAAATCCTCTTGACTTTCCGGACTGGGACGACCTTGTCCTTGCCTCCAGGGACTACAGCTTTTTTCATTCAACAGCCTGGATAAGGGTGCTTTGCGACTCCTACGGCTACAGACCCTCATTTTTTGCCATTCCCGGACATGGACAGTTCTCGGTTGTCATTCCGCTTCTGGAGGTAAACAGTCTTCTTACCGGGCGAAGGGGTGTATCGCTGCCGTTTAGCGATCATTGCGAACCGCTCGTTTTCGGCGAATCCTCCCTTTCCACCATTCCGGCAAGTCTTATCGAGGCCGCAAAAAAGGCCGGGTGGAAGTACCTCGATCTCAGGGGGCAAAACCTGCTCCCGCAGGAGGTCCCGGTGTGGTCCCGGTATTTGCACCACGGTCTTAAGCTTTCAACCGAGAAAGAGCTGGCCTCGAAACTTCACACCAATACGGTCCGCAATCTGAAAAAGGCCAGGGGCTCGGGACTTGAAATCGAGGTCGTTGATTCCTTCGAGGGGATGCGGGAATATTACGGGCTCCATTGCCTCACCAGAAAGAGGCAGGCTGCTCCGCCCCAACCCTTCTCCTTTTTCAGGAAGATCCACGAACACATACTTTCTAAAGGCAAGGGCCGGGTAATCCTCGCACGTTATCAGGGCAAAGCCGTGGCCGGCTCTGTCTTTTTCCATTTCGGCCGAAAGGCCATGTACAAGTACGGGGCTTCGGACATGGACTTCGGCAAGCTGGGAGGCAGCGCCGCGGTCATGTGGGAAGCGATAAGACAGTACGCGGGGGAAGGGTACGATTTTTTTTGTTTCGGTCGGACGGACCTTGACAACCAGGGGCTCAGGCGGTTCAAGCTCGGCTTCGGCGCCGAGGAACGTTTTCTCGATTACCGCCGATTCAATATGTCCGCTAATGCTTTTGTCGAAGGCTCAAAAAAGAACCGGCTCCCTTTTTCCGGACTCATGAGCCACATCCCGCTCCTCGGACTAAAAGCCATCGGGCTGGCCTACAGGCATTTCGGTTGAAAATCTCACACCGGGCGGTGCATCTGCCGCTTTTTACGACCTCGCATTAAAAATTCACAGGCGAACGCCACGGAGCTTTTTTTGTGAACCTCAGAGACTCGTACTATAGTCTTAAGCCGCTAATCCCACGGGCGCTCCAGGTTGTCCTGCGGCAGCGGCTCGCGGCGGCAAGGCTAAAAGCGATAGCCGACAGGTGGCCGATAGACAGCAGGACGTCTCTTGCGCCGCCTTCCTGGGACGGTTGGCCGGAAAACAAAAAGTTCGCCCTGGTTCTCACGCATGACGTGGAGTCCGCGGCAGGTCAGGAAAAATGCCGCGAACTCATTGCCATGGAGCGGGCCATGGGCTTTAGGTCCTCATTCAACTTCGTTGCGGAGGGCTACAAGGTTTCGGCAGCCCTCAGGCAACACCTTACCGAAAACGGCTTTGAGGTCGGTATCCACGGAATCCTTCACGACGGAAAGGACTTCAAGTCCCGAAAAATCTTCGAAGACAGGGCGCCCAAGATCAACAGGTACCTCAAGGAATGGCGGGCCGAAGGGTTCCGCGCTCCTGCCACCTACTGCAAATTCGACTGGCTCAATGAACTGGACATCGAGTATGACTCGTCGACTTTCGACACGGACCCCTTCGAAATCGGTTCTACCGCTGCCCGGACCATATTCCCGTTCTACGTAAACGGAGGCCCGAACGGAAAAGGGTTCGTGGAACTGCCCTACACGCTGCCGCAGGATTTCACTCTCTTCGTCATCATGAAAGAAAAGAACCTCGATGTCTGGAAACGCAAGCTCGACTGGATCGTCGAACACGGGGGAATGGCTCTCATGCTGACCCATCCCGATTATATGAATTTCAACGGCGATAAGGCCATGTCGGCCGAATACCCGGCCGACTTCTACGTGCAGTTTCTGGACTACGTGAAGTCGAAGTATGATGGCAGGTTCTGGAACCCCCTGCCCAAGGAGATGGCCAGGTTCTGGAAGGCGAAAAAATTACCACGAACGTCCGAAGCACCCGCGACACACCGTAAACCCCTCAGGGTTTGCATGCTCTCTTATTCGTTCTATCAGTCCGACAACAGGGTGCTCCGCTATGCCGAGACGCTCGCAAAACGGGGAGACCACGTCGATGTGATCGCTTTGCGCAGAAACGGCATGCCTGATTCGGACGTGGTGAACGGTGTCCGGGTGTTCATGGTTCAGGAAAGAGTAAAAGATGAGAAGAACAAATTAGACTATCTCACCAGGCTGCTCGGTTTCTTTTTCCGGTCCGCGGCGCTTGTCACCAAGCTTCATTTTGAAAATCCCTACGACCTGATTCACGTCCACTCGGTACCTGATTTCGAGGTCTTTGCAGCCCTTTTGCCAAGGCTTACGGGTGCAAAGGTCATCCTGGATATCCACGATATCGTGCCCGAGCTTTTCGCCAGCAAATTCGGAGGCGGGGCCTCGGTCCTGTTCAAGCTTCTCGTACTGCTGGAAAAAGCGTCCATCGGACTTTCCAATCACATGATCATATCCAACCACCTCTGGCGAGAGACCCTGGTCAAGCGCTCCGTCCGGCCGGAAAAATGCACGGTTGTCCTCAACTACCCGGACCCGGAGATCTTTTACCGGTACGGCGCGAAAAGCCACGGGGACAAAACCGTCGTCATTTACCCCGGGACTCTCAGCCGGCACCAGGGGCTGGACATCGCAATAAGGGCTTTTGCCCGCATAAAGGACAAGGTCCCTTCCGCCGAATTTCACATCTATGGGGAGGGGCCTTCGAGGAATTCCCTGGCCGACCTCATCGACGAACTCGGTCTAAACGACCGGGTATTTCTAAAAGGCGTGCTCCCGATTCGAGACATTGCCCCGGTCATGGCCAATGCGGACATCGGAATCGTACCGAAGCGAAACGACAGCTTTGGCGGCGAAGCCTTCAGCACGAAGATTCTGGAATTCATGTCCATGGGAGTTCCGGTCATCGTCTCATCGACAAAGATTGACCGGTACTATTTCAACAACTCGGTGGTCAAGTTTTTCGAAACCGACAGCGTGGAAAGTCTCGCGGCATCGCTTGAAGAGTTGATAAAAGACAAGGCGCAGCAAGAGAAACTGGCTCGAGACGGCCTTGATTTTTCCCGGCAGTTCAACTGGGAGACCAGAAAAGACATGTATCTCGATCTCGTGGAGTCCATCGTCAAGGGATGCGTTCGACTGGAGGGAGGTAAAACACGATGGATTCGGGATCCGGCTTAAACAGCCGGGGGCTAACGCGCCTGTTTGGCAAAATCGCCGGCAATGGTTTTCAGAGGTCCCAGGAGACAGGACTTAGACTTGACAGGCTCCTGACGCTCCATTTATTCCGCACCGTCATGCGGCCTGACCGAGGGAGAGCCTCAATATTGATGTACCATGGCATCTCCAACGGGCACGAAGACGACCATCCCTATTTCCGAACACTCACCTCGCCTTCGGCCTTTGCCGACCAAATGAGGTTTCTGGCCGAAAACGACTACAACGTCATAGACCTCATGACGCTCGTGGAAATCATGTGTCCCGGCAGAAAGCCGCCACCCAAATCGGTCGCGCTCACTTTTGACGACGGCTTGCGCGACTTTTACACCAACGCTTTACCGGTGCTCCACGAGCACGGGTTCCCGGCGACCGTTTTTCTGGTAACCGGTCATATCGACAACGGCTCATCGCTAAACGGAAGCGGCTGTCTTTCATGGGACCAGGTCCGGGAGCTTGACCGGTACGGAATTTCGTTCGGCTCCCACACCGTCAGCCACCCTTATCTGAATCTACTGCCAAAAAAAGATCTCGATTTCGAGCTCACCCGGTCGAAGGACCGTATAGAATCCGAACTGGGCAAAAAGATCGAAGCCTTTTCCTACCCCTTCGGTTTTCCCGACTACGACCGTCCTTTCCTCCAAATATTGCGCTCAGGTCTTGTGGGGACAGGCTATAAATGCTGCCTCACCACCCGCGTCGGCACGGCCTGCGCCGCTGACGATCCTTTCAGCCTGAAGAGGCTCCCTGTCAATTCCATGGATGATAACCTGCTGCTGCAGGCGAAAATGGAGGGGGCCTATGATTGGATTTACAGGTTCCAGCTCACCTATAAGCGGATCAGACGCAAAAATGCGGAGCCCCGGCGAATGGGCGCCCTTGGTATAACAAACTGAGCCTATGGCCGCTTTCGATTACATAGCGATCACACCGGTCCGCGATGAGGCCAAATATATAGCCGGTACCGTCGATTCGATGGCCGCGCAGACTATACTTCCTCAAAAGTGGATCATCATTGACGACGGCTCGAGCGATCAAACGCCTGAAATACTCGACGCCGCCTCGGCCAAACACCCCTGGATTCATGTAATCCATAGACCTAACCGCGGTTTCCGTAAATCGGGTGGAGGGGTGATAGAGGCGTTCTACGACGGCTACTCCAGCGCCGATGGTGTTAGATGGGACTTTCTTGCCAAGCTCGACGGAGATCTTTCCTTCGCCCCCGACTACTTCGAGAGCTGCTTCTCACACTTTTGCGCTGACCCGCGCCTGGGCATCGGAGGTGGGATGGTCTGCATGCTGGAAAACGGCGGTCTTGTTGAGGACTCCCCGGGAGATCCTCCATTCCACGTTCGAGGCGCAACAAAGATATACAGCCGGGAGTGCTGGGAGCGGATAAGCCCTCTGGCGAAAGCGCCCGGGTGGGACACCATAGACGAGGTGAAGGCGAACATGCTCGGATGGACCACCCGGACATTCCGGGATCTAAAGCTCATCCAGCACAAAGCTACCGGCTCGGGAGACGGCAACTGGCGAAACTGGTTAAAGAACGGACTGGCCAATTATGTAACCGGGTACCATCCGGTTTTTATGATGGCCAAGTGCGTCAAAAGGGCCTGCCGGTCTCCGTTTTCTGTCGCGTGGGTAGCCCTATGGGTCGGCTTTTGCTCAGGATATCTGAAAACGGTCCCCCGCGTCGATGACCCCCGCGTCATCAGGTATATAAGGCAGCAGCAGATCAGGCGCCTTTCGGGCCGCTCCGGAATTTATGGCTAGACCTCACAGCAGCCATTTAAACATGAAACTTTTCACGGCGAGCCACAGATAGGCTATGTGCGGAATTTGCGGAAAACTCAATTTTGACCTTCGGGAACCTGTAGACCCCGGTTTGATAAACCGGATGACGGATACGCTCCTCCATCGCGGCCCGGACGGAGGCGGCCGGTTCGTCGCAGGCCCGGTCGGCCTCGGGCATCGCCGCCTTAGCATCATCGACCTCAATACTGGCGCTCAGCCGATGTCCAATGAAGACGACTCGGTATGGGTCGTGTTCAACGGGGAAATCTATAATTTCCTCGAACTGCGCCCCGGCCTGGAAGCTCGCGGTCACAAATTCAAGTCCGCTACCGACACCGAGGTCATAATCCACCTCTATGAAGAATCCGGCCCCGAGTCGGTGGCCAAACTGCAGGGCATGTTCGCCTTTGCCCTGTGGGATGAGAAAAAACGGCTTCTACTTCTTGCCCGCGACCGCGTGGGCATAAAACCTCTCTACTATACAAATACGGGCAAATCGCTTCTTTTCGGCTCGGAAATCAAGGCCCTCCTGGCCGATTCGGGGGTCCGCCGGAGCATAAATCCGCGCGCCATAGACCGCTTCTTCACTTACGGCTACCTGCCGGGAAGTGAAACGCTGCTCGAGGGCGTATACAAACTCGACCCGGGTCATTACCTCACCGCTCGCGACGGCCTGATCGAACATCGGCAGTATTGGGACCTGAGCTTTGAAGTCGATCCCCGACGGGCGAATTTCGGCGAAACGGTCGATGAGCTTCGCGACCTTTTGCGCAGGACCGTCAAATCGCACATGATAAGCGATGTGCCTGTGGGCGTCCTGCTCAGCGGCGGCGTGGACTCGACCGGGATACTGCGCTACGCGGTCGAACAGACCGACAAGCCCATTCACACGTTCACGGTGGGCTTTGCGGGAGAAGAGTTCGCCGACGAGAGGCCCTACGCCCGGCTGGCCTCAAAGCGCTTTGGTACCGAGCACCACGAAATAACCATGACTGCGCGGGACTTTCTGGAGTTTCTCCCCAAGTATGCGTGGCACATGGAGGAGCCTGTCTTCGAGCCGCCCGCTGTCGCCCTTTACTACGTCTCGCATCTCGCCCGCGAATCGGCAGTGAAGGTGCTTCTTTCAGGCGAGGGCGGAGACGAGGCCTTCGGGGGCTATCCCAACTACCGGAATCTCTTGCTGCTGGAGCGGCTTAAGACCCTTTTCGGCCCGGCGAAAAACTTGCTGCGCCTCGGACTGCAGACCCTGGGGCAGGCCGGGTGGGAACGTGTCGGCAAATACGTCGGGCTCGTCGACTTGTCTTTGCCCGAATACTATCTCAGCCGCACCGCAACGCCCGACTCGGACCTTATCCGGTTTAAAGAAAGCCTTTATACGCCGGAATTCACCGAAACCCTCCGTGATGAAAAATCCGATCTGCCGACTCGCAGCCTGTTTTCTCGGCTTGGCAACGGCCCGCCACTCGATTCCATGCTCTACGTGGACACAAAAACATGGCTTCCCGACGACCTGCTCGTAAAGGCCGACAAAATGACGATGGCGACCTCGGTCGAACTTCGCGTGCCTCTTCTCGATTTCCAGGTGCTCGAATTTGCCGCCTCGCTTCCCGCCGACTTCAAGGTTCGCGGATGGACCACCAAACGCATCCTGAAGGCCGCGCTCGCCGATTCGATCCCACAGGAGATCATAAGCCGGAAGAAAACCGGCTTCCCTGTTCCTTATGGCAAATGGCTGAGCGAAAACTCACGGGGCTTTGTCTACGATACGCTGCTTGATCAGGGCGCAGTCACGAGGGCTTATTTCTCCACAAGCATAGTCAGCGACCTGCTCCATTCGCTGGGGCGGGGCGAAAAACGCTCCAGGGAAGTCTTTTGCCTCCTGGTGCTCGAATTTTTACTGCGGCAGTTTGTAAGCGCTCCGCCTGAGAGCGTACAGGGTCAGGCTGCCTGACAGCAGTAAATAAAGAAAAGATCGGGCGTGGCGGCTAGTGAAAAAAACATACGCGTCCTTCAAAGTTTCCCTCCTCTCCCCTCGGAGCAGGAACACTGACCAGACAGGAAGCTTGTGTACGATACAGGAACAGTAACGACAATTGAGGGCGTCGAGCGTTTGCGTCCGGATTGGCAAAGGCTGCAAAAACACCCTAACGCGGACATAGACTTTTACCTGACTATAGGTGAAGCAAGGCAGTCGGTATTGAGACCGCATGTAGTTTATGTCAGCCGCGACAAAACGATAGTCTGCATGGCTGTAGGGCGTATCGAGAAGCCCGGGATCGCAATCAGGGTGGGCTACAAGGATATATGGAGGCCAAAAGTCAGGTCGCTGACCGTCGTGCAGGGAGGTATACTAGGCGATTGCTCCGGCGCCGTGGCCGAGTTGCTCATGGCCGAACTACTGAAGGTCATAAGAAATGGCGAGGCCGACATGTTGTCGCTGCACGCAATCCCCACCGATTGCGACCTGCTGGAAATTGCGAGAAAGAGTCCCCGCTTTCAGGCGGCGGCGCCAAGTCCGCACTGGAGCATGAGGGTGCCCGGGAATCCCCGGGACATATTTAAAAGGATGAAAGCAAAACACAGGTCATTCATGCGTCGACTTCCGCAAGTACTGGAAGAAGACTTCCCGGGCTATATCGTATTCAGGCACTTTTCCTCTGAAGAGCAGATCGGTGAACTCTGCGCCGACGCTGAGAAAATTGCGAGGCATACTTACCAGCGCGGGCTGGGGGTCGGATTTGCCGACAACGGTGAAAATCGCAGAAGACTTGGCTTGGCTGCGTCCAAGGGCTGGCTTTATGGATACGTACTCTATATCGATGGTGATCCTTGCGCATTTTGGATAGGGACAAAGTACAAACGAACACTCTATCTGGACTTTACCGGCTATCATTCAAAGTGCCGGGAATACAGGCCCGGGACTGTCCTGCTTATCAAGATGCTGGAAACACTTACGCCCGAGGATGTTGAAACGATCGACTTCGGATTGGGCGACGCCTTTTACAAAAGTCGCTTCGGCGACCGCCAATGGCTTGAAACCTGGCCATGCATCTATGCGTCCACATGGAAGGGCCGCGCACTTTACTTTTCAATCCGGACGGCGAGCGGGTTCTCTCAGCTCCTGCGGGCGATTCTAGACAGGGCGAAACTGACGGATAAAGTTAAAAAACTATGGAGGAAAAGGCTGGCGACAACCGATCGGGCAAGAGCCGCGCAGAGCGCAAAACAGGCTGATCCCGCGGAAGATACAGCCCCTGAATGCAGGGTTGGAAAATGACCGCACTCACACTATCCATACTCTTAATTCTAATCGCGGTCGTGCTGGCCTCACCCCGGCGCTGGGCCCTCCTGGGCATGGTTGCCGGAGTACTGTATCTTACACAAAACGTCGCAATCGAGTTGGCCGGCTTCAACATGTTCCCAATTCGATTCCTGGAGATTGCGGGTTTTATTCGAGTCATGGTGCGCCGCGAGTTCAGCCTGTCCAATCTAAATAAGATGGATCGTCTCTTGCTGCTGTTCTATGGCTACATGACCAGCGTCTTTTTATTACGCTCAAACGAAGGCCAAGCTTATCAGATAGGTTTGGCCGTTGACGCCGTTTTCTGCTATATCACCTTCCGCGGGTTGCTTGAAGACATGGAGGAGCTCCGGTTTTTTCTGCGCCGCTTTGTACTTCTGTTAGTGCCATACGTTGTCCTGCTGTTTATCGAAAGTCATACTTCCCAAAATCCATTTTCCGCTCTAGGCGGCCACATCGTCGAGACCTTAAGGGAAGGCAAGCCCCGCTGCACCGGCAGCTTCAGGGAGTATAGCCTTCTTGGGTCGCTGGGCGCAAGTTTTCTCCCCCTGTATTGCGGGCTGAGCTTTGTTAAATCAGACAGAAAATACGCCATAGCCGGAATTCTACTCTCACTGTCGATCGTATTCTTCTCCAATTCAGGAGGCCCGGTCGCTGTAGTCTGCTTTGTGATTCTGGGTTGGCTTTTGTGGCGATTCCGTGACAGAATGAGTCTCGTGCGGCGCGCCGGATTGGCTGCAACTATTGCCGTTGCTCTGGTGATGAGGGCGCCGATTTGGTACCTGCCGACTCATTTCAGCTTTGGCGGAGACGCCTGGCACAGGTCATTTCTGATACAGACCACAATAAATCACCTCGGTGAATGGTGGTTCTGGGGCATGTCGTTGAGCAAAACCAGTCATTGGTTCGAATACAGCCTCGCAATTAATGGCACCGCGGATATCACAAATCAGTTTATTGCTTTCGGCCTGGATGCGGGACTTATGGCGATTTTTCTATTTGTCTGGATACTGGTCAGGGCGTTTAAAAACCTCGGGAGCAAGTTGGCTGAGGTCCGCCTGGCATCACCTCAGTCGTGCGAGGCGGAATACCTCCTCTGGGGCCTGGGAGTCATGCTTCTCGGACATATAGCCAACTTCATCTCAATAACCTATTTCGATCAATTTTATGTAATCTGGTTTCTCCAACTGGCTTTTATTTCCAGTATTACTCACGGATGCTGGCCGGTTCCAGTGACGGCGATATCGGCCGGACCGCGGCCGATCAGTTTCCGAAACGATCGGACGTGTGCACTTGGGCATTAACGGATTCCCATCATAACCCTGGCCTGTAGCGTATGTTTCACCCTACAACACAGTCTCAAAGTCCATCCAATCTTGGAAACATGGTCTCTAGCCAGAGGAAGCTGGTGCACTCGGACTTTTTACAGTCTGATTACGCTTTTGTGTTTACCATCCAACAATTTCAGGATCAGGTGCCTGCCTCCGCATCTGATAAATGAAGCAACCTGTGCGGTACGCACATCGCCAAAAGGTGAGTCCGCCTGCACTGCGGAGCCACCCCGAAGTGTCGCCGACAGAGTCCGTGGGGGCGATTAAGTTGGATGGCATGCTGCTTGCTCTACCTGCAACGAAGTGCATTTCGTATCTGACAGCAAGGAGGCACGCAAAATGCTCAATCTCAACAAAACGACGAAATCAACAGGATATGACCACTGCAGTTGGGCGTCATCCAAACAACCCTGCGTACCCGGGCCCCGCATTACCAGAAGGAAGAACCGTATCCTGTTTGGGGCCTTGGCGTTCTTAACCCTCATGGCGCTCTCGGCAATCCCCGCCATGGCGGCTAACTGGTATGTCGATCCCAATGCCTCCGGCGCCAATAAAGGGACATCATGGACCGACGCATGGACGAGCCTTTCCGCCATCACCGGCGTACAACCCGGTGATACCGTCTACATAAGCGGTGGCTCCACATCGCAGACATACCCGATATCAAAAACATGGCAGCCTCCCTGCGGAAATTCGAACGGGGGCTCGATCACCTACCAGACCGGACAAGACACGGGCCACAACGGCATGGTCATATTCGACGGAGGCGGCACTACGCCTACGTTCATCGGAGGGACGACCAGTTACGTAACGCTAAGCGGCAACGTTTCCGGGAGCCAGAAAATGACCATCCAGAATTTTGACAGTTCCACAATTATCTCGAATGCCAACCCTCTTTACCTTACCCTGTCTTACATCATATTTTCCAATGACGGCGGTCCGAATGCTTTAGGAATGATAAACCTGCAATGTTCCGAATACTACGACATAGATCATTGCACGCTCTCACCTGCAGCCGGTTCCAGCTGGGCCATCTATACGCCATGCGCCGACAACGCCAAGCCGGCCATTGGGTTCGGTATAAACAAGATTGATTATAATGCCATAAATCTTTATACGGGTCCCAACGGTACGGGAGATACAGGTATCGAATGGGCACAAAATGCCGATATTTATAATAATACGATTATAGGAACGTCTCCACTGGGTTCCACCACCGGAGCCGTCCACCAGGATGGGATACAGGCCAGCGATGCCTACCTGCGCATTTACAATAATGTCATACAGAATATGGCAAACGCAGCCATGTTTCTTGTTCCAAATGATAGTGTGGCGCCTGCTCCAAATCATTGGAGAATTTATAACAATCTATGTGTTATCAATAACAGTTCCATTCAAGGGAGTAACTCTACCGGAATCGTAGCATATAACAACAACAGCACTGCAGAGTCATCTGCATGGAATGATATTGTGATCGCCAACAACCTTATATCAGGGGTATCCGGGGCAGCTATTTTGTTGAATGGAGGCCCCACCCAGTATACCAATACCGAAGTCTACAATAATATAGGGTGTAATAGTGGATACTCAAATTATGCCGGCATTGATGTTAGCTCACAAATTACAGCGGCTAACAACTTGCCCTCATACAGCTGCGGGCCCGGCATGTTCACCAGCTACCAGAATGTGAGCGGCAGTGGCTTCACCTACGACTTCCACCCGACGTCCGGAGCCACCGGGCTGATCGGTCAGGGCGCTAACCTCTACAGCTATTTTACTTCTGACAAGGACGGCAATCCCAGACCTGCGACCGGCGCTTGGGATATCGGTCCCTATGAAGTCACCGGTGCAACAACCATTTCCGCGCCCAATGGACTTCATCTTCTCGGTCAATAGGCCAGGGACCTTCCGCGAAGGCCGCCGGGTATCTTTGCCCTTTCAGATCCGCTACGGAATTTATTCGCTCCAGGGATGGGCTTTGTCCCTCCCTGGTTTTAAAGGGCGACGACTTCACCATGAATTGGTCGGTAATCTCCGCGGTCAACGATGAGCAGGTACTAAACAGTTGCCTGCTGCAATCCCCCGATCTAAAATCGGCCTCCGAGGTTATCCTGCAAAGTGGCTTTGCCAGTGCGGCAGATGCGTACAACTCCGGCATCCTCAAATCCAGCGGCGATATAGTGGCTTTTATCCATCAGGACGTTTACCTTCCTGAAGGGTGGCTCTACAGAGTCGAAAGGGCCATCGAGGCGATAGAAGCGCAGGACCCGGCCTGGGGGGTTCTGGGTGTGTGGGGAGCAACTAAAAACGAGGGGATGGCAGGCTACCTCCACTGGACGGGAATGGAGGGGGCCGCGGGGCAGCGATTTGAGGGCGGCATCGAAGTTGAAACCCTTGATGAAGTCGTGCTGTTGATCCGCAGGTCCTCCAGCCTCTGTTTCGATGAGAGTTTACGCGGATTTCACATGTACGGAGCCGACATCTGCCTGGAGGCCGGACGGCGCGGCATGAAGAGTTATGCAATAAGCGCATTCTGCATCCACAATACCAATGGGTACAAGATGCTGCCACTGGACTTCTGGAAGGCATATTTGTTCATCCGGAAAAAATGGAAACCAAGACTCCCGGTCAAAACAACCTGCACCCAAATCACCAACTACTGCTGGCCTGTGCTTGAGTGGAACTTCAAAAACATGGTCATCCTGGCCCTAGGGCGCAAGAAAGTGCCCAGACGCAATTTGGATCCGGCTCTCCTTTACAAGTCACTTTTCAGCCACGCCCTGAAATGAAAAGACCCGAAGTTATACTGCCGGCCTTGTGCCATGCGCAAGCGCCGACTCCGAGATAAATCCCTGCATGAACGAGCATCTCAAAGTCAAGACCACCGTCAATCTAAGCGTTAACCTCATCTCAAAGCTGTTTACGTTTTTTCTCGCATCGATCACGACGATTGTTCTCGCCCGGAAGCTGAGCCCGGGCGATTACGGCATCGTCGGCTTCGCGATGATATTTATCGATTTTTTGACGAACTTTAATGATCTGGGCATCTCGTCGGGCATTATTCAAAAGGAAAGGGTCGAGGATCGCGAACTCTACACAGCTTTCACACTCAAACTTCTATTGGCTCTCCTTTTGTTTCTGACCTCATTTTTATGGGGAAATATAAGTCAGAGGATCTTTGATAACCCGGCCGTGATGGCTGTCGTGGTAGTTCTATCCACGGAATTCCTGATAAACTCCCTTGGGTTTCTCCCCACGACAATCTTGTCGCGCGAGCTCAAATTCAAGCGGTTGACTGTCCCGCAGATCAGTGGACAGCTTGTGGGAACGACTGTCGCCATTGTCGCGGCTTGCACCGGATTCCGGTATTGGAGCATCGTTTTCTCCAGCTTGGCTTCCCGGCTGGCGATTACCGTGATAGTCTGCATGTTGCGTCCGGTCCCATTGAAGCTCCAATGGGACGCCGCCTCCGCGAAGCAGCAGCTTAGATTCGGCAGCCATATCTTTCTATCCGGGCTGATGTCTTTCATGCTCGTGAACGCCGATAACTTCATCACCGGCTCCGTCGCCGGCGCTGCGGTCCTGGGGTTTTATGCGGTGGCATTTAACTGGGCAGCCAAAGCTCCAGGCATTATTACCGGAACCGTTCACCCTGTCATGCTCTCCACCTTCTCAAGACTTCAGCACGAACGCGAGTCGCTAAAGAGCGGGTACCTGAAACTCCTCGAATACGTGAGTTTCGCTTCCATCCTGGCCAATGTGCTGCTGCTTATTCTCTCAAAGGAACTGCTCACGCTGGTGCTCGGCGCAGGAACGGGAAAGTGGCTCCCGGCATTGGCCGCCCTGAGGATTCTCTGTATATATGGAGTGATCAGGGCCATTCTCGAACCGGTGGCAAGCCTGGTAATCGCTACCGGCAGGCAGGCCCTGATGCTCAAAAGCACTGCCATTGTCGCGGCTGTCGAAATCTTACTATTATACCCTGCCCTGAGATATTTTGAATTAAAAGGCATTGCTCTCGTTGTCACCTTCTCTTACGCGGTTCAATACTTGATCTATTTTCCCGCGCTGCGCAGAGAGCTTGGCCTGCCGTATGCCTCTATTTTCCGGGCAGTCCTGCCTGCCGTAATGGCCGGCTGCGTTCTTGCGGTATTCGGAGTCGTGCTTGACCAATTCGTGTGCACATCCTGGTCTTCTTTAGCCATCAAGCCTGTCCTGGGATGCTGTTTCTACCTTCTAACCTACGGCTTCACTACAAGATGGAAAATATTAAAAGAGGTCAAAGAGATCATTGAGGGCGCGTTATTGAGACCGACCCAGTCCTCCCCCCGCTAAACCCAATACGGGCCTCTTTCGAATCGAAACCTGACAAAGTACATCATCTGACTGATAAAGGAGCTTTATATGGCCAAATGTCTCGTTACCGGCGGAGCCGGATTTATGGGGTCTCATATAGCGGCGGAACTCATTTCGGGCGGCCATGATGTCGTCATAATCGACGACCTGAGCGGCGGTTTCAGGGAGAATGTCCCGGAGCAGTCCACTTTCATCGAGGGAAGCGTTGTGGACAATGAACTCGTCGACAAGATCGTTTCCCGGGAAAAAATCGAGTATATCTTCCACCTGGCGGCCTACGCTGCCGAGGGTTTGAGCCATTTCATCAAACGATTCAATTATATAAACAACCTTGTCGGCTCGGTAAATCTCATCAACGCCGCGGTCAATAACGACGTCAAGTGCTTTGTATTTACCTCCTCGATAGCCGTCTACGGCTCCGCGCAGGTGCCGATGACCGAGGAAATGACCCCCATGCCCGAAGACTCCTACGGTATAGCAAAATACGCCGTGGAACAGGACCTCCAGGAGAGTAAAAGGATGTTCGGGCTAAATTACATCATTTTCAGGCCCCATAACGTGTACGGCGAAAATCAAAACATCGGCGACAGATACAGGAACGTAATAGGCATCTTCATGAACCAGGCGATGCTCTCTCAGCCGATGTCCATTTTCGGAGACGGCGAACAGACCCGGGCGTTCTCATACATAAAGGACGTTGCCCCGGTTATCGCCAGATCGATAGAGGTCCCCGGCGCGTATAACTCCATATTTAACGTAGGGGCCGATACGCCGTATTCCGTGAACTACCTGTCGGAACTCGTTGCCAAACACATGGGCGTAAAACACGATACCATTCACCTCGACCCCAGGGACGAGGTCGTAAACGCCTTCTCCTCCCACAAAAGAGTGGAAGAGGCCTTTGGGTATAAGCCCAAATTCTCACTCGAAGAAGGCATCTTACGGATGGCTAAATGGGCTAAAAGCGTTGGCGCCAGGCGCAGTCAACCCTTTGAAGGCATCGAAATCAGGAAAAACATGCCCAAAAGCTGGGAACAGGCGCTGGGCTAAGACATCCGCTCACCGCCCCTGCTCCGCGAGCCGCCTTCCACTTAACGGAGCGATCGAGGGCGCGGCCTTAAACTGCAGGGAAAGACGATATGCAACCGAATTTGTCGATTTCCATCGTGAACACGAACAACCGCAACCTTTTGCGGGACTGCCTGGCATCCATATACAGGACCACCGAAAGGATCTCCTTTCAGATAATAGTCATTGACAACGCCTCAACGGATGGAAGCGCCGAGATGGTTCGAAGTGAATTCCCATCCGTTGAACTGATAATAAACGATGCCAGGGGCGGGTACGGGTATTCGCACAACAAGGGCATAGCGGCGGCCCGGGGACAGTTCATCCTGATTTTCAACGAGGACATGGTTGTCCTGCCGGGAGCCTTCGACACAATGGTCGACAAACTCAAGAGCGACCCTACGATCGGAGTGCTCGGGTGCAGGCTGCTAAACCCCGACCTGTCACTACAGCACTCCTGCCACAGATTTCAGAACCTCAAGACCGAGATCTTCGAAAATTTATTTCCTGGAAGCTTTCTTCTGAGGGAAAGCAGGTTCAGGACTCAAATGTTCGACTGGGACCACGACTCTGAGCGGGAAGTCGATGTCGTTATGGGCAGTTGCATGCTGATCCCCGGCTCGGTCCTGCATATTGTCGGCGGTTTCGACACCCGGTTTTTCGTCTACTCGGAGGAATTCGACCTGTGCAAGAAAATAAGGAATGCCGGCTACAGGGTTGTTTTCACTCCCGAAGCCGAAATCATCCACTTCGGGGGGCAAACATCCAAGACGATGTCCATTAAAATGCATCTGGTTTACGTGGAGAGCAAGCTCAAGTACTTCAGGAAATATTATGGCGTACGCTCCATGAAGGTTGCAAAACTTATCGTCGGTGCGGGAGCGCTGATCAGGATCGTAGGGTGGACCTTGCGCGCCGTATCAAGCAAAGATGAACGCGCGACGAGCATGGTGAAAAAGTATGCCGGTGTGCTTTCGCTTCTGGCAAGCCATCAGTAGCAGAGCCGCGTGCGTTGCTGGTCGAGATTATATTAAAGGAACGTTATGGCGGATGTATTGCGTGGAAGTTAACAGGAGCGGGTCATGGATGCTGAATATACGGCTGTCATAAAAAAAGATGGCGGGTGGTGGATTGGCTGGGTTGAAGAGATTCCCGGAGTGAATTGTCAGGAGCGAACACAAGAGGAGCTTCTTGAAACCCTGAGGGTGACACTGAAAGAAGCGCTGGAGTTCAACAGGCGGGACGCCCTTTCTGCGGCTGGAGCCGACTTCAAAGAAGTCATACTGGCCATATGAAGAGAAGCGTGCTGATAAGACACCTTGGTCTCCACGGATGCAAACTCCTCAAGGAGGGGGGCAGCCATTCCTGGTGGTGCAATCCCAGACTTAACAAAAGGTCAGCCGTGCCCCGACACTCCGAAATCAACGACTCCCTTGCGAAGAAAATATGTAAAGACCTTGGAGTTGCCCCTCCAAAGTAGTGGTGAAAGCCCTTTGCGTTCCGGTGCTCAGTTGTGAAAAGGTCCCATCGGTGTAAGCGCCGGACAAAGATACAAGGACATACAATGATTCACGACGATAAAACCCCGGCGCCCCTCCTTGTTGTTCCCGCCGATTCGCTGCTCAAGACCTTTGCAAACGGCCGACGCGGACGATTTGCCTGTTATTTTACATCCTTTTTTATCGGCATCTGCATATTCGCCATACCCCTGAAAGAACTCATGGAGATGTCGATCAGGTCCGAACTCTATGACTACGTTCCCCTCATGTTCGCCCTGACCGGCTATCTGATGGTAAGGGAGCGCGGGGAGGTCTTCGAGAGCACCGGCTGGTCTTTTGGCTACGGCGTGCCGGTCCTGATTTTGAGCCTGGCCGCAGGAGCGGCGGGACTAAAATACATGGAAGCTCTAAGGCCCGAAGACTACCTGTGCGTCATGTCATTTTCCTTCTGGCTCTTCCTGATGGGGACATTCATACTCTTTTTTGGCACCCGCGCTTTTGTAAAGGCGCTTTTCCCCCTGTGCATGCTTCTTTTCACCGTTCCGCTCCCGGCTTCGCTCCTGGACAAAATCGTCGAACTTTTGCGGGAGGGATCGTATTTGTCGGCAAGCTGGATTTTTCATGCCCTGGGGTTTATACCGCTCGAAAATGGATTTTCGTTCACGTTTCCTGAAGTTTCCATCAACGTTGCTAAAAATTGCAGTGGAATTCACTCCTGCACGGCGCTCATTATCATGGCCCTTCTGTGCGGTCGCTACTTTTTGCGCTCCAGGGTCAACAGGCTCCTGCTCGTCATCTGCACAGTCCTGATCGCCACGTTCAAAAACGGGGTCAGAATCGCCGCCCTTACCCTTGCGGCCATCTACCTCAATCCTCATATCCTGTCCACCTACTGGCACAAAGACGGAGGCGTCATAATTTTCGCCCTGGGTGTTGGCTGGCTCGCGCTCGTGCTCCTGGCGTTGAGGAAGCTGGAGAAAAGGAAACCCATCGAACCGGCGACCGCGGCGTGAGCAATTCCTCTGCGCTCTTTGCGGCTCCGCTAAGAAGATTCATCGCCGGGGAGCCCCCGCAGCCATGTACTACAGAATTTTCAAAGAAGTCTTAGCTTCAGCCCTGCTGAAATCAAGCAAGGCAATCATTTGATCAACCGCTTGCGTTGGTAACACCAGCCTGATACGTCTGCTAATGTTATGACTTCTTCTTACAGTAAAAAACAGCCCAACTACTTTTCAGGCGCCAGAAAGCTTTTTATAGACGACCTGCCGCTCAACCCGGAAGGACGACTCCTGGAGGTTGGCTGCGGAACGGGTGATACCTCGGCCTACGCCCTCAGCCAGGGCAAATGCGGCTGGTGCTGCGGGATTGAACTGACACCTGCCTCTGCCGCGGAAGCCAAGGCAAAGTTGCAGCATGTCATAATCGGGGACGTTGAGACGGTGGAAATCGGGTTTGAACAAGAGTACTTTGACGTGCTCATCCTGAGCGAGGTGCTTGAGCATTTGGTCGACCCATGGTCGACACTCTCCAGGTTATACGGTTTCCTTAAGCCGGGTGCATTAATCAGGGCCGGCTCTCCAAACGTGGCTCATTACAGTACGCTCCAGATGCTGTTGAGGGGACGATGGGACTTGTCTCAAGACGGCATTATGGACATTACCCACCTGCGCTGGTTCACTCCGGCGAGCTATAGATCAATGTTCGAATCATGCGGTTACATTGTCGATTCTGTAAGGCCCGCAGAACCCTTGCGGCCAAAGGCATGGCTTCTCAACGCTTTCACCTTCGGCAGGCTGCAGCACCTGTTCCACAATCAAATTTACCTGAAAGCCCGGAGGTCTTCCACGCCGGAGCGTTCTTCATGAAAGAGCCCTTGTGTCGCCTTGCTGACGTTCGTGCCCCTGGGGATGAGAAAGCTTGAGAAAAGAAAACCAAACGAGACGGCCGCCGTGCCCTGAGCCCTGACTTTTATTCCTGGACATTCGACTCTTGACTCTTGACCTTCACATCGCCCCGCTCATCTGTCTTTCGGCCACAGTCCTCTGCGCCGTGACGGCTTGCCTTGCCCTGGTGCGCGACTTGCGCCCCCAGTTCTCCAGACCGTTTGTCCTGGGGATGGCGGCATTTGCCGCCATGGCGTTTTTCTCCAGTCTCAGCCAAAACGCTGTGATGCCCGACGAAGTCCTCATGTGGTCCAGGTGGCGCATGGCCGCCGAGGCGCTCGTGCCCGGAAGCTGGCTTTGGTTCAGCCTGAGCTGTTCGCGCTGCGATTTCGATAAGTTCAGCCTCAAGTGGAAGTGGGTGATGGTTGCGGCTTTTGTCGTTCCGGCAGGGTTCGTGTCTTTGGGCTGGAATCATTTATTCGGCGCAAATCCCGGACCCCCGGCACACCACGGCTGGGTCATCCCCCTTGGCCGGTCCGGCTACGGCTTCCATGTCGCCCTGCTGCTCTGCTCGGTGCTGGTGTTGGCAAACCTCGTTAGAACGCTTATGACCTCCTCTGGCGAAATCAGGCGCCAGACCTGGCTTGCCGTGCTTGGAGCGGCCATAGTCTTTGGAGCCGCTGTCTGCTCCTCGCTCCAGACCCTGCTCTTCTCTGCCCTTAGGACCGATGTTTTAGCCTTCGAAGGCCTGATTCTAACGGGCGCCAACACGCTGCTCCTGGGTTCGGCCGCCCTGAAAAGACCTGCCTGCGACTACACAAAGTTATGGACCGACTTTACCAGGAAAACCTCCGCGGAGATCGATCTCGATCGCGTTTGCGCTGCTATGGCAAATACGGTATCCGAAACGTTCAACTCATCCAGTGTCGCAGTCTGGCTCTTTAACGAGGGCCTGGACATGCCCGCACTGGCGGCATCCACGGGGTTTTCGCCTGCGGAATCCGCCGAGTTTCAAGAACTTGCGGCCTCTCTACTGGGATTCGTGCGTGACCGGCACGGCCCAATCGACTTGAGGCGCGTAGATGACGGCCAAATACCCGGGATTTGCGCCAAATATCTTGAAAAAGTCCGAATCCGCTACTGTGTCCCCTTGCGGGCAGTCAGCGGGTTCATCGGAATGATGACTCTAAACGACCGGGCCGGAGCCTCGTTTTCCGTCGAGGATTTCGATCTGTTGCAGACTTTCGCCGACCAGGCAGCCGGACTGATACTAAATCGCAAGCTTTTCGAAAACCTCGGCCAAATCAGGGAACGTGAAGCTTTCCAGGCCGTTTCCGCCTTTTTCGCCCATGACCTCAAAAATGTGGCATCCGCCCTGGCCCTTACCCTTGATAACCTTCCCGCCCACTACGACGACCCGGAGTTTCGGGCCGACACGTTAAAGATCATATCCAGAAACCTCGACAAAATTCGAAATATGTGCGGCCAACTCTCGCCGCTCGACCGAAAATTCGAGCTTCAGTTGAGCGAATGCGACATAAATGAACTCGTCTCGAGCACCGTATCGAGCCTGCGCCTTGGCCGTTCGCTCGTAGCCGACCTAAGTCCCGTCCCGAAGGCCCTTCTTGATCCCGAGCAAATACGCAAAGTGCTTCTGAACCTCGCCCTTAACGCCTGCGAATCGTCTGCCAACGGGGCCAGGATCCAAATCTCCACCTGCTGTGAAGGCGACTACCTGCGTTTTTCGGTTGCCGACCAGGGCTGCGGAATGTCCGGGGAGTTCATGAAAAATTACCTCTTCCATCCCTTCAGAACCACCAGGGAGAAGGGTTCGGGCATCGGGCTCTACCAGAGCAAAATAATAATAGAAGCCCACGGAGGCCGGATCGAAGCCCAAAGCCGCGAAGGGCAAGGCAGTACTTTTTCGGTCTTTTTGCCCCTGGCCGGGCCGGGTTGATACCGCCTGTTCTCGAATACTGAAAGGGGTATGAGGCAATTCTCATACCCCTTTTTTTATGTGCTTGCCCGGGAAAAACCATGGAACTTTTTCACTTAGTCGTTGTCAATATGTATAAAGGAAGATGAGTCATCGGGTCGATCTGCTTTCAAGACTGCAAAAGGAGCCAAGACTATGCGAAGCGTGAAGTCCTTGCTGTTGATCTGGCTGTGTTTTTCCGTAACGCATGCATGGGCCGACATCTTGCCCTTCCCGGCGCACCGCCCGGACCCGGCCACGCTGTATAAGGAGCATTATTTAAATTACCCGGAAGATAATCGGACGGTTGGAGTTTCCATGGCCGCTGCGGACGTCAAGGTACGCATAAAAAAAATGAGCGCTGCCGCGGCGGGCTCCTTTGGTGCGGATGTTGTGGCCGACTTCGACATGGTGGGTACTTCCGCCCTCAAAAACGGTGAAAATATTAACGTGTTTTTCCCCGTAGACCTGGAGAAAAACAGGCCTCCCGTGACTCCCTCGTTTTCGGCTGTGGTCGAAGGAAAACCGGCCGCGGACTTGCAAGAACGTTCCTGGACCACCGACGATGAGCACTCCAAACAGACTTCCCTGTGGGGTTTCGCCTGGCGCATACCGGCCATGAAAACCGGGCAGAAACTTCACGTCTCGGTACGATACTCCATTGTCCTTCCACAGGCCGGGGGCAAGCCCCAATTCACCTACTTCCTGCGCTCCGGCGCCCGGTGGGACGGCCCCATCGGCCGCGAGACCGTAAACGTCGAAACCGAAAAGGGGCTGCGCCTGGGGGTGCTGAGCCCGGTTGCGCTAAAACCGGCTGCGAGTTCCACCAATTCGCTCACCTGGGAAATAATCAACGCCAAACCGGCAGAAGACATAAGGCTTGAGGTTTCGCCCGAGGAAAAACCGTAGAGGTGGATACCATGGAGACCTGTGAGTCCGCGCACGCTGGGGACTGCCCCCCGGCTCTTTTCCCCAAAGCCCCCGGACGTCCGGCCGCGACGGGGTTGGCGATAAAACTGGGAGTGGTCCATGCGCTGGTCGACGCGGCGTGCGCCGCCGCCATCTATTCGGAGGTGGCGCGCTGAGACTTCCGTTGGAAACGCTTATCACACTGGTATTCGTATACAATTCGCTCGCCTTCGGCACTCAGTGGCTGGTTGGCGCAATTGCCGACATAAAGGCCGCCTACCGGTTCGTCGCGGCGGCCGGGACGTTTCTGGTCGCGGCGGCTTTGGTCATCGAACCATCATCTCCTTTGGCGGGAGCAGTCGTGGCCGGGATTGGCAACGCCTGTTTCCACGTGGGCGCGGGCGCCGTGGTTTTACGGAAATCCTTCGGCAAGGGAGCCGAGTCCGGCATCTTTGTCGGCCCAGGCGCATTCGGGCTGGTCGCGGGCCTCTGGCTGGGACTTCATTCGCATCTCTTTCGCCCGCCCCTCACTTTCCTGCTCGTTTGCTCGACCCTGTTGCTTCCGCGTCTCATGCCTTCATCGAAACAGTTTGCCCCCCTGCCTGATGCTCCGCATCCGCCCGGGTCCCGGGCCTTCTTTGCAGCTTTTGCAATTATCCTTTTGCTTCTTTGCTCGGTGGCGGTTCGCTCTGCGGTTGGAGGACTGCTAAGCGGTTCGTGGCGGACTTCCACATTTGCCGTCTTTGGCCTCGGCGCGGCGGCGATGCTTGGCAAATGCGCCGGGGGAATTTTGAGCGACCGGTTTGGCTGGAGGCTTACGAGCGTGGTGGCCTTGATCATCTCAGCACCTCTCATTGCAACCGGCATGAACAACCTCGGCGGGGCACTGTGCGGGATGCTCATCTTCCAGTTCACCATGCCCGTTACGCTGGCGGCGGTCTATCTCGCCTTTCCCCGGCGGCCCGGGCTCGCTTTCGGACTCCCGTGCCTGGCCCTGCTGCTCGGCGCGCTCCCGTCCATAACAACCATTCTGGGACCCGTCGAGCTAAAGCCGTTAGCCATACCCCTGGTCCTCTTGTCGGCACTCATGCTTTTCCTGGGGTTGGGGAAGCCGCCGGACACCGGGAAATATCCGGCCGCGGACACCATTGGGGGATCTGCAGGGGGGAATTAGTCTATACTCTAAATCCCACGCGTCGTGGGACTCAGCTGACCGGGCGGCATAACAACCGGCCGGGGGGGACGGACTACGGTTACGGTTCGGGAAATGTGTTCGAACCGTTGCGTATCCAGGGGATCAAACCAGTAAAGCCAGAAACGAGAGCATCGATCCCTCGAAGACTGCCTCGACCACAGCCCCCAGGATAACTTTGCCCAGGGTCGCGCCAACCCTCGATACCATGGATTCCATTTGCAGGTCGCGCTCTTCTGAAGCCTTCTCTTCTGAAGCCTTGAGATAGCCGTTTTCTTTCAAAACACTCAAAATCGATTCGGAATCCCCCGTCGAGTCGCTGTGGTAGACCGTGATGCTGCCCGTAAGACCGTTTACGGACACGGTTTCCACCCCGGGCATCGTTCGAAGCATCCCGCTCACCTTCTCTGCTTCACCTGAGTTCTGCCTGAAAATCGGTGTCTTGACCCTGAGTCTCCCCGGCGTAACATGACAATAGCATTCCATTGTTTCCCTCCGGACCCGGTCTCGCTTACGCTCTTTTCCCATTACCGATCTATTCCGCCTCGTAAATTCATATTCGACCAATAATAGAGATAAATTATTACGGGGACGTTACAAAAACCGTACAGTTTGCAGACATCGGTTTATTTCCGGTCTCGGGAGTCGTGACGGATGGGAGGGGTGCAACCAACTGCGATGGAAACGGACAGGTTCCAAAAGCGAAAGCTTTGTAGCAACACAAGTCTTTGGCCCGCCTGTCGGTACGAGCTACAAGGTTTGCGGACGAACCAGTTTTAACAGTTCTTCGCGCGCGGATTGTCTTTGCGACGGGTCGCTTTTCCCGTTGACCATCCGCTCCCAGAGCGCCGGGGCGATGATCCCGGTGTCGTAGCTTATGACTATGGAAAGCGCACCCGGATTTGCCCGTGCGTCCGAAATGCCCGCAAAGCGCTTCACGAGCTCGGAGATATCGAGGTCTTGCGCGTGAAGCAGCGCCGAGAGTTTCACCTTCAGCCTGATGCGCCCGGGAATGTGATGGGCAATCGACGACTGAGCGGCCAGTTCTATAAGCTTATCTATGAGGAGGTCATCTTTCATCGTTTCCCTTATCCTTCTTGCGCCTGCCGGGATCTAAAACTGTAGAGGCAGGTAATGAAAAATATCACAAACCCTGAGCTTGACACCGTTTCAATGACACTCTATCGTAACGAGTTATGAGCCATTTTAACTGCTTTTTACGCAATCCATACGAAGGATATGATCCTCAATGGCGGAACACACGCAAATCGTATCGAGCACGCCCAGGCGCACCCGGATAAGGGTTTCGCCCAAAAGACGCAACCCTGAAGAGATGGCCAGGCTTGCCGAGGCTCTGCGGGCTTCCCCGAATGTCAGCGAAGTACGGACCAATTTATACTCCGGAACGCTGATTGTCCACCATGAGGATAAGGCCCTCGCCGATATCAAGGCGGAGCTAAAAGACCTTGGGGTCATCGCTATGGCGGCGACCGGTGTCGAAACCTCGGCCCAATCTTTGACCGACGCGGTGTCGGACCTCCAAAACCAGGTGGGGCCGGTGCTTTCAAACATTCTGGATTTAAAGCTCCTCGTGCCGCTCGGCTTCGGCGTGCTTGCCGCCATACAACTCGCCAGGCGCGGCCTGGAAATGGGCGGAGCGCCATGGTACCTCCTTGCCTACTTTGCCCTGGAGTCTTTCGTAAAGCTTAACAAGCCCGAGGAAAAACACGCGCCCGGGGGTTGAGCCCAATCCCTTTTGCGGAGTCGATAAATGAGCAGGTTCCTTCTTCTGGACGTTGGCGCGGGGACACTGGACATCCTTTTCTACGATGGCCGGACCGGGCATAATTACAAGGCCGTGGTGCGCTCACCGGTGCTCTGCGCCCCCGAGCAGGCCCAAACGATCACCGGCGATCTCCTGGTGACCGGCGTCGAAATGGGGGGAGGGGCTCTTCTGGAAGTGCTCTCCAACCACGCCGGAAGGGCCCGGGTGATCGTTTCGGCCTCGGCGGCCATGACCCTCAGCCACGACCCGGACCGGATCCGGAAGGCGGGCCTTACAATCGTCGATGACCTGGAGGCGCAAAAGTACTCCGGTTCGGGGGAGTTTTCGACACTGACGCTCTCCGATTTACCGCGCGAGCGGCTGGAAAGCATAGTAACCGGCTTTGGCGTTCCCTTCGAATTCGATGTCGTGGGCGTTTGCGCTCAAGACCACGGTGTTTCCACCGAAGGCAAATCGCACCTGGACTTCAGGCATGAAATCATGAAAGCGGCCCTGGATCGCAAGCCCTCACCCGAAACCCTTCTGTACGAAAGAAAAAGCGTCCCGACATATCTTAACCGGTTGAAGTCCGCAGCCGACACCGCCTCCCGCCTTCCATGCCGCGAGGTCTATGTCATGGACAGCGGCATGGCGGCCATACTCGGGGCTTGCCAGGATTTTCAGCTGCGCGGCAAATCGAGGTTCATCGTGCTCGACATCGCCACCTCCCATACCGTGTGCGCGGCTATCGACGGCGACGAGATAGCGTCCATCGTCGAATACCACACGCGAGACCTCACCCCGGAAAAACTTGACTCGCTCCTGGTCGATCTTGCCGAAGGCAGCCTGGATCACCAGCGGGTGCTTTCCGAAGGCGGGCATGGAGCCTACCTGAGACGCGCTTTCGGCTTCGATGCGGTCGAACTCATACTTGCCACCGGCCCCAAGCGCAAGATGATCGAAAACTCAAAGCTGCCCATAACCTGGGGCGCCCCTCTCGGAGACAACATGATGACCGGAACGACCGGGTTGCTCGAGGCGATAAGGAGGCGAAAAGGCCTCTGAGTTTCCGCTCTACCTCTGAAATCTTCGGCACTGCCGATATTGCCTCCCCCCAAAAGCCCTAGAGCTTTAACTCTGCCTCCAGCAACATTCCGGAAGACCGCCTTGACTTTGGAAACCATCGGATTTAATTTATTGGCACTCATTTATATAGAGTGCTAGCGTCGATAGGCCCCGTATTGTTCGGGCCCCATGAAAGGATGGTTTCCATGGTCTCACAAAAAACGAAATTTCAGGATTGCACACGCCCGACTGCCGGGCTGTTTCCTATAATAAATAACGGAATGGGAATGCAGACCGGGCCAGACTCCAATGGGGTAGGGGCCGGGGGAGAACAGTATTCTCAACTGATCGGAAAACCTTTGATCTCCAAGGCGGAAAACCTTGCCCGGGATAAGGATGAACAGCAGAGGCGCAAAAGGGCCAAGCGCGCAAACGAGATTTTCAGGTCCGTTAGCCATGGCGCAGGCCTTAACACCTTTTTCTTCGATAAGTTTCTCGTGTGGAGTGAGTATGTGGAAGGAAGGCTAAACGACGAGGAGTTTGCGGAAAGAGTTCGAGAGGAAGTCAGGCGGAAGGCCGAAACTCTCGAAAACTAGTGTTGAGCGCTCATTTCTTTTGCAGGGGTGGGGGAGCCAGGCTCCCCCACCCCTATATTTTTTGGCGTCCGGCCGAGGTTCGCTAGTATGTTCTGGCATGCTTGCCGGAGGTGATTGGACAGGTGCTTGGCAGGGGATTGAATTTTTTGGGAATGTGGTTCACGATCCCCAGTTGCTCGTCTTCTGGCACAATCCCGATATCCTTGCAGCCGTGGCTCCCGTAATGAGGAAAGGTGTTCACGACATAATCCGGAATAATCGCAAACGATGCCGGAATCGGCGGGGCCTGACCACTAAGACGTTCCGGATCGAATCCTGACAGAAGGCTGCTGGATATCGACGACTCGATGTCGTTTGGTCCCAGGTGCTTTTGCTTGAAACCGGCCGGAGCGTACTTGTTGAATTCGGCCGAATTGCCGGCCTTTAACGCTGCGGCCTCGTCCGGAAGGCTCGCAAGGGCGGGCAGCCCGAATATGTAGTTGATGGTTTCGATAACCGAATTGTGATCGCCTTCGACGTGCGAAACGACGTGCGTGCGCGCATAGGGCGAAATAAGAATCAGGGGAACGCGGGACCCGCGGGCCAGAAGCCCCCCGGGACCGTAGGAGAGGATGCGCGGAGAAACGTGGTCCCACTGCCCGTCTGTCTCGTCGTAAGTGATTACGATGGCGCACCGGCTCCAGATTTTCGGGTTCGATGCGACGGCGTTTATCACGCGGGCCGCCAGGGCTTCGCTTAGCTGCCGGTCGGTGTAGCCGGGGTGGTCGTCGTCGCCCGCCTTTGCTGCCTCGATTGCCGCTCTTTCATCGGACGGGGTCAAGGGATCGGTTATTACGGGTTTTTTTCCCGCCAGGTTTTTATAGCCGCCGCGAATGTAGAATACGCCGCCCTCGGGAAGAGTCTTATTCGCCATGTCGGTGAAAAAGTCAGTCAGTCCGTGAATCTTTGCTCTTATCCCCGGCGTGTTGGAGACGTAGCCGAAATACTGGGCGCCGTTGTGGTGGCTGACATAGGAGGTATGCGAGGCCACTTTTCCCGAATCGGTCGATTCCAGGCCGTAGCCTTCCTGGAACCAACCCCAGTTGACCGGGTGGGAACCGATTTTTTGGATGTAGGGCATATCGAACTTGATGTCGGCGGTATCGGCGGAAAAATTGGGGTCTTTGGACAGGACTTCGGCCACCTCGGGGCCCAGGAACGTGAGCGGCAGGCCGGCAAAGGTCAGGCTCGCCGCGATGCTGTAGCCCCCGGTCTTCGGCAGTTCCTTCCCCTTTCCTCTTACCCCCAGGGGAACCTTCCAGGAGTTGTATCCTTGGGCCGGGTCAAGAGCGGAGCCCCAGTAAGGCTGAGGATCTCCTGTAACTGGCGGCGCAAGCACCGTGTACGAACTGCCGCCCGAAGTCACCGTTTTACTTGCACTGGTCGCTGGATGCTTCACCCACTGGGTTTGGCCCATCTGTCCGGAGAGCATCGCTATGGCGTTCGGGGTCGAGGGGCCGTCCTCGGTTGCAAAGATATTGTCGAACACCGTGAAACGGCTGGCGTACTGCCAGAAAAACGGGATGGTGTCGCAGTCTATGTGCGACATCACAAGGCGGGCGAACTGTCTGCCTTCTTCCTGCGCCGCGCCGGTGGGGGTGGCGCCGGTGGCGCCCGCAAACCGTTGGTATTCGCGTCTGGCATACCCGTCCATCCGCGCAACTCCGTTTACCACGTCATACTTTGCGGTCATTCCCGCGTTGGAGTGGTCGACGCTGTCCATGACGCTCGAATTCTGTCCGGGACCAAGCCGGAACGGCTGGACACTGACGGTTGCACCGGTGACGTTGTCCGTGTAAGTCTGGGTGAAGCCGGGGGTGTTTGCGGCCGGACGCGGCTTGCCCCTGTCGGAGTAGATGCCGTTTACACCGGGAAATGTGCCGAACTCGTTATCGAACGAATGGTTTTCGTTGAAGATAACGAATACGTACTTGATCCGCTTTCGCAAAAGCTTGACCAGCTTGGCCCGCGGAATTCGAGCCTCTCTTGCCGGATCGATGAAGTACTTCTTCATCCCCGGCACTCCGCTGGGCTGGGCGGTGACATCGGCCCTCTTTTGTCCCACTCCGCGGCAGTTTTCGTATTGGACGGACTTGTCCCGCGGAGTCGAGCCGGCAAATACTGCCGGCGCCATGGGAAACTGCAGCAGCGAAGCCGCCACGGCCAGTGCGAGACCGGACTTTTTCAATCGCCTCATCGGACGCTTCCTTTGCGATAGATAATTTCGGTGTGAATGAAACGGTCAGGGACAGAGCCTTTTCACTACAGCAGTTTCGAGGCGATTTGATGTATTTTATGTGACAAGCAGGTGACGCGGGATAAGCATTGGTGCCACCCCAACCCCAATTTCTGATGCTTTAAGAAAAATCACACAGGACCTTGGGAACCCGGTCTCCATATTTCGGTGACGGCGAACGCTCAGGTCGCTGCGACATCGGGTTCGTCCTTCCGGCTTCTGACCACCCCCCCCCCCGCGATCCCGACTGTAAAACCACGGGACCCCGTGGGAGCGCGCGGAGGGGCGTGGCACACCCGCCCGCGGCGCAGCCGCCCGCCTACTGTACAAAGGGGCCGAGAAGCAATCCTCCGCTTACCTGGTTCGCATTCAATCCGCGGTCCAATTTAAGAGGGGAACCCTTGCCGAGATTGCGGTCAAATATTTGCCCGTAATTTCCGACAGCCTTAAGAACCCGGTCCTGCCATCCCTTCGCGAGCCCGAGTTCGGGTGCAACTACCGGCATCGCGGCCGCTCCGGTGTTGCTCCATGCGGTTTGAGGCCTCTCGGCGCTTATGAGCATGTCCACGGTCCAGGCCACTACAGCCGACCATTCCGCATCCGATACGCCTGTTGCCGCCATTACGGGATAGACGGCAAGGGATTCGGGAAGAATGCGGCTGGAAATGTGATTGATTCCCGGGTCGAGACGCGTGAGGGCAAGATAGGTGATTTCCCCCGCGAGACCGTGGCAGTTTTGCACCTGGTAGGTATCGACCATTTCCCCATACTCGGTAAAGGCCCGGCGAAAAAAGTCCTTGTGAAGCCCCGCGAAGTAACCGTTAAGGCTCTGCTCGACCGGATTGCCGATCATAAAGCAGATGCTGTCCCCGGCCAACCCCTCCACATGATGGACGGGCGATTTGGTGGACACCATCACATTCTGCGACTCCACAAATACGGTGGGGCCGGGCAGCACCTTGCCTGCCAATCCGTGCCTCGCAATCTCCGAGCCCGTCAGAAAAAAGATATCGTCCTTTCCTTTCCCCACAGCGTTGAAATCTTTCTGAGTCTCATAACCGTGAAATTCCACGCTGTCCGGAGAACCGAGCAAAGCATCGGCCACCGCGCGGCAAACGTCGACTTCGAGGCCTTTCCAGTGCCCCTGGCCGTCGCGAAACGCAAGGCCTGGACGCTCGACACCGCCGCAGCAAACGACCCCCTTCGCCTTCACGCGATCCACAACGGGACCGGCAATTGCGTTTGTGATCGGATAGCACACCATCAGCAATGCCGGCAAAAACGACAAAAACCGCATATATCCTCCGGATAAAAACTTGTGGCAAAGTAGTTAAAAAAAACCGGGGCGCCCATGCCGGCGCGCCCCATGTCAATATCAGGTTTCGATCGGTTCGTTAATACGTTTCGGCATCAGAGTGAGATGTCGTGGGATAGGTGCTCGGAAGAGGATTGAATCCACTCGGAATATTGTTCACGATCCCCAACCGCTCGTCTTCGGGCACAATCCCGATATCCTTGCAGCCTTCGCTATTGTAATGCGGAAAGGAGTTCACGATAGAATCCGGAATCATCGCAAACGACGCCGGAACCAGCTCGGCATCACCTTTTAGACGATCCGGGTCAAATCCCGACAGGAGGCTGCGGGATATCGACGACTCGACGTCGTTTGGTCCAAGGTGCGTCTGCTGGAACCCGGCGGGAGCGAACGCGTTGAAAGTCGCGGAATTGCCGGCCTTTAACGCTGCCGCTTCGTCGGGGAGGCTCGCAAGGGCGGGCAGCCCGAAGATGTAGTTGATGGTTTCGATAACCGAATTGTGATCGCCTTCGACGTGCGAGACGACATGCGTGCGCGCATAGGGCGAAATAAGAATCAGGGGAACGCGGGACCCGCGGGCGATAAGACCGTTGGGACCGTAGGAGAGGACCCGCGGTGAAACGTGGTCCCACTGTCCGTCGGTCTCGTCGTAGGTGATTATGATAGCGCACTGGCTCCAGATTTTCGGGTTCGATGCGACAGCGTTTATCACGCGTGCCGCCATGGCTTCGCTGAGCTGCCGGTCGGTGTAGCTGGGGTGGTCATCGTCGCCCGCCTTTGCGGCGTCAATTGCCGCTTTTTCATTGGCCGAGGTGCTCGAATCGGTGATTACCGGGTTTTGCCCTATCTGATTTTTATAGCCGCCTCGAATGTAGAAAACGCCGCCATCAGGCAGAGACTTATTCGTCATGTCGGTAAAAAAGTCTGTCAGTCCGTGCATCTTTGAGCTTATCCCCGGCGTATTGGAGGTGTAGCCGAAATACTGGGCGCCGTTGTGGTGGCTGACATAGGAGTCATGCGAGGCCACACTTCCGATGTCGGTTGATTCCAGGCCGTAGCCTTCCTGAAACCAACCCCAGTTGACCGGGCTTGAGCCGAATTTTTTGATGTAGGGGATATCGAACTGAATGTCGGCGGCATCGGCGGAATAATTCGGGTCCATGGACAGGACATTGGCCACGTTTGGCCCCAGGAACGTGAGCGGCAGGCTGGCAAAGGTCAGGCTGGCCGAGACGCTGTAGCCGCCCGTCGTCGGCAGCTCATATCCTCTTGCCCCAATGGGCTGCGATGATATCGTGTCCAACCCCGATCCCCAGAAAGGCTGAGGGTCTCCTGTGAGTGGAGGCGCAAGCAACGTGTAAGTGTTGCCGCCCGCAGTCACGGTTTGGCTCGCGGCGGCAGTCGGATGCTTCACCCACTGGGTTTGCCCGACCTGACCGGAGAGCATCGCAACCGCATTCGGAGTCGATGGGCCGTCCTCGGTTGCAAAGATATTGTCAAATATTGTGAAGCGGCTGGCATACTGCCAGAAAAACGGGATGGTGTCGCAGTCCACGTGCGACATGACAAGGCGGGCGAACTGCTTGCCGGCCTCTTCGCTTGCCGCGGTGGGGGTGGCGCCGAGGTGATACAGGTATTCACGGTTTGAGTATCCGTCCATCTGGGGAACACCGTTTTTCACGTCATACTTTGCGATCATGCCCGCGTTACTGTGGTCGATGCTGTCCATGACGGTCGAATTCTGTGCGGGACCAAGCCGGAACGGCTGGACCGTGACGGTTGCACCAGTTTGACTGTCCGTGTAGGTCTGGGTGAAGCCGGGAGTGTTTGCGGCCGAACGCGCCTTGCCTCTGTCCGAGTAGATGCCGTTTACGCCCGGAAACGTTCCGTACTCGTTATCGAACGAATGGTTTTCGTTGAAAATAACGAATACGTACTTGATCTTCTCTCGCAGCAGCTTGACCAGCTGGGCCTGCGGCATGTGGCGCTGCCCGGCCGGATCGATGAAGTACTGCGCCATGTCATGCGGGACATTAGGCTGGGCGGTGACTTCCCCGCCATTGCCCCAGTCGCATTGCGCGTAACTCTTCTGCGCCGAAGCGTCGGCAAACACTGCCGGCGCCATCGAAAACTGCAGCAGCGAAGCCGCCACAGCCAGTGCAACACCGGACTTTTTCATTCGTCTCATTGGACGTCTCCTTTGGGATAAAAAGTTTGATATGTACGTAACGGTCTGAGCCTGCCCCTCCTCAATAAAGAAGTTTTGCGGCATTTTGATGTGGCTGCTGTGACATGATGGTGAAACTCGATAAAAGGAAGATGATTATCGACAAAGATGATCGTTTGGGGACATGCGGGATAGCTTTTCTTTTATGTTTGAATTATGTGTGGAGATACCTGAAAATCTTGTATAAATCGTACATTCCCTTAAACTTAAAATATCGCGCAGCTAAAGCTTTTTCGGGCAAAACCCGATGTAGTTGTATGGTGGTAACACTTTTGTGCGGGAGTGGGCGAATTCTCCAGCTCTATCGATCTTGCAGGTGCGACAGCCCTTTTGTCTGTTGGAAAAGAACTTTCGGCAATACCAGCCAAGGAGACGGGTATGGACCAGGTCTACGCTGGGCACTGCACCCCGGGCGGAAAAAAATCCGAAGAAGCTGCAACGTCCATGGGTGAGGCGGAAAACGTCAATGCCTCGGAAGAGTTCAGGGCGATTTTTGAAAACAGCCAGACCGGGATAATGTTGTTAAAACATTACAGGCTCATATTCAGGGCAAACCGGCGGCTTGCGGATATCCTGGGCTACGATTCGCCCGAGCAAATGGTTGGCATGAACGTTCGCGACCTTCATCTATCGGAGCAACGTTACCGTCAATATGAGGAAAGACATTACCAGCAGTTGACAAAGGGAGTGCAAATTCAGGTCGAGTACCAACTGAAGAGAAAAGACGGGTCTCCTGTATGGTGCAGTTTGTCGGGAAAGGCGATTGATTCGAACGATCCGCCGGATTTGAACAAAGGGGTGATTTGGTGCGTTGACGATATTTCTCGTCGCAAGGCGGCGGAAAACGAGTTGGTCGCGCAGAGGGCGACGCTCACAAAAATGTTTGAAAGCGCTCCTTATGTAATGATGCTCGTTGACACAGAAGGTCGTGTAACAAACATCAATCATAGGGGGGTGAATTTTTCGGAAAGGTCAAAAGATCAAATCCTGGGGCTTCTCGCTGGAGAGGCCTTGGGGTGTTTGAACTCTTTCCACGGCGGCGGGTGTGGAAAAACCTCTGAATGTGGCCTTTGTCCGCTCCTCTCAAAAGTCATACGCACTTTCGAGACAGGACAGGGCGTCGACGACGCCCAAGGCCGCATCAGCGTCCGTAGGAGTCAAACGGATATCACGTTTGACATTCTGATAAGCACAGCTCTCGTAAGGGATGAGGATTCCGACAAAGTGCTGGTGACTGTAAACGACATTACCGAGCGCAAGAAGGCCGATGCGATCGCCGAGCGGCGTACCCGGGAACTTGGCTCACTCCATAAACTCGGCATCTCTGTAAATGCCACTCTGTCGGTGCGGCAGATCGTCTCGGCAGCCTTGCGGGGCATCATGGAGGCGGTAAAACCGGACCTGGTTTTCCTTTTCAGACGCCACGAAGACCAATTGACCCTCGAAGATGCGTTGCCCGCTGAAGCGAGCGAAGCGTTGTCCGCTGGTTTGCACCGCGTTGGCGAGTGTTTGTGCGGCCTGGCTTTGGAAGGTGGCGCGCCGGTTTACTCGGCGGATATCCATCATGACGCCCGCTGCACGCTCGATGAGTGCAAACTCTACGGGATGAAATCCATATGCGTTCTTCCCGTGGGACATGGCGATGAGTCCATCGGCGTAATAGGCCTGGCCTCGGCGAGCGGCCAGGATTTCGAAGCAAGAGCCGGCTTCCTCGAAACGTTGGCTCACCAGGTGGCCGTAGCCCTCTCGAATGCCCTGCTCTATGAAGTCGCACTGACCGAGGTGAGTGACCGAAAACGCGTCGAGAAAGCGTTGGAGGAGTCCAAAGAGAGGCTGGCCCAGATTCTCGAGTTTCTGCCGGACCCAACCCTTGCGATTGATCTGGAAGGAAAAGTCATCGTCTGGAACAAGGCGTTTGAGGAGATGACCGGCATTAAGTCGGAAGACATTCGCGGAAAAGGCAACTATGAATACTCACTGCCGATTTATGGATACCGAAGGTCGATTTTGATAGATGCGGTGATTGGGCGGGGCGATGGAATCCTGGTCCAGTATTCCTTTGTCCAAAGGGATGGGGATATTCTTCTGGCCGAATGCGCTATGCCGTTAAAAGACGGGGAAATTCATGCCCTCTCATGCAAAGCCAGGCCCCTTTATGACAGTAACGGCAAAATTATAGGCGCTATCGAATCCGTAAGAGATGTAACCGAGCTCAAGAAAACCCAGGAAATGCTAAAGGAAAGCGAGAAACGCTATCGCAGTGTGATTGATAACATTCAGGACGTTTTCTATCGTACCGATAATGACGGCGTCATAACCATGATAAGCCCCTCCGGGCTCAGGATTTATGGGGCCTCCCGCGAAGAAATGATCGGGATGCATGTCCAAGGTCTTTTGATGTATCCATCCGAACGTGAGAAGATGTTGGAAAAGCTCGGGCAAGATGGGGTCGTTCGCGATTACGAGTTAACGCTTCGACAAAAAGACGGTTCGCCCTGGCACGCTTCGCTTACGAGCAGCTTGATTAAAGATGAGCAGTCCAATATCCTCGGGGTTGAAGGAGTGATCCGGGATATAAACGCGCGTAAACGGGCGGAGGAGGAACTGCGGGTCAGCGAAAAACGTCTTCGGAGGGCGGAACTGACCGCCCGCACCGGCAACTGGGAGTTTATCCGTGGAAGCGGCAAGGTTTTTTCCTCGGAAGGTGCGAGGATCGTTTACGGATTGGAAAACAGGGAGTTGTCCATAGCCGAGGTGCAAAAGCTCGCCCTCCCTGAATATCGAGCAATGCTCGATACGGCTCTCCGAGATCTCCTCGAAAACGGCAAACCATACAATGTGGAATTTAAGATTCGAAGAGCCAATGATGGGAAAATCCTCGATATTCACTCCCTGGCGGAATATTCCCCCGAGTTGGGAGTGGTGTTCGGCGTAATCCAGGATATCAGCGAAAGAAAGCGTTTTGAGGAAGCTCTAAAGGAGAGCGAACTCAGGCACCGGACACTTCTCCAAAACCTTCCCCAGAAGATCTTTCAAAAAGACAACCACTCCGTCTACCTCGCCTGCAACGAAAACTTTGCCGCGGATTTCGCAATGACCCCGGAACAGATAATCGGAAAGACCGACTATGAACTGTGCCCGCTGGATTTAGCCGAGCGGCGCAGGAAAGACGACGAGCGCGTGATGGAATCCGAGACGACCGAAGAACTCGAGGTACCCTATGTCGTCAATGGTCTCGAGCGCTGGGCCAATATCGTCAAAACACCGGTAAGGGACGCTCAGTCCAGGGTCACCGGCGTACTCGGCATTGCTTTTGACATCACCGAGCGCAAACGGGCGGAAGAGGAGAAGGATAAACTGCGGGCCCAGCTGATCCAGGCGCAGAGGATGGAATCCGTGGGGCGCCTTGCCGGAGGCGTGGCCCACGATTTCAACAACATGCTAAGTGTAATCCTTGGGCGCGCGGAACTGGCCCTGCAAAGTGTCGACCCGACACATCGGGCGCACAAGAGTCTAAACGAAATCCTCAAAGCGGCGCATCGTTCGGCGGATTTGACACGGCAACTCCTCGCCTTCGCCCGAAAGCAGACCATTTCACCAAAAGTGATCGACCTGAACGAAACCGTGCATGAGATACTCAAAATACTTCGACGGCTCATCGGCGAGGACATCGACCTCGCCTGGATACCGGGTAAAGATCTTTTTCCGGTCAAGATCGATCCCGGTCAAATCGATCAGGTCCTTGCAAACCTCTGCGTAAATGGACGCGACTCCATTTCCGGGGTGGGCAAGGTCACCATCGAAACCGGGACCGCTTTCTTCGACAACGACTACTGCGCCACCCACGCGGGGTTTTCTCCGGGCGAGTTCGCCATGATTGCCGTTAGCGACAACGGCTGCGGAATGGATGCCAAAACCCTCCAATTCATATTCGAGCCGTTTTTTACGACCAAGGAAGTCGGAAAGGGTACGGGCCTGGGATTAGCCACGGTATACGGCATTGTCAAGCAGAACAACGGTTTTATCAATGTATACAGTGAGCCTGGCCAGGGTACGACGTTCAAGCTCTACTTCCCACGCGCCTCCGAGCAGGCGAGGGACAAGCCCACGGTACTGTTGAAAAAGGACCTGGAGGGAAAGGAAACCGTGCTCCTGGTCGAAGACGAAGAGCCGATACTGGCTCTGGGTGAGACCATACTGCGGGAGCACGGCTATAAGGTCCTGGCGGCCCAAAATCCGACGCAAGCCCTGAAGATGGTTGAAAATTGCCCCGACCCGATTCAGCTGCTCATTACCGATGTCGTCATGCCGGACATGAACGGCAAAGAACTAAGAGACCGACTCTCCAAGATAAAGCCGGGCATGAAGACCATTTTCATGTCCGGATACACGGCCAATGTGATTGCCCATCACGGCGTTCTCGATGAGAAAATCGACTTCCTGCAAAAACCCTTTTCCATAAAAGCCTTGCTGGAGAAGGTAAGAGTTGTGCTGGACCGGGGATAGACGGTTTCATATCGCACCAAAAATAAAGCGGCCGAACCCGGAACTCTCAACCGGGTTCGGCCGCCTTATTTTCAACTCACCTCACCTCGATTTTGATCACGATGTCTTCAATCGAGGCCACCGGGTTGCCGTTTTTTATCGCCGGCATGAAACGCCATTTCTTGAGGCTGGCAAGCACGATACCATTAAGACGCGGGTTGGGCGTAGGTTTTGCCAGCTCTACAGAAGCTGTGCCGTCGGCGGCGACATGAAAGCGCGCCAAAACTGAAGCGCTGAAGGCATCTTCCCGCAGGTCGTCGGGAATTTGAGGCATGGGCTTGACGATAGCCCGAGCACCGCTGTTGGCATCCACACTTCCCGTTTCGCTGTTTCCATGGAGCGACCCGGCCTGAACGCCGCCGGCTTCAGTCGGCTTGGCCAAACCGCCCCGTTCCTCGTTCGGCATGGCGTGAGTGTGCCCGGAGACCGCCTGGGCGGGGCGAAAAGTCTCACGCCGCCGTAAATGATGAGCCATCGGCTTTGCCAATGGTTTGCGGACGACGGCAGGTGCGGACTTTACCGGGGCCGGGGGCGCCGGCTCTGGTTTAGCCGGAGCGGCCGGCTTGCCGATCTTGACCTTTTGCACCGGGGCTGGAGCGGGCAACTCGACGAGCCTGGCATCTATCGGAGGAGGTGCAACCACCCGGGGGCCCGGCTCTTTGATAAAAAATGCAAGGCCCCATAGCACCATGGCCCAAACCAGTATTGCCCCGGGAAACGTCCAGCAAAGACGTCGCCAGGGACTGTCTATACTGCGGCGCTTATTCAATCGGGCTCCCCCGGTTATCGTGTTTTACGGCAATGAGGAAATGGAGCGCGCCCGCCGCGCGGGCTTGCATCATCGCCTGGACGGTTACTCCGTAGGGCGCCGCGCTGTCGGCCGCCACTATAATGCTTGATCCGGGGGTCGCGAGCATTGGTTTCAGGGTCGCGGCAAGCGTTTCCAGCGTAACGGGCGTTTTGTCCAGGAATATAGTGCTCTCCTTTGTGATGGTCAGTGTCACCGGGGTCTTGGCCTCCATGGCCGCGGCGCTCCCGCGCGGAAGGTTTACGGCCATGGAATGCAGGTTTTGCATGGATAGCGATGCAAGCATGAATGTGGCCAGCAGAAAAAACATCACGTCGATCATCGGGATGATCTCGATCCGGCCTTTCCGTGGCTGGCGCGACTTACGCAGTTTCATGGACATCCTCCTTCGAGGTCCCGTTTATTCGAATATGGTCGACCAGAGCGGGTCCCGAGCCGCTCCATTTCATCGAGCATCTGGGCCTGCCGGCGTGAAAAAAAGTTGTATGCGAAAAGGGCGATGACCGCGATCACCAGGCCCAGGGCGGTAGCGATCAGCGCCTGCGCCACGCCGCCCGTGACCCCGGTCGGGTCCACCAGGCCGTTGCTGCCGATGAGGTTGAAGGCGTGCATCATGCCGGTGATCGTGCCAAACAGCCCCAAAAGAGGTGCGGCGGTCACGATCGTCTCCAGCACCCACAACCCCCGGCTCAAAGCTCCCTCGATCAGCTGGGCTTCGTCTCCGGCGCGCGACTCGACCCACCAGACCGGCTTCGCCCGGTTTTCCATGACAACCCGGAAAAACCGCTGAAAATAGTTGCGCTTGTCAAGGCTCGTCAGATGCCGGTCGAAATCGGGCCATGAAAAATCGTAATTCTCAACGACTTCGATCAGCTTTCCGGGAAGACGCATGTAGCGCAAATATACAAACGCTTTGTCGAGCATTACCGCAATGGCCAGGACCGCCAGCAACGCCAGTGGATAGACCATCTCCCCGCCAAGCCTCAAAGCTTCGATGACCGTTTTGAGTTCCTGCATCTTGCACCTCTTTGTCGTAAAAAGTTGAAAAGGGCTGAGCCCGGATTAAAAAAACTTGGTGAGCCCGGTATAGAAGCCTATTCGCGGCCCGTATTGGGGTGCGAACACGCCTATTCCGCTCCCGGACCTTATTTCATTATTTGAATCGAACACGTTCAGGATCGCCACGCGGGCCTGCATTGGGCCAAAGCACGCCGAATTGAATTTACGCTGTGCTCCCAGGTTTACCTGGATGTTGGCGGGAACGGAGCCCGTATTGGCGAATCCGCTGCGTAGACCGCTGCCGTAGATTCCATCGACTGTGTATTTCGTCCCGCGCCATGTATAGGAAACACCGGCGGAAGCCGTAATGAACTGATCGTGATCACAATATACCCAGTTGTTGGCGATATAGTCCAGCTCAGCTTGGGAGAAGTTATACTGCCCGGAGACCACATCCTTGGCCAGACTCTGAGCTACGGCAAGGTTGCCGTAAGCACCAAAATTGCCCGAGTGATAGTTGCCGGTCAGTTCCACGCCTTTTATCTTCCCCTCCGCATAATTGAATGGAGCGAAAATCATGGCCTGTCCGAACTGACCTTCGTCTATCAAGTCTTTACTGGTTTCGTAGTAAGCATCCAGACCGACGTTAAACTCAGGGGTTATTTTTTGTATTACGCCCGCGTCGTAATAATTGGACCGTTCCGGCAAAACGGGCGAATCCTGTTCTACCTCAGGCTGGTTCGAAGTCCCATTGTACAGTTTCAGGGTCTCAGGTGCGATCAACTCGTTGGGGGGCGGAGTGAAATACCTGGAGTAACCGGCATGCAGCGTGGTTTTGGGCGTTAATTTGTAAACCGCTCCCAAACGAGGGCTCAACTGGTTGGCGCTGACATAGGCGTTCATCTGGTCGAACCTGGCGCCGTAGTTGATCGTCAGCTTGTCGATCGGTTTCCACTCGTCCTGGAGATAGAACCCGTAAAGAGTGTTGCCGTCTTTGGATGTGTTGTCCACTATCGTTTCGATCGACGGTGGGATTTCCCATGCCGTCTAACAGAAAAACCGTGGAATTGTTGTTGCTTACGTCGTTTTCGCCGCTGGCATAAAAACCGGCCCGGATCGTGTGTTTGTCGTTCAAACGATAACTGGCGTCGCCCTGCAGGCCGTTGGTGAGACTGCTCTGGAAAACATTCGAGGCAACACCGTTGAAAAGCAGGTCGCCGATAGTATCCGGCGTAAAATGTGTGGATGTATAGCGGCTGAAAAGGGCAAGCTGGTAATTTACATCCGCGCCGATGGCGCTTTGTAGAGTAGCGACCTCGTACTGGTTGGTCTCATACTGGTTCTCGTTCAATGAAGAAGAATTAAAGCTCGTTACGCCCGCGGCCCCCGGACTGTAAATGGGCGTCTGTCCCGGGTTATTAGGAATTTGAAACCAGCCCTCGTAGTTGCCGGACATGAAGCTGATCTTCGTGGTGTCGTTTAGCAGGTATGACAAATATGCAAACCCGTTGGCCTGGTCCGTATGATCGTGGATCGCGCTGTGGCTCCCGGTGGTGTTTTCGATCCCCAGGCTATCTCCGAGGTATGAACCGGTAAAATAATAGCTGAGCTTTCCGTCAGAGCCTCCGTACTGGATACTGGGCTGGACCGTCTCGTAGCTTCCCGCATAGATATCGATGCTGCCTCCGTTTTCAATTTGGGTCTTCGTATTTATGTCCACGACCCCCGCTGTCTGGTAGCCGAACTCGGCCGGCAGCGCACCTGTCAGCAAGTTGATCGAACTCACAAACCGGGTATCGAGCGCCTGGCCAAAACCAGCGGTGATTCCTTGGGGAAGCGTCACCCCGTCGATGCGGTATTGTATGTTGCCGTGATCGCCACGGATATGAAGCTGACCGAACGAATCATTGGCCACGCCGGGCGCCTGCAGCAACACGTCATTTAGCGGAGTGCTCTCCCCCTGGGGGAGAGTGTCGATATCGCTATGGCTGATGTGATATTCGCTTCCTCCCGTAACAGGCGATAATTCGTTTCTGGCCTGGATCAGCCGCTGAGCCACGACGGAGAGCTCGAGCGCCTTCCTCGATCTCAGAGTCAGCGCCGTGGCGGCTGTGGCCCCGGGCTTTACCACCGCGATCGCGGTGCTCTCTTCAAAGCCTTTTTTGACCCCTAAAACCGCATAAACTCCGGGCCTTACGCCCGAGAACACGAACCGGCCCTTCGCATCGGTCCTGCTCCTTCCCGCAACCTTTTCACCGGATGTTTTGAGCGTTACCTCCACCTTGGGCAGAGGCCTTCCCAACGCGTCCCTGACCATCCCGGCGATCCTGCCGGACGTTGCCGGGGCGGCCTGAACCGCTCCGGTCGTCAGGAAAACGAGCGGCAGCACCAAAGCCGCAACGTTCTTAAACGACAACATATTTCCACCTCCATAAGTCTTCGGCATGACTCGGAAATATTAGCCATCTCCCGTCGGCCCTCCACTGCGCACCACCACCCGTGCGGCAGGGAAAATTATCCCCGGCCGCTTTCAGTGATGCCTGCGCAGCGAGTTCGTACGAACGATTCCTATTTGATTATGACAGGGAGTCAGGCTGGAGGGGCCCTTGTGCGGGGAAGACAAAGACTTTGAAAATCATAGACCGAGGTTACCTCACAGACTTCGAGCCATGAGGCCGTGATGAAGACGGCGTATATGAAAAATCCGGGGCCGGTTGCGGCCGTGCAAATGGCGAAAGCCGCCACGCAGACAGGGCAGTCGTCGTGCTCGCAGCCGTCGCCATGATGATGGAACGCTATTGCAATGACACTCAACAGTAAGAAGAGCGCGCAGACAAGAGCGAGCTTTGCTGGATAAAGCGCAGGCCGGTTTTGTTCAACTGTCGTCGAAACTTGCCCGGACTGCGATCCATTTTTATTCATGGTTGATAAGACCTGTCTCAGGAACACTCCGGGCAGAGACCGAAGAACTCGAGATGATGCCCTTCAACTATAAATCCCGTTTGTGTGGCGATAAGCTTCTCGAGGACCGAAAGATCGCAATCGCCGCATTCGATCGTCTTCGAGCAGGAGCGGCAAACGAGCATATGGCTGTGTCCGGGTCTCGAGGAAACGAATCTGTGCTCATCGCCCTGTCCATGCACCCACCTCAAATAGCCAAGGTCCTGGAGCGCCTTGGTGGTGCGGTACACAGTCGCCTGGCCGATCCCGCGAGAAGCAAGGATCAGGCAGGCCTTTGAGAGCGTAAAACCCGCCGGGTCGCTCTCGAAAAGATGCCAAACCGCCTCGCGCTGCGGGGTAAAACGCAACCCGGTTTCATTGAACTGCCGGCGAAGCTCGTTGGGGGATAATGGCTCGTGCATCCCTTTGATAATATTTTTCAATTACAATCCTTCCAGTCCTCTATTTCTTCGCGTATTTTGCAAAAAAGACGTTCATTCTATCGATCTGGCCAAATGATAATACTTATCATTTATGCGGTCAATTGAGAACTGGATTTTTCGCTAAAGAGGAAAAACAGCGCAAAGAGGAGGGCAAGCCTGGATAGGCTCACAATTGAAAAAAATAAAGCGGCCGAACCCGGAACTCTCAACCGGGTTCGGCCGCCTTATTTACAAGCGATGCCCAAGGATTGGCAGGTATCAACCATTTTGCATTTCGCAGGCCATGATGGTCTGCTTGCAGAGAACCACGGTTGTAACAGACCCTACGCCGGCGGGAACCGGGGATATCTTCTGGACCACGGGCTCCACTTCGCCAAAATCCACATCGCCGCAGTACTTGCCGGGATTGTCAGGATCGGGATTGATGCCCACGTCGATTACTATTTGCCCGGGCTTTACGAAATTGCCCTTGATCATCTTGGCTTTTCCAACGGCGGCGATAAGTATATCCGCGCCCTGGCATACCTCCGGCAAATTCTCGGTCCTGGAATGGCAGATTGTCACCGTGCCGTGCTCTCTTAGCAGCAACATGGCAAGGGGTTTTCCAACCACCAGGGAACGGCCCACCACAACACATTTCTTGCCCTTGACGGGAATGGAGAAGTGATGGAGCATCTCCATACAGGCAGCGGGAGTGCAGGGAGGAAAACCGGTGGGATCGTCAGTAAAAACTTTGGCCGCACCGCCAACGGTCAAACAATCCACATCCTTTTCCACCGGGATCAAAGTCCTGATTTTCTTTTCGTTCAGGAGTTTGGGCAGAGGCGAAAACATCAATATGCCGTGGACCTCTTTCATTTGGCCCACTGCGATCACGGCCTTTTCGAAATCAGCCTGTCCGATGTTTTCGGGATATTCAAAAACCTGTGAATCCATGCCAAGAGCCGCGCAAGTCTTCTTGGCGCCCCCTTCATAAAACAGGTCGTCCGGGCGATTTCCCACCCGAATGATGCCAAGCTTGGGCGAAATCCCCTTCGCCTTCAAGGCTTCGACCTTTTTTATCAAGTCTTCCTTCATGGCATCGGCTACGGGTTTTCCCTTCAAAAGTTCAGCCATCGACAAGTCTCCTTATTTCTTCAATTTCGATAACACCAGAGAAAGAGAGTCATCCGCCATTTTGGAGCCGGTTTCGAGCAGGTCTTCCATTTCCTTGCGGGTGGTGGACAGGAACTGCTGGTCTTTGATAGTGTTGAGATTGATAATCACATTGAGACTGCCCGCAATAAGAGCGCTTTTGAGAAACGTTACCCCACAGCCCACATCCGAGATGGCGATCATGGTCCCGATCTCGCCCATCCTGGCATGCACCTTGATTCCCTCGAAAGCCGCGCGCATGATTTCCATGGGCACGCCGCAAGCCTCCTTGCAGCACTTCTCCATGGTTTCTTCTTTAATTTTGGCCTCCTCGGGAGTGTTCTTCGGAAGCCCGTAGGCTTTGGACAGGGGTTCGAACACTTCCGCGTCCCGATCCACAAGCCTTTTGAGCTTGAGGATGATAGCGTCGCCCTTGGCTATGAGTTCCTTTACTTCCCCTTCAACATCCGCATATTTTTTCTTACCTACAGTCAGGTTCCCGACCATGTTGGAAAGGGCCATTCCTATGGCTCCACCCATGGCGGCCGCCCCGCCCCCTCCAGGGACGGGCGCCTTCGACGCCAGCACCTCGACAAATGCCGAGCACGTTTTATCCAGCATTGACATTTTTATTCTCCTTCGATGCGAATGCGAAAAAAGGGGCAGGGCACATCTTTCGCCCTGCCCCTTTTACAATGTCGCTCGGACTAACTGAGCGGAAATGGTCGATAACGGCAACCCGGGGTTATACCCTGCCGCATTTAGAACAACCCTACCAGGTCGGCCACGAAGGCCGCCCGCTTGGCCAGCGGCAGGTGGCGGCTGGCCAGCCAGGCGTAGGTGTCGACGACGTTCGAGGCCAAAAGGGTGTGCTCGAGGTCGAACACGGCCAGGTGGCGTTCGGGGGCCAAGATGGCCTTGAGGCTGCGCTCGGACCGGCTGGCCACCACCGAGCGGGTGGGAGTGGTGCGGACCCGGGCGTGCTCCATGACCGAGGGCAGGTGGACGTTCTGGACGTAGTCCCGCCAGTCGATGACGCCCGGGTCGAACAGGAAGTCCCGGCGGTCCTCCTCGTGGGGGTCGTCCCACAGGCCGAGCAGGCGGTCGATGCGGTAGCGGGCCTCGGTCTCGGCGTAGGCCCCGTAGAGCTCGACGTAGCCGAGGGCCCGCTTGACCATGGTGGCCGGTCCTCGAGGCGGGCCGACAGCTCGGCCTGCGACCCCGGATGGGCAGCGCGGTCAGCAGCCGCTCGGCCGCCTCCATCACCTTGTCGGCTCGCTCGAGCTGGCGCTGGACCCGGCCCCGGCCGGGCAGTGACCAGATCGGGACCTTGATGGGCTGGCCCCGGTCGTCGTAGAGGGGGTGTTCGTTGATCACTCGGTGGCCACCTCGACCAGGCGGCCGTAGCGCAGCGGGTTTCGTACGCCCGAGGCCACGTGGTACACGGTCGGTCCGGACGGGTCGGGACCGTGGGCCGCCACGGCCAGGATGCCCGCCACCACCAGGTCGACCGGGACA